>DAORMJ010000011.1:14912-60023 GCA_035440445.1 Xanthobacteraceae bacterium
AACCGGCATTGGCCCGGCGCAGCACATAGACGAGCGCGGCCTTGCCGTACCAGGGCGTTGCGAACAATCGCGTTTCGACCGGGATCGGCTCCTCGTTCGGCCCGCGCATCGCAAGCGAGCGCGACACGGTGGGATCGGCGTCTTCGGGAAGTTCGGTCGAGAACACGCGATGCAGTCCGCCTGCGCGCTCCAGCGCCTCGAGGTTCTCGTAACCCGACCAGTCGAGCAGCGCGCGGTTCGCGTAAAGCAGCTTCTCGTCGCGATGCACGGCGATCCCGAGCGGGATACGGTCCATCAGCGCGCGTTCGCTGACCCCTGTGAGGTCGGCCGTGGCGGCAAGCACGGGCGCGGGTTCGGCGTCCTGCTCCGGTTGCGTCTCTGCATCCGCATCCGCATCGTTGTCGTCGCGCGCGCTTTGCAGGTTCATCGCGCGGTCGAGATCGCGCAGCACGCCCGCGCGGTCGCTTTCGAGCGTGTCCTGCAGCAGCACGCGGCCGATCTCGCGGAAGGCGACCTGTTCTTTCGGCGTCAGCGCCTTGCGGTCTTCGTTTTCTTCATGCGGTGCTTCTTCGCGCGGTGCTGCATTGTTCTCGCTTGCTGATGCGAGCGAGGATGCATGCGTCTCGGCGTCCGGTTCGCTTGCCGGCGCGTGTTCGCTGGTTTCGCTTGGAGCCGCAGTCTCGTTGATCGCAGCTTGCGCCGCGGCGCGCAGCGCCTCGAACTCGACAGGCTCGTGTGGGAGCGGAAATTCGTCGTTGGCGGCGGTCTCTTCGGTTTCCGCTTCGTCGCCCGTTTCGCTCGGCTGTTCGGCAGCGGATACGGGTTCGACATTCTCGGCGGCGTGAAGGGCAGGAGTAATCTCGTCTGCGAGCTGTGTTGCCGGAGTGGAAGTCTCCACTTCCTGCACAGGCTCATCGTCGCGCGTTGCTTCGGTCTGCGAAGGCAGTCCGTTATTTTCTGCCGCGCTCGCCTCGGTTTCGCGAACGTCGTCGCGCGAGACCGCTTCTTCATCGGCGGTTTCGGCTGCAACAGCGATGGGCTTCGTCTTTGCGATGAAGGGGATCGCTTCGCGGAAAACACCGAAGCCGCGATAGCCGAGGAAGTTGCGGTCCCGGTCGAATACCGGGAGCGCCGCAAGATCGACCGGACGCGCGGTCTCGGTGCCTTCCACCGGCCACAGCACCGAAACTCCGGACCAGGTATCGCGGCGCTTCACCGCGGCAAGCAGCGCATCGGTATTGGTGATGCCCGCGCGCTCGGCGAGCGTTACCCAGTCTTCGCCGACGCGGCCCGCCTGCGCCGCGCCGACGCCTTCGGCGAGATCGGCGGAAATATTCGTGAAGCGGCCTTCCGCATCGGCCTGCCAGACGAAGCGCGAGGGCGCGCGCTTGGTTTGGGGAACGACGGGCTGCGGGGCGGCAGGCATCGCCGCAGCAGCGGGTTCTGCTTCGTGTTGATCGGCTTTGTCGTCTTCAATCTCTTCGGAGACGGGGGCCTGCTTCGCGGCTTCGTGCCGCACTTCGTCCGCTTCTGCTTTAGCGGAGTAAGGCTGCTCGCGAGTTTCGCCGTCCGTTGCGTTCGTAAGCGGCACTTCCTTTGTTTCTTGGATCGCTTCTTCTTCTTCCTGCTCGGGTTCGTTTTCGTGAGCAGTCTTGTCTTCGAGGTCCGCGCCGGTCTTCGCGGCTTCGCGCGTGTCTTCTTCGCTAGCTGTCGTCAGCGATGCGATCGATGCTTCGGTCTCGGCGTTATTTTGTGAGGGAATGATGGACGCATCTGCGGCCATCGCTGCGCGCGCAGCGCTGCTCTCCTGATCTTCGGCGGCGGAAGCTTCGTCCTCGCCCTGATCGAGCATTTCGCTCGCCGCCTGCACTGGCGGCACTTCCCAGCCTACAGGGGCGGCTGTGGCGGGAGCCTCCTGCATGACGCTGATGTTATTTTTGGGCTCTTCGCTGCGCGCATCTGCAGGCGCGCGCTCCGGCTGGCCGAACGAAGCAAACAGGACGCTGTAAGAGCCGAGCGAAAGTTTCTTCAGAAAGATTTTCAAAACGCCGAAAGGAATTTCGGCAAAGCCCTTGAGCCTTGCGTCCGAAATCGCGGAAGCAGCCGACGCATGCAGATGCGTCAGCGTTCTCGCCGGACCCATGATGGCGCTGGCAAGGCTGTTCGCGTGCAGCGGATTGCCGTCATGGTCGAACAGCGCGAAGGGCGCGCGTTCGCCGTCGAACAGCACGCCGAAGGATTGACCGACATTGCCGTCGAAGCGCTCGCGGGCAAGGCCCGTAAAGAGCACGGCCTCGACGCTGTTCGCGAAGCCGATCCGTTCGCAGCGAAAAGTCTCGGTGTCGTTTGCGAGTGCGATCGCCTCGCGGCGATAGAGCCCGTTGAGCGGCAGCGTTTCGGCGAATTCGCGCGCGGCGTCCGGCATCTCGCCGAACAGCGACGCACTCTTTTCGATCAGTTCGGAAAGCGTGGCTGCGCCATAGGCGGAAAGCGCGGAGCGGTTCGCAAAACGCAGATTGCCGTCCGGGTCGAACACCAGCGCCGGCGCCGGATCCAGGATCAGGGCCGCGAGCTTCGGCTCGGCAAGGAGTTCGGCAAGAGCCGGAAACGAACGCATGGTCTTTCCAACGCGGGTTCGGGGCACGGCCGGGCCCTTCGTGAGCCGGTCCAAGTCGAGCGCCCGAATTTACGCTTTCTTCATAATTTGGGGCCGCCCGGAAAGCTATTCCCGGCGGGACACGCCACGAAACCTTTGTCCTGAAAGGTTAATCTAGTTTGCTCGCGGTAAAGCAGTTGAGTGCGGCGCGTTCGGCGCGTAGCGTGATGGCAACGGGAGTGAGGACGGGAGAAAGGAACAGGGAGAATGAATATGTTCGGGAAAGTTCCAGGATTCGACGTGCCGCACGAGATGCGGGCCTTCGCTGAAAAGAGCGTCGAGCAGGCCAAAACCGCCTTCGACAACTATATGAACCAGGCGACCAAGGCGATGAGCGCGGTCGAGGGGCAGACGGATGCCGTGACCTCCGGGGCGCGGGACGTGAGCCGCCAGGCCTTCGGCTTTGCCGAGGAAAACGTGGCCGCTGCCTTCGCCTTCGCGGAGAGGCTGGTCCGGGCCCGCGATCCGCAGGAAATCATGCAGCTCCAGAGCGATTTCGCCAAGGAAACCATGCAGAAGCTCTCGGATCAGACCAAAACCATGACCGAGCAGATGCAGACGGCAGCCCGCGAGGCTACCAAGCCCCGCACCTGACCGGTTTTTCGTGGCTTTGTGATGCGTCGCAATATTTATGTTGCGATGCAACAAAGTTCGTGGTAGCGCGTTTCCTCAATGTAAGCAGCCGCGAGGCGTCCGCCTCCCGGCCTCGATTGTCCAGGCAGGAAACCATAGCCAGGAGCCATAGCCATGACCGAGATGCCGAAATTTGAAATGCCGAAAGCGGAAGTGCCGGAAATGGTCCGCGAGTTCGCCGAAAAGGGCGTGAAGCAGGCCAAGGAAGGCTACGACAAGATGAAGGCGGCCGCGCAAGACACGACCGATCTTCTCGAAACCACCTATACCGCGGCCTCCAAGGGCGCGACCGAGTTCAACATGAAGGCGCTCGATGCGCTTCGTGCCAATGTGAACGCGTCCTTCGACTTCACGACCGCGATGTTCGGCGCGAAGACGCTGGCCGAAGCTGCCGAAGTCTCGACCGCGCATTTCCGCGCGCAGTTCGAAGCGCTTTCGGCCCAGACCAAGGAGCTTTCGGCGCTGGCCCAGAAGATCGCTGCCGATACCTCGGAGCCGATCAAGACCGGCGTGTCCAAGAGCTTCAAGTTTTCCGCCTGAGCGGAAAGCCGTTGCTATAACTGAAAACCCGGGCCGAAAGGACCGGGTTTTTTATTTTGGTCGTCCTCGACGCCGCGTAAGCGGCGATCGGGGACCCATAATCCCTGTACACGCCAATGAAGTGGTGCGACTGCCTGGGCCCACAATGATCGCAAGGGGTTATGGGTCCCCGCTTTCGCCGGGACGACAAATTATCATTTGAAACCAAGGTGCAACCAAACCCTTGCATTACGCGGCGGTTTGTAAGACTTTCCGCCCGCGTCGCGGCCTGAAGGGCCGGTGACGCGCTGTGCAGCAGTAGCTCAGTTGGTTAGAGCGCCGGTCTGTGGAACCGGAGGTCGGTGGTTCAAGTCCACCCTGCTGTACCATTTTTGGAAAAATCTACTTCTTGTCTTCCACAAATGGCTTGCCCGCGAGCCGCTGGAAGGCGAGCTGTGCCTCCGCGCGTTTGCTGGAAAGGACGCGCGTAATCGGCGTCAGCAAGCGCTGCCGCAGCCCGGCTTTGATTTCCGGTTCTGGCGCGGACGAATACTTCGCTCCATGGCCGTGAACGAAGCAGGTAAAACTTTCATCGCGAATTTGGGGCATGACAACAAAACCGATCTGTCATGCCTTCGTTCCACGAAATGCCTGCGAATTCGTTGCGGCAGCGCAAACCGTACTTAATTTTTTTATAGGCGCGCGGCCTTTGCTTCGACCACCGCGAAGAGCGCAAGCAGGAGCACTTTCGCCGACTCCGCCGACACCGAAAACATGTGTACCGACGAAGGCGGCAGCGCCTGTCCGGCGAGAACGAGCTCGGTGCGCGCGCTTAATTGCGGATAAAGCCAGAGCGCTTCGGCCGCCAGCAGCGCTGCGATCAGAAACAGCATCACCGCGCGAAAGCGGTTCATTCCGGCGAACGCGATGGCAAGAACCAGCACGACCGCCAGTCCCCATTCGATGCGGGCGAGGGCCGCGAAGGTGTGACGGCCGACGTCGAGTGCGACGGGCCGCGTCAAGGTCGGTGCCGCGAACTTCGCAACCGTTGCGATGAAGGAAACCCCGATCACGATTCCGGCCCAGCAGGCGCAGTAGAGCGAGAGCGCGGTCTGTTTCCACTTGTCGGTCATTTTCAATCTTTCACTGAGGAATGCGGGCGGCGAGCGGCGTCAGCTTTGTTGTGTCTTCGCCGCGATGGAAGGCAACCGCTAGCCGGAAGCTTTGCGCGATCCGCGCGGCAAGCCCATAGACGGCATCGGCATCTTCCTTGTCAAAGACCTTCAGCGTGGTCGCGCGAAACAGCGAGAGCCAGCGCTGGAAATGCTCGTCGGAAAGCTCGTTGATCCGCAGATGCGGCCGCAGCGGATGGCCCTGATAGCGCCGCGTCTTCAGCAGCAACGACGACCAGAACGCGCACATCTTGTCGAGATGCACGGGCCAGTGATCCGGCGCGACCTCGCGCGAGAAGATCGGGCCGATGACGGGGTCTTTCAGCACCGTGTCGTAGAAGCCATGCACCAGCGCGTGAATCGTATCCTCGTTCACGGAGAGCAACCGCGCGCCATCGAGCGGCGAAGGAGCGGCGGTTTGAACCGGAATATCCAAAATTGCGGTACTCGCGTTTTGGAAAAGCTAGCAGAGGCACTTACGGCAAAACATTGCGCCGGATCAATTCAGCGAATTGCCGCTGTCTTCGGGCCTCGGTGCCGGTAGTGGCGCGCGGCTGAGCCGCCAGCAGGCCATCGCCGCGACGCCGCAGATCGCCGTGCGCCAGAGGTTCAGTTCCGAGAACAGATATTTGGTGCCGAGCTGGAACACGAAGAGCTCGAACGACGTGATCCAGATGACGCCGGCGATGGTACCGGCCAAGGCAGCAAACAGGATCGTGCTGCCGCCCGCGGTGTAGTCGCGCCAGACCACGATCGCGCCCGCGATCAGGCCCGGCCATATCCCGAACGGATAAATGTAGAGGATGCTGCCGAGGAGGCCGTAGAGATAGGTGCTGTCGGTCGCGATCCAGCGGAATACGTTGATCGCATTCGGCAGGAAAAGCAGAAACGCCCCGATGACAGGACCCGCCAGCGCGAAAATCGCGAAGGTGAGGAGAGTGCCTTGTCCGGGGCGTGCGCTCATGCAGGGCTATGGCTTGCGATGGATCGCGAGCGTCCCGGACTCTGAGGCTTTTGTAAAGTGCTTCAGCGCGCGATCTCGATGACGACGCTGCCGCGCTTGCGGCCGGTGTCGACATAGGCGTGCGCTTCTGGAAGCTGGAGGAAAGAATAGCGCCGGTCGATCACGGGCTTCAGGATCCCGGCAGCGGCCAATTCGCCAATTTCCTGCACCAGCGCTTCCGATTCTTCCGCCGGTCCTGCGATCACCTTTTTGCCGTAGAGCGGTGAGGACCAGAGCATGGCAAGCATGTCCGGGATGCCTGCCGCAATCGCCAGAAAGCGTCCGCCTTGGCGCAGCGAATTCCTGCAAGCACGGAAGGTATGCGCGCCGGTGGTTTCAGCGATCACGTCATAGCGCTCGCCATTCTCGACGAAGTTTTCGCGGCGATAGTCGATGACCTTCGTAGCACCGAGAGACTTCACGAGATCGGCGTTGCCCGCACTCGTGACGGCAGTGACCTCCGCGCCGATGTGACCGGCAATCTGCACCATGGCCGTGCCCACGGCACCCGATGCGCCGATGATGAGAATGCTTTCGCCCGCACGCAGCTTCGCCTTGCGCAGGAAATGCAGTGCAGTCGTTCCCCCGAACGAGATCGAAGCGGCTTCGGCGAACGAGCGGTTCTCGGGTTTGTGAAAGACCCGCTGATTTTCCTGCAGGATGCGATATTCGGCATGGCAGCCGAGCTTGCCGCCGGGAAAGGCGAATACCTCGTCGCCAACCTTGAAGCGGCGCACGTCGCTGCCGACAGCCGCTACGACACCGGCGAGTTCGGTGCCGAGCACGGGTTGCCGCGGTTTGGACAATCCGAACGCCAGCCGCGCGATCAGCCCCATGCCTTTCGGAAAGCGCGCGGCGCGCAGGCGCACGTCCCCCGAACTGATAGTCGTGGCGAGGATACGGACCAGAATTTCATCTGCTTTCGGCGATGGCTTCTCGACGTCGCGCAAGCCAAGCACCTCCGGGCCGCCATAGGCCCGGCAGAAAAATTCCTTCATGCGTGTGAGCGCTTATTTTTTGCGATAGATCGCGAGCGTCTTGAATTCCTCGGTCTTCTCGAAGCCCGAGTCCTTCGCCCATTGCTCGACCACCGGCTGCGCGCGATCCCAGGCCATCGACTTCGTGTAGAAAATCATGTGGCCGCCAGGGTTCAGCTTCGCCGTGAAGAGATCGACGAGTTCGCGGTCGGTATAGCCGTTGTATTCGTCCATGGCGGGCGCGCGGAACTCGCAGAGGTGTACGAGCGCAACCGCGTCGAAATTCGGCAGCAGTTTCGGCTCGAGCACGTAGATGTCGCCGAAGAAGGCCTTGTAGCTTTTCGAGACTTCCGGCCGCTCGATCGCAAGCTT
The DNA here is from genome assembly GCA_035440445.1 of Xanthobacteraceae bacterium. Lineage (GTDB taxonomy): Bacteria > Pseudomonadota > Alphaproteobacteria > Rhizobiales > Xanthobacteraceae. Next base: position 22,245 of record DAORMJ010000011.1, read on the forward strand.
TACGTAGGCTTCCGCCTCTTCGACGCTCGCGGTGATGCCGAGCACGCGATTGCCGGAGCCGTTCTCATGGCAGCGGATGCCGACGTGATGATGGGTGCCGGTGCCGAAGTGGAAGACGTTCGCGTCCTTCACGTTCCGCGCTTCCAGATAATCGGTGACGTGCACGTCGCAGGGGCAGATGTCGTAATTCATGCCCCAGAAGTCGGTGTAGTAGCTCATCTTGCCCATGGGCAATTCCCCCTTGAATTTCCGGCTACCTTGCATGCGCCGCGGCGGGCGGCAAGCGGATGGCCTGTTGGTGCAGGCTGGCGAGCGCATCGGAGCGCGACAGCGAGATGACGATGCATTGCGGCAGGTTTTGGTCGAGCGCCTGATACATCTGTTTTGTGGCGTCGCCATCGAGGTTGGACGTGGAGTCGTCGAGCAGCAGGATCGCGGGATCGCGCAGGATGGCGCGGGCGAAGGCGACCCGCTGTTGCTCACCGCCCGAGAGCATCGAGCCCCACTCGGCTTCCTCGGAAAGCCGCTCGGCGAGATAACCGAGCCCGACCTGCTCCAGCACTTCGCGAAGCCGTGCATCGTCCACTTCCTGCGCGGGAGTGGGATAGGTGATGACCGATTTCAGCGAGCCGAGAGGAAAATAGAAGCGCTGCGGCATCGCGAGCACCTTGTCGTGCGGAAGCGAGATGTTGCCGCTGCCGAGCGTCCATACACCGGCCAGCGCGCGCTGGATCGAGGACTTGCCGGCACCCGACGACCCGTAAAGCAGCGTGCGGCCGCCCGCATGCAGAACGAGACTGTCGAGTGCGGCAATCGGCTTGCCCGAGGGCAATGTCACCGAGAGATTGCTGACCGCGAGTTCGCCTTTCTCATGATCGCGCAGATCGATCTGCGGCAGCGCCTGCGGGCGATCGACTTCCGACAATGCTTCGTCGAGTTGCGCGATGCGGTCCATACTCGCCTTCCACTCCGCGATCTTGGCGTAGGAATGCAGGAAGAAGGCGAAGGCGATGTCGACACGCTGGAACGCAAGCGCGCCCTGCATCAAGGAGCCGAGCGGGATCGCGCCCATGAAGTAAGCCGGGCTTGCGACCAGCGTCGGGAACACGAGCGACCACTGCGTATAGCCCGTCACGAAGAAGGTGAGGCCGGACTGGCGCCGGATCAGCCGCGTCCAGTTCTGCACGAGATTGTTAAAGCGCGCGCTCAAGATTCCACGCTCGATTTTCTCGCCGCGCATCAGCGCGATCGGCTCGGAATGATCCCAGCTTCGCGTAATCGCGAAGCGATAGTCGGATTCAAAGCGCTGCTGATTGAAATTATAGCCGATCAAGGGCTTGCCGATCCAATGCGCGATCAAAGTGCCGATCGCGGCATAAAGGATTGCAATCCAGAACAGATAGCCGGGGAAGGCGAGATCGACGCAGTAAATGATGAAGGGCGCCGCGCTCGACAATCCCCACAAGATGTAGGCGAAGGATACCAGCGCGATCAGGCTGCCGAGGAAATTGTAGCCGAGATCATGCGTCTTCTGGAGAAAAATCAGGATGTCGTTGGCGATGCGAAGATGCGTGTTGTCGACATCGTGGCCGAGCACCCGCATGCGGTAATGCCGTCCCTTCGCCATCCAGCGGTTGACGTATTGCTCCGTCATCCAGCGCCGCCAGTTCATGATCAGCATCTGGCCGAAATAGAACTGCGCCATGGTCGCGGCGGCCGTCCACAGCGCGATGCCGAGGAATAACAGCAGCGAGAAGATGAAGTCGTCCCAGTCGCGGTTCTGGATCGCGTTGAAGAAATAGGCATTCCAGTGATTGAAGGCGACCAGCGCATAGACCACGCCGAACTCCGCTGCGATCACCCCAAGCAGGAGCGCACGCGCGCGCCACTTTTCCTCGGAGCGAAAGTAAGGGACTGCGAGCGCGTAAAACGTGCGCAGGACTTCGGCGATCTGTTTCATCGGAAAGGCTGACCAGCGGATTGTAGGGGCGGCACTATACAGGGCCGCCGATGCGCCGAAAGCTCCGACTGATACGGGTGCAACCTGTCGTCGGCAGAGAGTTAATGCGGCCGCGGCTCGCGCGGCGATACCTTGCGGTAGCGAATGCCGAGCGACTTGATGCGTGAGGCGAGCGTGGTCGGCTTGACGCCGAGCAGTTCGGCAGCACCGCCATGGCCGAAGATCTTGCCGCCGCAGGCTTCAAGTGCTGCGAGGATATTGGCGCGGTCGCGGTCTCGGCGGCCGTCTTCTGTGACGACCTGCGCCGCCGCATTGGCGATGCGGTAGGCCGGCACCTGTTCGGGCAGATCGATGCGGATCTGCCCGCCGCGCGCAAGGATCGCGCCGCGCTCGATCACGTTCTGCAATTCGCGCGCATTGCCGGGCCAGGCGTATAGCGAAAGCCGTTTCATGTCGGCGTCGGAAATGCGCAATGCGGACGAGACGCGCAGCTTGCGATTGACGCCGGAAAGAAAATGCGCGGCAAGCAATGGAATGTCCTCGCGCCGTTCGCGCAGCGCCGGTGCTTCGACCGCGATCACGTTGAGCCGGTAATAGAGATTGTTTTTGAAGCTGCCGCGTTTAGCCGCGGCTTTCAGGTCGCGGCTAGTGGAGGCGATAACGCGCAGGTCCATCTTGCGCATCTCTCCACGGGAAGAGAATTCGCCGGTCTCAACGAGCTGCAAGAGTCGCTCCTGCGCTTCCGGCGGCAGGTCGCCGGCTTCTTCCAGATAGAGCGTGCCGCCCTCGGCAAGTTCGATGCGGCCGGTGCGATCGCGCGAAGGATCGCCGAACAGCTCGCTTTCGGATTCCGCGCGCGAAAGTGTGGTGCAGTTCACGCGAATGAACGGGCCGTCGCTGCGCAGGCTTGCGTCATGGATCGCGCGCGCGATCAGTTCCTTGCCGGTGCCGGTCTCGCCGCCGATCAGCACGTTCGAACGCGAGGATGCTGCGATCTCGATCTGGCGGAGGATCTGCTGCATCGCCGGACTTTGTCCGATGATGCCGCGATGATTGCCTTCGTTGCGGATTTCTTCCTGCAGATAGGCGTTCTCGCGCTCGAGTTTCTCGCGAAGCCTGCCGACTTCGGAAAGCGCATCGCGCAGCCGCATATCGGACTCGCGCCGCTGCGTGATGTCGCGAAACACGATGACCGCGCCGACCACGACGCCGCGGTCGCGGATCGGCGTCGAGGTGTATTCGACGAAAAAGAACGAGCCGTCCTTGCGCCAGAACACCTCGTCGGCGACTTCATGCACCGCGCCATCGCGGAACGCCGCATAGATCGGGCAATCGTGATTATGATAATGCGAGCCGTCGGAGTGGCTGTGATGCACGGTGGTGTGCATGTCCTTGCCGACGAGTTCGCCGGCATCCCAGCCCAGCATGCGCGCGGCGGCAGGATTGACGAAGGTGGTTTCGCCCTCGGCGTTGACGCCATAGATGCCTTCGCCGGCCGCCTCAAGGATCAGCCGGTTGTCGCGCGCGACGTCCTGGAAGAAGCGTTTGCTCTCTTCCGTTTCTGCCTCTTTTTTCGGCTGCACTTTCTTCATTTGCAGCAGGCACCCCGGCGATCACTACGAAAATTCGTATGATACGAGAAATCGTAGCAACTAAGCTGCTGGATGCAATCGGAAAATAGCGCGTTTTCCGGAATTTCGACGTGCCGGAAAATCTTGGCATCGATGTTGCTCTTACTCGTCTCGATCTGTTGTTCGAGAGGAGTGGCGATGTCCATGTTCAGCAATCCGTTCGATCCCAAGCGCCGGCTGCGCTCTGGCTGCCCATGCGGTCAGCACCAGAGCGCAGAGGAGCACGACTACGCTCTGCGCCTGCAGGCGCAGGAGGTGCAGTCCAGCGAGGACAAGCGCTACGAGAATGTCGTGGCGGGCGCGGTGATGCGCGCGATGTTTCCGCAGGACGCCGCGCGCCGCGCATTCCTGAAGAGCGTGGGTGCCGCGACCGCGCTTGCCGCGATCTCGCAATTCTTCCCGCTGCAGACGGCGACGGAAGTCTTCGCGCAAGGCGGCCCGCTGGAGAAGAAGGACCTCAAGGTCGGCTTCATTCCGATCACTTGCGCCACACCGATCATCATGGCGCATCCCATGGGCTTCTATCAGAAGCACGGCCTCAACGTCGAAGTCATCAAGACGGCCGGCTGGGCGGTGGTGCGCGACAAGACCATCAACAAGGAATACGACGCGGCGCACATGCTTTCGCCGATGCCGCTTGCGATCACGCTCGGCGCGGGCTCGAACCCGCTGCCCTATACGATGCCGGCGGTCGAGAACATCAACGGCCAGGCCATCACGCTTGCGGTGAAGCACAAGGACAAGCGCGACCCGAAGTCTTGGAAGGGCTTCAAGTTCGCGGTGCCGTTCGACTACTCGATGCACAATTATCTGCTGCGCTATTACCTCGCGGAGCATGGACTGGACCCCGACACCGACGTGCAGATCCGCGCGGTGCCGCCGCCGGAGATGGTCGCGAACCTGCGCGCCGACAATATCGACGGCTTCCTTGCGCCGGATCCGGTGAACCAGCGCGCGGTCTATGACGGCGTCGGCTTCATCCACATCCTCTCGAAGGAAATCTGGGATCGTCATCCCTGCTGCGCTTTCGCTGCCTCGCAGGAATTCGTCAAAGGCTCGCCGAACACCTATGCGGCGCTCCTCAAGGCGATCATCGATGCGACCGCCTTTGCCACCAAGCAGGAGAACCGCAAGCAGATCGCGGAAGCGATCGCGCCCGCGAACTACCTCAACCAGCCCGTCACGGTGGTGGAGCAGGTGCTCACCGGCACCTTCGCGGATGGTCTCGGCAACGTGCGGAAGGTACCGGATCGCATCGACTTCGATCCGTTCCCCTACGAGTCCTTCGCTGTCTGGATCCTCACGCAGATGAAGCGCTGGGGCCAGATCAAGGGCGAGGTGAAATACGCCGATGTCGCCAAGCAGGTGTTCCTCGCGACCGACACCACGAAGCTCATGAAGGAAGTGGGGCTGACGCCGCCGGCTTCCACCTCGAAGAGCTTCTCGGTGATGGGCAAGACCTTCGATCCCTCGAAGCCCGAGGAATATCTGAAGAGCTTCAAAATCAGCCGGGCGTAGAAACTTAATCGTCATGCCCGGCCTCGTGCCGGGCATCCACGCCTTCTTTGCCGCTATGCAGATAAGGCGTGGATGGTCGGGACAAGCCGGGCGATGACGCGGAAAAGAAACAAATGAGCATTTCCCTCCGCGCGGGCATCGTTTCGGTTCTGATCCTCGCGACCTTTCTTCTCGCCTGGCATATCGCGACCAGCGGCACGTCATCGGTCCAGCAGATGGATCCCGAATACGCGAAGCTGATGGGCATCACGGCAACGCAGGGCAAGTCCGCGATGCCGGGGCCGTTGCAGGTCGGCGCGACGCTCTGGAAACATTTGAGCAATCCGTTTTACGACAACGGCCCGAACGACAAGGGCCTCGGCATCCAGCTCGCTTATTCCATAGGCCGCGTGGCGCTTGGCTATATCCTTGCGGTCATCGTCGCGATCCCGCTCGGCTTTCTCATCGGCATGTCGCAACTGATGAGCCGTGCGCTCGATCCGTTCATTCAGGTGTTGAAACCAATCTCGCCGCTCGCATGGATGCCGCTTGCGCTCTACACCATCAAGGACTCCAACTATTCTGCGATCTTCGTGATCTTCATCTGCTCGGTCTGGCCGATGCTGATCAACACCGCCTTCGGCGTCGCTTCCGTGCGCAAGGAATGGCTGAACGTCGCGCGCACGCTGGAAGTCGGTGCCTTCAAGCGCGCCTTCACGGTGATCCTGCCGGCAGCGGCACCGACGATTCTTACCGGCATGCGCATTTCGATCGGTATTGCCTGGCTCGTGATCGTCGCGGCCGAGATGCTCGTTGGCGGTACCGGCATCGGTTACTTCGTCTGGAACGAGTGGAACAACCTGTCGATCACCAACGTGATCAACGCGATCCTCGTCATCGGGATCGTCGGCATGATCCTCGATCAATTGCTCGCCCGCGCGGCGAAGTTCGTGACCTATCCGGAATAAATCATGACCGAGAAACTCATCTCCATCGAAGCGATCGCGAAGCGCTATCCCGCGCCGGGCGGTGCCGAAACCACCGTGTTCGAAAACCTCTGGCTCGGCATCGAGCGCGGCGAGTTCGTCTGCATGATCGGTCATTCTGGCTGCGGCAAGACCACGGTGCTGAACATCCTCGCCGGCCTCGATACGCCGAGCGAAGGGGTCGTGATCGTCGATAATCAGGCGATCGACGGTCCTGCGCTCGAACGCGCGGTAATCTTTCAGAGCCACGCGCTTTTGCCGTGGCGGACCGTGCTCGGCAATGTCGCCTATGCGGTCGGTGCGAAGCACAAGCATTGGTCGAAAGCCGAGATCAGGGATCACGCGGAAAAGTTCATCGCACTGGTCGGACTCAAAGGCGCCGAGCACAAGAAGCCATCCGAGCTTTCGGGCGGCATGAAGCAGCGCGTCGGCATCGCCCGCGCGCTGTCGCTCGAGCCGAAGATGCTGCTCATGGACGAGCCGTTCTCGGCGCTGGACGCACTCACGCGCGGCACCTTGCAGGACGAAGTGCGGCGCATCTGTCTTTCGACTGGCCAGACGGTCTTCATGATCACGCACGACATCGACGAGGCGATCTATCTCGCCGACAAGATCGTGCTGATGACCAACGGGCCGCACGCGCAGATCGCGGAGATCGTGCAGAACCCGCTCCCCAAAGAACGCGACCGCAACCAGATCCACAAGCACGCGGATTATTACGCCGTGCGCAATCACCTGATCGATTTTCTGGTCAGCCGTTCGCGCACCTTCAAGGACGAGATCGCGGGCAAGCCGTGGGACCCGAAGAACGTGCCGCTGGTGCGGCCGGTGGCGGATACGCCATCCGCGCCCGAACCGCTGCGCATCCGCGCCTGAATTCATTTCGAAGCAAGGAAGACGAAGATGAAACGCGAAGACCTCACCGAGAAGCTGCTCGACATCAAGCGCGAGAAGGGCTGGAAGTGGAGTTATATCTGCGAGCAGATCGGCGGCTTTTCGCCGACGCTCATTGTCGGCGCGCTGATGGGCCAGATGAAGCTGACCAAGCCGCAGGCGCAGGCCGCGGCGGAGCTGTTCGGCCTTACCAAAGCCGAGCAGGCCATGCTCAACGAAGTGCCTTATCGCGGCACCGGTACGCCGATGCCGCCCACCGATCCGCTGATCTATCGCTTCTACGAGATGGTGATGGTCAACGGTCCGGCGTGGAAGGCGCTGATCGAGGAAGAATTCGGCGACGGCATCATGTCGGCGATCGATTTCGACTTCTTGATGGAGCGGCAGGCCAATCCCAAGGGCGACCGCGTCAAGATCACGATGACCGGAAAATTCCTGCCGTATCGCTATTACGGCGCGAGCGGCAATATTCCGGAATACGGCTTCAAAGAAGATTGATCGCCATGCGTCCGCCGCTGCCGCCCTTCGATGCCGCGACCGCCGCGAAGAAAGCCAGGCTTGCGGAGGACGCATGGAATAGCCGCGACCCGGAACGCGTTTCGCTCGCCTACACTGAAGACAGTATGTGGCGAAACCGTTCCGAGTTTTTCTCGGGCCGCGCGGCGATCGTGGAATTTCTCACCCGCAAATGGGAGAAAGAGCGCGACTATCGCCTGATCAAGGAGGTCTGGGCCTTTCACGAAAACCGCATTGCCGCGCGCTTCGCCTATGAATACCGAGACGCGAGCGGTGCCTGGTTTCGTGCGCACGGCAACGAGCAGTGGGAGTTCGACGAAGCCGGGCTGATGCGCCGCCGCGAAGCGAGCATCAACGACGTGCCGATCAGCGAAACCGAGCGAAAGTTCTTCTGGCCCTCAGGCGCGCGGCCCGAGGATCATCCGGGACTGAGCGAGCTCGGACTGTAGCAAGCCTTCGTACAGGTACGCTGCGCACGGTCAGCGTGTTTGCCGGCCTCTCCCGATGAGTTTCGAAGCCTGCAGTGTTTGCGCAAGCGCGTCGATCCGTGGAGACCGCATTCCTTTGCGCCAGGTCAGCGCGATGCGTTTTTTCGCGACCTCCGCAGGCAGGCGATGCACGCTCAGGTGCTTGTGGCCTGGAAAGGTCGGCAGCACGCTTTCCGGCATCATGCCGACGCCCATGCCCGCTGCAACGCAGCCAAGGAGCGCGTGATTGGACGACATCTCGATGACGCGCGACGGCGCGCGGATGTGGTCTCGGACATAGCCTTCGATCTGGTGGCGCAGCGGACAGTCATCGTCGAAGGAAAGCAGCACGAAGTCCTCGTTCTTTCCGCGCGTCAGCGGATCTTTCTGCTTCGGCGCGACCAGCACGACCTCGTCGTCGTAAAGCGGCATCGTTTCGAAGCGCGTGTCGTTTTCGTTGCGGCAGATGAGGGCGGCTTCCAACGCGCCCGAAAGCATTCCGGCGATCATGTGTTGCAGGCTCCAGGTGTGGAGTTCGAGCGTCACCTGCGGAAAGTTCTTCTGAAATTCGTTGAGCCGCCCCGGCAGCCAGACGGATGCCGTGCTTTCATAAGCGCCAAGGCGAAGCAGTCCTCGCGGCACGCCGCCGTGGACCGCTTCGCGCGTCTCGCGCGCGAGTTCGAGGAGCCGGTTCGCCTTTTCGAGAAGGATCGCGCCCGCGGGCGATAACCGGATGTTGCGGCCCTCGCGCACAAAGAGCTTCACGCCGAGGTCGTCCTCGAGCTGGCTGATCCTCGTGGTGACGTTGGAGGGCACGCGATGCAGCTTTTCTGCCGCGCGCGTGATGCCGCCGCTTTCGACGACCGTGCGGAAGATGCTGAGGTCGGACAGTTCCATCGTTCTCACCTGAAGAACGATATTATCAGAATTATTCAATTTTCAAGACAGAAGCCCGCGCCTAGCGTCGCCAGAGAAACTACGAAAAGGCGGCGGCCATGGCTTCACTCAGGAGAATGCTGAAAGCCCTGCGCGGGCACTTCGCGCGCTATTGCCGCGCGGTGGCCCAGCCCACCCGCATGAGCGGCAAGCGCATCGCCTTCGGCAACCGGCGATAAAAAATCCCCGAAGCACATGGTGCTCCGGGGATGGAAAGTTGGGTCTCTGGAGGGAGAGTGTCGAAAGATCAGCGGCCCCAGCCGGCCTGCTTGCTGCAGCGTTCCTGCGCGTTGGGATTGGCTCTTTCCCATTGCGTGATCGAACGGCGCTCGTTGTTGCTCATCAGGTTGTTCATGCAGGTGCAATAGGCTTCGACCACCTTCGGCGTCTGGCCTTCGTCCTTGTTGTCGACGATGCATTCGCCGATCCATTTGCGGTCGTCTGCGGTCTGCTGCGCCATGGCGGGCAGCACCAGGGAAACGCCAAGCGCAAGGGTGGCGAAGCCGGTCGCCAGTTGCTTCATCATGAGGAGTGCTCCGGGTTTGCCGGACGTCCCGACGGCGGGCGCGATATTGCGCCGCCTCGCGGGAATCCGATTTTTCACGGCGCAATTTCGGACGCGGTGCCGGGACTGTCGTCTTACTCCGCGCAGGCCTTGTCTTGTTTCGTGCAAAAGGCGCGGCGGGTGTCAGCGGTCGCGCAGGTCGCCCGGGCTTTGGCCGTAGGTCGCGCGGAACACGCGGTGGAAGGTGGCGAGGCTATTCCAGCCGCAGGAATAGGCGACGTCGGTCACCGGCCGTTCCGGAAACTGCAAGAGCATGGCCCGCGCCTGCTCGAGCCGGGTCGCGCGGAGATAGCCAGCGAACGTGGTGCCGGTCGGCTCGAACAAGAGATGCAACTGGCGAACGGAAATGCCGAGCGCCGCCGCTGTTCGGGTGGCGGAAAGATCGCCACGTCGCGAGTGCTTGTCGATATGCCGGCGGGCGGCAGAAAGCATGGCCTCCCGGGTTGCCGTCCGGCCTTCTTCGGAGCGGCGATCACTCTGACCACGAGCGATCAGCGCGAGTTGCACAAGCGTCCGCACGGTAAGTTCGGCGGAAGCAGCGTCGAGCTTCGGTGCCTCGCGTGCGAAAGAAGTGAATAGGTCGGCTAAAAGCGCGTTCGGGCCGTGTTCGCGCGCGAGCGGTGCCGCCCACAAGTCGCTTTCCCGGCTCACCCAGTGCCGGCATTCGGACAGCGGCACTTTCAGGATGCGCAGGTGAAAGCCTTTTCGCCCGTCGGGTCGGGTCGCGTAGGGGAGGTCGGTGTAGTTGGTGGCGATGTCTCCGGCGGAAACGACGAACTCGCGGCCGCCCGCGCGAAACCAGCTGCCGCCGTCGAGCTGCTGGTAGATGCAGAGGCTGTCGCCGGGCGTTCGCGAAATATCGCTCTCGCTCCGCTCCACGCCGTAGGACGATGAATGCATCTCGACCAGCGAAGCGCTGCCGAGCCTGATCGCGGTCATGTTGCCATGGAAGTCGAGCCGCTCCGCGCGGTCGAGTTCAACCGTGACCCCGAAAATATTGCGCGCCCGCACTTCGCGCCAATGGGCGAAGCGCTGCGCGGGCGGCAGTTCGTCGGTGGAAACCTGCGTCACGAGGGCCATGGCCCACCCCAAAATTTCCCGCGGAGCTTAGCAGAGCTCCCGCGCGATGGCGTGGACAATCGCAGGCGACGTTCCTGCATTTTTGCAGGCGTGGATCGGCAGCAAAGGGCCGCTCCCGGCCGGAAAGCCAGCCGCCTATTCCGCAAGCACCCGCTTGTCGATTTCCTTGATCGAATTCACGCCGCAGAGCGCCATCGACATGTCGAGCTCCTTGCGGATGCATTCGATCGCGGTCTTCACGCCTTCCTGTCCGCCTGCGCCGAGCCCGTAAACGAAGGCGCGGCCGATCAAGGCGCCTTTCGCGCCGAGCGCCAGCGCGCGCATGAGGTCCTGTCCGCTGCGGATACCGCCGTCGAACAGGACTTCGGTTCTGTGGCCGACCGCGTCCACGATCTTCGGCAGTGCGGAGATCGAGGAAGGCGCGCCGTCAAGCTGGCGGCCGCCATGGTTGGAAACCACGATGCCGTCCGCGCCGTGTTCGAGCGCGAGCCTGGCATCCGAGGTTTCCATGATGCCCTTGATGATGAGCTTGCCCTTCCAGAGATTGCGGATCCACTTCACGTCTTCCCAGTTCAGCGCCGGGTCGAACTGTTCGGCCGTCCATGCGCCGAGCGAGCCGGTATCGGTCAGGCCCTTCACGTGGCCGACGAGATTGCCGAAGCTGCGGCGCTTGGTGCCGAGAATTTTGAGCGCCCATCCCGGCTTGGTCATGATGTCGACGATGTTCGCGAACTTCATCTTCGGCGGCACCGAAAGGCCGTTCTTGATGTCGCGATGACGCTGCGCGAGAATTTGCAGATCGACCGTGAGCACGAGTGCCGAACATTTAGCGGCGGCCGCCCGCGCGATCAGGTTGCGGATGAATTCGCGGTCTTTCATCACGTAGAGCTGGAACCAGAACGGCTTGTTCGTTTCCGTCGCGACGTCTTCGATCGAGCAGACCGACATGGTCGAGAGCGTGAAGGGGATACCGGCTTCGGCCGCCGCGCGCGCGGCAAGGATCTCGCCATTGGCATGCTGCATGCCGCAAAGCCCGATCGGGGCCAGCACCAGCGGAATGTTCACTTCCTTGTCGGCGATCGTGGTCTTGGTGTCGCGCTTGGAGACGTCGGTGAGCACTTTCTGCTTGAGGCGGATTTTCTGCAAATCTTCCCGGTTCCAGCGCAGCGTCTGCTCGGAATAGGAGCCGCTTTCCGCATAATCGAAGAACATCTTCGGAACGCGATTGCGCGCGATATTGCGAAGGTCTTCGACACAGGTGATGGTTTGCATGGTGCGGCCCCGTAACGTTTAATGCAGCGAGCGCGACTGATAGCACTTTTCCCGAATCCTGCCAGCGCTTGCAGTGCACAACCCCGCCATGCCCGATCGCGTGCCCGATGCAGTCAATCAAGAGCAAATGCGCGTCGGGCTTTTCGCGACCTGCCTCGTCGATCTGATCCGGCCGCGCGTCGGCTTTGCCGCGGCGAAATTGCTGGAGGACGCCGGCTGCATCGTGGAGGTGCCCTCGCAGACCTGCTGCGGGCAGCCCGCGTTCAACGCCGGCGACCGCAATACGGCGCGCGCGCTTGCGAAGCAGGCAATCGAGACCTTCGAGACGTACAGGTATGTCGTGCTGCCTTCAGGCTCCTGCGCGGGGCAGGTTGTGGTTCATTATTCTGAGCTGTTTGCGGGTGACGCGATCTGGGAACCGCGTGCGCGGGCGCTTGCGGCCAAGACCTTCGAGCTCACCGTCTTTCTTCACGACGTGCTAAGGGTTGCACCGGCAGCGCGTTATGATGGTGCCGTCACCTATCACGACTCCTGCTCGGGATTACGCGAACTCGGCATCCGGCAACAGCCGCGGAAATTGCTGGCGGCGGTCGAGGGACTGAGCCTGATCGAGATGAAGGATGCCGATGTCTGCTGCGGCTTCGGCGGCACTTTCTGCGTCAAATATCCGGACGTCTCGAACAAGATCGTGACGAAGAAGACCGCGAACATCGCTGCAACCGGCGCAGGCACCTTGCTTGCGGGCGATCTCGGCTGCCTCATGAACATGGCGGGCAAACTTTCGCGCGAAGGCAGTCCGGTCAAAGTGCGGCATGTCGCCGAAGTGCTCGCCGGCATGGGCGAGGAACCCGCGATCGGTGAGCCGGAGCGATGACGCAACCCGTCAACTCACCGCAGTTCAACGCCCGCGCGAAGCGGGCGCTGGAAGACGTTTCCTTGCAGAAGGCGCTTTCGCGCTTTGAGACCGGCTTCATCGAGCGCCGCCGCGCGGCCGTGGCACGGCTTCCGGAATATGACGCGCTAAGGGACAGCGCGCGCGACCTGAAAGACCACATCCTCGGGCATCTCGATCTCTATCTCGAAGCCTATGAGAAGAACGTGACTGCGTCCGGCGGCCACGTGCATTTCGCGGCGACCGCCGAAGAGGCAAACGAGATCATTCTCGGCATCTGCAGGCGTCTCGACGCAAAGACGGTCGCCAAGGGCAAGTCGATGATCTCGGAGGAGACCGGGCTCAACGAATATCTCGAAGCCAACGGCATTCATCCGGTCGAGACCGATCTTGGCGAATACATCATCCAGTTGCGGGGCGAGACGCCCTCGCACCTGATCTCGCCGGCACTCCATGTGACGCGCGAGCAGGTGGAAGCCGATTTCCGCCGCGTGCATACGGACCTGCCGCCGGGGCGCAATCTGGACGAGCCGGCGTCGCTCCTCGCCGAAGCCCGCGCCATGCTGCGCGACACCTTCCTCAAGGTCGATGTCGGGATCACCGGCGCGAATTTTCTCGTCGCCGAGACCGGCTCCTCGATCATCGTGACCAATGAAGGCAATGGCGACCTCACCCAGACGCTTGCGAAAGCCCATGTCGTGATTTCGAGCATCGAGAAGGTGGTGCCGACCCTCGAAGACGCGACGCTGTTTCTGCGGCTGCTGGCGCGTTCCGGCTCCGGCACGGAGCTGACTGCCTATACGACGTTCTCCACCGGGCCGCGGCGGCCCGGCGATCCCGACGGGCCGGAGGAATATCATGTGGTGCTCCTGGACAATGGCCGCTCCGGCATGCTCGGCGGCAGTTTTCAGGAAATGCTCCGCTGCATCCGCTGTTCGGCCTGCCTGAACCATTGTCCGGTGTTTCATGCGGTCGGCGGCCATACTTACGGCTGGGTCTATTCGGGGCCGATGGGTGCGGTGCTGACGCCTTCGCTCGTGGGGGTGGAGAAGGGCGGCAAGCTCCCGAACGCATCCACCTTCTGCGGCCGCTGCGAGGAAGTGTGCCCGGTTCGCATCCCGCTGCCGAAGCTGATGCGGAACTGGCGCGAGCGTGAATTCGAGCGGCACCTGCAACCTGCGACTGCGCGCTACGGGCTTGGTCTGTGGGCGGCCTTCGCACGGCGGCCGGCGCTCTATCGCTTCGCGAGCAGCATGGCCATGCGCGTGCTCGGCTGGTTCGGTGGCAAGGGACGTTTGCCCGCGCTGCCCTTTACCGGCGGCTGGACCCGGCATCGCGACTTTCCTGCGCCGCAAGGAAAGACCTTTCAGGCGCTTTGGAACAAGCGAAAGGCCGCGCGATGAAGGGCAGGGACGCCGTCTTCGCAACCATCCGCAAGTCGTTGGCGGTCTCGGACGACGACCGGCTGCGCCGGGAAACGGTCGAAGCGAGGCTTGGCAAGCACCCGCGCAACCTCGTTCCTTCGCGCGGGCAAAAGCCTGCTGGCGAAAGGCTGGAGCTCTTCAAGCAGATGCTCGACATGGCGAAGGCAAGCTGCACGATCCTCGGCGGGCACGAGGAGATACCGGCCGAAGTCGCGGCCTATCTGCGGGCGCGGAACCTGCCGCATGCAATTCGCCACGGCGAAGATGCGCGCCTTGCGCTCATTCCCTGGGCAAGGGAAGCGGCACTCGAAGTGACGAAGGGTGCCTCCGACGGCAAGCAGTTCGCATCGGTGTCCTATGCCTTCGGTGGCGTCGCCGAAACGGGTACGCTCGTGATGTTGTCGGGTGCCGATAATCCAACCACGCTCAACTTTCTTCCCGATCACCATCTTGTCGTCATTGACGAACGGGACATTGCAGGCGATTACGAATCTGTCTGGGATCGAATCCGCGAGCGCTTCGGCGAACTGAAGATGCCTCGCGTCGTAAACTGGATAACCGGACCGTCGCGGTCGGGCGATATCGAGCAGACGCATCTGCTTGGCGCGCATGGCCCTCGTAGCTTGCATGTCTTGATAGTGAGACGGCCCGGGTAGTGAAGCGTTCCTGAATTTCACCGCGGCTCGCCGAGCCGCGAAAACGGCGGATAAACAGAGGTCAGTCATGGCAAAGAAATCGAAGAAGAAAGCAAAGAAGGCCGCGGCCAAGAGAGCCAAAGCTCCGAAGAAGGCCGCCAAGAAGGCGAAGAAGGCGGTAGCGAAGAAGACGGTCGCGAAGAAGGCCAAAAAGGCCGCCGCCAAGAAGACCGCCAAGAAAACTGCAAAGAAAGCCGCGAAGGCCGCCCCGAGTGCTGCGCCGAAAGCAGCCCCCAAGAAGCGCAAGGCCAAGAAGATGACCGAGAAGCAGGTCGACAAGGCGCTCAAAGACACCTTCCCGGCGTCCGATCCGCTTCCGGTAACGCCGCAGCCGGCACCGAAGCCCTGGTCGCCGTTCGGCTCGAACTAAGCGCGGGTCCTGCGCGCTAACGCGCAGCATGAATGAGACGCGAAGCCGGCCCATGCCATCGGGCCGGCTTTCGTTTTTTCAGGTTTTGCTTTTTCTGACCTTTGGAACGGTTCTGATATAACCTCACGATAGCGCCCGGCTCAGAGGCGTGTTTTTGAGGAACCGCCGATGGTCGCAATGCCTGCTCCCGATCGCTCCGTGCTGGATCGCCGCGAAAGCATCGTCGCGGCCTTGCGCGCGATCGTGCCGGGCGAGGGCGTGATCGCGAGCGATGTCGCGATGCGGCCATATGAGTCCGACGGGCTGACCGCCTATCGGCAGTTGCCCATGGTGGTGGTGCTCCCGGAGACGACCGCGCAGGTCTCGCAGATTCTTCGCTATTGCTACGAAAACGGCATCAAGGTCGTGCCGCGTGGCGCCGGCACCTCGCTGTCGGGCGGTTCGCTGCCGCTTGAGGATGGCGTGCTCCTCGGCATGGGCAAGTTCAACAAGATCCTCGACATCGACTTTCCGAACCGCGCGGTGGTGGCCCAGCCCGGCGTCACCAACCTCGGCATCACAAAGGCGGTCGAAGGCCAGGGCTTCTATTACGCACCGGACCCGTCCTCGCAGATCGCCTGCACCATCGGCGGCAATGTCGGCGAGAACTCGGGCGGCGTGCATTGCCTGAAATACGGGCTCACCACGAATAACGTGCTTGGCGTCGAGATGGTGCTGATCACCGGCGAGGTGGTCCGCTTCGGCGGCAAGCATCTCGATGCCGAGGGCTATGATTTCCTGAGCCTCATCATCGGCTCGGAGGGGCTCCTCGGCGTTGTCACCGAGGTGACCGTCCGCATTCTCAAAAAACCGGAGACGGCGCGCGCGCTGCTGGTCGGCTTCCCGACTTCCGAAGCGGCCGGCGATTGCGTGGCGAAGATCATCGGCGAGGGCATCATCCCGGGTGGCATGGAGATGATGGACCGGCCCGCGATCGCGGCAGCGGAAGCATTCGTGAATGCGGGCTACCCGCTCGACGTCGAGGCGCTCCTGATCGTCGAACTCGATGGCCCGGAAGCCGAATGCCACCACTTGATGGAGCGGGTCTCGGCGATTGCCAAGGATTGCGGCGCGGTCACCTTGCGCGTCTCCACGAGCGAGGAGGAGCGGCTGAAATTCTGGGCGGGGCGCAAGGCGGCGTTTCCCGCGGTCGGCCGCATCTCGCCGGACTACTATTGCATGGACGGCACCATCCCGCGTGCCAAGCTGCCGCTCGTCCTGTCGCGCATGCGCGAACTCTCCGAGAAATACGGGCTGCTGGTCGCCAACGTCTTCCACGCCGGCGACGGCAACCTGCATCCGCTCATTCTTTACGATGCGAACAAGGAAGGCGAACTGCATCGCGCCGAAAGTTTCGGCAACGACATCCTGCGCCTTTGCGTCGAGGTCGGCGGCGTGCTGACCGGCGAGCATGGTGTCGGCGTCGAGAAGCGCGATTTGATGCCCGAGATGTTCAACAAGATCGACCTCGACCAGCAGCTTCGCGTCAAATGCGCCTTCGACGACAAGGGTCTCCTGAATCCGGGCAAGGTTTTCCCCGAATTGCACCGCTGCGCCGAAATGGGCCGCATGCATGTCCATGGCGGCAAGACCGCGTTTCCGGATTTGCCGCGGTTTTAAAATGCAGGACATCCTCAAACCTCGCGACGCTAATGACGTCGCCGAAGCGATCGCGTCCGCAAACGAAAGCGGAAAGCGGCTTGAAGTGGCCGGGCATGGTTCGAAACGCGAACTTGGCCGCGCGACCCAGACGGACGCCACGCTCGAGCTTTCCGCGATCTCCGGCATCACGCTCTACGAACCGGAAGAACTTGTGCTTTCCGCGCGCGCCGCGACCCCGATCGCCGAAATCGAGAAAGCGCTCGAGGCGCGCAAGCAGGAACTGTCCTTCGAGCCGATGGATTACGGTCCGCTCCTGAACAAGACGCCGGGTGCTGGCACCATCGGTGGTGCTGTAGCCTGCGGCCTTTCGGGGCCGCGCCGGATCAAGGCCGGTGCCGCGCGCGATTTCATGCTCGGCGTCAATGCTGTGTCGGGACGCGGCGAACAGTTCAAGGCCGGGGGCCGCGTCGTGAAGAACGTCACCGGTTACGATCTGCCGCGTCTCTTCGCTGGCTCTTGGGGCACGCTCGCGGTGATGACCGACATCACGCTCAAAGTGCTGCCGCGCGCCGAAGATTGTGCGACCGTGCTTCTCTTCGGCGCGAGCGACGCCCGCGCGAACGAGGCCATGGCAGCCGCGATGGGATCTTCCTGCGAGGTTTCCGCCGCCGCGCACCTTCCGCAAGCGTTGGCCGTCTCGATCGAGGCGCTCCGCGCGCCCGGCAAAAGCGTGACCGCGCTGAGGCTCGAAGGCGTTCCGCAATCCGTCGCCTATCGCCGGACCAAGCTCGAAGAACTGCTGAAGCCATTCGGCGAGCTTGGCGCGCTCGATGCCGGAGCCTCGCGCGCGTTCTGGAAGAGTATTCGCGATGTCAGGCCTTTCGCCGACGGGAGCGAGCGCGCGGTCTGGAAACTCTCCACCACGCCTTCACTCGCTCCTGCGATCGCCGCCGGCATCAATGCCTCGGTAGGCGCGCAGTATTTTTATGACTGGGCAGGCGGGCTTCTCTGGCTCGAAATGCCGAACGAGAAGCCACAGGCCGGCGCGGTGCGGACGGCCCTTGCGGGCCGCGGTCACGCGACCCTGATCCGGGCTTCCGCGGCGGCGCGCGCGGCAGCCGACATATTGCCCTCGCAATCGCGGATGACGCATTCAATGTGATCCAGTGCGCGGCGCAGTCTCGAAGCGCCTGAAAGACAGCTTCGACCCCAAGGGCGTGCTGAACCCCGGCCGCATGTATGCAGAAAGCTGACAGCTCCGGGCGGAACGAAGACGCCTGATCCGCATTAGGTTGGATTAGTATCTTCGTACCGCCGGGAGCGGTGCATGCATCAGACAAACGCTGCCGAGGAGCGGGCGAAGTTCAAGAAATTTCTTGTTCGCCGGTTCTGGACTTCTGCCAAAGGCTTCTGGAGCAGGAATGGCGACCGCTACGCGTGGTGGCTCGTCCTTCTGTTGCTCACGATCGTCGCGGCGCAGGTCTATATCCAGTATCAGATCAACATCTGGAACCGCGCGATCTTCGACGCGCTGGAGCAGAAGAACGCTGCCGCGGTCGGCCGGCAGGCGCTGATCTTCGTGCCCTTGGCGCTCGCCTCGATCGGCCTTGCCATCGCGGTCGTCTATGCGCGCATGACCACGCAAATCCGCTGGCGCGAATGGCTGACCAATCATCTGACGGATCGCTGGCTCGAAAACGGCCGGTATTTCCATCTCAATTTGATGCAGGGCGATCACAAGAATCCGGAGTACCGGATTTCCGAAGATGTCCGCATTGCGACCGAGTCGCCGGTGGATTTTACCGTCGGCGTGGTCGCGGCCTTTCTTTCCGCCGTCACCTTCGTCGGCGTGCTTTGGTTCGTCGGCGGCGATCTCACCTTCAACTGGGGCGGAACGCCGGTCACGATCCCCGGCTACCTCGTGCTTGCGTCGGTGATCTATGCGGTTCTCGCGAGCACGGTCATGGTCTTTATCGGCCGGAGTTATGTCGCCGCGAGCGAAGCCAAGGCGCAGTCCGAAGCGGAGATGCGCTACGCGCTGACGCGGCTGCGCGAAAACGGCGAGAGCATCGCGCTGATCGACGGCGAGCGCGAAGAAAAGGAAGGTCTGAGCGCGATCCTTGCCGACGTGCTCAACCGCTGGCGCGCGATCCGCACGCAATACATGCGCACCACGATCGTGGCGCAGTCGAGCTTCCTGCTCGCGCCGGTGATCCCGGTCATTCTCTGCGCGCCGAAATATCTCGACGGCTCGATGACGCTGGGGCAGGTGATCCAGGCGTCGTCCGCCTTCGTTACCGTGCAGACGGCGTTCAACTGGATCGTCGACAACTATCCGCGCCTTGCCGACTGGACCGCAAGCGCGCGCCGCGCCTCGTCGCTGATGGTCGCGCTCGACGGGCTGGAAAACGCGGAGAACGATGCCAGCGCACGGCGTATCCACATGGCCGAGGCGCCGGAAGGCGTTGCCCTGCGTCTCGATATGGTTTCGGTGGCGCTCGATGACGGCACCGGCGTCGTGAAAGATGCCGAGGTCACGATCGCGCCGGGCGAGCGCGTGCTGATCGTGGGTGAATCCGGTTCGGGCAAAAGCACGCTCATCCGCGCGATTGCCGGCCTCTGGCCCTGGGGCGGCGGCGAAATCGAAATCGCCAAGGGCGCGCAACTGAACTTCCTGCCGCAGCGCCCTTACGTGCCGGTAGGCTCGCTCCTGCGCGCCGCCGCCTATCCGATGGACGAAAAGGAAATCGACCGCGAGGCGGTGATCGAGGCGCTGAAAGAGGTCGGTCTCGAACAGCATATCGAGCGGCTCGAGGAACAGAACGAGCCCTGGGAGCAGACGCTCTCCGGCGGCGAGAAGCAGCGCCTCGCCTTTGCCCGGCTCCTCGTCCACAAGCCCGATATCGCGGTGCTGGATGAAGCGACTTCGGCGCTCGACACGGTCAGTCAGGAAAAGCTGATGAACCTGATCCGCGAGCGCCTGCCGGAAATGACGATCATCAGCGTCGGGCACCGCCCGGAGCTCGAGGAGTTTCACGAGCGCAAACTCGTGCTCGAACTCGATACTGGGGGCGCAACGATCGCGAAAGACATCGACATCGACACGCCCGTGCGCCGCGGTTTCTACTATGTCCGGCGGCTGTGGCGGAACCGGCAGCGGGAAGAGAGCGAGAAGGCGGAAGTCAGGAAACGCCGCGATTCTTGATTTCGCTGCGCGGTATCCCGGGTCAGCATTGCCTTCCATCGCGCGCCATGACACCAATTCGTCATGCAGACGCATTTTTCGCTGACCCAGCTTGCCGATCCGAATATTGCCGAGTCCGACAAGATTCTCCGCGCCTGCGTGCATTGCGGCTTCTGCACCGCGACATGCCCGACTTATGTGCTGCTCGGAGATGAACTCGATAGCCCGCGCGGCCGCATCTATCTCATCAAGCAGATGCTGGAGCAGGATCGCCCGGCGACCAGCGAAGACGTCAAGCACATCGACCGCTGCCTTTCCTGCCTGTCCTGCATGACGACGTGCCCCTCGGGCGTGCACTACATGCACCTCGTCGATCACGCGCGGAACCACGTCGAAAAGACCTATCGCCGTCCGCTCTCGGACAAATTCTCGCGGACGCTGCTGCGGCTCGTGATGCCCTATCCGAAACGCTTCCGCGCGATGATGACAATTGCGCCGTTCCTGCGCTGGGTTGCGCCGATCGCAAAGACGCTCGGCATGAACCGGATCGCGGCAATGCTCGATCTCGCGCCGCGTTCGCTTCCGAAAGCAAGCCAGACGCTGCGTCATCATCCGGCACCCGGCGAGAAGAAGGGCCGCGTCGCGCTGATGTCGGGCTGTGTCGATCAGGTGGTGAAGCCGTCGATCCGCGACGCGACCATTCGTCTGCTCACCCGTCACGGCATCGAGGTGGTGCTTCCCGAAGGCGAGGCCTGCTGCGGTTCGCTCGCCCATCACATGGGCCGCGAGCACGAAGCGCATGCATTCCTGAAGAACAATATCGATGCCTGGACCCGCGAGATCGAGAAGGGCGGGCTGGACGCGATCCTGATCACGGCCTCCGGCTGCGGCACCACGGTGAAGGATTATGGCTTCATGCTGCGTGCCGACAAGGACTACGCGGAGAAGGCGGCGCGGGTTTCTTCGCTCGCGAAAGACATCACCGAATACGTCGCGACGCTGCAACTGAAAAACGGCGACGCGCCGAAGCTTCCCGTGGCCTATCACTCCGCCTGCTCGATGCAGCATGGCCAGAAGATCACGCAAGCGCCGAAACAGCTTTTGACCGGCATGGGCTTCGAGGTCCGCGACGTGCCCGAAGGCCATCTGTGCTGCGGCTCGGCGGGAACCTACAACATGCTCCAGCCCGAGATCGCGGGCCGCCTGCGCGAGCGCAAGGTGGCGAATGTGCGCTCGACGGCGGCCGGCCTGATCGCGACCGGAAACGTCGGCTGCATGGTGCAGATCGGAGCGAGCCTCGAATGGCCGATCGTCCACACCGTGGAATTACTTGATTGGGCGAGCGGCGGACCGAAGCCCTCGGCGCTGAACGGCTGGAATACCCCGGAGGGTTTGTGGCATAACGCTGCCACTATAAATCCAGGGGAGAAGGCCGATGGCCTCCGCGAAAAAGTCCAGGCGTAAGGGAAAAGCCAAGTCCGCCCGCAGCGCCAAGAAGAATACCGCCAAGAAAAGCGCCAAGAAGTCTGCTCGTCCGGCCGCCAAAAAGGCCGCGGTGAAAAAGGTTGCGAAGAAGACGGTCAAGACCGCGAAGAAGGCCGTAAAGAAAGCCGCCAAGACGACGGCCAAGAAGGCCGCTCCCGCCAGAGGCAAGCTGCTGGGCCAGAAGCACAAGTCTTCGCCGAAGGTCACCTCCGGCTCGTACCGCGTCGGCGGCGTTTCGATCCGCGGTCCGCGCGGTCCCCGTTTCGACGAGATCCTCACCAAGGAAGCGCTCACCTTCGTCACCGAACTGCACAAGAAGTTCGAGAAGCGCCGCGCCGATCTGATGGATGCGCGCGTGAAGCGCCAGTCGCGTTTCGACAAGGGCGAGCTTCCCGACTTCCTGAACGAGACGCGCAAGATCCGCGAATCCGACTGGAAGATCGGCAAGCTGCCGGCCGACCTCGTCGACCGCCGGGTCGAGATCACGGGTCCGGTCGATCGCAAGATGGTCGTGAACGCGCTGAACTCCGGCGCGGAAGTGTTCATGGCCGACTTCGAGGATGCCTGCGCGCCGAGCTGGCAGAACCTGATCGAAGGCCAGCTCAACCTGAAGGATCGCTGGGACAATAAGATCGACTTCACCGATGCGCGGACCGGCAAGGAATACAAGCTCGGTTCCAAGCTTGCGACGCTCGTCGTTCGTCCGCGCGGCTGGCATCTGATGGAAGATCACGTGACGGTGGGCGGCAAGCCGGTTTCCGGCGCGCTGTTCGACTTCGCGCTCTACTTCTTCCATTGCGCGCAGAAGGCGCGGGCGGCGGGCTCCGGCCCCTACTTCTATCTGCCCAAGATCGAGAGCCATCAGGAAGCGCGGCTCTGGGACGACGTCTTCGTTTTCGCCGAACGCAAGTTCAAGATGCCGAAAGGTACCATCAAGGCGACCGTGCTGATCGAAACGCTGCCCGCGGCTTTCGAGATGGACGAAATCCTCTACGAGCTGCGCGATCACATCGCGGGGCTGAATTGCGGCCGCTGGGATTACATCTTCTCCTTCATCAAGCGGCTCGGCAAGAACAAGCGCTTCCTCACGCCCGATCGCGGCGTGATGACGATGGATCGCGCGTTCCTGCGCGCCTATTCGCTGCTTCTGATCCGCACCTGTCATCGCCGTGGCGCCTTTGCCATGGGCGGCATGGCGGCGCAGATCCCGGTGAAGGGCGATGCGGTGAAGAACGAAGCCGCCTTCACGAAGGTGCGGCAGGACAAGGAGCGCGAGGCCGGCGATGGTCACGACGGCACCTGGGTCGCGCATCCCGATCTCGTGCCGATCGCATCCGAAGTCTTCAATCGCCTGATGAAGTCCTCGAACCAGCTCGACAAGCTCCGCCGCGACGTGCAGGTCACGCGCGACCAGATGATCGAGATGCATTCGGGCGAGCGTACCGAAGACGGTCTGCGTCAGAACATCCGCGTCGGTATCCAGTACATTGAGGCGTGGCTGCGTGGCCGCGGCGCGGTGCCGCTCTATCACCTGATGGAAGACGCCGCGACCGCGGAGATCAGCCGTGCGCAGGTCTGGCAGTGGCTCTATCACCGCGCCAAGCTCGCGGACGGCCGCGAAGTGACGCCGGAACTGTTCGAGTCGGTGCTGAAGGACGAAATGGCGAAGGTCCGCGATGCGATCGGCCATCAAGCCTACGATCAGGGCCGCTTCGAAGAGGCGATCGATCTCTTCCGGGAGATGTCGCTTGCGCACGACTTCGCCGAGTTCCTGACGATCCCGGCCTACAAGCTGATCACGACGACCAAGCCGTCGAACGCGAACAGCTGCGAGATCGCTTAACTGTCATTCCGGGGCGCGAACCGTTGGGTTCGCGAACCCGGAATCCAGAGACGCATACGCAAGCAGCCCCTGGATTCCGGATCGCGCTAACGCGCGTCCGGAATGACAATAAAAAACGGGCCGCTCTTTTCTCGAGAGCGGCCCGTTTGCTTGTCGCGAGAGAGAGCGATCGCGACGGCTGTCGTAAACTAGAGGACCACCACCCGCGCGCCGACGCGCACGCGGTTATAAAGATCGATCACGTCCTGGTTGCGCATCCGGAAGCAGCCGGACGAAACCGCGCTGCCGATGGTGTGCGGCTCGTTGGAGCCGTGAATGCGGTAGAGCGATGAGCCAAGATAGAGTGCCCGCGCGCCGAGCGGATTGTTCGGCCCGCCCGGCATGTGCACGGGCAGATAAGGCTGGCGCAGGCGCATTTCCGCGGGCGGACGCCAATCCGGCCATTCCTTCTTCGCCGATACCGTCTTCACGCCCTTCCAGGAGAAGCCCGGACGGCCGACGCCGACGCCGTAGCGAAGCGCGCGTCCGTTACCGAGCACGAGATAGAGGTAGCGCGTGCGCGTATCGATCACGACGGTGCCGGCGGGCTCCTTGGTCTCATAGGCGACCTCGGTGCGCTCGAAACGCGGATCGAAGCGGTTCTGCCGCGGCGGCTGCTCCTGCGGGTTAGTGCGGGCGACGCGTTGCGGCTGGTCGGGCTGCTGGTAGACCGGCGCTTCGCGCGGATATTGCATCGGGCGGCGCTGGTAATGCTGCTGCTGTTGCGGCGCATAGTAATACTGCTGCGCCTGCGGCTGTTGTTGCTGTTGCGGCTCCTCGTAGCGCTGCGTGCCGTTGCCGGTCACGAGGAATTCGATGAAGCCGCCGCCGAGGTTCGTCCGCGCGGGCGGCGCGTAATACTGTTGTTGCTGCTGCTGTTGGTAATATTGCGGCTGCTGCTGTGGATAGTACTGCGGCCGCTCGTAAGGATGGCGCTGCTGCGGATAATACTGGACCTGTTGCGCCTGCGGTGCGGCTTCCGGCGCTTCCGCTTCGATCTGCGGCTCAGTGACTTCCGTATCCCACTGCTGATGCTGCGGACGCTGCGCCTGACGGGGCTGACGCTTGCGCTGTTGATCGGGTGCCGCAACCTGCGGTGCCGGGATCACGCTCGGTCCGCGCAGTTGCGCGACCTGCAGCGAATGGGGGGCGGCTTGGCCGTTCGCGGCAGCGGGAGCCGCGGCGAGCACAATGGCGAAAACGAAAGCGATGTTACGCATCGACGTACTCTTTACTGGAGCAAGATCCCGAAATTGGGCGAAGCGGGTTTCGGGAAAGATCGTGCTCAACCAAACTCCGAGAACAATCGCGCGGAAGAACGCTCGCGCGCACCTCGTTAGTAATTTGTCATCCCAACCGATTGGTAAATTCGCGCGCTGTCGCATGACAAAGCGCCGCAAACGCGCGGGTTGCTTGCGATCATGGTTTCCGATCGCTTGAGGATCATGGTTTCCGGATCGTTAAGATTGCGGCCGGCGGATCAGCAGGAAGCAGACGAGTGATACTGCGATGAACCCCGCCGTCATCGCGAGGGCGGCAGGATCGGACACGCGCTCGATCACGAGCGCCATCGCAATCGGGGCGGCAGCCTGCACCGCGAGCGCCGGAAGCGCGAGCCTGCCGACGAGATGGCCATAGCCTTTGGGCCCGAACAGGGCGAGCGGCAGCGTGCCGCGCGCGATGGTTTGCAGTCCGTTCGCCGCGCCGAACAGGATGACGAAGAGCGCCGCGGTGATCGCGCTGATCCCGAAGACGGCGAAGATCCCGAAAGCGGAGATCAGAAGCCCCGACGAAAAACGCGCGACACTTAACGGATGCGTGTGGCGGGCGACCGCGAGTTCGCAAATCCGCGCGAACACCTGCGCCGGGCCGAACAGCGCGCCGATGAATACGGCCGTCGCGCGGTCGATGCCCATGCGCTCGTAGATCAAGAGCATATGCGTGAGCATGCCCGACTGCGCGAACATGAAGGTCGCGAAAGCGGCGGCAACCAGCAGGAATATCCATCCTGTCGGCGAGAGAACGGCGGGCAGCTTCTCGCCCTCGATCGGGAGCGGTGCTTCGGCCTTCGTGCGCGGTATGGCAAAAGCATGGAGCGGCGCGACCACCAGCGCGAGAATGGCGGCATAGATGAAATAAGTGCCGCGCCAGTCGGTCACCGTGAGCAGGAGATGCGTCGCGGGCCAGCTTACGGTCGAGGCGAATCCGCCCATGAGCGTGAGAAGCGTGATTTGCTTCCGCGCGCCTGCGCCGAAAATCCGCGTCAGCGTCGCGAAGGCCGGATCATAGAGGTTCATGGACATTGTAACGCCCAGCACCACCCAGATGGCGAAGTAGATAACCGGATGGGCCGCGAAGGGGAGAGCGGCAAGCCCGGCCGCGCCGAGCAGCGACCCCGCTCCCATCACGTAGTGTCCGCCATAACGGTCGATCGCTTTGCCGACGAAAGGCGAGGCGAAGCCTCCCGCGAGGAGGCCGGCGGAAATGCCGCTCATCACCAGCGCAATCGGCCATCCGCGTGTTTGCGCAAGCAGTGGCAAGAGCAATGCCGCCGCGTAGAAAAGCGTCCCCCAGGTCAGGATCATGGTGATCCCGAGCACAGGAACGGCGCGGCGGTTACCGCGGATGGCATCGAGGAGCGGCATTCGCCGCCTTTCTGCCGCTTCTGTTAATGCGCGGCAATCATTTGTTTTAACTCTGCTTAAACCCTCGCCGACGCATTTTCCCGCCCATGGCGCGCGGACGTTTGTATCTCGTCGCCCCGCTCGTCGCGTTGGGGCTCTTTGGTTGCCGTGCACTCAATTATGAGGAGCGCGCACCCTGGCGCGCGGCTGCCGAAGAGCAGTGCATGTCGCAGCGTCTGGTGAAGGCCAGCGCCTATGTCGAGCCGGTATCCGAAATCAACGGCAACTATGCCTGCGGGATGAACCATCCCTTCAAGGTGCTGGCGGCATCCGAAGGGCAGGTGGTGCTGAAGCCGCAGGCGACGCTTGGCTGTCCGATGACGGTCGCTTTCAATCGCTGGCTGCAGGAAGTGGCGCAGCCCGCGGCACAGGCGTGGTTCAATGAGCCGATCGTCGAAGTGCGCCAGCTTTCCTCTTATTCATGCCGCCGGATCGGCGGCAGCGGCTCGATGTCCGAACATGGCTTCGGTAATGCGCTCGACGTCGCGGGCTTCACCTTCGCAAGCGGGCGCATCGTCACCGTGAAGCATGGCTGGAGCGGCACGCCCGAAGAGCGCGGCTTCCTGCGGCAGGTGCATGCCGGCGGATGCGAGGTTTTCACGACCGTCCTCGGACCCGGCTACAACGCCGCGCATGCCGACCACTTCCACTTCGATCTCGCGCGCCGGAATACGGTGGTCTGCCGCCCGACGCCGCAATTAATCACGCCGCCGAAGCGCTATCCGAACGATCCCGGTCCGGTGCCGATGGTCAACCGGAAGCAGAAGCATTACGAGCGCTTCCCGGTTGCGCGGGTGGAGCCGCAACCGCAAAGCGATTACGAAGACGAGGACGACACGCCGCCACAGCGTTTCCAGCCGCGCGCAAAGAACCAGCCGCTGTCGCCTGAGCAGGCCTATCCGCCTGCCGCGAATGCGCCGGATCGCCAGCAGCCGCTCGCGATCAATCCGCGCAACACGCCGCAGCAAGAGCCGCAATATCTGCAACAGGCTCCCGCAAATTATCCGCCGCAACAGCCGCAATACCCGCAGCAAAATTATCCGCAGCAGTTGCGTGCGCCGACACAGGAAGCCAATCCGAACATGCAATGGCAGCGTGGCCCCGAGCCCGCGCCCTATAATCCGAACCGGCTTGTTCCGCCCGGCCGCGTCGGATCGAAGCAGAACGCCGACCAGACCGTGACCGGCTCGATCAAGAACCGGAAGCACTACAAGGATATTCCGGCGTCTCCGGCAAACGCGCCGAAAGCGATTCCGGGCGAAGACTGACTTACACGTCTGCTGGGACTTACCGCCGCCGAAAGGTGTAGGTCCGCTCGTAGGAAAGTTCGGGCACTTCCTCGAGACCGTGGCTCTGCAAATGCTGCCACATCTTGCGAACGGCATCCTCGCCGGTGACGGCCGGATGCACTTCCATGGAAATCTTGTCGAACTGCTGCAAGGGAGCGGCACCGATAACTTCGATTTCCGCGCCTTCGATATCGAGCAGGAGCGTATTCGCCGAGATCTCCGCGGCAGCTTCGGCGATGCCATAGGCCGGAACTTCGATTACGTTGCGGCCGTCGCGATAGACCGCAGAGTTTCCGAGCGGGTTGTCGGAAACATAAAATCGGATCGTACCCGAGGTCGCGGCGAGCGCGCCTTGTTTGCAGCGGACTGGAATCCCGTTCAACGCCAGATTTTTCTGCAGCAGTTCGTATGAACGCGGAAACGGTTCGTAGCTCGCGATGTTATCGGCACCGACGATGCGCGCGGCAATCATGGATACGACGCCGAGACAGGCACCGCCTTCGAGCACGCGATCGCCTTTGGTCAAAAGGCGTTGGACGATCGCGCGTTCCGGCGCTTCATACGTGCCTTTGTAGATCGGCCGTGCCTGACGTCTCGGCAAGCTGTCGCGCGCGGTGATAATGCGCACGCCGTCTAGCGTGGAAGTCTTCGGCCGGAAAATCTGCCGGGCCAGCGCAAGAATGGGCAGCACCTTCGCGCGGCGAACATCGTCGCCGATTGTCGGCTGGCCGGAAGGTCTAGGCATCTGCGGCGCTCGGCTCCTTGCTTGAGGCGAAGCCATATCGCACGAGGCCGCGTGCGGCAAACCTGCGGGCTGCGCATCATGCGGAGCAATCTATGCCTTGCCGTATCCGCCCGCAGTCGGCGTGATGATGATGACCGCTTCGCCGGCCTCCAGCACGGTCTGATCGCAGCCTTGCAGCTTTTCTTCCCGGCCGTCCTTGCGACGAACGCGGTTCTCGCCGACATGGCCCGCGTCTCCACCCGCAAGCCCGAATGGCGGCACGCGTCGGTGACCCGAAAGGATTGCGCAATCCATCTTTTCGCGGAAGCGCACGCGGCGATAGATGCCGTCGCCCGCGTGCCATTTGCCGCGCCCGCCTGAATTCTTACGGATGTGGAAGTCTTCGAGCACCACGGGAAAACGGAATTCCAGCACTTCCGGATCGGTGAGGCGGGTATTCGTCATGTGCACATGCACGGCGTCGGTGCCGTTGAAGCCGGGGCCCGCGGGGGAGCCGGAACAGATCGTCTCGTAATACTGATACCGTTCGTTGCCATAGGTGAGGTTGTTCATCGTGCCCTGCGAACAGGAGAGCGCGCCTAACGCACCGAACAGGCAGTTCGTGACGGCTTGGCTGGTCTCGACGTTGCCGGCGACCACGGCCGCCGGATATTGCGGCGAGAGCATCGACTGCTCCGGCACCACAATATTGATGGGCCGCAGGCAGCCCGCATTCATCGGAATGTCGTCGTCCACCATGACGCGGAAGACATAAAGCACCGCCGCGCGCGTGACGGGCGCGGGCGCATTGAAGTTCGTGTTTTGCTGCGGACTTGTGCCGGTGAAATCGACCGTCGCCTCGCGCTTCTTCTTGTCGACCGAGATTTTCACCTTGATGATAGTGCCCTGATCCATCTCGTAGGAGAATTCGGAATCGTGCAGCCGGTCGAGCACGCGGCGCACGGATTCGGCGGCGTTGTCCTGCACATGGCCCATATACGCCTTCACGACGGGCATGCCGAACAGCGCGATCATCTTTCGCAATTCGCGCACGCCTTTCTCGTTGGCGGCGATCTGCGCTTTCAGGTCGTTGACGTTCTGTAGCGGATTGCGCGCCGGATATTTCGCCCCCTCCAGGAGCGCATAGAGCTCTTTCTCGCGAAAGCGGCCGCGATCCACGAGCTTGAAGTTGTCGATATAGACGCCTTCCTCGTCGATATGGGTTGCAAGCGGCGACATCGAGCCCGGCGCGACCCCGCCGACGTCGGCGTGATGGCCTCTGCTCGCGACCCAGAACAGGATGTTCTTGCCCTTGTCGTCGAACACGGGTGTACAGACCGTGATGTCCGGCAGATGGGTGCCGCCGTTATAGGGCGCGTTCAGCGCGTAAACGTCGCCGGGTTTGATCTTGCCTTTGTTGGCGCGGATCACGGTTTCGACCGAGCGGTCCATGGAGCCGAGATGCACCGGCATGTGCGGCGCGTTCGCGACCAGCGTGCCGTCCTGCGCGAAGACGGCACAGGAAAAGTCGAGCCGCTCCTTGATGTTCACGGAATAGGCGGTGTTTTGCAGCGTGACGCCCATCTGCTCCGCGATCGACATGAACAGATTGTTGAACACCTCGAGCAGCACCGGATCGGCCTTGGTGCCGATCGCGTGCTTGCGCGCAAGCACCTTGGTGCGGTTCAGCACGACGTGATCTTTCGCCGTCAGCTTCGCCTGCCAGCCGTCCTCGATCACGACGGTCTGGTTTGGTTCGATCAGGAGCGCGGGGCCCTTGATCGTGTGGCCCGGCTTCAACTGGTCGCGGGTATAGACGCCGGCATTGTGAAATTTTCTGCCCGAGAAGAACTTGGTCTTCCGTTGCGGCGCAGGAAGTTTCGTGCGTGTCGTCTTCGTCGAGCGTTCGGAAAACTTCGCACCGCCGCCGATCGCCTCGACCGAAACCGCCTCCACCACGATCTGCTTGTCGCGATCCATGAAGCCGAAGCGGCCTTTGTGCGCGGCTTCGAAGTCGCGCTGCATTTTCTTCAGCGGACCGGCGACGACTTCCAGCGGCGTGTCAGTTCCGGCATAGCGCAGATGCGCGCGGACGATGACCTCGATCTGTTTCGGCGTAACACCTTGCGAAGCGACCTCGCGCTTCACCTCGTCGCCGAGTTTCTTGCCGATCTTGGTGATGCCCGCGAGCGCTTTGGCGTTCAGCGGTTCTTCGAGCGCCTGCGTGCGGGTCGCGCGAATGTCGGCGAGCCCCATGCCATAGGCCGAGAGCAGACCGGAAAGCGGATGAATGACGACGCTCTTCATCCCGAGCGCATCGGCAACGAGACAGGCATGCTGGCCGCCCGCGCCGCCGAAACAGTTCAGCGCATAACGCGTCACGTCATAGCCGCGCGCGACCGAGATTTTCTTGATCGCGTTCGCCATGTTCTCGACCGCGATGGTGATGAAACCATCCGCGATCTCTTCCGCCGACTTGCCACCGCCGACTTCTTTCGCGAGTTTCGCGAAAGCCTCGCGCACCGCGTCCGCGTCGATCGCTTCGTTATTGTTCTTGCCGAAGATCTTCGGGAAGAAATCCGGGATCAGTTTGCCCGTCATCACGTTTGCGTCGGTGACGGCGAGCGGTCCGTTGCGGCGGTAGCACAAGGGGCCGGGATCGGCGCCCGCCGAGTCAGGGCCGACACGGAAGCGCGAGCCGTCGAAATGCAGGATCGAGCCGCCGCCTGCCGCAACCGTATGAATCTGCATCATCGGCGCGCGCATGCGCACGCCCGCGACCTCGGTCTCGAAGGCGCGTTCGTATTCCCCGTCGAAGTGGGAGACGTCGGTGGACGTGCCGCCCATGTCGAAGCCGATCAGCCGTTTGAAGCCTGCGGCCTCTCCGGTCTGCGCCATGCCGACGACACCGCCCGCGGGGCCGGAAAGGATCGCATCCTTGCCCTGAAACAGATCGGCCGCAGTGAGCCCGCCCGACGACATCATGAACATGAGCCGCGCGCCGGAGTTCTTCGCGTCCAGCTCCTTGCTCACCCGCGCGACGTAGCGCGCGAGGATCGGCGAGAGATAGGCATCAACAACCGTCGTGTCGCCGCGGCCGACGAGCTTGATCAGCGGCGAGGTCTCATGACTGACGGAGACCTGTGCGAAGCCCATGTCGCGCGCGATCTTCGCGGCAAGCTGCTCGTGCTGTGGATAGCGATAGGCGTGCATGAACACGATCGCGACTGCGTTGATGCCGCCGCGCCTGGCGGCTTCGAGTGCGGCGCGAATTTCCTTTTCTTCGGCGTCCTGCTCGACCGTGCCGTCCGCGAGAATGCGCTCGGAGATTTCCGTCGCCTGCTCGTAGAGCATCTCCGGCTTGATGATCTCTTTGGCAAAAATTTTCGGGCGCGCCTGATAGCCGATCTTCAGGGCGTCGCGAAAACCTTTGGTGATGAGGAGGAGCGTGCGGTCGCCTTTGCGCTCGAGGAGCGCGTTGGTCGCGACCGTGGTGCCCATCTTCACGGCGCCGATCATGCCGCGCGGGATTGGCGCGCCTTTCGCAAGGCCGAGACACTCGCGAATACCTTGCACTGCGGCATCGGCATAGGCAGGCGATTCCGAGAGCAGTTTCTTGGCGATCAGCTTTCCGCTGGGCGGTCTTGCGACCACGTCGGTGAAGGTGCCGCCGCGATCGATCCAGAAATCCCACGCCTCGGTTTTCGGCTTGCCTGCTGATTTTTTCGCCATGTGCCTCTCCCGCCGCCGGGAATAAATCGCTGATGATTTATTGACAAATTATTCGCCGAGGATACGCTTCCGGTCAATCGGCTTTTTCGCAAGGGAAGGCGAATGCCAAAAGCGAAACGTGCTGCGACGAAGCGGGGAGGCAAAGCGGAAGCTTCGCTCGGCCCGATCGTTTCGTCGGCGCACCTCGCGGCAGGCGCCATGCCTTCGCTCTCCGAACTGGAATTCGGGCTTATTCTCCTTGGCCATGCGTTCGAGCGCTGGATGGTGCGCTGCGTCGCGGCGGCCGGCCTGCCCGACGTGAACCCGATGGAAGTGCTGGTGCTGCACGCGGTTGCGCACCGCAAACGCCCGAAACGTCTTGCCGACATCTGCCTCGTCCTTTCGATCGAAGACACCCATCTCGTGACCTATGCGGTTAAGAAGCTCGAAGGCGCGGAGCTTTTGACCTCCGGCCGCAAGGGCAGCGAGAAGACGGTTTCGCTCTCGCCCAAGGGCGAGGAAATCGTGAAGAAATATGGAAAGATCCGCGAAGCGCTCTTGGTCGCGCCGGTGAAGGCGACCGGTGCCGACGAGAAGCGCTTGTCTGAAATCGCCGGGTTGATGCGTGCGCTGTCCGGCCACTACGATCAGGCCGCACGCGCCGCCGCGAGTTTGTAGCCGGAAACATCTTCTAACGATTTGCTCCGGCTGCTAGCCTGCTTGTCACGCAAAAAGGGAACGGCGTCCGCCAAACCCTCGAAGGGAGAAGGTCATGAAACAGATTACTGCGCTGCTCGCGGGTGTTGCGATCTCGGCTGTTGCCGCGACTGCCGCATCCGCGCAAACCAAATGGGATATGCCGACGCCATACGGCGATGGCAACTTCCACACCAAAAACGTGGTTCAGTTCACGAAAGACGTTGAGAAAGCGACCGGTGGAAAGCTCACCATCACCGTTCACTCGAACGGTTCGTTGATCAAGCATCCGGAAATCAAAGCTTCGGTGCGCCGCGGCGTTGCTCCGATCGGAGAAGTGCTGATCTCCAACCATCAGAATGAAAGCCCGATCTACGGTCTCGATTCCGTGCCGTTCCTCGCCACGAGCTATCCCGCTGCGCGCAAGCTTTATGCCGCGCAGAAGCCCTTCCTCGAAAAGAAGCTCGCCGAAGAAGGGCTCGTTCTTCTGTTCTCGGTGCCGTGGCCTTCGCAGGGCATCTACGCGAAGAAGGAAATCAAGGCCATTGATGATCTCAAGGGCTTGAAGTTCCGTACTTATAACACCGCAACCCAGCGCATCGCGCAGCTTGCCGGTGCGGTCCCGACGCAGATCGAAGTGCCCGATATTCCGACCGCGTTTGCCACCAATCGCGTGGAAGCGATGATCACCTCGCCTTCGACCGGTGCCGACACCAAGGCGTGGGACTATCTCACCCACTTCCATCACACGCAGGCCTGGCTCCCGCGCAACATCGTCATCGTGCAGAAGTCCGCCTTCGATGCGCTGCCGGCAGACGTAAAAGCCGCGGTGATGAAGGTCGCAAAGGAAGCCGAGGAACGCGGCTGGAAAGCCTCCGAAGCCGAAACCGACGAAAAGATCGGTGTCATGCAGAAGAACGGCATGAAGATCATTCAGCCATCGGACGCGTTGAAGAAGGGCTTCTCCGAGATCGGCAAGACGATGACCGCCGAATGGGAAAAGAACGCCGGCGCGGATGGTAAAACCATCCTCGAAGCATTCCGCAAATAAACGCAAAGGAAAACGGCCCGCTCCAAAAGAGCGGGCCGTTCCATATTCGCCATGCGCAAGCTGCTCGACGGTCTATACGCCTCCACGCTGGCACTTTCTGCGGCATGTCTGGTTGTCATTCTCGTTCTCGTTGGCGCGCAGATTTGCGGGCAGATTTTCGACTCTGTCTTGAAGCTGTTCGGCTATCCGCCATACGGTTTCCTGATTCCTTCGCTGCCGGAGCTCGGCGGCTACCTGTTCGGCGCGGCAAGTTTTCTTGCACTTGGCGCGACGCTGAAACGCGGCGCGCATATCCGCGTAACCATGCTGCTTGGTGCGTTGCCTGCGGGCTCGCGGCGCATCTTTGAGTACTGGGCGCTGTGGGCGGGTCTTGCTGTTGCCGCTTACGCGACCTGGTCGTTAGGCACGCTTACCTACTTTTCCTGGAAGTTCGGGGACGTGTCGTCCGGCCTCCTGCCTATCAAGTACTGGATTCCGCAGACTGCGATGACGCTTGGCCTCGCAACCCTTTGTATCGCGTTGATCGATGAGTTCATGATCACGTGGCGGAGAGGCGCGCCGTCTTTCGTGAATGCCGAAAGCGCGATAACGCAAGGGCAGGAGTAACGCATGGGCTTCGTCGAATGGACGATCTTCCTCGTAGTCCTGCTCTTCATCATACTTGGCTCGGGAATGTGGATCGCCCTATCCCTCGGCGCGGTCGGCTTCGTCGCGATGAAATTACTTTCGGCAGCGCCCGCAGGCGCGTCACTCTCTACATCGTTGTGGCAGTCGCTGAACGGTTGGGATCTGATCGCCTTGCCGATGTTCATCTGGATGGGCGAAATCCTTTTTCGCACCAAGCTCGCAGAAGATCTTTTCGAGGGGCTTGCCCCATGGATGCAGAAACTTCCCGGCAGGCTTCTGCACGTCAACGTTGTGGGCTGTGCGGTCTTCGCGGCAGTGTCGGGTTCTTCCGCCGCCACCTGCGCAACCATTGGCCGCATCTCACTGCCCGAGCTGAAGAAGCGCGGTTATGACGACCGCATGGCGATCGGCACGCTCGCGGGGTCCGGTACCCTGGGGCTCCTGATTCCGCCGTCGATCATTCTGATCGTTTATGGCGCGGCGACCGACCAGTCCATCGCGCGTCTATTTATTGCCGGCGTCATTCCCGGGATCATTCTGGCGCTCTTGTTCATGGGCTTCGTGATGGTCTGGGCACTCGCCAACAAAGACAAAATGCCGGCTGCCGAGGCACCGATGCCCTGGCGCGAACGGCTCGGGTCGATTCGGCGTTTAGTTCCTGTCGTTCTTTTGATCCTCGGCGTTATTGGATCGATCTATGGCGGCCTCGCTTCGGCGACGGAAGCCGCGGTCGTCGGCGTTGTGCTGTCTCTGCTGCTTTCGTTGTGGCAGGGTCAGCTAACGCGCGCGACGTTTTTCGAGGCGCTGACCGCAGGCGCGATAACTTCCTGCATGATTGCGGCGATCCTCGCGGGTGCTGCATTCCTCACCACTGCGATGGGATTTACGGGAATTCCCCGCGCGCTTGCCGAATGGATCACGACGCTCGGTCTGTCGCAGTGGCAGTTGCTGATCGTGCTCACGATCTTCTTTATCATTCTTGGTTGTTTTCTCGACGGCATCTCGATGGTAGTGCTGACCACGTCCGTCATCATGCCGCTCGTAACGGCTGCAGGCTTTGACCTGATCTGGTTTGGTATCTACATCGTATTGGTCGTAGAAATGGCGCAGATCACGCCACCCGTCGGCTTCAACTTGTTCGTACTGCAGGGCATGACCGGGCGTTCGATTTTTGCGATCGGCGGCTATGCTTTTCCGCTGTTTCTGCTGATGTGCTTGGCAGTTGTCCTCCTCGCGGTCTTCCCGCAACTTGCGCTATGGTTGCCATCGACCATGCTCGATGTAAAACCCTGACGCAGGAATAGTGCAATGGAATACGTCCGCTTCGGTTCGACCGGCATGAAGGTCTCGCGCCTTTGTTTTGGTTGCATGACCTATGGCGCAAAGAGCTGGCGCGAATGGGTGCTGACGGAGGAAGAGTCTAAACCCTTCTTCAAGGCGGCGTTCGATGCCGGGATCAACTTCTACGATACCGCGGATGTCTATTCCCAAGGCGTGAGCGAGGAGATTCTCGGCCGCGCGGTCAAAGAGCATGCCTCCCGCCGCGAGGAGGTCGTGGTCGCGACCAAGGTCTTCAATCCGATGGGCAAGGCGCCGAACCTAAAAGGGCTCTCGCGCAAGCACATCATGGAAGCGATCGACGCGTCCCTGCAGCGGCTGAAGATGGATTACGTCGATCTCTACATCATCCATCGCTTCGACTATGACACCGAAATCGAGGAAACACTGGAAGCGCTCTCCGATGTCGTCGCGGCCGGGAAGGCACTCTATATCGGCGCGTCCTCGATGTGGTCTTGGCAGTTTGCGAAAATGCTGACGATGCAGAAGGAGCGGGGGCTCGCCCGTTTCGTCTCCATGCAGAATTATTACAACCTCATCTATCGCGAAGAAGAGCGCGAGATGCTGCCGCTCTGCAAGGAAGAGAAGATCGCGGTGACGCCGTGGTCGCCGATTGCGCGCGGCTTTCTCGCGGGCTCGATGCCGAGCCAGGGCGAAAAGACGCTGCGCGGCCAGACCGACGACTTCGCCAAGACCCTCGGCATCGGTGCAACCGATACCGATCACGAGATTGCCGAGCGGGTGCGGGTGACGGCCGAAAAGCTAGGTGTTTCGCGTGCAGCAGTGGCGATCGCATGGACGCTTGCCAATCCGCTCGTGACGTCACCGATCATTGGCGCGTCGAAGCCGCATCATCTGCAAGACGCCCTGAAAGCGCTCGAAATCAAGTTCGACGACGAGACGAAGAAATTCCTCGAAGCGCCGTACCGCACGCGAAGGCCTGCCGGTCACGCCTGAGTATTTCCGTTCCCGCATTTCGGCATGCAGGGCATTCTCGATCCTGTCTATCGAAATAGATAGAGCCGCGCGATACAGCGCACCGTGATGATTCCAGTTGATCCCCTGTTTTATATCGTCGGCCTGAGCACGGTTTTCATTATCGCCGTAGGCAAAGGCGCCTTTGGTGGCGGACTCGCCGTGCTCGGTATCCCGCTTTTGTCGCTGGTGATGTCGCCGATCGATGCCGCAATCATTGTCGCGCCGATTACCGTACTCACGGATATCTTTGCGCTTGGCAGCTATCGGCTGAATGGCGCATCCAAGCCCGACGTCAAGTGGTTCATCCCGGCGATGCTCGCCGGATTGCTGCTCGGCTATTTCTTCTTTGTGCTGGTCGAGCCCAAATACGTGAATGTCGGCATCGGCCTTTTGACCTTCGCCTTTGCGGCGGACTGGTTCCTGCGCTCGCGCACCGCGCCCGAACACGGCGAGCGGCCCTTCTTCGGCCCGCTTGCATCGCTCGCGGGGGGCATTTTCGGCTTCACCTCTTTCGTGGCGCATTCCGGCGGGCCGGTGCTCGCCGTCTATCTGCTGTATCGCGGGCTGAACAAGACCTTGTACGTCGGCACCGCCATCGTAATTTTTACGCTCGTCAATTTCCTGAAGCTGTTTCCCTATTTGCTGCTGGGCTGGGCGCGGCCGAGCGCGCTGGTACATGCGCTACTGCTCGCGCCTGCGGTGCCTGCGGGCGTGTGGCTCGGCGCTTATTTCCATAAAAAGCTGAACCAGCGAAGCCTGTTCTTCTGGTGCTATGCGATCTTGTTGCTCGCTTCGGCGAAGCTGTTATTCGATGCGCTGCGCGCGCTTCTGGCGTAGGCTGCAAGCCGAAAACGCGCAGGCTGAGAACGGATGCTTCCTGTCGATCCACTCTTTTATCTCGTCGGCCTGAGCACGGTTTTCATCGTCGCGCTGAGCAAAGGCGCGTTCGGCGGCGGGCTTGCGATCCTCGGCGTACCGATGCTTTCGCTCGTGCTGCCGCCGCTCGAAGCCGCGATCGTGATTGCGCCGCTGGTCAGCTTCATGGACTTCTTCGCCTTCGGCAGTTTCGGCAAAAACTCGCTGTCGAAGCCGGACCTGGTATGGCTCGCGCCGGGGCTGCTTTTCGGCATCGCGCTTGGCTATTTCTTCTTCGTCTATGTCGATCCGCGGCTGGTTGCGGCGGGCATCGGCGCGATCACCGTGATCTTCGCGCTCGATTATTTTCTTCGTGGCCGCAAAGCCGCGCATAAGGAGCGGCCGGTTTCGCCGCCGCTGGCGCTTGCGGCTGGCAGTGCCGCGGGCTT
>DAORMJ010000011.1:60038-77951 GCA_035440445.1 Xanthobacteraceae bacterium
CGACCTTCGTTGCGCACGCTGGCGGCCCGCCGATGACGGCCTATCTCCTGTATCGGGGCTTGAACAAAACCGTCTTCGCGGGAACCGCTGTTGCGCTTTTTACGCTCGGCAATCTCATCAAGCTCGTGCCTTACGGTGCGCTGGCGATCGCAAAGCCCGCGACACTTGTGCAGGCGCTGGTGCTTGCACCGGTCGTGCCGCTTGGTGTCTGGCTCGGCAGGTATATCCACGACCGGGTCGAGCAGCAGCGGCTTTATTTCTGGTGCTACGTGCTGCTGCTCTGTGCGGCGCTGAAACTACTCTACGACGCGTTGCGGGCGTTCTAACTGTTTGAATCGGCGGCCGCTTTGCGCCAACGAGCGGCCGCCTCATCCTTGACTTTTCTTCCCGCTACAAGCTATCTGCACGCCGTCTGGCACTCTGAATACGTGAGTGCCAGAACCGTTTTCAGCGCGTCTCGCGCCAAGCTCCGAGGAACCCCATGAAAAAATTCCGCCCCTTGCATGACCGCGTGGTCGTGAAGCGCATCGAAGCAGACAGCAAGACCAAGAGCGGCATCATCATTCCCGATACCGCGCAGGAAAAGCCGTCCGAGGGTGAAGTCATCGCCGTCGGCACCGGTGGCCGCGACGAATCCGGAAAGCTGATCCCGATCGACGTGAAGGCCGGCGACCGTGTGCTTTTCGGCAAGTGGTCGGGCACCGAAGTGAAGATCGATGGCCAGGATCTCCTCATCATGAAGGAATCCGACATCATGGGCATCATCGGCAAGTAAGCCCGCGAGCCCTGCACGAGGCCTTGTCCTGAGGAGCCCGCCTAAGCGGGCGTCTCGAAGGACGAGGATAGATCTGACCTCATCCTTCGAGACGGCGCGCACGTTAGTTCGGAAGTCGGATAACCCCGACTTCCGCGCCTCCTCAGGATGAAGGTCGAAACCGAAAAGGAAATCCAATGGCCGCTAAAGAAGTACGTTTCTCATCCGACGCGCGCGACCGCATGCTGCGCGGCGTCGATATTCTCGCTAACGCCGTAAAAGTGACGCTCGGTCCCAAGGGCCGCAACGTCGTGCTCGACAAGAGCTTCGGCGCGCCGCGCATCACCAAGGACGGTGTCACGGTCGCGAAGGAAATCGAACTGGAAGACAAGTTCGAGAACATGGGCGCGCAGATGGTGCGCGAGGTGGCGAGCAAGACCAACGATCTCGCCGGTGACGGCACCACGACCGCGACCGTGCTGGCACAGGCAATCGTGCGCGAAGGCGCGAAGTCGGTTGCCGCAGGCATGAACCCGATGGACCTGAAGCGCGGCATCGATCTCGCGGTGGCCAAGGTCATCGCCGACATCTCGAAGAACTCCCGCCCCGTGAAGTCGTCGAAGGAAGTGGCGCAGGTCGGCACGATTTCCGCGAACGGCGACGAGTACATCGGCAAGATGATCGCCGAAGCCATGCAGCGCGTCGGCAACGAAGGCGTCATCACGGTCGAAGAAGCGAAGTCGCTCGAAACCGACGTCGATATCGTCGAAGGCATGCAGTTCGACCGGGGCTATATCTCGCCGTACTTCGTGACCAATGCCGAGAAAATGATCGCCGAACTCGCCGATCCTTACATTCTCATTTTCGAAAAGAAGCTCTCCTCGCTCCAGTCCATGCTCCCGGTGCTCGAAGCCGTGGTGCAGTCGGGCAAGCCGCTTCTGATCATCGCGGAAGACGTCGAAGGCGAAGCGCTCGCGACCCTCGTCGTGAACCGTCTGCGCGCTGGCCTCAAGGTCGCTGCAGTCAAGGCGCCGGGCTTCGGTGATCGCCGCAAGGCCATGCTCGAAGACATCGCGATCCTGACCAACGGCCAGATGATCGCCGAAGACCTCGGCATCAAGCTGGAAAGCGTCACGCTCGAAATGCTCGGCCGTGCCAAGAAGGTCGTGATCGGCAAGGAAAACACCACGATCGTCGACGGCGTCGGCAAGAAGAAGGACATCGAAGCCCGCGTCGCCCAGATCAAGCAGCAGATCGAGGAGACCACCTCGGACTACGACAAGGAAAAGCTGCAGGAGCGTCTGGCCAAGCTCGCCGGTGGCGTTGCAGTGATCCGCGTCGGCGGCGCGACCGAAATCGAAGTGAAGGAAAAGAAGGATCGCGTGGACGACGCGCTGAACGCGACCCGTGCTGCGGTCGAAGAAGGCATCGTGCCAGGCGGCGGCGTTGCGCTGCTGCGCGCCAAGAAGACCGTCGGCCGTCTCAAGGACGAGAACGAAGACGTGCAGGCCGGCATCAACATCGTGCTGAAGGCGCTTGAGGCGCCGATCCGCCAGATCGCGGAAAACGCCGGGGTCGAAGGCTCGATCGTGGTCGGCAAGATCACGGACCAGAACGAGCCGGACTACGGCTTCGACGCGCAGTCCGAGAAGTATGGCGACATGTTCAAGGCCGGTATCGTCGATCCGGCCAAGGTCGTGCGCACGGCGTTGCAGGACGCGGCTTCCATCGCGGGCCTTCTGGTCACGACCGAGGCGATGATCGCGGAACTGCCGAAGAAGGATGCGCCCACCATGCCGCAGATGCCGGGTGGCGGAATGGACTTTTAGTCCATCCCGGCCACCTTCTTTTTGATTTGTCGAAGTCGGCTAAAGCCGACTTCGATTGGCGGAATGGACTTCTAAGTCCGTCATTCAACGAAATTGGAAAAGCGCGGGAGCAATCCCGCGCTTTTTCTTTTTTACCAGCCGATCGCGCGCGGCAACCACGTGGCAAGGCCAGGCCACAGGAATACAAGCAAGGCCGCCAATACTTGCATGCCCACGAACGGCACCACGCCGCGATAGATGTCGCCGGTCGTCACCTCCGGCGGTGCCACGCCGCGCAGGAAAAACAGCGCCCAGCCAAATGGCGGTGTCAGGAACGAGGTCTGCAGCATCACGCAGATCATCGACGCGATCCATACCAGATCAAGCCCATGCGCCTGCATGATCGGCATGAACAAGGGCACGGCGATGTAGCAGATCTCGATCCATTCGATGAAGAAGCCGAGAATGAAGATGATGAAGAGCATGAACCAGATTTCGGCGGAAACGCCGCCGGGAAGCCATTTGAATGCATCTTCGACAAGCTTTTCACCGCCGAGCCCGCGGAATGCGATAGCGAAGACCTGCGCGCAGATGAGAATGAACATCATCATGGCGGTAATCTTCGTGGTGGACTCGATGGTTTCGCGCAGCACCTTGAAGCTCAGTCTTCCGGCAACGGCCGTGACCAGAATGGAGCCGAGCGCTCCCATCGATGCCGCTTCGGTAGGCGCAGCGACGCCGCCGATGATCGAGCCAAGCACCGCACCGACAAGTGCGACCGGCGGTAACGCGACGCGGGCAAGTTTCTTCCAGAGTTCGGCGCGGGGCAGCGCGCGGCGCTCTGCGAGCGGTACTGGCGGCACCATGTTCGGACGGACGACGCCGAGCCCGAGAATATAAATGATGTAGATCGCGGACAGGACAAGCCCGGGCAAGACCGCGGCGGCAAAGAGTGTCCCGACCGATTCATTCAGGATGTCCGCAAGCAGGATAAGGACGAGGCTTGGCGGAATGATCTGGCCCAGCGTGCCGGAGGCGCAGATCATGCCCGTTGCAAGGCCCTTGTCGTAACCGCGGCGCAGCAGCGTCGGAAGCGTTAGCAGCCCTAGCGTTACCACCGTGGCGCCGACAATTCCGGTCGTCGCACCCATGACGATGCCAACCAGAATGATGCCGACACCGAGACCGCCGCGCAGGTTGCCGGCTAGGTGACCGACGACCTCCATCAGTTCCTCGGCGAGTCTGGATTTTTCCAGCATCACGCCCATGAAAACGAAAAGCGGGATGGCGAGGAGCGTGTAGCTCGTGACCGATCCGAAGATGCGTCCGGGAACCAGATTGAACAGGAGCGGCCCGAAGCCGATATAGCCGAACACCAGCCCCGATACCGCGAGCGTCAATCCGACCGGCAGTCCGATCATCAACAGCACGAAAAACGAGCCGAGCATGCCCAGCGCAAGAGCTTCATTTCCGGTCATTTCGGGGCTTTCAGGTCTTGGAGCTTGATCGTCCATTTGATCGCTTCGGCGAGCGACTGCAGCGCAAACAGGATGAAGCCGAAGGGAATGAACGCTTTAAGAATGTAGCGATAGGGAATGCCGCCCGGATTGGCGGAGCCTTCGCCGTAATTCCAGGATTGCATCACGTAGGGAATGGAAAGGCGGATCACGACGATGCAGACGAAAAGCGACAGCAGCGCCGTGATGATTTCGCCGATGATCTTGGCGCGCTCGGGATACCTTGCGAAGAAAATATCGACGCGCACATGTTCGCCGTGACGCAGCGCATAGGACATGCCGAGCAGCGAAATCGGCACGAGAAGGTGCCATTCGAGCTCCTGCGCCCACACCGATCCGGTTGAGAACAGATAGCGCAGCAATACGTTGGTCGCCATGACGAGGACGAGCGCGAAGCTCGTCCACGCCGTGATAGCGCCGAAGCGGTCTATGAAGGTGTCGATCGCGCTGGCGATCGACGCGGCCGTCTTCATGGTATTACGCCAGCACTTTGCTGTGATAGACGCCTTCGCTGAGCGCGGTCCACGCCTTGTATTTCGCGAGATAAGCGGCGTAGCTGTCGTTCACCTTCTTGACGAGCGGATCCTTCGCCACCGCCTCCGCGATGACTTCTTCCGTGCCCTTACGCAGTGCTGCGACAACCGCATCGGGTAGCGGCTGCGCGATCACACCCTGGTTCTTCACAAGGTCTTCGAACGCTTCTGCGTTGTTTTTCTGACACCAGGCTTCACTGACGACGTTGCAGGCGGCGCAGGCGTTATCGACGATCGCCTTCAGGTCGGCCGGAAGTTTATCCCATGCAGCCTTGTTGATGGCGACTTCCGAAACCGTTGCCGTTTCGTGCCAGCCGGTCGTGTAATAATACTTTGCTACCTTCTGGAGCCCGAGCTGGCGGTCCAGATAGGGACCGACGAATTCGGCTGCATCGATCACGCCGCGCTCGAGTGCGGGGAAGATTTCGCCGCCGGGCAAAAGCCGCACATCGACGCCGAGCTTTTGATAGACGCGGCCGGCAAGACCCGGGATACGCATCTTCAGGCCGTTGAAG
This sequence comes from Xanthobacteraceae bacterium, assembly GCA_035440445.1. Classification (GTDB taxonomy): domain Bacteria; phylum Pseudomonadota; class Alphaproteobacteria; order Rhizobiales; family Xanthobacteraceae. The sequence continues at coordinate 65,166 of DAORMJ010000011.1, forward strand.
TCGCTGACGGACTTGATCTCCTTGCGGAACCAGCCGGTCATCTGCACGCCGGTATTGCCGCAGACCTTGGGCACCAGCCCGAACTTGTCGTAAACTTCCTGATAGAGCGCGAGTCCACCACCGTCGTAGAGCCAGCCGTTCATGCCCTGAAAGTTCAGGCCGAACGGGACCGCAGTGAAATACTGCGCGGCGAAACTCTTCCCGGTCCAGAAATAGGCGTTGCCGTAATTCATCTCGACCGTGCCGGCCGCGGCAGCATCGAATCCTTCCATCGCGGGTACCAGTTCGCCGGCGCCGAAGAACTGGATCTTCAGCCTGCCGTTCGACATGGCTTCGATACGTTTACAGAGATCCGTGGCACTTCCCGGACCCACCGAATAGAAAGCGGCTTTCGGCCCGTAGGCGCTCGTCATTTTCCAGTTGAATGTCTGTTGCGCGCGCACCACGGCGGGCGCGGCAACAGTTGCGGCGGTTGCAGTCAGAGCAAGCTTCGTGAAATCGCGCATGCAGGATCTCCATTGAGCCGGGCGACTTCTTCATCGCGCGGCGGCATCGACTGCCGCTTCACAGAGCAAGTGATGTGCCACTCGTATCTTTTTCGTATTCCTCGTCTTCTGCCGCACAAATACGAAATATCGTAGCGCAGTTTGCTTAGGCAGCATTCAATGCGAAGTCATGCTGCTCAATTCGAATCCATTGCGTTTTGATCAGAACCAGCGCGCGGGCCACTTGCCTTGCTGATCGACGAAATGGTTCTCGATGCCGTGCCAGATGTATGCAAGCCCGGTAAGGATGACGACGCCTGCGAGCACCGGCACCAGAAGGAAACTCCAGGGCAGCGATGCCGTCACGATGATCAGGGGATTGATGCCTGCCGGTGGGTGCATTGTCCGCGTGAGATGCATGGCGAGGATCGCAATGCCGACCGCGAGCGCGGCGGTGAAGGCGCTGGAGCCGAATACCGTCAGCACGCTAAGACCCACGAAGGCCGAGATCAGGTGACCGCCGATCAATGCACGCGGCTGGCCGGGGAGCGCGTCGGGTAGCGCGATCACGTTCACGACCGAGGTCGCGAAGGGCACGAGCGCAATCGGCAGATGCCCCATCTCGGCCAGGAACATCATGGCATAGATGCCGACCGCACCACCCAGCGCGCGCCATGCATAGGTCTTCCAGTTCTCTCGCAGGTTTTCGCGCAGGGGTTCGTCGTCAGCCAAGCGTTGCTCCGGCGTTCTTCAGGTCGGCCACAAATTGCTGACTGCCAAGCAAGGAATGTTCCTTTTCGCGGGGAGCAAGCAAAATGTCGCGGGAGCGCAGCACGTCGTCGACATAACCAGGGTGGCACATCATGACGCCGCCATCGGTCAGTTCATCAAGAAATCGGGGAACCAGTGCCGCAAATTCCGGTCCGCCAAAATAGTCATAGGCGCCGGAAAAAGACGAGTTAACCGCGACGCCGGCCTTCCGCGCGAGGCGCATGAAGTTCAGGCTGAGCAAGCCGAGATAGCGGGTCTTGTTGTCGGCGGAGATGAGCGCGCTCTTGCGCGCAGGTGCACATTGGCGAACCCATGCCTTGGGCGCGAGCCGCGCTACGGTTTCGAGGAATGTCTTTTGCACGCCGGGCACGAGCTGGCAGTGATGATGCCCGTCCACGTAGTCCGGCGCGCGTCCAAAGGCGCGTTCGAAGGCCTGAAGCTGTGCCTCGATCTCGGCCGTGATGTTTTTCCGGTTCAGGCGGAAGTGCGACTTCGGCGAATGCAGCGTCGCCATGTCCGGCAGCCTGCCGTCGCTCGTTGTAAGCGGCGACGCGGCAAGCGGCGTGAAACCGCCGGAAAGCGTAAGATGAAGACCGATCTGCAGCTTCACGGGCGAGGGCGTCGCGAGTAGGGCTTCCGCTTCCTCTTCGAGACCCGGGAAAATCGTCATCACGGAGGTCGCGTTCAGGCGGCCTTGCGCAATCAGTTCGCGGATCGATTTTGATACGCCCGGCGCGAGATTATAGTCGTCGGCGCAAAGGACGACGCGCTTCACTCGGCTGCCTCGCGCGGCGTTCCCGAAGGCCGCTCGCTATATTCTGTGGTTCCGGTTTCGCGAATTTCACTTTCGGCGATGAAGTAGGACGGCCGCCGCTTCAACTCGGACAGAATCTTGGCGATGTATTCGCCCATCACGCCGAGCACGAGCAGTTGCACGCCGCCGATCACCATGATGCCGACCATCACCGATGGATAGCCGGGCACGCGGCGATCCAGCACGATCGTCTCGAACAAAATCCAGCTTCCGAACAGAAACGCGCTCGCCGAAAGCAGCATGCCGAGCAGGCTTGCGATCCGAAGGGGTGCTGCGGAAAACGCGGTGATACCCTCGATCGAGAGGCCGAGCAGTGCGCGCATGTTCCAGCTCGATGCGCCATGCGCGCGCGGGGCGGGCTCGTAAGGCACCCGGATCTGCCGGAAGCCGATCCAGCTCGAGAGCCCCTTGAAGAAGCGGTTACGCTCCGGCAGTTGCCGCAGCGCTTCGGCGGCGCGGGGCGAGAGCAGGCGGAAATCGCCCGCGTCTTCCGGGATCGGCATGCGCGCGTTGAAGTTCAGCACGCGATAGAAAAGTTTCGCGAACAGCTGCCGCGTGATCGGCTCCTCGTCGCGATGCGCCTTGGCCGTAAAAACGACGTCGTAGTGTTCGTCCAGCCACAGCGCGACGAGTTTCTCCGCAAGCTCCGGCGGATGTTGCCCGTCGCCGTCCATGAACATGATCGCGGCGAGGCGCGCGTGATCGAGGCCTGCAAGCAGTGCTGCTTCCTTGCCGAAATTGCGCGACAGCGAGAGCGCCTGCACGTCGGCGGCCTCCGCAGGCAGGCCGCGAGCGATGGCGAAGGTGTTATCGCGGCTGCCGTCGTCGACGTAGATGATCTCGGTTCTGAGCCCGCGCTCGTCGCGCAGCCGTGTGGCGAGCGCCATCAGCTTGGCATGGAGCGAGGTGAGCCCGCCCGCCTCGTTGAAGACCGGGACGACGATGGAGAGCCCGTCCGCCCTTTTGGTGCCTTGGTTTGCGATCATGGCCTGCTTCGCTTCCTTGCGAGGAAAGCGCCGCCTTTCCTTCTTCCGCCCGTTCCTAGCCTAAAGCCAAAACGCCGTAAAACGGCTTCCGGTCCGGCACCCTTGTTGTGCTAGGAACGCGCCGTCCGGCCCGGTGATTCCATGCGCGCACTTTTCAGACAGATCGTCAGTTTCGGCCTGATCGGCTTCGTGAATGCGGGCGTGGACGCGGCTGCGTTTTTCCTGGCGCTGCATACGGTCACGGACAACCTGATCGTCGCCAATATCTGCGCCTGGGTGGTCGCGGTCACCTGTTCCTATTTCCTGAACTCGCGCTTCACCTTCCGCAAGGCGCCTGCGTTCAAGGACTACCTTTTTTTCGCAGCGACCCAGGTGAGCGGTCTGATCGCCAATACCACCGCACTCGTGCTCGCAGCGCCCTATGTTCCGCTGATCGTCGCGAAAATCATCGGCATCGGCGCGGGCTTTGTCGTGAACTTCACGCTGGCGCGGTTTCTTGTGTTTCGCGCGCCTGTCAGGTGAGCCGTTCCACCAGCATGTCGTAGAGCGGGTTGTCCTGCGCGAAGACATATTCCGGCGCGGACACGATCACGGTTTCCGCGCCGCGTTCGCGCAGGAAGATCGTGAAATCATGCAAGGTCGAAGGCGGGCAAAGCAGCGTCAGCATGCCCGACGAGGTGGGACCGCCGAAGGGCGCCTGCACGCCGAAGCGGCCTTTGGCTTCCGCCAGCATCTCCGCATCCGCGCCTTTGAAACGCATGCGCACTTCGCGCATGGTGCGCGCGCGCCGCTCGGCGGCGACGCGGTCGAGCAGGAGTTGTGCCGCGCGGCGTGCTTTCGCGCTCCAGTCCGCCGAAATCGAGGCGACGAGATTGGCCTGCGAACGCAGCATGATGCCATCGTCGACGACCTTTAGACCGTTCGCGGCGAGTGTCGCACCGGTCGTGGTGATGTCGACGATCAGTTCGGCCGTGCCTGCCGCCGGTGCGCCTTCGGTGGCACCCAGGCTTTCCACGATCCGGTAATCGGCAATGCCGTGATCCGCAAAGAATGCGCGGGTCATGTTGACGTATTTGGTGGCGACCCGCATGCGCTGGCCGCGCTTGGCGTGAAACGCAGTGGCGACGTCGTCGAGATCTTCCATGTTGCGGACGTCGATCCATGCCTGCGGCACGGCGACGACGACGTTCGCGTAACCGAAGCGCAGCCCCTCGAGCAGCACGACTTTGCGGTTCGCGTCCGGAATGCTTTCGCGCACCAGATCTTCGCCGGTGATGCCGATATGTACAGAGCCCTGCGCGAGCGACGCGGCTATGTCGCCCGCGGAAAGATAAGCGACTTCGACATCGGGCAATTCCGGAATCGCACCGCGATAGTCGCGTCCGCCGCGGCCCTGCACCAGTGAAAGGCCCGCGCGCGCGAAGAACGCATTCGCGTTCTCCATCAGCCGCCCCTTGGACGGAATCGCGAGGATGAGCGCGCTCATGCCGCATCTCCCGCTTTTTCTAGTTCCTCGATCCACGCGGCGAAGCCGACGGCGGCAACTGGCGTTTCGTTGCCGAGGAGCGTCATCAGGTTGTCGTAGCGGCCGCCGGCCACAAGCGGCCAGTTTATCCGCTCGGCCGGGTCGTAGAGTTCGAACACCATGCCGGAGTAATAATCGAGCGCGCGGCCGAATGCAGTTGCGAAGCGGATTTTGGAAACGTCGATGCCCTCGGCGGCGATGAAGCCGGTGCGTTGCTCGAAGGTGTCGAGCGCGGACGCCAGATCGAGCTTCGCTTCGCTGGCCAGCGCGCGGAGCGCGGCAAGCGCCTCATCCGGATCACCGGCGATGCGCAAATAGCGTTCGAGCACGTTCGCGGCTTCCGGGTCGAGACCGGAGGCGGCACCGCGCGAGGACTGCTCCAGAAACCGCTCGGCGATTTCTTCCGCCGTGCGGCCGCCGACCGCCGAGATGCCAGCGATCGAGAGAATGTCGGTTACGAAAGCGCGCGCGGCTTTCGGGTCGGAGCCTTCCAACGCTGCGAGCACACCGGCGTGTGCCGCGCGCGGATCGGATTTGTTGCGCAGGTTCGCAAGGTCCGCCTCCAGCGTGCCGGTGCGGTTGAAGTCTTTCAGGAGCCGCCGCTGCCACGCGGGCGGCAGCTTCAACGCAGCGACAAGAGCAGAAAACATGCCGACATCGCCCATGCGGATCGCGGGTGCGCCGATGCCGAAGTGGCGGACGGTCTCGAAGGCGAGCGCCAGGCATTCGGCGTCCGCTGCACTTTTATCCGTGCGGCCGAGTTGTTCGATGCCTGCCTGCAGATATTCGCCGCTGCCGCCGCCACGGTCCCGAAAGATCGGGCCGAGATAGCAGTAATTCGCGGCGGCACCCGATTTCTTCTCGATATGCGCGCGGCAGGCTGGGATCGTGATGTCGGGCCGGAGGCAAAGGTCGCGGCCTGCGGAATCCGTGAAGATGAAGAGACGGCGGCGCAGCTCTTCGCCGGAGAGCTCGAGGAAAATCTCCGCCGGTTGCAGGATATCGGGCTCCACGCGCGCGTAGCCCGCGCGCTCGTAGAGGTCCACGAGGGCGCTCGCGCGTCCGTTCTTGCCGTTTTGCGTGCCTGTCGTCATGGCGCGGGCTTTTAGCAGGGGAAGGGGGAGGGCGCTACGCAAACTGCGCGGAAGGTTACTGGTCCGCGCCGCCGTCACGCAGGCGACATATTACGATATCCCGTGCCGCTTCAGCACTTCCTGCACGGTCTCGACCAGCTTCTCGCGCGTGACGGAAAATTGCGCGGGCCGTGACGCGCGCCATTCGGCGTTGGAGGCGATGGCTTCCGCCGCCTTCTTGCCATCGATCAGATCCTTGATCTGCACTTCCCCGCGCGCGAGTTCATCGCCGCCCTGGATCACCGCGACCGGCGAGTTGCGGCGGTCGGCGTATTTCAGCTGGTTGCCGAAGTTCTTCGGGTTACCGAGATAGAGTTCGGCGCGGATGTTGGCTAGACGAAGCTCTTTGACCATCGCCTGATAGTCGGCGACGCGATCCTTGTCGAAGATCGTGACCACGACCGGCCCGAAGGCCGGTTTGTCGTCGATCTTCTTCAGCGTGCGGAGTGCCGCGAGCAGCCGCGACACGCCGATGGAAAAGCCGGTTGCTGGCACGGGCTCGGCGCGGAAGCGCGCGATCAGTCCGTCATAGCGGCCGCCGCCGCCGACCGAGCCGAAGCGGACCGGATTGCCTTTTTCGTCCTTGGTCTCAAACGTGAGTTCGGCTTCGTAAACCGGACCGGTGTAATATTCGAGGCCGCGCACGACGGAAGGATCGACGCTCACGCGATTTTCGTAGCCGCTCGCCGCGACGAGTTCGCTGATCGTGACGAGCTCCGCGATGCCTTCTTCGCCTGCAGGCGAGAGCTTCACATTCTTTTTGATCGTTTCCGCGGTATCGCGATTGGTCTTGCCTTTCGCGGAAACGAACGTCGTGATCGCGTCGATGCCGGCGGCATCCAGTCCCGCGCCCTTGGTGAAGTCGCCGGACTCGTCCTTGCGGCCTGCGCCAAGAAGCTGCTTCACGCCTTCGATGCCGAGACGGTCGAGCTTGTCGATCGCGCGCAGCACCGTGAGGCGTTGTTCGGCTGCGATGTTCGCGGCATCCATCACGCCGTCGAGCACCTTGCGGTTGTTGACCTTGATGATGTAGTCGCCGCGCGCAATGCCGAGCGCTTCCAGCGTGTCGGCCGCCATCATGCACATCTCGGCATCGGCAGCGACCGTCGCGGAGCCCACGGTGTCGGCGTCGAATTGCAGGAACTGACGGAAGCGGCCCGGGCCCGGCTTTTCGTTCCGGAACACATGACCGAAACGATAAGAGCGGTAGGGTTTCGGCAACTGGTCGAAATTCGCGGCGACATAGCGCGCGAGCGGCGCGGTCAGATCGTAGCGCAGCGACATCCAATGTTCGTCGTCGTCCTGAAACGAAAACACGCCTTCGTTCGGACGATCCGAGTCGGGCAGGAATTTTCCGAGCGCGTCGGTGTATTCGATCGCCGGGGTCTCGACCGCCTCGAAGCCGTAGCGTTCATAGACGCGGCGGATCGCTTCGGTCATGACGCGCAGCGCGCGCAGCTCTTCCGGCCCGCGGTCTTCGAGACCGCGGGGTAGGCGTGGCTTGATCTTGTTCTTCTTGTCCGAACTCATTTTCGCTTTTTCTGTCTTTACCGGTTCGCGAGCCACACGAAGAGAAGCGCGATCGCCGCCGGCACCGTCTGCACCATGATGATGCGCGGCGATACGCTGTAGCCGCCGTAAAGCCCGGCCACGATCACGCAGAGCAGGAAGAACACCTTGAAATGGAAGCCGACCACTGCACTGGATGCGAAGATGCCATAGAGCAGGCCCACCGCGAGAAAGCCGTTATAGAGGCCCTGATTGGCCGCAAGCACGGCTGAGTCCTGCGCCTTCTGCAGCGTGTTGTTGAACACGCGAAGGCCAAGCGGCTGCGTCCAGAAAAACATTTCCAGCACGACGATATAGGCGTGGATCGCGGCGACGATGCCGACGAGGATGTTCGCAATCATGGCCATGGGATGCCCCCGGACGGCGAAATGCCGTCAGTGGGCGGTGTTAACGGAGCGGCGGCGGGGCGGCAAGTTTCCACCCCGTCGTCCCGGCCAAGCGAAGCGCGAGCCGGGACCCATAACCACCTGTCTCGATCAGCAAGCAACACCGGGGTTATGGGCCCCCGCTTTCGCGAGGACGACGAAGTCGAACCTTGGCCGGATCAACCCTGCGACCAGCTCTGCATCTTGCGGTAGATCGTGGACGGCGCGATTTCGAGGGCCGCAGCGGCCTTCTGGGTATTGCCGTCGAAGGCGGCCAGCGCCTCCTCGATGATGCGCTGCTCCTGCATCCAATAAGGTGTGATCGAGGGACTTTCCTGCCGCGGCAGGGGTCCGGTATCGCGTGCCGCTTCGTGGCTTGCTCCGACCGGCAAGTCGAGCATCGCGCCGCTGACCTCCTCGCCATCGTGGAGCACCACTACGCGGCGGATCACGTTCTGCAATTGCCGTACGTTGCCCGGCCAGCGGTAGGAGGCAAGAGCCGCTTCGGCGTCCGCATCGAAGCCAGTGAAGCTGCGGCCTTCTTCTTCGGAGAAGCGTGCAAGGAAAGTCCGGGCCAGCAGAAGAATGTCGCTGCCGCGTTCGCGCAGCGCAGGCAACTGCATCGGCAACACATGCAAGCGATAGAACAGGTCTTCGCGGAAACGTCCGGCCGCGACTTCCGCTTTCGGGTCGCGATTGGTCGCGCAGACGAAGCGGACGTTGACTTTCATCTCCTTCGCGCCGCCGACGCGGCGGAAGGTGCCGGTCTGGATGAAGCGCAGGAGTTTCGATTGCAGCGCGAAGTCCATTTCGCAGACTTCGTCGAGGAAAAGCGTGCCGCCATTGGCAAGCTCGGCGGCACCCGCGCGGTCTTCATGCGCTGAGGTGAAGGCGCCTTTCACATGGCCGAAGATTTCGCTTTCCATCAGCTCCTTCGGGATCGCGCCGCAGTTCAGCGCGATGAAGGGGCCGGAATGATTGCGCGAGCGGATGTGCAGCGCTTCGGCGCAGACTTCCTTGCCGGTGCCGCTCTCGCCGGTGACGAAGACCGGCGCTTTGGAGGAAGCGACGCGCTCGATCTGTGCATAGACTTCTTTCATGGCCGGGGACGCGCCGATGAAGCCTTCGAAGGACTCTTCGGTTTCGTGCGGCGGCACTTCGGCAATCGAGATGCGGGCCGATTCGTATTCGCGCATGCGCGCAAGCATCCGGCGCGCGAATTCCTTGGGCTGAAACGGCTTCACGATGAAATCGTTGACGCCGGCGCGGATCGCTTCGACGGCGGCGGTGACCGAGCCCGTAGAAGACGTCGCGACGATCGGACCGTGTATGCCGGCTTCGCGCAGGTTCGCCACCATTTCCATGTTCGCGGAGAGCGCGCGGCGGTCGAAGCTCACCACGGCAGCGGCGAATGCAGAAGAGCCTGCCGCGGCAATGCCGTCTTCGGAGCGTTCGAATTCGGCGATTTCGAGCGGAAGCGGCGAGGCGCTGGCGAGCGCCTTCATCAGCAGCCGTCGTGCGGCCGTATCGTGATCGATGACGAGAATGCGGGCGGATGCAGACGCAACGCTTACGCGATTAGGCTCTTGCGAGCCGATATTACCTACCATTACCGGGCGACCCCTCGACGCGGACTGGCTGCGGGCACCCGTTACCGGAAAGGCCCTATTTCATTGACCGGCAGAGTGCCAAAACAGGGTAAACAAACTCTTTTCCTGCTGCGTTTTTGCCTCATTCTCTGGGCCGGTCCGAAAAAATAAGCGCGCAAGCGCCGCGTCCCGGACTCTAAGGTCTATCTGCTAAGGTGCGAGACGCAAGGAGTAACGCCATGGCCTATGCCTACGACATCGACGCCAAAAACGCCCCGAACGATCTCGAGGCGTTCTGGATTCCCTTCACCGCGAACCGCTCGTTCAAGAAACGTCCGCGCCTCGTCACGGGCGCGAAAGACATGCACTACACGGCGGCGAACGGCCACAAGGTGCTGGATGCCGCGGCCGGGCTTTGGTGCATCAATCCGGGTCACAACCGCGCGCCGATCGTGGAAGCGATCCGCAAGCAGGCGGGAGAAATGGATTTCGCGCCGAGCTTCCAGTTTTCGCATCCGCAGGCTTTTACGCTGGCAACCCGCATCGCCGAGCTTGCGCCGGGCGATCTCGATCACGTCTTTTTCTGCAACTCCGGCTCGGAGGCGGTCGATACCGCGCTGAAGATTGCGCTCGCCTATCATAATGTGACGGGTAACGCCGGTCGCACGCGCCTTATCGGCCGCGAGCGCGGCTATCACGGCGTCGGCTTCGGCGGCATTTCCGTCGGTGGCATGGTCGCGAACCGCAAACAGTTCGGCACCGCCCTCGGCGGCGTCGATCATCTGCCAGCGACCTACAACCGCGAGAAGCAGGCCTTCTCGAAAGGCGAACCGGAATGGGGTGCGGAGCGCGCAGACGCGCTCGAAGAACTGGTCGCGCTGCATGATGCCTCCACCATCGCTGCAGTCATCGTCGAGCCGATGTCGGGCTCGACCGGTGTGTTGCCCGCGCCGAAGGGCTATCTGAAGCGGCTCCGCGAAATCTGCGACAAGTACGGCATCCTGTTGATCTTCGACGAAGTCATCACCGGCTATGGCCGTCTCGGTCATGCCTTCGCGGCCGAGCGCTACGGCGTGGTGCCGGACCTCATGACCTTTGCGAAGGGCATTACCGCAGGCTCCGTGCCGATGGGCGGCGTGGTCGCGCGCAAGGGCATTTACGACGCCTTCATGAAGGGGCCGGAGCACGTGATCGAACTGTTCCACGGCTACACCTATTCGGCGCATCCGCTCGCGGTCGCAGCCGGTATCGCGACCCTTGATCTCTACAAGCAGGAAGACCTCTTCAACCGCGCCAAGAAGTTGGAGCCGCTCTGGTATGATGCCGCGATGTCGCTGAAAGACGTGCCGGGCGTGCTCGACATCCGCTGCGTCGGGCTCACCTGTGGCATCGATCTCGCGCCGCGGAAGGATGCGCCCGGAAAGCGCGGCTACGAGTCGCTCGAATACGCCTTCCACGATCTCGGCATGATGATCCGCATCGCCGGAGATACGCTTGCGGTCTCGCCGCCCTTGATCGTCTCTGAAGCGCAGATCGGCGAGATTTTCGACAAGCTAGGCAAGGTCATCAAGGCGATCCAGTAGGCGCGCGTTTCTTTCGTGGCCAGCGCTCGGCGGCGACCTTGAAGGTCGCCGCAAGCACGAGTGCGCTAAGCGCTGCCTTCGACATCATCTCCATCGTGCCCTCTATCAGCAGGCCGTGGATGACGCTGCCGCCGGCGATGACCAGCGCCAGCGACAGATGCGTGATGCGCCAGGTTCGCAGTCCGAGCTTGCGGCGGAGAAGCGCGAGCATGGCCGTGGCGAAGATTGCCCACATCGCAATGACGCCGAATGGTGAGAATAGCGTTGGCGAACGAAACAGGAGTGCATCCAGCATATCGGGCGGACTGGTGATCCAGAGTCCGGCGACATGAACAAGGATGGCAACGACGAGCGAACCGCCGATCCAGCGATGCACGCGCCGTGCGCGCATCGTGGACAATCCCGGCAGATAGCCCGCGATCAACAGCGGCTGAACGAGCAACAGACCAAGCGCGATGATCCCTGCGAAGCCGGCCGAGATATAGATCGCATCGCGCCATTGCAGATAGGGGCTGGTAGCCGCAAGCGCGATGGGGATACCGATCGCGGCGGCAAGGCCGGCCCAGATCAATACAACGCGGGCCGAACCCATAACTTCGTTTGGCTTTCGCGGGTCAGGCCGGCTGCAGGACGAAGTGCGCTTGCAGGCTGGTGTCCTTCGCGCTCCGCATCACCGGACGCAGGAACACGGTTTTGAATTCGCCGCTGTCATAGGCGAGATGGCCATGCGGCTGGCCGAAGATCGGAATGATCTGCGGCATCTCGAGCCGGAACGCGCCGTTCTTGTCGGTGAGTGTCGCGCCATGGCTGCGCGCGTCTTCCTCGCGGCCTTCGACTGTATGCGCCCAGATCTGGATGCGCTGTCCGGAGAGCGGCATGCCGTCACCGGCGCGTCGCACGGTCCCGGACATCACGAAGCCGCCTTTGCCGATCCGCTCCACGATCAACGCGCCCTTGTGCGCGCGGTAATTGTTGGCCCCGCCCGGCATGGACTCGGTTGGCGCAAGCCCTTGCGCGCGGGCCGGCAACAGCAGGCCGGAAGCGCCGAGCGCGAGCACCGATCCGCCGGCGGCCAGAAGCCTGCGGCGGTCGAGCATCGAGGTGGCCGGATCGTCGTGTTTCGCCGTCATGCTACCCGTCCTTCCGAAACGCCCGCCTGATGCAAAAATGTACCGCGATTGCGGCCAATTTCCAGTTGCGCTTCCTAGGGGGAGCCCCTTCGCCTATGTTGCCGGGACCAGATTCGGCTATCCTCGGCGCCGGATTGGCGGGAGTGGCGGACTCCTGGGGGCTGCATGTTCGGAAGAGGCTTTTTCTTCGTCGCGTTCTGCATGACGCTGATCGCAGCGTCGGCTGGAGCCGTCCTCTATTACGCGGCAGGCGTCACCCCGGTCGAAGCCGCTTTTTCAGCGCTTGCCCTCCTTTTCGGGCTCCTCACGGTTGAAACCGTCTCCGCGCGTGCGCGCGATCGCCGTGAAATGAACGAGCGCCTCGAAACCTTGAGCCGTGCGGCCGCCGATATTGCGACGCAAGTCACCGACCTTCATCTGCGGCTGGAAAAGATCGAATACGCGCCCGCGCCGGAAGCCGAGGACGTGAAAATTCACACCGAGCCGCTCGCGCAGGAGATCAGCGATCTCGCAGGGCTCGTGGAAGATCTCGCAAAGACCGTGACCGAGCATGAGGGTCTGCTTGCGCAGAAGCAAATCTTCGCGGCGCCTTCAGCGCCTGCGGCTGCGGCCACACGCGCGGCTTCGCCCGATGCCGCAACGGCGGCAAACGCGCTGCCGCCGTCTCCGGCCTTGCCCGTCAATCCGCTGGGTCAATTGAAAGACAATGAAGTCGCTGTGCTGGTCCGCGACGCGCTCGCAAACGATCGGCTGGACGTGCATTTGCAGCCGGTGGTTACGCTGCCGCAGCGCAAGGTGCGTTTCTATAAAGCGGTTTCCCGCCTGCGGCTGCCTGA
>DAORMJ010000011.1:77961-105903 GCA_035440445.1 Xanthobacteraceae bacterium
GGCAGTCTCATCGAAGCCAAGCACTTTATCGGCTCTGCGCGCCGCAGCGGCGTTGTCGTGCAACTCGATGAAAATCTGGTGCAGGCGTCATTGCAGGTCGTGCGCAAGCTTTCCGCCAAGGCGCGCGACATCGGCATCTTCTTCAATATCGCGCCAGAGACGCTGACCGATCGCGCCGCCTTCGACGCAGTCATGAACGTGCTGAATGCCCATCGCGCCATCGCGCCCTCCGTTTTCATCGAAGTTGCGCAGAGCGATTTTCGTTCTCCCGAACCGGTCTATCGCGAGAGCCTGAACGAGTTGCGCGAACACGGCTTCCGCCTTGCCATCGGCGAGGTGGTCGATCTGCATATCGATCCGCAGGCCATGGCCGAACGCGGCGTGCGCTATTTGAAAGTCACGGCGGATCTTCTGCTCGGCCGCGTTCCGCAAGCCAATGCGCAGGTGCATCCTGCCGATCTCGTCGATTTGCTTGGCCGCTACGGCATCGATCTGATCGGCGAAAAAATCGAAACCGAAACCGCGGTTGCCGATCTGCTCGATTTCAATCTTGGCTTCGGGCAGGGCAGCCTGTTTGGCCCGCCGCGTCCGGTCCGCTCGGATGTGCTGAAAGGCGAAGTGGCCGAGTTTCCGGCCGCCGAAAAGAAGCCGGTCGCGGCGGCTCCCGCGGCACCGCGGCAAAACGATCTTTCAAAGCTCGCCTCGCGCACGGTCCGCCGCGCCTGACGCGCGCAAGGTCCGGAACCCTTCGTAACTTGCCATGCCTGCGCATTCGTGCGAGTTGGCGCGCGCTTTTCACCGGCAAGCTATTTGAACATGAATTCACCGAACATCGACGCTGCAATTCCTCCCGTGCTCGAAGGCTTCGGGCCGATCGCGCCTCGCTACAAGCTCATTCTGAGCGACGTCTGGGGCGTCGTGCACAATGGCGAAACCGCTTATCCGGCCGCCTGCGCTGCGCTGAAGACCGCGCGTGAGAATGGCGCGACCGTCATTCTGATTTCCAACGCGCCGCGTCCCGGCGTCGTCGTCGCAAAACAGATCGCCCGTTGGGGCGTTCCGGACGACTGCTACGACACGATCGTCGCTTCCGGAGATGTAGCGCGAACCGAAATGGAAGCGCGTCCGGCCGCGAAGATTTTCCATCTTGGGCCCGAGCGCGATCTTCCGAATTACGATGGCCTGCCGAATAAAATGGTCGGCGAGGAAGAATGCGATCTCGTGGTCGTGACCGGACCCTTCAACGACGAGGTCGAAGGACCGGACGATTATCGCGAGATGTTCGCGCGCCTGCGCAAGCGCAACGTGCTGATGCTCTGCGCGAACCCCGATATCGTGGTCGAGCGCGGCGACAAGCTGATCTGGTGTGCCGGCGCTCTGGCGCAGGTCTATGAAGAACTCGGCGGCAAAGTCGTTTACGCGGGCAAGCCACACGGACCGATCTACGATCTTGCGTTTCTAACGGCCGAAAAACTTCGCGGTGCCAAGGTCGAAAAGAACGAAGTGCTGGCGATTGGCGATGGTGCCCGTACCGACCTCAAGGGTGCGGCGCTGCAAGGCATCGACTGCCTGTTCATCACCGGCGGCATCCACGCCGAGGATTTCTCGGAAGAGAAAAATCGAGCGGGCGAAATATTTGCCGAACAGGCTGCCTGGCCGATCGGCATGATGCACCGGTTGCGCTGGTAGCTACGAATTCCGGAGTGTAGCGAGCAGCTTGTCGATCATCGGCTGGGTATTGCCGTCGTCGGCGATCGAAGGGCCGTTCAGCAGAAGATCCCGGCGCCGCGCGGCGTCCGCCGCTTCCTGCTCCGAGAGAAAGCCGGGATCGTCTTCAACGCCGGTGTAAGTGGCAAAGCGCGAAACGCGCGCTTCGATGTGTTCGAGTGTCTTTACGACGCGGGAGATGCGCTGCCCGGTAAGATCCTGAAACGCACAGGTTTCGAACAGAGCCATCATTTCCTTTTCAACGAACTCCTTATAGGCGGTAGGGTCGCTGCTATCGGCGGAAAGCACCTTCTCCGCGATCGCCATGATGTCGTTCGTCGCACCTTCGGTTGAATTCACCACGGCGGCCAGTTCCTGACCTGCTGCGGGAATTTTCTTCATGTGCATTTCATTGGCCTGGAGCACGGCGATCTCACGGCGAAGCGTGACGATGTAGTTCGCGATCTTGCGAAGCTCGTTTTCCAGTTCTGCGTGGTCGAGGATACTCATGATGACCGGAACTTGCTTGTGGGGATTTTTTGCGAATTAGGCGGTGAAGACCGAGTCGATCTTGTTTTTCAGCGTTGCCGCGTTGAACGGCTTGACGATGTAATTGTTCACGCCGGCTCTTTTTGCCGCGACGACATTCTCGGTCTTGGATTCCGCGGTCACCATGATGAACGGGGTCTTGGACAGCGACGGGTCCGCGCGCACCTCGCGCAAAAGCTCGTAACCCGTCATCGGCTCCATGTTCCAGTCGGAGATCACGAGGCCGTATTTCTTCCCGCGCAGCTTGCCCAGGGCTTCCGTGCCGTCTGCAGCCTCATCGACATCTTCAAAGCCGAGCTGTTTGAGCAGGTTGCGAATGATCCGGATCATCGTCTTGTAGTCGTCGACGACGAGGATCGGCATTCCGACATCGGCGGCCATACTTCTCTCCCCCTGAAACCGCCTTCTGGCGGCCTTATCGGGTTCCGGCGTACCAAACCCGGCTTGCCACCGGGTTAATTCCCTTTTCTTCCGCCATGGGTTATTGCAGTGCGGGAGCGTATTGTGCCCCGCCGAAAGAGGTGCGGGACAGCGCTTTGTCCGGGAGGCGGATTTGAACAAAATGCTGGATATGACAGCTTTCAAGCCGCTCTATTTCGAAGACATCCAGGTCGGGATGCGCGAGACCATCATGCGCACCGTCATGGACGAGGACGTCATCGGCTTTGCCGAGCTGACCGGCGACCATAATCCGGTCCATCTCTCTGATCTTTATGCTGAAAAGACCGTTTTCGGTCAGCGGATAGCGCATGGGCTTTATACCGCGAGCCTGATCTCGGCGATCCTTGGCACCAAGCTGCCGGGGCCGGGCGCGGTTTACATCTCGCAGTCGGTGCAGTTCCACGGTCCGGTAAAGATCGGCGACGTGGTCACCGTTAGCGTCGAAGTGGTCGAACTGATCGAGAAGGGCCGCCGCGTCGTGCTTTATTGCGACGCCCATGTCGATGGCCAGCGGGTGCTGGATGGTCAGGCGGTCGTTTCCGTGCCCCGCCGGCCTGCGACTCCAGCCGCTTAACTGCCAACGCGCGGCCGAGGTCACCTCGCGAAAGAGAGCTTTCCGGCGCCTTCTCCGAACGTCTCCGCCTTCAAAACCATCTCTTAAAAAGCCCGGCGTGCCCGATCGGTCCCGGTTGACCCCTCTTTTTGGGTTGGATATTGGATCCATAATCCAATTATCCGGGAGGAGAGGCTGTGAGACAAAAAACGAATGCTTGGGGACGCCGCTTGCTGGCAGGGATCTTTCTGGCGGCTATAGCCTTTTCCGCTCCTGTGGCGGCACAGGAAAACTATCCGACCCGCACCATCAGGATCGTCGTTCCTTTCGCCGCCGGCGGCGCGACCGACGTGCTCGCGCGCGTGATCGCGGAGCATCTGCAAAAAGTCTGGGGCCAGCCTGTCATTGTTGAAAACCGCACCGGTTCGGGCGGGAACATTGGCGCCGCCGCGGTCGCGAAAGCCGATCCCGATGGCTACACAATCCTGATGGGCGCGATTGGCCCGAGCGCGGTCAACGCAAGCCTTTACAAGAGCATGCCCTACGACACGGCGAAGGATTTCGCGCCCATCACGCAGGTCGCGACGCTGCCAATGCTCTTGGTCGTGCACAAGTCGATTAACGTGAATAACGTGCAGGAACTGATCGCGCGCGCGAAGAACACCAAGGACAAGCTCAACATCGGCACCGCAGGCGTGGGCGCTTCGCAGCATCTCGCGGCACTTCTGTTTGAAAACATGAACGGCGTGAAGTTTGAGAACGTCGGATACAAGGGTGCCTCAGCGATGGTGCCGGACCTTCTGTCGGGTGCGGTTCATCTCACCTTCGGCGACATCGTTTCGCTCTCGCCGCATCTGAAAAACGATCAGATCAAGGCGATTGCGGTGACCACTGAAAAGCGCTCGCCCGCGTTTCCCGATCTTCCGACCATCGAAGAACAGGGCGTGAAGGGCTACACCGCGGCCGCCTGGTATGGCCTCTTCGCACCGGCCGGCACGCCCCCTGCGATCGTCTCGAAAATCCAGAAGGAAGTCGCGAACTATCTGAAGACCCCCGCAGCGGTCGAGCGCATGAAGTCGCTTGGTGCCGAGGCGGTCGGTTCGGACCCGGAAACGTTCCGTAAGTTCGTGCTCTCGGAAATGGATCGCTGGGGCAAAGTCGTGCGCGCGGCCGGATTGAAGCTCGACTGACATGCGCTCTGAAAAGTACGACGTACTCGTGGTCGGCGCCGGCAGTGCCGGCGTCGCTGCAGCCGTGGCTTCGGCCCGTAACGGCGCCCGCACGCTTCTGATCGACTCCGGGCCTTCGATTGGCGGTGAGTTACTCTCCGGCATGACGATCGACGGCGCGATCAACGCCCGCGGCGAGCGCATCATCGGTGGCGTCATCGATGACATCGTCAACGAATGCCGCGCGCTCGGTGGCTATGCGCGCGAACTCAACGACTGGCGCCTGATCCGCTACATCGCCTGCGACCCCGAATACATGAAAATGGCGGTCGCTCGCGTGGTCTATGGCTCGGGCGCGGAAGTGCGGCTCAACACCTTCGCCGATGACGTCGCGCGCAACGGCGACCGCATCGAAGGTGTCGTAGTTCGCGACAAGCAGGGCCGTTCGCTGATCACCGCGAGCATTTACATCGACTGTTCGGGCGACGCGGATCTCTGTGCGCTCGCGAGCAGCGAAATGTTGCCGCCGGATAAAGACACCAAACCACAGCCGGTCTCGATGATGTTCCGCATGGCCGGTGTCGATACGAAGCCCTTGCTCGAATTTGTGCGGCAACATCCGGAATATTTTGCGGTTGGCGAAAGCGACGCCATTCGCGGTGGCCGCAGCGACCGCGAGATCGCCGAGGAAATCTACAAGCAGGGCGAGCCTTGCGTATTCCTCAAAGGAGATGCGGACTTTCTGGGGAGTGCAATCGCGCGCGGCGAGATGTTTCCGACTGCGCTGATCATGATCCAGCCGACTTCCGCCGCGCGCCGCGAGGTCTGCGTGAACGCGACCCGCATCACGCTCGATAATCCGCTGGTATCGCGCGATTACGGCCGCGCCTTCGGCGTGCTGATCGATCAGGTGCAGCAATGCTCGTCTTATCTCGCACGCCGCTTGCCGGGCTTCGAGAATGCCGCCCTTTCCGGCGTTGCGCCGCGCATTGGCGTGCGTGAAACCCGCCGCATCCTCGGTGACGAAGTGTTGGACGGCGACGACGTTTTTAACGGCCGCAAGCGCGAGGACGGCATCGCCAAGGGCTGCCATCACATCGACATCCATCAGGACGGCACCGGGCAGATCCGCATTCCGGTCGCTGATGGCGGCTCTTACGACATTCCGTTTGCGACACTGATTCCTGTCGGGCTTTCCAACGTGATGGTGGCGGGACGCTGTTTCTCGGCGGATCGCCGCGCGCAAGGATCGGCACGCGTCATGGGCGGCTGTCTTGCCATGGGGCAGGCGGTCGGAACCGCCGCCTCGATGCTGTCCAGCAGCAACGCGCCAGCGGATGTCCGCGCGGTGCCTGTGCAGCATCTTAGGACGCGGCTGAAGGAGCAGGGGGCGATTCTGGACGGCACGCACTAGAGCATGATTCCAACGAGTCTGATTCAACCCTGTTGAATCAGACTCCAAGCGCGAGAATGCCGCTCAGGCTTTTTGGCTGTTCAGTTTTGAATCGACCGCCGCTTTGGTCAGTTCGTTGTGCTCGCTGATCAGTTCGATGAGGCGCTCGACGTTACGGGCCTCAAGCGCTTCGACCATTTGCAAATGATCCCGGTTCGACCGCTGCATGCGGCCGGGCTGGGCGAGTGACGTGCGCTGATAGCGCTCCGAAAGATCGAACAGGCTTTCGACCGTGCGGACAAGGTGCGGGTTCTTGCACGACGCCCAGAGCGCGAGATGAAACATGCGGTTCGATTCCATGAACGCGTCGAGTTCCATGGCGTCGGCTGCCCGTTGCATTGCCTGATGGAGTTCTGCCGCGCGGCTGGCGAGCCCGTCATCGTAAGCAGGAAACGCTTCCCGGATCGCGAGCGGTTCGAGTGCTCTTCTCACCACATAGAGATATTTCATGTCGTCGGAGGAAATTTCGGCGACCACCGCGCTACGATGAGGCGTCACGGTGACGAAGCCACGCTCCGCAAGCCGTTCGATCGCCTGGCGGACGGGGTGGCGGCTTACGTCAAGCCGTTTGGCAAGCTCCACTTGATCGAGGCGGGAGCCGGGCGGCAGCGCTCCGCTCAGGATCAACTGGCGGATTTCCGCCGTTGCGTAATCCGCCGTGCTTTTGAACCGGACCTGTCGCATGGGTTGGATTCGGGCTCCTCGCAGGCAAGCGTTCAATATTCGACGCGCAAAAAGCAAGCCCTTCGCGGTATGAGGTGCTAAAGCAGCTTGACTCCGCTTGCTGCTGCCCGGTTTATCATCCCGGCAGCCAATGAAATGAAGATTCTTCCTCTCCTCCCGCAGTCTTTTCACGTTATTCGCGACGGCACGGAAGTGCCGGCGGCGCTGAAGCGCAGCTTTGTCGCGATCGGAAACTTCGACGGCGTCCATCGCGGGCACAAGGCGGTGATAGAAGCCGCCCGCGTGCAGCAGCTCATGATTCCCGAAAAGTCGCGCACGCTGGCGCTGACCTTCGAGCCGCATCCGCAGACTTTCTTCCGTCCGGAAACGCCGGTGTTCCGGATTACACCTGAAGCCGAGAAGCTGCGCCTGCTGGCGGTCAGCGGTCTGGTCGATGGCGCGGTCGTGCTGAATTTCAATCGCGCGCTCGCAGCCCTTACGGCCGAAGAATTCGTTTCTGAAATCCTCGTGAAATGGCTCGATATCGCAGGCGTCGTGGTCGGCCATGATTTTCATTTCGGCAAACAGCGGCAGGGCACGCCGGAATTTCTTGCCGATGCCGGAAAGCGCTACGGCTTCGAAGTCGAGATCGTTGCGCCGCTGAACGACGATGGCAGGCCGGTCTCTTCGGGCCGCATCCGCGAGGCGCTGATTGCGGGCGACATCGCGGCCGCCAACGAACTGCTCGGCCATCCCTGGTATGTATCGGGCGAGGTGATCCACGGCGAGAAGCGGGGCCGCGAGCTCGGTTTCCCGACCGCGAACATCCGGCTCGACCCTCCCTGCAAACTCAAGCACGCGATCTATGCCGTGCGCGCCCATGTCGGCTGGAAGGTTTATGAGGCGGTCGCAAGCTATGGCAGCCGCCCGCAATTCGATGACGGCGCACCGCTGCTCGAGACTTTCATCTTCGATTTCTCAGAAGATATTTACGGGCAGGACGTGACGATCGAATTCGTGGGCTTCATCCGTGACGAGGCGAAGTTCGAGAGCCTGGACGCGCTGGTCGCCCGGATGAACCGCGACAGCGACGAGGCCCGTGCCCTGCTGCGGCGAAAGTGACCGTCCCGGGTCGTGCTCTGGCCCGCCTGGAACGGCCCGCTGGAAACGCCTGACTCCGGCTGCTAGAAGGCAGCCAAATTTCGCGAGATTTCAGGACGATGGCCAAAGACAAGAAGGACGGGCCCGATTATTCGGAGACGCTGTTCCTGCCCCAGACCGACTTTCCGATGCGTGCCGGCTTGCCCCAGAAGGAGCCGGAGATTCTCGCGCGCTGGCAGCAGATCGGCCTTTACGAGCGGATGCGCGAAACAGCCAAGGGGCGCGACAAGTTCGTCCTGCATGACGGTCCGCCTTATGCGAACGGCAACATCCATATCGGCCATGCGCTGAATAAAATCCTGAAGGACCTGGTCACGCGCACGCACCAGATGCTCGGCTATGACTCGAACTATGTGCCGGGCTGGGACTGTCACGGTCTGCCGATCGAATGGAAGATCGAAGAACAGTACCGCGCCAAAGGGCAGGACAAGGATCAGGTCGAGATCAACGAATTCCGCAAGCAGTGCCGGGAGTTCGCACAACATTGGATCGACGTGCAACGCGAGGAGTTCAAGCGCCTCGGCGTCGAAGGTGACTGGAAGCATCCTTATACGACGATGAGCTTCGAAGCCGAAGCCACTATCGCGCGCGAGCTGATGAAGTTTGCGAAGAACGGCACGCTCTATCGCGGCTCGAAGCCGGTGATGTGGTCGGTGGTCGAAAAGACCGCGCTCGCGGAAGCCGAGGTCGAATACGAGGACTACACGTCAGATACGATCTGGGTGAAGTTCCCAACGCCGACCGGCGAAAGCGTCGTGATCTGGACCACAACTCCCTGGACGATTCCGGGCAATCGCGCGGTGAGCTATTCGTCGCGCATCAATTACGGAATTTATGAAGTCACCGCCGCTGCTGCGGACAACTGGGCGAAGACCGGCGACAAGCTCATCCTCGCGGACAAGCTCGCGGAAGCGGTGATGAAATCCGCGCGCGTCGAGTTTCAAGCGCCTCGGTGATGCAGACGTGAAATCGATCAAGTCGCTTGCCCATCCGCTTCGTGGCAAGGGCTACGACTTCGAAGTCCCGCTCCTGGACGGCGACCATGTCACTGACGAAGACGGTACCGGCTTCGTGCACACAGCACCGGGGCACGGCCGCGAGGACTTCGACATCTGGATGGCAAGCGGAAAGATGCTCGCGGAGCGGGGCATTGATACGCATATCCCCTTCACCGTCGGGCCCGATGGCGCGCTCACGAAAGAAGCGCCGGGCTTCGAAGGCAAGCGGGTCATCGACGACAAGGGCAACAAGGGTGACGCGAACGATGCTGTCATCAAGGCGCTCAGCGAGGCGAATGCGCTGATCGCGCGCGGCCGCCTGAAGCACCAATATCCGCATTCCTGGCGTTCGAAGAAGCCGGTGATCTATCGCAACACGCCGCAATGGTTCATCGCGATGGACAAGCCGATCTCCGAGTTTTCGATCGCGCCCGGCGCAGGTTCTGAAGAGGCGCTTCGCAACTATCAAGGCGAAACGCTGCGCGAACTGGCGCTTGCCGGCATCAAGTCCGTGCAATGGGTTCCGCAATCGGGCGAAAATCGCATCAATGGTATGATCGAGAACCGCCCGGACTGGGTGATCTCGCGCCAGCGCGCGTGGGGTGTGCCGATCGCGGTCTTCGTCGACAAGGAAAGCGGCGAGACGCTGCTCGACGAGCGCGTGAATGCGCGGATCGTCGACGCCTTCAAGAAAGAAGGCGCGGATGCGTGGTTCGCAGACAAGGATGGCGCGCGCTTCCTGAAGCCGGAATTCGATCCCGCGAAGTTCGAGAAGGTGAACGACATTCTCGACGTCTGGTTTGATTCAGGCTCGACGCATGCTTTCACGCTGGAAGACCCGAAGCAGTTTCCGCAACTTGCCGGCATCAAGCGCAAGCGCGACGGCGGCCGGGACACCGTGATGTACCTCGAGGGTTCGGACCAGCATCGCGGCTGGTTTCATTCCTCGCTTCTCGAAAGCTGCGGCACGCGCGGGCGTCCGCCTTATGACGTGGTGCTGACGCACGGCTTCACGCTCGATGAGCACGGCCGCAAGATGTCGAAGTCGCTCGGCAACACGGTCGAGCCGCAGAAGGTGATCGCCGAAAGCGGCGCGGACATTCTGCGCATGTGGGTCGCTGCGACCGACTACTCGGACGACCAGCGCATCGGCAAGGAAATCCTGAAGACCACGGTCGAAACCTATCGCAAGCTGCGCAATACTCTGCGCTGGATTCTCGGCTCGCTGCATCCTTTCACGGAAGCAGACCGCATCGCTTACGAAAACATGCCGGAGCTGGAGCGCTTCATGCTGCACCGGCTTGCCGAAGTGGATGCGATCGTCCGAAAGTCCTACGCCGACTTCGACTACAAGCGCGTCTTCGCGACGCTCGTGCAGTTCATGACCGTCGATCTCTCGGCGTTCTATTTCGACATCCGCAAGGACACGCTCTATTGCGATCCGATTTCTTCCGTCGCGCGCAAGAGCTGTCTCACCGTACTCGATCACGTTTTCCATTGTCTCACGACATGGATCGCGCCGATCCTGTGCTTCACGGCGGAAGAAGTTTGGCTCACGCGTTTTCCGAGCGAAACCGGTTCGGTGCACAACGAAACCTTCCCCGAAATTTCGGCGGCATGGCGCAACGAGGTGCTGTCGGAAAAATGGAAAAAAATCCGTGCCGTGCGCCGCGCCGTTACTGGCGCGCTTGAGATCGAGCGCGCGCAGAAGCGTATCGGCTCTTCGCTGGAAGCCGCACCTGCCATCTACATCGCTGACGCCGCCTTGCGCGAGGCCTGCAACGGCATCGACATGGCCGAGGTCTGCATCACGTCGGATGCAAGAGTGGAAGCAGGCGAAGGCCCGGCGGACGCATTCCGCATGCCGGAAGTTTCCGGCGTCGCCGTCGTCCCCACCCGTGCCGAGGGCAAAAAATGCGCCCGCTCCTGGAAGATCTCGCCGCTGGTCGGCACCGATCAGGAGTATCCGGACGTGACGCCGCGCGACGCTGCAGCACTTCGCGAATTCTACGCCGCCAGCGCGGCAGCGGAATAGGCGGCCTGCGGTGACGAGCTCTGACGCGCCGGCATCGTCCACGGACCTGGAGGGGCACTATCTACGTCTGGGCCTGTGGACGGCGGCGATCGTCTTCGTGCTCGACCAGATCACGAAATATGCCGTGCTCTATGGGCTCGATCTCGCCACGCGAGGGAAGATCTATCTCGCCCCGTTCGCGGATTTCGTACTGGCCATGAACCGGGGCATTTCCTACGGCCTGTTCCCGCAGGACGGGGAACTCGGCCGCTGGGTGCTTTTTGCCATTAAAATCGGGGCCTCGGTCCTGTTCTTTTTCTGGCTCCGCCGGGCCGTTTCGCCGCTGGTAGGGGTGGCGCTGGGGCTCCTGATTGGGGGCGCGCTCGGAAATGCCCTCGACCGGGCTCTACAGGGCGCGGTGGTGGATTTTGTCTCGCTCCACGCCTTCGGGTTCCGCTGGTACATCTTTAACCTCGCGGATGCGGCCATCGTTGCTGGGGTGATCGGCCTCCTGTACGATGCCTTCCGGCCTAACGCCTTGAAATCGCCGCCAAAGGGCGGGATTTGATCGCCCGAAGGGCGAGTACGGTCACCAGTAGAGGCTAAACAGCAATGTCGCAGCGGCGCTTTCTTTCTCTTCTTGCTGTCTTCGCCGTCGCCATGACGGCGATGAGTTTTGCCGTGCAGCCGTCTTATGCGGACGACGATGACGACGACGAGCCGAACTTCATGAGCAAGCTTCTGGGCTCCGTCGGTCTTCTGCAATTGCCGGGGCCGCAGATCGATTATCAGGAGCGCCCGCCGCTCGTGGTGCCGCCGGTCACGACGTATGTGCAGCCGCAGGTCCCGAATTCGGCAGCGTCCCAGCCTGACGCGTGGGATTTCAACAATCCTAGACAGCAGCAGGCCGCCGCCCCGGAAGACAATCGTCCGCCGCTCAATCCTTCGCTGGTGCTACCACCTCCGGCTGACCCGAGCACCGTGCGCCAGCGCAATCCAGACTTTCCGATCAACTCGGAAGAGCGCGCCGCGCAGAAGCGCAAGAAGAACACCAAGCGCATCTTTTCCCGTGCCGATGATGATCCGAGCTACAACGGTCGTGTCCTGACGCCGGCAGAACTGAGCACGCGGGGCCAAACCCGCAACGACAGCTCGGGCACCAATCCGAATACCAACGATGCGCAGTCGACGCCGCAGGTCCTCGGCATTCCGACGATCAACAATCTTTTCCGCCGTGCGGCGAAGGGTGAGCAGGAGCAGCCGATCGAGTTCAAGGGCGAGCCGGAACGCACCTCGCTGACGCAGCCGCCCACCGGCTACATGACCCCGTCGGCCAACGCCCCCTACGGCACGCTGTCCAAGGAAAAGAAAAAGGACAACACCCGTCTGGTGCATCCGAACATGCCGGATTACGCGGGCCCGATTCAGACGCAGTAGCTTTGCTTTTGCCTGGCCCGCTCTATCTCCACCGCGAGTTCGGCCGGCTGCTTGAGCGGTTGGGAGCATTCCACAAGGTGAAGAATTTCGTCATGAGCGCAATCGCAATCTGTGCGGCCGCCAGTTCGGCGGCTGTTGTCTTGCCCGCCACACGCGCGGATGCGCAAGGTTTGCAGGTCAGCGAGTTCAAACTCGAAAACGGGCTTCAGGTCATTGTCATCCCGGATCGTCGCACGCCGGTCGTGACCCACATGGTCTGGTATCATGTCGGTTCAGCCGACGAGACGCCCGGAAAATCCGGTCTCGCGCATTTCCTCGAACATCTGATGTTCAAGGGCACCGATAAAAATCCCGGCGGGAAATTCTCCAAAGTGGTCGCAACCATCGGCGGGCAGGAGAACGCCTTCACCTCGCAGGATTACACCGCTTACTTCCAGCGCGTGACGAAGGAAAACCTCGAACAGGTGATGACCTTCGAGGCCGATCGCATGACCGGGCTGCATCTGACCGACGATGTTGTGCTGCCCGAGCGCAATGTCGTGCTCGAGGAACGCCGCACCCGCACCGATAACGATCCGGCCGCGCAACTTGCGGAGGCGCTGACCGCTGCGCTCTATGTGAATCATCCCTATGGCCGTCCGATCATCGGCTGGATGCACGAGATCCGGCAGCTCGATCGCCAGTCGGCGTTGGATTTCTACAAGCGCTTCTACACGCCGAACAACGCCGTTCTGGTATTGGCCGGCGATCTAGACGAAAAGGAAGCGCGCGAACTCGCTGCAAAAACCTACGGCAAGGTCCCGCGTCTCCTTGAGATCGCGCCGCGCGTTCGTCCGGTCGAGCCGGAGCCGCGCGCACATCGCAGGATTTCGCTTGCCGACCAGCGTGTGAGGCAGCCGTCGCTGTCGCGCTATTATCTGGTGCCGTCCTATCGCACGGGAGAAGGCAACGAAGCCGAGGCGCTTGAAATCCTCTCGCATATTCTGGGCGGCGGACAGACCAGCCGGCTTTATCACGCCCTCGTCGTTGAGAAGGGCATCGCCGCCAATGCCGGCGCCTGGTACCAGGGCACGGCACTCGATGCGACGCGCTTCAGCGTCTATGCTTCGCCACGTCCCGGGGTTGCACTGGCTGACCTTGAGACCGCGCTCGATCAGGTGATTGAGCAAATCATTGAGAAGGGCGTCAGCGCCGACGAGATGGATCGCGTGAAGACGCGGATCATCGCTTCCACGATCTTCTCGCAGGACAACCAGACGACGCTGGCGCGTATTTATGGCGCGGCTCTCACGACGGGACTGAGCGTCGATTCGGTGAAGGAATGGCCGAACCGGATTCGCGCGGTCACGCCGGAACAGGTTCGCGATGCCGCCAAGAAATGGCTCGACCTTCGCCGCGCAGTCACAGGGCATCTCGTTCGTCCGGAAACGGTGCCGGAGAAACGCACGTGATGACATTCGGCGCTTTCCGCGGCATGCGCGGTATCGTGAAAGGACTTCTGATGGCTCTTGCCTTGTTCTCGGCCTCGGGCGCCGCGGACGCACAGATCGGAAAAATCGAGCGCGTCGTGACGCCTGCCGGGATCGAACTCTGGTTCGTGAAGGACGACACGCTGCCGATCCTTTCGATGTATTTTGCCTTTGAAGGCGGCGCGTCGCAGGACCCGGCGGACCGCGCGGGGCTTGCCTATTTCACCGCCGCGATGCTCGACGAAGGGGCAGGCGATCTCGATGCACGCACCTTTCAGGAACGGCTCGAGCGGCGCGCAATTTCGCTCAGCTTCAGTGCCGACCGCGACACCTTCCGCGGCAGCCTGCGCGTCCTGAGCGAACATCGCGCGGAGGCATTCGAGTTGCTGCGCCTGTCGTTGAATGCGCCGCGCTTCGATCAGGAAGCGATCGATCGCATCCGCGCGAGCATTCTCGCCGCTAACCGGCGCAGCCAGAACAATCCGGACGAAGTGGCAAGCTTGCGCTGGTTCGCGTCGGCGTTTCCGAACCATCCTTACGGCCGTCCGGTAAAAGGCGACGAAGCTTCGGTCTCGGGCATCGAGCGCAACATGCTCTTTGCCTATGTGAAGAAGAATCTCGCGCGCTCCAATTTGAAGATCGCAGTCGTCGGGTCGATTGACCGCGACGAACTGGTCCGGCTGATCGACGATTCCTTTTCGAAGCTACCGGCGAAGGCCGAACTTTCGCAGGTTGCGGAAGTGACGCCGCAGTCTCTGGGTCGGCGCGACGTGGTGGACCTGAACATCCCGCAGACCGCGATCATCTTCGGCAGCAGCGGCATCAAGCGTCAGGACCCCGATTTCATTCCGGCATTCATCCTGAACCATATTCTCGGGGGCGGCAGCTTTTCCTCGCGGCTCTATCGGGAGGTGCGCGAGAAGCGCGGGCTGGCCTATTCGGTCTATTCCCATCTTGCGACGCTGGATTATGCCGGTCTCTTTCTCGGCGGCACGTCCACGCGCAATGACCGCGCTGCGGAAGCCCTGCAGATCATCGAGCAGGAAATTGCGCGGATCGCGAAGGAAGGCCCCACCGCGGAGGAGCTCGCGCAGGCTAAAAGTTACCTGACAGGGTCTTATCTACTGCACTTCGATACCTCCGCAAAGGTCGCGCAACAGTTGCTCGAGATCCAGCTGGAGAACCTCGGCATCGACTATATCGAGCGCCGCAACAAGCTGGTTAACGCGGTAACCGAGGAAGACGTCCGCCGCGCAGCAAAGAGATTGTTAGCAGACAGCAAGCTACTGGTAATCATGGTCGGGAGACCCGCGCCGCTGGCCAAGGCGAACGGCGGTTGAAATTCGAGGGGTTCGCGAGCGCCTCGCCTGCTGTTATTATAGGCGTTCGGAGGGAGTGGTGAGTATGCGTAACGGTTCCAGGCATGTCCTGCGCAAGCAGGGCTGGGCGGCCTTCGTGTTGGTGGGCCTGCTCGGGGGGTGCAGCACCGTCGAGAACGTGATGGGCCCGATGGGGAATATCTTCAGCCAGAATACGCCGGCTGAGAATCAGAACCCGAACCCGAACACGCCGACCCAGATTAACGCGGACGACAATTGCCCCGGCGCAACCATCCGGCAGGGTGCTGCGGCCTGGGCAGTTCCGGCAGGGCAAGGCCCGACGAACATCCGCTATCAGGCGAGCATCGTGCAGATCGCGCGGGAATGCTCCATCGTTGGCGACACGATGACGATCAAGATCGGCATCGAAGGCCGCGTATTGGTGGGTCCCAAGGGCGGCGCTGGCAACGTGACGGTGCCGATGCGTGTCGCTTTGGTGCAGGAAGGCCCGCAACCCCGCCCGGTCGTTTCCAAGTTTTACGCGGTCCAGGTGAGCGTGCCGCAGGGCGCGACCCAGGTGCCGTTTACCCAGGTCGACGGCGATTTGTCGTTCCAGTTGCCGGCAGACAAGAACCTCGAGCGCTACATCATTTATGTGGGCTTCGATCCGCAGGGTGCGCCGCCGCAGCCCAAGGCAAAAGCCAAGCCGAAGCCGCGTCCGAAGGTGAAGCCGAAACCGAAAGCGGCACCGGTCCAGCAGCCCACGCAGCAACCGCAACAACAACCGACGTTCCAGGCGCCGCCGACCCAGCAGCAGCAGCCGACGTTCCAGCCGCCGTCGCAGCAAACGCAGCCGCAGCGCAACGTCCCGACGTTCGACCCGCCACCGCGTCAGTAATTGCATGGCGAGCAAAAAAGACGGCCGCGAAAGCGGCCGTTTTCTTTTGCCGATGCTTGTGATTGCTCGGCGCTGCCGCTTCAAGCAGCCGGCTGGCGCTTGCTACCCCGTTAGGGTTGCCAGCGGAAAAAGAAGACCGCTCAAAAAAAACGGCCGCGCGAGGCGGCCGTTTTTCAATTCGATATAGGAAAGACGATCAGCCCAGACGAGCCTTCACGTCCTTGATCGCGTTGTCCAGAAGCGATGCGCCCTCCGGTCCCTTTGCGGTTTCGGAGACGATGGTTTCCGCGGCTTTCACCGCGGCATCGGCGGCGGCAGCACGAACTTCGGCCATGGCTTGCTGTTCGGCTTGCGCGATCTTGGTCTCGGCCATCTTGGTGCGGCGCACGACGAAGTCTTCGAGGCGCGTTTTGGCCTCGGCGGCGATCTGCTGCGCTTCGGTGTTGGCCTGCGCGATGATCGCCTTGGCTTCGTCCTCGGCTTCGCGTGCCTTCTGCTTGTATTCGGCAAGCAGACGCTCGGCTTCCTGCTTCAGGCGCTTGGCTTCATCGAGTTCGGCCTGCACCTTGGCGCCGCGCTGATCGAGCAAGCCGAGCAGCGAGCGATGGGCACCGAAGCGGAAAATGAGGATCAGGAACGCAGCGAAGGATACGGCGACCCAGAGCTCGGCTTCATATAACCAGTGTGGCACGGTGCTGAAGCTCCTTAGTGCAGCGCGGCATCGACTGCGCGTTCGACCGACTGCTTTGCGGGCGCCTTGCCCGTCAGCCGTTCGACGATCAGTCCGGTGGTATCGATCGCAATGCCGCGTACATTCGACATCGCGGCAGACTTGGTCGAGGCGATCTGCTTTTCCGCCGCTTCCAGCTTGGTTTTCAGCCCGTCTTCGAGCTGCTTGCGCTGGGCGTCGGCTTCGGCGGCTGCCTTGGCCTGCGATTCGGAAGCGAGCGCCTGTGCTTTCGCACGGGCTTCGGCAAGGTTCTTCTCGTAGGCGACCTGTGCCGCTTCGCTTTCGTTCTTGAGCCGGTTCGCCGCCTCAAGATCGCTTTCGATGATCGCGTTGCGCTCGGCGATCGCGCCGCCGATGCGCGGCAGCAGGATCCGCGACAAGAGGACGTAAAGGGCCGCGAAGCAGATCGCGAGCCAGAACAGCTGCGAGGCAACCGTTTCGCCCTGGAAGGGCGGGAACGGCGCCTTCTTGCCACCCGGTACTTCGGTATGTGCGTTCGTAGCCATTTACGCCGGCTTTCGTTGGTTCGATTAGACGGCGAACAGGAGCAGGAGCGCGATCAGCAGCGAGAAGATGCCGAGCGCTTCGGTCACGGCGAAGCCGAAAATCAGGTTGCCGAACTGGCCCTGTGCGGCGGCCGGGTTGCGCAGTGCCGACGACAGGTAGTTGCCGAAAATGAAGGCCACGCCAATCGCCGCGCCGCCCATGCCGATCGCCGCGATGCCGGCGCCGATCATACGGCCGAGTTCTTTTGCTGCTACTGGATCCATAGTGAAACTCCTCTGGAAGTCTTTCTGGTTGAACTAGTTCCGGCCGTCAGTGACCGGGGTGAATTGCGTCGTTGAGGTAGAGACAGGTGAGAATGGTGAAGACATAGGCCTGCAAGAACGCGACCAGGAGTTCGAGCGCGGTCAGCGCAACCAGCATGCCGAAGGGGAGGATGCCGAGCAGCCAGCCGGCGAAGCCCAGCGAAGTCGCGAGCAGGCCGATGAAGCTTGCGAAAACCTTCAGCGTGATGTGACCCGCGAGCATGTTCGCGAACAGACGAACCGACAGCGACAGCGGACGCGACAGGAACGACAGGATTTCGATCAGCGTGATCAGCGGCATGATGAACAGGGGCACGCCGGACGGGAAGAACAGTTTGAAGAACTTCAGGCCGTTCTTGTAGATGCCGTAAATGATCACGACGAGGATCACGAGGACAGCGAGCGTGCCAGTGACCGCGATGTGGCTCGTTACCGTGAAGAAGCCCGGGATCAGGCCGAGCAGGTTTAGCACGAGCACGAAAGTGAAGAGCGAGAACACGAGCGGGAAGAAGCGC
Organism: Xanthobacteraceae bacterium; assembly: GCA_035440445.1. Lineage (GTDB taxonomy): Bacteria > Pseudomonadota > Alphaproteobacteria > Rhizobiales > Xanthobacteraceae. The sequence continues at coordinate 95,847 of DAORMJ010000011.1, forward strand.
ATGCCTTCGTTGCCGGCTGTACTTCGCACCGTGTTCGCCACGAATTCATAGGTCAGTTCGACCAGGGACTGTACGCGGCCGGGCACCAGGCTCCGCTTCGTCGTCGCGAGATAAGCGAGACCGGTGATGATCGCGACCGCGGCCATCATGAACAGCGAAGAATTGGTGATTGCGATTTCGTGCCCGCCGATATGGCCAAGGGTCACGATCTTCTTGATCTGGAATTGTGCAATCGGGTCGGCCATCGTTCTTCGTCTCATCCGGCGCGAGGTTGCGCCGCTTTCTATTTTTTCCGTTCGCCGAAGTGCGGCACCGCGCCGACCGAGCGAAGCACGTTCAATACGCCGGCTGCGAAGCCGAGGAGAATGAAAACGATCAGCCCCCACGGCGACCATCCGGTGAGTTTGTCGAAAACCCACCCGACGCCGAAGCCCGCGACCACGCCGCCGACGAAATCGCCGGACAGCTTCAAGCCTCGCGTGAACCCTGATTTATCCGCAGCGTCCGCCGGAGCCGCGGACCGGGTCCGCAATTCCTCCGCTTCACGCGCGTCGAGTTTTTCGTCGAGACGTCGCAGCCTCTCGGAAAGATCGCCCCCGCCGTTTCCGCTCTTGGGGTCGCCGCCGTTCACGTCGGAAAACCTCTCAAAAGTCGAGAAAAATAGCGGCTTCTCTCCGAAGCCGCGCGGACCATAGTGAGGGGGTCTATGGGTGTCAAGAAACGTAAACGGCTCTTAACACCCTGTATTATTTGGGTAAATCGCCGCGCATCAGGGGTGCGGCGGCGAGTCTCGGGAGAGCCGTGAGACTCACCCGAGACTCGCGCCGGATCAGCTTGCTTCGCGGAAGTTCTGCGCGGTCTGCAAGTCCACGGACACCAGTTGCGAAACGCCGCGCTCGGCCATGGTGACCCCGAATAGCCGGTCCATCTTGGCCATGGTGATCGGGTTATGCGTCACGGTGACGAAACGGGTGTCGGTCTGCCGGGTCATTTCTTCCAGGAGATTGCAGAACCGCTCCACGTTGGAATCGTCGAGCGGCGCGTCGACTTCGTCCAGCACGCAGATCGGCGACGGGTTCGTCAAAAACACAGCGAAAATCAAGGACATAGCAGTCAGCGCCTGCTCGCCGCCCGAAAGGAGCGACAGCGACTGCGCCTTCTTTCCGGGGGGCTTCGCGATAATGTCGAGGCCGGCTTCCAGCGGATCTTCCGAGCCGGTGAGCACGAGTTCGGCCGTGCCGCCGGAGAAAAGGCCGGTGAAGAGCTTCTTGAAGTGCTCGTTCACGGTCTGGAACGAGGCGGTGAGGCGCTCGCGCGCCTCCTTATCGAGGCTCTGGATGCCCTGGCGGAGCCGCTTGATCGCTTCGACGAGGTCGTCCCGCTCCGTGGTCAGGCCGACATGCTGCTTCTCGACTTCGATGAGCTCCTCATCGGCGCGCAGGTTCACCGCGCCCAGACGCTCACGCTCGCGCTCGAGGCTTTCGAGCTTGGCCGCGACTTCCGCGGGCTCGGCTTCCGCGCCCTTGGTGTCGAGGGCTTCCGCGATTCGCTCCTCGGTCGGCTCGCCGCCGAGCACTTCGGAGACTTCGCGGACGAGGTCGTTCCGGCGGGTGCGGGCCGCTTCAAGCCGCGCTTCGTCGCGGGCCGAAACTTCGCGTGCCGCCGAAAGCGCATTGCGGATCTCGCGCTCGACCTTGTCGGCGTCGGCGAGGATCTGCTCGGCTGCGACCAGCTTGTCGTCGGCCTGGCGCTTGGTTTCTTCTGCCGAGGAGATTTCGGTCAGGAGCGCATTGCGCTGCTCGGCGAACTTCGCGGGCGCTTCTTCGAGCGTCGCGCGCTCTTCTTTCGTTTCGCCGATCCGCTGCTCGATCGCGCTGATCTGCAGGCCCGCGCGCTCTTCGCGCTCGCGCCAGGAGGCGCGCTCGCTGCCGATTGCCGACATGCGCTGCGCGCGTGCCGCGCGTTCGCGTTCGATGCCGTCGATATCGGCCTTTGCACCCGTATAGGCTGCGCGGTCGTTGGTCAGCCGGGTGCGGACCGCGTTCAGCGCGCCTTCCGTTTCGGTGATCGTGGGGAGCGTCGCAAGCAGCGTTGCGGTTTCAGCCGTCGCCGCTTCGATCTCGCTCTGGTTTGCGAGGAGACGCGTGCGCGCTTCGGAAAGCGCGGAGAGGCGCGACTGATGCTCGACGGCTGCGCGCTCGGCATCGGCCAGCGCATGGAGTGCCGCGTCGTTCGCGCTTTGCGCGTTACGCCACAGTCCGCGCGCATTCATTTCCGCGCTTTCGGCAGCGGCAAGCTCGGCGGCAGCGGTGTCGTTATCGGCCTTGGCTTTCGCCACGGCATCGCGGCCCGCGTTCACTTCCGCTTCGAGTTCGGCAAGGCGATTGCGCGCGGCAAGGCGGCGGGCGGCGGCGGTCGGCGCGTCGGCGGTGACGGTGTAGCCGTCCCAGCGCCACAGATCGCCTTCCTTGGAGACGAGGCGCTGGCCGACCTGCAACTGCTTGCGCAGTTCCGCGCCGTCGGCGCGCGACACGACGCCAATCTGCTTCAGCGAGCGGACCAGCGCATCGGGAGCGCTGACATGGAGCGTCAGCGGCTCGACGCCTGCGGGAAGCGACGGATCGCCTTCGTCCGAAGCCGCACCGGCCCAGTGCATGGGAGAGGCCGCATCGAACGGCGCGTCGAGTTCATCGCCCAGAGCCGCGGCAAGAGCCGCTTCATAGCCGCTTGCGACCTGCACCTGATCGACTGCCGGCGGAAACAACGTTTTCGACTGCTCGCCCAGCATCTTGGCGAGTGTCCGGGCTTCCGTTTCCATCCGGTGCAGATTTTGCTCGGCGGTCTGCAAAGGCTTACGGGCGAGATCGAGCGCCTGCACTGCGGCGGAGCGGGCGGCTTCTGCGCGGAGCGCATCGGCATCGGTCTTGGCCAGATGCTCCTGCGCGGCCGTGGTGGCTTCGCGGAGGCGGCCAAGTTCGCCGCCATTGGCAGCAATGCCCTGGCTCGTTTCCTGCTCGATCTGCGCGATTTCGGCCGCGATCTTTTCGAGGCGTCCGCGATAGCTGTTCACCGAGCCTTCGAGCGAGCCGCGCTTGGCGACGAGCGAGGCGAGTTCTGCGGTCGCCTGATCGAAGGCCTTTTCGGTGGAAGCAAGCTGCTGCTCGGCCGCAAGCAGACGCTCGCGCGCGGCCGTTTCGCCGCCTGCGACGGCGTTTTCTTCGGCCGTGAGCGCTTCTTCTTCGCGCACGAGACGCGCGAGCACTTCGACCGCGTCGTTGGCAAGCGCGCGCTCGCGTTCGATGTCGGCGGAAAGCTGCGCCAGCCTGCGGTCGAGTTCTTCCGCGCGATGCTTGGCGCGCGCCTCTTCCTTGTCGAGTTCGGCGCTCGCCGCGTTGAGGCGCTGCAGCGCGGCACCCGCGATCACCGCGGCTTCGCGGGACGGATTGATGTGTTCGGAGACTTCCGCCTGCTTGCGGCTGGCTTCGAGGTGAAGCTGCGTGTGCTCGGCGACCGCGCGCACCGCGAGATCGCGGGTCTGCTCGGCTTCGGCGATCTGCGATTCCGCTTCGCGCCAGCGCAGCGCCATCAGGAGGGCCTGACGGCGGCGGATTTCAGCGGAGACGTTCTTGTAGCGCACGGTCTGGCGGGCCTGCCGCTTCAGGCTGTCCATCTGGGTCGCGATCTGGCCGATCACGTCTTCGAGGCGCTGAAGGTTGGTTTCTGCGGCCTTCAGGCGGGTTTCGGCCTCGTGCTTGCGCGCATGCAGGCCGGAAATTCCGGCGGCTTCTTCCAGAATGCGGCGGCGGTTTTCCGGCTTCGCATTGATGATTTCGCCGATCTGACCCTGACGGACGAGGGCAGGCGAGCGCGCGCCGGAGGAGGCGTCGGCAAAGAGCAGTTGCACGTCGCGCGCGCGGACTTCGCGGCCGTTGATGCGATAGGCCGAACCCGCCTCGCGCTCGATGCGGCGGGAAACTTCGAGCACGTCGGTATCGTTGAACTGCGCCGGGGCCTTGCGGTCGGCGTTATCGACCACGATCACGACTTCGGCGGTATTGCGCGGCGGGCGGTGCGTGGAGCCCGCGAAGATCACCTGATCCATGTCCTGCGCGCGCATCGCCTTGGTGGAGCTTTCGCCCATCGCCCAGCGCAGCGCCTCGACGATGTTGGACTTGCCGCAGCCGTTGGGGCCAACGATGCCGGTGAGACCCGGTTCGATTACGAACTCGGAGGGCTCTACGAAAGACTTGAAGCCGATAAGCTTTAAACGCGTGAACTGCATAGATTTCAGGCCTTGTGGCGCGCCGTTTTGGACGCGATTCGGATGCCTCCGACGATGAGGCGAGCAGCCGGTCGCGGCAAGCCGCCCGGGGCATTCCGAATAGACGACACTGGGGATAGCGGGCCAGAAAAGGCCCGCTAATCCACTACTTATTTAATCAGCGGGTCGATGACTTTCGAGAGGGCCTCGATCGAGCTGTCGCCATCGATCTTGGTCGTGCCGTTGATAAATAGAGTGGGGGTGGCGTCCACGCCGAAGGTCTCGAAGCCGCGGACCGCGACCATCTGGATTTCCTGCGCGAGCTTCTTGTCGCTCAGGCATTCGCGGAACTTCTCTTCGGTGATGCCGGCCTGATTCGCGAGCTTCAGCAGCACCGGGATCGGATCGGCGGTCGCAGCCCAGTTGCGCTGGGTCTCGAACAGCGCCGAGGTCATCGCAAAATACTTATCCTTGCCGGCGCAATGGGCGAGCATGCCGGCCGCGATCGAAAGCTCGGCGGGGGCGGTCGGGAACACGCGGAAAATGAACTTCACCTTGCCGGTGTCGATGTATTTTTCCTTGAGCTTCGGGAAGGTATTGGCGTGGAAGTTCGCGCAATGCCCGCAGGTGAAGGAAGCGTATTCGACGATGGTCACCGGCGCGTCGTCCTTGCCGAGGATGTGGTCGCCGAGCGGGCCGGGCTTGTGGAGATCCGCCGGATCGAACTTCTTGGCGCGGTTTTGCGCAAGCGCCGCGCCCGGGAGCTGCGACAGGACGGCTGCGGCGCTGATGCCAGCGACAATATTGCGGCGGGAAACGGACAAGACGGCCTCCGGTTTTTCTATGTTTGCTGGACCTAGACTGCAGGCCTGATTGTGGCAAGCGTGCGATGTTCCGCGCCCCGCAGCTATTCCTTCTTGCCGCGCCCGTGGATCAGAGCGCCGAGCCGCGCGACCGAATTGGCAAGCGCCTCGTCCTCGAAAGTGCCGATGGAACGGCGGCTATGTTCGATTTCGGAAGCCGAAGGCTCCTTGCGGGGCGCCGGACGTTTGCGGCGGAACGCAACCGGACCTTGCCGGATTGCAAGGCGGCCTGCGCATCGCCAGCCGAAATAGCGGTTCACCCGGTCGAGAATGACCGGCTGCAGATGCTGGATTTCGAGCGCGTAGGCCCCTTCCACCCGCACATGCAGCACGCCGACCGAATCCGGATCGTCGCGCCGCGGCCAGGCGAGCTTGATCGGCTCGGAGCGCTTGGCCAGTTCCTCGCCGACGATCTCCGGCCAGTGCGTGACGATTTCGACCGCCGCAAAGCCCTGCTTGTTGAAGGCGTCGCTGACAGTCTTGCCGACGAGATCGGCGAGCGGCGAAGCGTTACGCGGGCGTTTGGTAGGCATGGCCATCTTTGCGGCTCCGGCTGGTTTCGGCGTAGAGCTTCCTGATGCGCGAAACAAGCCGGGCAGCACGGGGAGAGCGGGCAAAGGCGGAAGCCGCGCCGGACGCGGCAACGCTGCTTGCCTGGTACGACGTTTCCGCGCGCGTGCTGCCGTGGCGGGTCCGCGGTGGAGCGAAGCCGGATCCCTATCGCGTCTGGCTCTCCGAAATCATGCTGCAGCAGACGCGCGTCGAAACCGTGCTGCCTTATTACGCGAAGTTTCTGTCGCGCTGGCCGGATGTGACGGCACTCGCAAACGCGCGGCAGGAAGATGTGCTCTCGGCATGGGCGGGACTTGGCTACTACGCGCGCGCGCGAAATCTGCATGCCTGCGCGAAAGCGGTGGTCAGTGAATTCGCCGGCGTGTTTCCGGAAGAGGAAGCACAGTTGCGCCGCTTGCCCGGCATCGGCGTTTATACATCCGCGGCCGTCTCGGCGATCGCCTTCGGCAAAAAGGCGACGCCGGTCGATGGCAACATCGAGCGCGTGATGTCGCGGCTCTTCGCGGTGGAAGAGAAGCTGCCGGCAGCGAAGAAAACGCTATCGCGTCTTGCCGCGGAACTGACGCCCGCGCATCGCGCCGGAGATTTTGCGCAAGCGCTCATGGATCTCGGCGCGACCATTTGCACGCCGCGCAAGCCCGCCTGTGCGATCTGTCCCTGGGTAGATCCGTGCATTGCGCGCAAACGCGGCGATCAGGAGACGTTCCCGCGCAAGGGAGAAAAATCCGAAGGGAAATTGCGTAAGGGGGCTGCCTTCGTAGTGTTGCGCGGCGACGATCACATTCTCCTGCGCACCCGCGCAGACAAAGGACTGCTCGCGAGCATGACGGAAGTGCCCGGGAGCGAGTGGAGTGCGGAGTATAAAGAGACTATGACATCCGCGCCGCTGCGCGGATTGAAGTGGCGCAAACTCTCCGCTGCCGTGCGCCATGTCTTCACGCATTTTCCGCTGGAGCTCACGGTCTATGTCGTGCTTGCGCCGAAGCGAACGCGTGCGCCCAAAGACATGCGCTTCGTCCCGCTCGGCGGCCTCGACCGCGAAGCCTTGCCGAGCGTGATGCGAAAGGTTATCGCCCACGCACTCGAATTTGTCCGGAACGAAGAACCGAGAGGGAGAAAGCAATGAGCATTCAACGCATCGAGCCCGGCCCGCGCATGGCGCAGGCGGTGGTCCACAACAACACCGTCTATCTGGCCGGTCAGGTCGCCGATAAAGCCAAAGGCAAGAGCGTCACCGAGCAGACCCAGGAAATCCTCGAGACCATCGACGATCTTCTGAAGCAGGCCGGTACCGACAAGACCAAGCTCCTGCAGACGCAGATTTTTCTTCCCGACATTTCGGACTTCGCCGAGATGAACAAGGTCTGGGAAGGCTGGGTCTCGCCGGGCAACGTGCCGGCGCGCGCGACCATTGAAGCCAAGCTGGCCTCGCCCGAATACAAGGTCGAGATCATGGTGGTGGCAGCCCGCTGAAAATATAGGCTTTGCGCGAAGCGGCGCGAAGGGAACAATCGGCGCGGTGGCGGCTTAACAGCCGTCGCCGCGCTTTTTTTGTTCTTTGAGTCTGTTTTCGTGCACATCAAAATCGGTTTCGACATCATCTACGAATGCAGCCAGCCAACGCCGATGCTGTTGATGCTGAACGTGCATCCGTCGCGGCAGCACGATCTCGTGGAGCCCGATACGCTGCAATTTTCCCCGGACGTTCCGGCGCGCAGCTATCTCGACGGCTTCGGCAACATCTGCACGCGCATCGTGGCCCCGGCCGGCGAACTGCGTATCTCCACCGATACCGTCATCCATGACGTCGGCACGCCGGAGCCGATCGTGCCAAGCGCGATGCAGCACAACGTCGCCGATCTGCCCGACGAGGCGCTGACGTATCTGCTGGCCTCGCGTTATTGCGAGACCGACAAGCTCGTGGAGATGGCGTGGTCGATGTTCGGCCAGACCCAGCCGGGCTGGCCCCGGGTGCAGGCGATCTGCGATTTCGTGAATAACAAGATCCGCTTCGGCTATCCGCATGCCTCGGCGACACGTACTGCTGCCGACGCGCTCTCCGATCAGCGCGGCGTGTGCCGCGATTTCGCGCATCTCGCGATCACGCTCTGCCGCTGCATGAACATCCCCGCGCGCTACTGCACCGGCTATCTCGGCGACATCGGCGTGCCGCTAGATCCCGCGCCGATGGATTTCTCGGCCTGGTTCGAGGTCTATCTCGACGGCAAATGGTATTCCTTCGATGCGCGCCACAACATGCCCCGGATCGCCCGCATCCTCATCGGCCGCGGCCGCGACGCGGCGGACGTCGCAATCTCGACCACCTTCGGCCAGAATACGCTCCGCAAGTTTACGGTATGGACCGATGAGCTCCCGGGCCCGGACGGCTCGATCGCGCCGGTGGTTCAGCCGCCGTCGCAGAATTCCTGCGGCCTCGCGGTCTGAAATTCGTAACCTTCACGGCCTTTTCGTTTGCATCCGGCTCGCCGGTTCCTCTAATTGATGCGGGGGAGCTCTCTCGCACCAACAGAGGAAGAATGCCGCATTATACGCCGCTGATTGCCACGATCGTCGCCGGTCTCGTTCTTGCCTTCGCATTTGGCTCAATCGCCCATCGGCTGCGGATTTCTCCTCTCGTCGGCTATCTGCTCGCAGGCGTCGTCGCCGGTCCCTATACGCCGGGCTTCGTTGCGGATCAGGCGCTTGCCCATGAGCTCGCCGAACTCGGCGTCATCCTGCTGATGTTCGGTGTCGGCCTCCATTTCTCGCTGAAAGATCTGCTCTCGGTCCGCGCCATCGCGATCCCCGGCGCCATCGCCCAGATCAGCGCCGCGACCCTGATGGGCATGGCGATGGCTTACTTCCTAGGCTGGACCTGGGTCGCGGGCTTCGTTTTCGGTCTCGCGCTTTCGGTAGCCTCGACCGTCGTACTGCTTCGCGCCTTGCAGGAGCGCCGCCTCATCGAGACGGAGCGCGGCCGTATCGCCGTCGGCTGGCTGATCGTCGAGGACCTCGCGATGGTGCTGGCGCTCGTGCTGCTGCCCGCGCTCGCGAGCGTGATCATGGCCAAGGATGCCGTGACCAATCCCGTCATGTGGGAGCCGATCGCCATTACTTTCGGCAAGGTCGCGGCCTTCGTGGTCGTGATGCTGGTGATCGGTCAGCGCGTCATTCCCTGGATGCTGCACTGGGTGGCGCATACCGGCTCGCGCGAACTCTTCCGGCTTGCGGTGCTCGCGATCGCCATTGGCATCGCCTATGCCGCCTCCACGTGGTTCGGCGCATCGTTCGCGCTCGGCGCGTTCTTCGCCGGCATGGTGATGAGCGAGTCTCCGCTCTCGCAGCGTGCGGCCGAAGAGACGCTGCCGCTGCGCGACGCCTTCGCGGTCTTGTTCTTCGTGTCGGTCGGCATGCTGTTCAACCCCGCGATCGTCGTGAACCATCCTTGGCTGCTGGCGGGCACCATCTTCATCATCATCTTCGGAAAGTCGGTCGCCGCCTATCTGATCGTGCGAGCGTTCAAATATCCGACTTCGACCGCGCTGGTGATTTCTGCCTCGCTTGCGCAGATCGGCGAATTTTCCTTCATCCTGGCGGGCCTCGGCGTCACGCTGAAGCTGATGCCGCAGACCGGCCTCGACCTGATCCTCGCGGGCGCGATCATCTCGATCATGGCGAACCCTTTCGTGTTTCAGGCGATCGACTGGCTGAAGCCGAGGCTCGAAGCACGCAAGGGCAAGGCGGAGGAAAAGATCGCGACGCCGGCACCCGTGCCGGAAGAGCCGGCGGCCGTTCTCGAGCAGACCCAATTGCGCCACCATGCGATCGTCGTCGGCTATGGCCGTGTGGGGTCGCACATCGGCGACGGCCTGCGGCAAGCCGGCATACCCTACCTCGTGATCGAAGATCGTCCGGAAGTCGTGAAACAGCTCCGCGCGCGCGGGATCGAAGTCATTTTCGGCAACGCCGCCACTCCGGAACTGCTCGCCGCCTCCAACCTTGCGGAGGCGCGGACGCTGTTCGTCGCAATTCCCGAGAGTTTCGAAGCGGGCCAGATCGTGGAGCAGGGGCGCAAAGCCAATCCTTCGATCGAGATCATCGCGCGTGCCCATTCGGACGCGGAGCAATCGAACCTCAATCGCCTCGGCGCGAATTTTACGGTGATGGGCGAGCGCGAAATCGCGCAGGGAATGCTGGATTACTCGAGCCGCACTTCGGTGACGCCGGGCCCGATCACCGACGCGACGGAAGCCAATGTTGTGGTCGTCAAGACAGACCCCGAGCCCAAAGAGGACGCTCCGAAGGAAGAACCTGCAAAGGACTCCAGCGAAGCCGACCCGAAAGCCGCCGCCACTTCCTA
>DAORMJ010000011.1:105913-107011 GCA_035440445.1 Xanthobacteraceae bacterium
GGCCTGCAATTCGCCGCGGATGATCGAACGCAGCGCGTCGATTGGCTTCTTCGCCTTGCCGTCGGCGAAGTGCCAGTAGGTCCAGCCGTTGCAGGCCTCGAGGTTCTGAACGAGCGCGCCGATCTTGTGGATCGAGCCCACCTGCGTGCCGAACTGAATCGAGCCGTCGGGGCGCACGGTCGCGCGGAACTTGCCTTTTGCATCCGTCAGCTCCGAGCCTGCATCGAGCAAGCCACGCTCGACGATGCTCGCGAAGGCCACGCGCGGTGCTTCGCGTGCCGTCATGAACGGCACCAGCGTCGCTTCGGGATAGGGAATGACTTCGGCGATGCGCGCCTGCGCGGCGCTTGCGTAGGAGGTTTCGCGTTCGATGCCGATAAAGCGGCGCGAAAGTTTCTTTGCGACCGCACCGGTGGTGCCCGAACCGAAGAAGGGATCGAGCACCACGTCGCCGGGCTTGGTCGAAGAGAGCAGCACGCGCGCGAGCAAGGATTCCGGCTTCTGCGTCGGATGAACCTTGTTTCCGTCCTTGTTCTTCAGCCGTTCCGAACCCGTGCACAACGGCAGCGTCCAGTCGGAGCGCACCTGCACGTCCTCGTTGCCGGCTTTCAGCGCTTCATAGTTGAAGACGTATTTGCGCGCCTTCTCGTCGCGCGCGGCCCAGATCAGCGTCTCATGGGCATTGGTAAAGCGGCGACCCCTGAAATTCGGCATCGGGTTCACCTTGCGCCAGACGATGTCGTTCAAAATCCAGAAGCCGATGTCCTGTAGCGCGGTGCCGACGCGGAAGATGTTGTGATAGGAGCCGATCACCCAGAGCGTGGCGTTCGGCTTCATCGCGCGGCGGCAGGCAGCTAACCATTCGCGCGTGAACTTGTCGTAGGCTTCGAAGCTCGAAAACTGGTCCCAGGCGTCATCGACCGCATCGACCTTGGATTGATCGGGCCGCGAGAGATCGCCGCGAAGCTGCAGATTATAAGGCGGGTCCGCGAACACCAGATCGACCGACGCTTCCGGGAGCTTCAAGAGTTCTTCGATGCAATCGCCGACGATGATGCGATTGTGCTCGAGGCCTGGAAGATCGGGTTTTGATGCTGA
>DAORMJ010000011.1:107021-127115 GCA_035440445.1 Xanthobacteraceae bacterium
CCCTACTGGGCGCCCCGATACGCGAGACTCGCATACGCAATACCGGTACTCGTTACGCAACTGAACAGAGCGCCAGCATGCGCCAACACGGTAAAAACGTAGTAAATATAAAGTGTTAACGGCTGTTAGGGATTGGCGTCGCAAATCGCCCGGTCAGCAATCAATCCGGCACCACGACATGGCCGCGATCGTCGAACGAAAATCCGGGGTTGTGCGCGACTTCCCAGATGTGTCCTTCTGGATCGGTGAAATAACCCACATATCCGCCCCAATAAATGCGGTCGGCATCCTTCAAAATTTTTCCGCCAGACTTTTGCGCGGCTTGCAGCACAAGATCCACTTCCGCTTCGGTCGGCACGTTATAGGCGAGCGTCACGCCGCTGAATGCAGCGTTATCGTTCTCGATGTTCAGGTCATTGGCGAGCGCTTCGCGGCTATAGATGCTCAGCACAACGCCGCCCGCTTCGAAGAACGCGACTCCTTCTGCTTGCTTCATGCGGCGCTGCAATCCCATGGCCTCGTAGAAAGCCGCAGCGCTCGCGAGATCTTCCACGCCCAGAGTCACGAGGCTCATGCGAAGGGGAGGTGCCTCGGTCATGCCGCGAAGAGATCCATCTGATCGCCGCGCATCGCGGGGCGCTTGAACAAGGCGGTGGTTAGACGGTAACTGCGCCGGTTGAGGCCGAGCTTGTTGCAGGCGATTTCAAAACGCCGCCCGATTGACCAGGCATAGGGGCCGGTGCCGGTCTGCCGCGTGCCGAAGGTGGAATCGTAATCCTTGCCGCCATGAATATCGCGGATCAACGAGATGACGTGTTTTTCCTTGTCGGGAAAATGCTCGCGCAGCCATTCGCGAAACAGATCCTTGATCTCGAACGGCATCTTCAGCATCACGTAGCCGGCTTCGACTGCGCCGTTCGCGGCCCCTGCGTCGAGAAGGCGCTCGATTTCGGAGTCGTTGATCGCGGGCACGATCGGCGCGGTCATGATCGCAGTCGGAATGCCTGCGTCGGAAAGCGCGCGGATCGCCTCCAGCCGCTTTGACGGCGTCGAAGCGCGGGGCTCCATCGCGCGCGCAAGCTTGGGATCGAGCGTCGTCACCGAGAGTGCGACCTTGGCGAGACCTTTTCTTGCCATATCCGAAAGAATATCGAGATCGCGCAGTACGAGTGCCGACTTCGTTACGATGCCGACCGGGTGATTGGTGTCGCGCAGCACTTCGAGAATGCGGCGCGTGAGTTTCCATTTGCGCTCGATCGGCTGATAGGGATCGGTGTTGGTGCCCATGGCGATCGTTCGCGGCACGTAGTTTGCGGCCGCCAGCTCCTTGCGAAGCAATTCCGGCGCATCCGGTTTGACGAAGAGCTGCGTCTCGAAATCGAGGCCCGCCGACATGCCGTGATAGGCATGCGTCGGCCGGGCGAAGCAATAGATGCAGCCGTGTTCGCAACCGCGATACGGATTGATCGAGCGGTCGAAGCCGAGATCGGGGGATTCGTTGCGCGTGATGATCTTCCGCGCGCGCTCCTCGCGCTCCACGGTCTTGAACGGCGGCAACTCGTCCAAGGACTGCCAGCCGTCGTCGAAGGGAATACGGGCGGCCACCTCGTAGCGTCCTGAGGCATTGGACACGGCACCCCGGCCGCGGCGGCGCTCGCCGCCCACGGTAGCCGAAAGCACGCCGTCCGCGCTTTCAGGCCCCGGGCCGAAGCCCTCCAAGCCTTCGCCGCGCTCGCTGATTTCGTTGTGGTCGCTATCGAATATCTGATCCACGGCCTTTGCTCCGATGGAAAGAAATCCTATTCCGAGAACGAGAACAAAACAAGAACAATATATAGGGACGGCAGCAGCCGGATTTCAAGCTCTTGTTGTCGGGAACGCATGGCGCACGCGGGGATACGCACGGATAACGCAGAAAACCCGCAAGAGTTGCATCTGGGGCGATGCGCCGGCCGCGGTGATTCGCTCCGCTTGCATGGGCAGAGGCGGAGCCGTCTAATCAGGCCGTAAAAAACAAACCGGAGGTGGCAATGAAGTTCGTAAAAGTCGCGCTCGCAGGCGTCACGATGCTTGCGCTGGCAGGCATCGTGCACGCGCAAAGCGGCAAAACGGTAATTTCTTCCCCGAATGCGCCGGAAGCGATCGGGCCTTACTCGCAAGCGATTCAGGTGGGCAATACGCTTTACCTCGCGGGCCAGGTCGCGATCGATCCGAAAACGAAAAAGATGCGCTCCGATGCCAGCATCGAGGACCAGACCAAGCAAGTGCTGGATAACCTGAAAGCCGTTCTGGAAGCCGCAGGCATGACGCTCGACAACGTGGTCTCGACCTCGGTCTTCCTGCAGGACCTGAACGACTTCAAGGCGATGAATGGCGTGTACGCGACCTACTTCACCAAGGCCGCACCGGCCCGCGCGACGGTGCAGGTCGCCCGTTTGCCGCTTGACGCGAAAGTTGAGATTTCCGCCATCGCCGTTAAGCCGTAAAAGCCTGCGCGGCCCTGCGTTCCGGGTGATCCGGGGGGCGGGGCCGCGAGGTACCTTTGGCTTGCATGTGATCTTCAGCTCTTGATCAGCGTCGTCATTCCAACCCTGAACGCCGAACGCGAAATCGTCGCGACGCTTTCCGCTCTCGTCTCCGGTGCGGCGGCCGGGATCGTGCGGGACGTCGTGCTGGCCGATGGCGGCTCGCGCGACGACACCGAGGCGGTGGCGGATGCCGCGGGCTGCATCTTCGTCAAAAGCGACGCCGATCTTGGCGCGCGTCTGCGCATGGGTGCGCAATCGGCGCAGCGTGGCGACTGGCTTTTGTTTCTCGATCCCGGCGGCATGCTGGAAGAAGGCTGGACGCGCGAAGTACGCAAATTCCTTGACGTCATCGCGCGCGCAGGCGACGCCGATCGTCGTGCCGCGACCTTCCGGCTCGCCTATGAAGGGTTTGGCGTGAAGCCGCGTCTTGCCGAAGCGGCGGCAAGCGCGCGCCTTGTCCTCACCGGCCGCCCGCGCGCGGAGCAGGGTCTGCTGATCTCAAAATTGCTCTATCAGAAGCTCGGCGGGCATCAGCGCGGCGCGAATGCACACCGGAGGCTGGTTGCGAAGCTCGGCCGCAGGCGGATCGTGAAGCTGCGGAGCAGGGTGCTCCTGACCGAGCCGGGCAGATAGTTGACTTAGTCAAGTATAAGGCCGAGGCTCTGTCTCATGCCGAAGGTCTCCCGCGCGCGCATCGACGAAGTCCGCCGTTTCAACCGTGCTTATACGCGCAGGCTCGGTGTGCTTGACGAAGGGTTTCTCGACACGCAGTTCTCGCTCACCGAAGCGCGCGTACTGCATGAGCTTTCAGAGGGCGAAAAGACCGCGAGCGAGATCATGGGCCTGCTTAGCCTCGATGCCGGCTATCTGAGCCGCATGCTGGATCGTTTTGCCAAAGCGGGCCTCATTTCCAGAACCAGTTCGGCCGCCGACAGGAGAAGCCTCCTCGTATCGCTCACGAAAGCCGGGCGCGCCGCCTATACGCCACTCGAAGCGCGATCGCGTGCAAGCGTAAGCGCCATGATCGGGGATATGCCTGCTTCGGCACAGGATCAATTGATCGGCGCCATGCGTCTCGTCTCGTGCCTGACGGAACGAAAAAATAATTCCGCAAAAATTGCCCTTCGCTCGCATCGCCCCGGCGATATGGGATGGATTACCATGCGTCATGGGGCGCTCTATGCCGAAGAGTACGGCTATGGACCGCAATTCGAGGCGCTGGTTGCTGAAATATGCGCGCAGTTTCTGCAGCGTTATGATCCGGATTACGAGCGTTGCTGGATTGCCGAGGTTGACGGCGTGCCGGCAGGCTCCGTCTGTCTTGTGCGCGCGGAGCGCAACATTGCGAAGCTGCGGCTGATGTTTCTGGAGCCCTGGGCGCGCGGACAGGGCGTGGCGCAGAGACTGGTGGAAGCCAGCACCGCCTTCGCGAAAAAATGCGGTTACGAAAAAATCCTGCTCTGGACCCAGCGCGAACTCATCGCCGCGCGAAAGCTATACGCCCGTAACGGCTATCAACTCGTCGCGGAAAAGCCGCACGCCGATTTTGGGAAGAAGCTTATCGGCGAGACGTGGGAGTTGAAGCTTTGATTGGCTTCAGTGTCCGGTCTTAGTGCCCGGTCTCTTTCACCCAGACCTTCTTCGCGAGAGGTCCGGTGTCGCCGTCCTCCTCGACGTAATAGGCTTCCGTGCCACGCACGAGATAGTCGAAATCGCCGCTGAGAATGGAATTGCGATGGAAATAGAGCAGCGCGCCGTCTTTGTTCAGCAAATAGCCGTAGTCCTGTAGCGGATACATCTCGGCGACCTGACCAAGAAAGCGTTCTTCGCCGCCTTCCGTCTGTACACGGCCGTTCGATTTGCGGGTTTCTTTCAGATCCTGCAGCCGCCGCTCTGCGATGCGGAACGCTTCGCTGATTGCGTTGGTCAGGTCGGGCGTCTGATACTTTCGCTGCAGGTGATCCGGCTCGTGCGCCACCACCACATTCTTGTGACCGGGAATTTGCAGTTCGATCCGCACCACTGGCGGGATGGTGTGACTGGCGTTGTCGGCGCGCTGATCGACGCGCACATGACACGCGGTAATGCGATCGTAGATATCCTCGAGACCAGCGACATGCGCGCGAATTTCTTCCTCGGCCGCCTGCGACTTCTGGATATTGTGATAGGAAATTTCGAGCGGAACTTGCATTTCACTACGCTCCAGCAGTTACCCTTCTGGATAAACGTGAGCGTCTGCTCTGGTTCCGGCAAATTTGTGTCGACGGGTGAAAAGACAGCCTGCGGCGAAATGAACCTTGAGACGAAAGACTAGCGGTCGGTTTGCCGCACCCAGACTTTTACGGCGATCGGACCATCGCTTGTGTTGTCTTCCACATAGAAGGCCTGCGCGCCGCTCACCAGATAATCGAAATCTCCGGTGATGATGGCATCGCGGTGGAAGAAGAGGCGGCTTCCATCATGACGAATGAGAAAGCCGTGGCCCTCCAGCGGATAGACTTCGCAGATCTCGCCGAGAAAACCGAGATCGCCCCGCTCCGCGATGTCGAGATTGGTCGCGTGAATGATCTTCAGGTCGCGCAGTGACTGCTCCGCAAGCGTGAACGCGCTGTCGATGGCTTCCTGCAAGTCGGGTGAGCGATAGCCCTGCGGGTTTTCATCCGGCTCATGCGAAACGATCACGCTTTCCAGCCCCGGAATGCGCAACTCGATGCGCACGGCTGGAGGTATCAGTTGATTGACGTGATAGGCCCGCCGCGCGACGCGCACGCGGCAGGACGAAATCCTGCGGTCGATTTTTTCGAGTATGACGACGCGGGCGCGAATGGCGTTCTCGGCCGCCTGCGACTTGGCAATGTTGTGATAGGAAATATCGAGGGCTGTCTGCATTCCCGCTCCGGCGCTTCGCCCAAGGGATTGAAAACCAAGGGATTGAAAAACGCGAATACCCGAACGCAGCTACAAAACGCCGATACCGAAAACGCGAATATCAAAACTGTACGCGGAGTTACCAGCGACTGCGGAGCTAATGCCACGGGCGGTCGTCGCGGGTAATCAACCGCGCACCGCGCTGATAGGTGATGTAGCCCCAGAGCCACGTCATCGCGACCGCCAGACGATTGCGAATCCCTATGAGAAAATAAATATGCGCGACCGACCAAAATAGCCAGCCGATGAAGCCGGTCAGTTTCACTTTATTTAGCTTCACGACCGCGGATTTCCGGCCGATCGTCGCAAGATCGCCGGCATGTTTGTAAGTGAAAGCGGGCAATGCACTTGCGGCTGCGATACGCGCGGCGATGACTTTGCCCGCATACTTGCCCATCTGTTTCGCGGCGGGCGCGATACCCGGAATGGGACTCGCCAAGGTTGCAGTATCGCCGACTGCGAAGATGTCAGGATGGCCGGGAACGGAAAGATCGCCATTCACCTTGATACGCCCGGCGCGGTCGGCTTCTGCGCCGAGCCATTGCGCGGCAGGCGATGCTTTTACGCCGGCCGCCCAAACGATCGCCTCTGAATCGATCCGGTTCTCGCCAAGCGAAACGCCGTCGCGCCGCACGTCCGTCACCATCGTGGACGTCATCACCTCGACGCCCATGTTGCGCAGCGACTTTTCCGCATAAGCCGACAGCTCTTCCGGAAATGCCGGCAGGATGCGCGGGCCCGCTTCGATCAGCAGAATGCGCGCCGTGCGCGGATCGATGCGGCGGAAATCGAACCGCAGCGTTTGCCGAGCGATTTCGGCAATGGCGCCCGCCATTTCCACGCCCGTCGGCCCGCCGCCAACGATCACGAAGGTAAGCAGGCGTTTGCGGTCGGCTTCGCTGTTCGCAAGCTCCGCCCGCTCGAAGGACAAGAGCACGCGGCTTCTGATCTTGGTCGCGTCCGTGAGCGTCTTCAATCCGGGTGCTGCATCCTGCCAGCCCTCGTGACCGAAATAGGAATGCGTCACGCCGGTTGCTATCACGAGATAGTCGTAGGACAGATCGACCGTGTCGGCATGCACGACACGCGCACTCGTATCGATGCTGCGGATCGCACCGAGCACGACCGAAGCATTCTGCTGACGGCGCAGAATGCTGCGCACCGGCCAGGCAATGTCGGCGGGCGAGATCACCGCGGTCGCGACCTGATAGAGCAGGGGCTGAAAGGTATGATGATTGTGCCGGTCGATTACCGTGACCTCGGCATCGGTGTTGCGGAGCGCGCGTGCTGCTTCGAGGCCGCCGAACCCCGCACCGATGATGACGACTTTCGGCCTGCCCATCGCGCAATCCTCATGGTGATTGGCAACGATAGCTTGAATTGGTTCGTGATAGCCAGATTGCCTGAGCCCGGCCGAGAGCGGCGGCTACTTCTTGATCTTCGCCCGCTTCAGGTGCTCGTCGAGCCGCGCCATGATCTCGACGAAGTTGCAGGGCTTGTGCCTCAGGTCGAACTGATGGACAAGAATTTCATCCCAGGCATCGCGGCAGGCGCCGGGTGAACCCGGCAAACAGAAAATGTAGGTGGAGTTCGCGACGCCAGCGGTGGCGCGGCTCTGGATCGTCGAGGACTTTATCTTCTCGTAAGACACGCGGTGAAAGACGATCGAGAAGCCGTCCATGCGCTTTTCGAACAACGGTTCGGCTGCTTCCGGCGTCACGTCGCGGCCGGTAAAACCGGTGCCGCCCGTCGTGATGATCGCGTCGATCTTGTCGTCTTTAATCCAGCTGCGCAGCTTGGCGCGGATCGCACGCACGTCGTCCTTCACGATCGCGCGGTCCGCAAGCGAATGGCCTGCTGCTTCGATCCGTTCCGCAAGCAGCGTTCCGGACTTGTCGTCGCCCGGAACGCGCGTGTCGGAAACGGTCAGAACGGCGAAATTGACCGGAACGAAAGGCTTTTCGTTCGCGTCCACGGCCGTCAGATCGCGCCGGCCGCGAAAGTGTTGCAACGGTTTACGTCGCCGCTCTCGAAACCGATCTGGAACCAGCGTTTGCGCTGTGCGGCCGAGCCGTGCGTGAAGGAGTCTGGCACCACCACGCCCTGCGAGCGGCGCTGCAACGTATCGTCTCCGATGGCGCTTGCGGTTTGCAATGCTGCGTCGATGTCGCCCGGGTCGAGGAAGGCCTTTTTCTTCTGCTGCCGGTTCGCCCAGACTCCCGCGAAACAGTCGGCCTGCAATTCGACGCGCACCTGCAGTTGGTTGCGGTCGCGCTGGCCCATGCCGCGTTGCGCCTGCTGCACTTTCGGCAGGATGCCGAGCACGTTCTGGACGTGGTGGCCGACCTCGTGCGCGATCACGTAGGCCTGCGAGAATTCGCAGGTCTTGGAACCGGCCGGGCAGGCACCGAGCTTGCGCTGCAGATCCTGAAAGAACGAGGTGTCGAGATAGACCGCGCGTTCCGGCGGGCAGTAGAACGGCCCCATTGCCGATTGCGCATAGCCGCAGGCGGAGTTGGTCGCGCGGCTGAAGATGACGAGGCGCGGCGAGGGGTAACGCGAGCCGGATTCTGCGAAGATTTCCGACCAGCGATCTTCCGTTTCACCCAGCACGCCCGCCACGAAGCGGCCAAGCTCGTCGCTCGGCGGGCCTTTCTTACGGACCGACGGCTGGTTCGGCATCTGGCGCTCGTAGCCGGAGGGCCCTTGGGTGGCGTCGATGCCAGACAAAATCACGCGCGGGTCGATCCCGACTGCCCATGCGAGCAGGCCGAGAATAATGATGGTGCCGATACCCATGCCGCCGCGGCCGGTGGGTAGCGGAAATCCGGGACCTGCCAGCGGGCCGCTGCTGTCGCCGCGGCGATCTTCGATGTTGTCGCTTTGCCGGAAATCGTCCCAACGCATTTTATTTCTCGCCTCCGCCGCGGGTTGCTTCTTAGCCTTTTGCCGCTATCGGTCGCAATTGTGGCCGACCTGTGAGTTTGCCGCAAATAGCCGCTCCTGTAAGTAGAAGACGCCGGATTCCCATGCCATGTTCCGGCGTGCTCGAACCGCCGCGCATCTCACGCTCAGATAAAATGCCTGAAATGATTCCCTTACGCCGAGGCCCGACCTTCGCCCGCGAGGCCAATGCCCTGCGGCGCGGGCTGATGCCGGTCGCGGGATGCGATGAGGCGGGCCGTGGTCCGCTTGCCGGTCCAGTGGTCGCCGCCGCGGTCATTCTCGATCCTGCGCGATTGCCCAAGGGGCTCGCGGATTCGAAAGAACTGAGCGCCAAAACGCGCGACATCCTTTTCGATGAAATCTGTGCGACTGCGGAGGTCGCGGTCGCAATCGCGCCTCCCGCGCGGATCGACCGCGACAATATCCTGCGTGCGAGCCTCTGGGCGCTCTCAAAAGCGGTTTGCTCGCTCCCGCGCACGCCGCAACTCGTCTTCGTCGATGGAAGGGACAGCCTGCCGCTCGAATGCGAGGTGAAGGCAGTTATTGGCGGCGATGGTATCATCGCCTCGATCGCCGCTGCTTCCATCGTGGCGAAGGTCACGCGCGACCGGCTGATGATGCAGCTTGGACAGGCGCATCCGGAATACGGTTTCGAGAAGCACAAGGGTTACGGCACGAGCTTCCATTCCGAGCGGCTGCGCGCCCACGGTCCTTCCATTCATCATCGCTACTCTTTCGCGCCGGTTCGCGATTGTCAGAAAGCCTCGCCTCCTTCCGCCGCGAGTGGCGAAGCGCGGCAAGAGTAGCGTGATGCTGCGCGACCAATCCGGACCTCTTGAAGCATCGATATCGGTGGAAGCCCTACGCGCGGCTCCTGCCGCCATGGTCGCGGCAGCACTTGCGGTGCATGCGCTCGTCTGGGCACTCGCAATGCAGCTCGCCAGTTCTTCGCCGCCGCCGCAGATGGCGGTCGCGATTGCGCTCGGCCGTGAATGGTTGCTCGGCTATCCCGATCAGCCTCCGCTTGCTGCGTGGATTTCTGAAATCATCCATCGCACAACGAACTCTCTATTCGCGGTTCGGCTTGCCGCATCGTTGTGCGCGGCTTTGTCGGGTTGGATTCTGTTTCAGTTCTTGCGCCGTCTCGTCGGCGATCGCCACGGCGCGATCGCCGTTCTTCTGATGGTCAGCGTTTTTCCGGTTGCGTTTCCCGGCGGCGTGTTGACCGGCGATCTCCTGCAGATGCCGTTGCTCGCCGCTTCGATGCTTTCATGGTGGGCTGCAGTCGGTGAGAGAAATCCGGGCGGCTGGATGTTGCTTGGCTTGTTCTCGGCCGTATCGCTTTACGCAGGACCGCAAGGTCTCGTGTTGCTCGCCGTGCTCGCGCTTGTCACGCTCGCGAGTGCGCCGGCGCGTGCAGCTATCGGCAATGCACGTAACCTTTTTGCGGTGGCCGCCGGTGTTCTGATCTTCGTGCATGTTGGCGCGCCGCGTTTGCTCTGGTTGTGGTTTCACGGCGGCGAAGGAATTCTCGCGGGCACTGGAGCGGGAATTCTGGAGAAAGAATTTCAATCTCCATCGCGGCTCGTGCTTACGTTGCTCATGGGTCATGCCGGCTTTTTGCTCTTGATCGCGCTCGCCACGTTTCACACCGCAAAATCAAAAGAGCAGGCACCGTTATTCGTGCGGAGTGCGGCGGCATTGCCTTTCCGCTGGAGCGTGATCGCGATCGCGATCCTTCCCGGGGCGCTCGCCTTGCTCGCGTTTTTTCTCGGTCATCAGAACACCCGCCCACAGTTTTTCTCTTCGCTTCTTTTGCTGGGTGGCGCTGCTGCGGTCTTGATCGGCAGCGAGCGGCTTTTTCTGCGCCGTCAGACATTGATCGGAACGATCCTTCTGATCTTCCTGTTCGTGCCTCCGGCCATCGCGCTTGCCTCGGGATTTTTACCCGGGTGGTTCGGCGACAATCGTGCGGCGAACTGGCCGGCTGCGTCGGCGGCGCGAACCTTCACCGAAATCTTCCGCACGCGTACCGGCAGCAAGCTCGAGTATATCGCCGGTGATCTAATTCCGGCCGCGCAGATAGTCGTTGCCAGCGATGCTCGTCCGCGTGTTGTGATCGACGCCGATCCTTCGCGTTCGCCATGGATCGATGCGGCGGACTTCAAGCGCAAAGGCGGCGTCGTGTTTTGGGAAATTAGCGGTGCGGATATTTCGCCGCCTCCGGCGCTGACGCAAAAACTTGGTGCGATAACCCCGGAAGCACCGCTGCGCTTGTCGCGGGTAAGAGGTGCCGGGGAGCCGGTGCGTCTTGGATGGGCGATCCTGCCTCCAGCCCCCTAGGCGGAATCTATACTTTAAGAAAAACTGCGGAATCTGCGGCTGAAAAGGCCGATTCACGCAGTTGAAAAGACTCGATTTTTTCCTGAATCAGAATGTGAGGAAGCCGCTGGCGGCCTGCCTCCTGATGTGTTGCGCGAACTTTTGCGGAGTAATCCGCGTGGCTAATGATAGCCTTCGCCCTCGCGGATTTTTCCGCGGAAGATCCAGTAAATGAAGATCGTATAGCCGATCAGTATAGGAAACATGAATAGCGTTCCCATCAGCGCGAACAGTTGACTGGCAGGGACGCCCGCTGTCTCCCAGACATCGAGAGATGGCGGCACGAGATAGGGAAAGTTCGAGATCACCAGTCCCGAATAGCCCATGAAAAACAGCGCGATCGAACACCAGAACGGCATGAAGTCGTTTTTATTGCGCAGCCAGTACCAGCAGAGAAATGCGAGCAACGCCGTAACGGCCGGCACTGGCCAGAAGAACAGGAAATTCGGCAGTGTGAACCAGCGCTCCGCGATGCGCGGATGCTGAAGCGGCGTCCATAGCGACACGATCGCCATGAAAACCAGAACCGCATAGAGCGCGAGCATCGCCTGCGAGCGGGCGCGTTGCGCAACTTCGCCCTCGGTCTTCATGATGAGCCACGTCGCGCCGAGCAGCGCATAGCCCGCGACCATCGCGACGCCGCACATTAATGCGAACGGCGTGAACCATTCGAAGCTGCCGCCGGAAAACTGCATGCCTTGCGTCTTCACGCCGGTCACCATGCCGCCGACGATCACGCCTTGCATGAAGGCGGCGACCGTCGAGCCAAGTGCGAACGCAATGTTCCAGAGAAAGCGGCTCGTCTTTGCAATCCATCGGAACTCGAATGACACGCCGCGCAATACGAGGCCGAGCAGCATCAGCGTCACGGGCAGATAGAATGCCGGCATGATGATCGCGTAAGCCGCGGGAAAGGCGACGAACAGTCCGACGCCGCCAAGCACGAGCCAGGTTTCGTTTCCGTCCCAGAACGGCGCGACCGTGTTCATCATCTGGTCGCGCGAATGTTCGTTCTTCGCGAAAGGAAACAGAATGCCGATGCCGAGATCAAATCCGTCGAGCACGACATACATCGCGACCGCGAAACCGATCACGAGCGCCCAGATCAACGGAAGGTACCATTCCATTTTCAGTATCCTTCAAGCGAGATCATGAGGCGTTCTCCGTTGCCGCGCTCATGGGACGGTTCGGCGTACCTTTCTCGATCTTGCCGCCTTCGCCGATGATCGGTCCCTTCACGATGAGACGGTTGATGTAATAGATGCCCATCGAGAACACGATCGCGTAGATCAGAACGAAGAGCGCGAGCGAAACCAGCACCATGTTGCCCGCGACGGGAGAGATCGCTTCTTCCGTTCGCATCAGTCCATTCACCACCCAAGGCTGCCGCCCTTGCTCGGTGACGATCCATCCTGCCGCGACCGCGATGAAGCCGAACGACCAGGTGTGCTGCATGGGCCAGAGATACCAGCGCGTGTCGAAAAGTTTGCGCCGCCACCACAGGAACACACCGAAGATCGACGACGCGATCATGAAGAGGCCGATCCCGACCATGATGCGGAATGCGAAGAACACGTTCTTCACCGGCGGCCGGTCTTGCGGCGGCACGCTTTTCAGGCCGGGAAACAAGCCGCTCGACGAATGCGTGAGGATGAGCGACGCCGCATAGGGGATCGAGATCTCGTACAGGTTCTTTTCGTTCTTCTCGTCGGGCCAGGCGAAGAGAACGAGTGCGGCGGGTTTCGATCCGTCCCAATGCGCTTCCATCGCCGCGATTTTGATCGGCTGGTGCTTCAGCGTGTTCAGCCCGTGCTGGTCGCCGATAAAAAGCTGCAGCGGCGCCACGATCGCGGCAAAGGCCACCCCCATGCGCAGCATGGTTCGGGCCTCGTCCGGGAATTTGCCCGCGAGCAGGTAGCGCGCACCGACCGCGAGCACGACGAAGGACGTCGTCAGATAGGCAGCCGTCGTCATATGCGCGAAGCGATAGGGAAAGCTCGGGTTGAAGATGATCGCAAGCCAGTCAGCGGGCACCGCGATGCCGTTCTGGATCGCGTGGCCTTGCGGCGTATGCATCCAGCTGTTCGCCGAAAGAATCCAGAACGCAGAGAGGAGCGTGCCGATCGCCACCATGATGCAGGCGGCGACATGGAGCGGTTTCGGCACCCGGTCCCAGCCGAACAGCATGATGCCGAGAAAGGTCGCCTCGAGGAAAAACGCCGTCAGTACCTCGTAGCCCATCAGCGGGCCGACGATGTTGCCGCTATAGGCGGCGAAGCGGCTCCAGTTCGTGCCGAACTGATAGGAAAGCACGATGCCGGAGACGACCCCCATCGCGAAGGAAACCGCGAAGATCTTGGTCCAGAACCGGGCGAGGCGGTGATAGTGCTCGCGCCCCGAATAGAGCCACATAACCTCAAGCGTCGCGATATAGGCCGAGAGCCCGATCGTGAAGGTCGGGAAAATAATGTGAAACGTGATCGTGAACGCGAACTGGAGGCGGGCAAGCAGCAGCGGCTCGATGTCCATGACGAGGCTCCGCGGTCGTTTGCTGATTAAATCTGTTCCAGTGTAGCTCCCAATTCACGGAAAGTCCTGCGGCCTAAGCGCCATTCCACGCCGCAGTGCGAAGCAGCACGGGTTCCGTGCGAGTAGTGGAAAAGTGGCGGCGGTATTCATGGTTCCCGCCGCAAAGCGCTATTCTGCGTTGCGCTCTGCCGTAACGGCGCGAGCGAAGAGGGGCGACATGGCAAAGGCGAAGAAATCGGGCGCGAAGCCTGAAGCAACCGCGTTCGAGCGCTGGCTCGACAGCTATTTCATGATCGGGGAGCACGGCTCGAGCATCCGCACGGAAATCATCGCCGGTTTCACGACGTTTCTGACGATGGCCTACATCATCGTCGTGAACCCGCTGATCCTGTCCAAGGCGGGGATGCCGCAGGATTCGGTGTTCGTCGCGACCTGCCTTGCCGCAGCGGTCGCGACCGCGGTCATGGGGCTTTACGCGAAATACCCGATCGCGCTGGCGCCGGGCATGGGCCTCAACGCCTTCTTCGCCTTCACCATCGTGCTCACTTATAAATATACGTGGCAGCAGGCGCTCTGGGCGGTGTTTCTCTCCGGCGTGCTGTTTTTCATCGTGTCGGTGCTGCGCATCCGCGAATACATCATCAACGCGATTCCGATGAACCTGAAGCTCGCGATCTCGGCCGGCATCGGCCTGTTCCTCGCCATCATCGCGCTCGAGAACTCAGGGATCGTGGTCGATCACCCCGCGACGCTCGTGACCATGGGCAAGCTCGATCCGCGGCTCCTCGCATCCTGGCCCGCACTCCTTTGTATCCTTGGCTTCATCCTGATTGCAGCACTGAACTACCGGAAAATTCCGGGGGCCACCCTGATCGGCATGCTGATCGTTGGCGTGATCGGCATACCACTCGGACTTGCGAAATTCACGGGCATCATCGCGCCGCCGCCGTCGATCGCGCCTACGCTATTCGCCTTCGACTGGTCGCGTACCTTCGAGTTTTCGTTCCTGATCGTGGTGCTGACGCTGTTTTTGATCGACGTGTTCGACAATGCCGGCACCCTGATCGGCGTCACGCATCGCTCAGGCCTGCTCGATAAGGACGGAAAACTGCCGCGCATGCGGCAGGCGCTGATCTCCGACAGCTTCGCCGCGATGTTCGGCTCCGCGGTCGGTACGTCCACGACCACAAGCTATATCGAGTCGAGCGCGGGCATTGCCGCCGGCGGCCGCACCGGGCTTACCGCAGTCGTCGTGTCGATCCTGTTCTTGCTGGCGCTGTTTTTCTCGCCGCTTGCGGCGATGATTCCAGCCTATGCGTCGGCCGCGGCACTTCTCTATGTCGCGGCGATCATGGCGCGCGGCCTTGCCGAGATGAATTGGGATGATGTGACCGAATATGCGCCGGGCATCGTCTGCGCGGTCGCAATGCCCTTCACCTATTCGATCGCGACCGGCATCGGTCTTGGTTTCATCACTTATGTGCTGATCAAGATTTTTGCCGGCAAGGCGAAAGAGGCGAGCCCGGCAATTATCGTGCTGGCGGCACTCTTCGCGCTCAAGTTCGCCTTTACCTGATTGCCGGCGCGCGAAAAGAGGCGGCGGCTTTCCGTGAGGAAGTCGCCGCTTTTTATTGAGCCAGCGCTTTTTTGATTGAAAGAAGATCCTGCCACGCGAGCTTTTTATGCGCGGGCGAGCGCAAGAGATAGGCCGGGTGGAACAGCGCGATGGCTTTGATCTTGCGCGTGCCGGTGTCGTAATCGAACCAGCGCCCGCGCGAGCGTGTGATGCCTTCGCGCACTTCCAGCAGCGTTGTGGCTGAAGGCCCGCCGAGACAGACCAGAATATCCGGGTTCACGAGTTCGATCTGCCGCTTGATGAAGGGCAGGCAGATCGCGGATTCCTGTGGCGTCGGCGTGCGGTTTCCCGGCGGCCGCCAAGGAATGATGTTCGCGATGTAAACCGACGTGCGGTCGAGATCAATCGCGGCCATCATGCGGTCGAGCAGTTTGCCCGAGCGTCCGACGAAAGGCAGTCCCTCGCGGTCTTCATCCGCGCCGGGTGCCTCGCCGACAAACATGATGCGTGTTTGCGGATTGCCGTCTGCGAACACCGTCCGCATGGCGGTGGTTTTCAGGGCGCATCCCGCAAACGATTCCAGCGCGGCGCGCAGTTCGTCCAATGAATTCGCGCCGGCTGCGAGTTTTCCCGCATCGCGGATCGCGGCATCGGGTGCCGCAGGCTGCGCACCATTCCGCGCAGCGGATTGGGAGCCCAGCGCCGGTGCTTGGCTGCCGAAAGGTTTCGGCGCTTCCCGCTTCTGCGTATCGCGTTTGGGAACTTCGAACTGATAGCCTTCGACGACGGGTGCGGGGGCCTCGAGCCGGTTCGGCGCGGTCTCGTCGAGCGCAATATCCACGCCGCTTTCGGCGTAGAAACGCAGCACCTCGAGCGGATGGAGCGGAGCGTCGGACATGGCCCGGAAATGAAGTCCAAATGGCCGCGACGTCAATGACAAGCTCGTTGTAATTGGTCCAAAAAACAGGGAAAACACCGTTACAACAAGGAATTTTCCTCGCTTGCTGCGGCAAGAGGCGGAGAAGGAACGACGATTAATCAGAACACAACAGAGCGGCTATTCGGCAACTTTTTCACGAGTTCTTTTAAACCGGCCGAAAAGGAACGACGATGGCCGAAGAAAATCAGGAACTGCCCGCCCGCGAGGCGATGGAATTCGATGTCGTGATCGTGGGCGCAGGTCCTTCGGGGCTGGCAGCCGCCATCAAGCTCAAGCAGCTCTCACCGGAGGCGACCGTGGTCGTGCTGGAGAAGGGCTCCGAGGTCGGCGCGCATATTCTCTCCGGCGCGGTGGTCGATCCGATCGGGCTCGACCGTCTCATTCCCGACTGGCGCGAAGACGACAGCGCGCCGCTGAAGACCGAAGTGAAGGACGATCACTTCTATTACATGACCAAGACCGGCGCGATCCGCGTGCCGAATTTCCTGATGCCGCCGCTGATGAACAATCACGGCAACTACATCGTCTCGCTCGGCAACGTGTGCCGCTGGCTTGCCGGCCGCGCCGAGGCACTGGGCGTCGAGATTTATCCGACTTTCGCTGCCTCCGAAGTGCTGTTCGACGAGAACGGTGCGGTGAAAGGGGTCGCGACCGGCGACAAGGGCATCGGCCGCGATGGCAAGCCGACTTCGCATTTCGAACGCGGCATAGAGCTGCACGGCAAATACACGCTCTTCGCGGAAGGTGCGCGCGGCAGCCTGTCGAAGCAACTGATCGCGAAGTTCGGCCTCGACAAAAATTCCGAGCCGCAGAAATTTGGCATCGGCCTGAAAGAACTCTGGAAGGTTGCACCCGATAAGCATAAGCCGGGACTCGTGCAGCATTCCTTCGGCTGGCCGCTCGACAACCAGACCGGTGGCGGCTCGTTCCTCTATCACATGGAAGACGAGCAGGTGATGGTCGGCTTCGTCGTCCATCTGAATTACAAGAACCCTTACATCGGCCCGTTCGAAGAGTTTCAGCGCTTCAAGACGCATCCCTCGGTGCGCGGCACCTTCGAGGGCGGCAAGCGCATTTCCTATGGCGCGCGCGCGATCACCGAAGGCGGTTTTCAGTCGGTGCCGAAGCTCGTGTTTCCCGGCGGCGCGCTGGTTGGCTGCGCGGCCGGCTTCGTCAATGTTCCGCGCATCAAGGGCTCGCACAACGCGGTCCTGACCGGCATCATGGCAGCGGAAGATGTTG
The DNA here is from genome assembly GCA_035440445.1 of Xanthobacteraceae bacterium. GTDB lineage: Bacteria > Pseudomonadota > Alphaproteobacteria > Rhizobiales > Xanthobacteraceae. The sequence continues at coordinate 124,093 of DAORMJ010000011.1, forward strand.
CGAAGGCGCTGGAAGCAGGCCGCCAGCGCGACGAGCTCACGGGATACGAAGAAGGTTGGCGCGGCTCGCAAGTTGGCGCGGACCTGAAGAAGGTGCGCAACGTCAAGCCGCTGTGGTCGAAGTTCGGCCTCTATCTCGGCATGATGCTCGGCGGCTTCGATATGTGGACGAACCAGCTGTTCGGCATCTCGCTCTTCGGCACGCTGAAGCATGGCAAGACCGACGCGCAGTCGCTGGATCCCGCCTCGGAGCATCAGAAGATCGATTATCCCAAGCCCGATGGCGTGCTGACCTTCGACAAACTCGGCTCGGTGTTCATCTCCAACACCAACCACGAAGAAAACCAGCCGATCCACCTCAAGGTGAAGGACATGGAGCTCCAGAAGAAATCGGAGCACGATGTCTATGCCGGTCCTTCGAACCGCTATTGCCCGGCCGGCGTCTATGAGTGGATCGAGGAGGCGGACGGCCCGCGCTTCCAGATCAACGCGCAGAACTGCGTCCATTGCAAGACTTGCGACATCAAGGATCCGAACCAGAACATCAACTGGACCACGCCTGAAGGCGGCGGCGGACCGAACTACCCGAATATGTAAGGGCGTGCGATGCTGTGGCTGGCTGCGGGATTGATGGTCGTCGCTGGAGTGATGCACTCTTATCTCGGCGAACGCGCCTTTCTTCCGCGGTTACTTGCAGTGCAGGGACTCCCGCTCTTGCGGCGCGACCGCGGCTTCACCGAGCGCGTGATCCGCGCGGTTTGGCACCTTGCAAGCATCTATTGGTGGTTTGCGGCGGCCGTGCTCGCGATCATCGCGGCACAGCCGGCAAACCCGCTGCGGGCGATTGCGCTGACGCTTTCGGCGACGATTTTACTGACCGCGCTGGCCTGCATCTATTGCGGCTGGCGGCATCCGGCGATTGCGATTTTTCTCGCGGCGGGCGCGCTGACGGGCTACGCGGCTTTCTGATCTAGCCAAACAAATAATCTTCCGGCTTCATCGCGTGGCGGATGGCTTCCACGATGAGCCAGCCCAGCACGACACCGAGAAAGTCGGGCGCGAGATCGGCAATCCGTGCGTAGTGCCCGGCAACCGTGGCTTGCGCGAATTCCCATCCGAGCGCGACGAGCATGGTGAGAAGCGCTGCCAGCCACCAGCGCTTCCACTTGTAGGCGACGACGCCCAGCACCATCAGCAGCGCGCAGCCCGCTATGTGCAGCGGCTTGTACAGCGACCACTCGATTGCGGCCCAGCTATAGTCCCAGTTGAATTCGTAGGCCTTGCGGCCGTAGGGCGCGTGATACGCGATCATCAGCGAAGCCGCAGCCAGCATCCAGAACGGAAGCTGCCGGATCACCTCGATGTCCAGCGCCCGCCGCCAAAGCGGTTTGGGCGGAAGCGAGGCTTGGGCGTCGTGTTGTTTCCGTTGCGGCATTTCGGACAAGGTGGACTTGATCTGGATTTCGCGGTCTAGAATAGGAAAAGGGGAAACGCCAATGAATCTTTCTTCATCCGCTGCCCAGTCGCTCGCCAAATGGCATGATATGATCGCGAAGCGCGAGCTCTCCGATCTTGAGCAGATCGTCGCCGAAGATGCGGTGTTCCGCTCGCCGGTCGCAAACACGCCTTATCCCGGCAAGCAGGTGGTTTGCATCGTGCTGCGCGGTGCGATGAAGGTGTTTGAAAATTTTGCCTATCATCGCGAACTCCATGACGGTGCCGACAGCGCCTGTCTCGAATTCTCAGCGACGGTCGGCGACAAGGCGCTGAAGGGAATCGATCTCATCAAGTTCGACCAGAGCGGCAAGATTGCCGAGTTCGAGGTGATGGTCCGTCCGCTTACCGGCGTGATGGCGCTGGGCGAGGCGATGAAGGCGACCGTAGGGCCCGCGATCAAGGCAGCACTGGAAGCGCGCGCGACTGCGTAACTTTCTGCGCAACATTTTTTGCGCAATACTTGCTCTTGGCAGGTTGGAGGCGCTTTTCTACAGTCCCGCCAGATTGATTGAGGCCGCGCTTCGCCGCGCGGAAGCGCACCATTCCTGACATCAAAGAAGTTGTGAAGGATATCGCCGCGGACATGGCCGAAAGGCCGGAGCGCGGCAAGGTCGCTTCCTATATTCCCGAACTCGCCAAGATCGATCCGCGAAAGTTCGGGCTCGTCGTCGTGAGCAACGACGGGGAGGTCGCCGCGAGCGGCGACAGCGAGGCGCCATTCTCGATCCAGAGCATCTCGAAAGTGTTCACGCTGACGCTTGCGCTCGGCAAGATCGGGGACCGCTTGTGGCAGCGGGTAGGGCGCGAGCCTTCGGGAAGCGCGTTCAATTCGATCGTTCAGCTCGAATACGAGAAGGGAAAGCCGCGCAACCCCTTCATCAATTCCGGGGCCATTGCCGTCACCGACGTAATCCTGTCAGGCCAGCCGCGCGAGGCGCTGGGCGAGATCCTGCGCTTCATGCAGTTCGTCGCCGACGACAATGCAATCAAGATCGACGACGAGGTGGCGGCATCCGAGCAGCGCACGGGATACCGGAACGCGGCACTCGCCAATTACATGAAGTCGTTCGGCGTGCTCGACAACCCCGTGCACTTCACGCTCGGCGTCTATTTTCATCATTGCGCGATCGCGATGAACTGCCGCCAGCTTGCGATGGCGGGACGGTTTCTGGCGAACGGCGGCATCAATCCTTCGACGGGCATGAGCGTGGTCACGCCCGAACGCGCCAAGCGCATCAATTCGATCATGATGATGTGCGGCCATTACGATGGATCGGGCGAATTCGCCTATCGCGTCGGTCTGCCAGGCAAGAGCGGTGTCGGCGGCGGCATTCTGGCCATCGCTCCCGGCAAGGCATCCATCGCGGTATGGTCGCCGGGGCTGGACGAGACAGGCAATTCCTATCTCGGAAGGATCGCGCTCGAACAGCTAACCCGGCGCATGGGCTGGTCAGTGTTTGGGGCGTAGCTCCTGATCATCGTAGTTCCGCTCGCGCCGGGCTTCGCCTCGTGGCGGGGAAGAAATGA
>DAORMJ010000012.1:0-124698 GCA_035440445.1 Xanthobacteraceae bacterium
CGGCGGCAGCACCGCGTGCATGAGCGCGCGTCCGCCCGCCGCAAGGAGTTGCGCGGCGGCGGAGAACGGCCGAAAAGCATGGGCAGCGCGCGGCATCGTCCGAAGGCTAGCGCTGAATTTTTGCCGATGCCACCTCGCCGATCCGCAGGTATTCCGCTCTTGAACGCGCCACATCTTCTCTTCGACCGGAACCTTTTGCGCGCGCGGCAGCGCCGCGCCGAACGCAACGGCGCGGAAAAATTCCTGCTCGAACGCGCCGCCGAAGACCTGTTCGAGCGGCTCGCAACCATGACGCGCGATTTTCCGCGCCTGGCCCTGATCGAAACGCCGTTTGCGGAAGAACTCCGCCACAATCTCCTCCGCGCGAACAAAGTCGAAAGCGTGGATCTGTTGCCCATCACCGGCGAGACGGAAACCATCGAGGGTGCGCGCGCGCCATACGATCTCGCGATCTCGTTGTTGTCGATGCAATGGCTGAACGATCTGCCCGGCATGCTCGCGCAGGCGAAACGCCTGCTCAAACCCGACGGCCTCTTGCTTGCCGCCATGATCGGCGGCGACACGCTGACCGAGCTGCGCGAAGCGCTTGCCGTCGCCGAAAGCGAAATCGAAGGCGGCATCAGTCCGCGCGTCTCGCCCTTCGTGGAAGTGCGCGTGCTCGGCGGACTATTGCAACGAGCAGGGCTCGCACTCCCGGTGACGGACACCGATCGCTTCACAGTTCGCTACGACAACGCGATCGCGCTGATGCATGATCTGCGCCGCATGGGCGCAACCAATGCGCTCGCGGAACGCAGCCGCAGGCCGCTGAAGCGCGCGACCTTGTTTCGTGCCGCGGAAATCTATCGCGAGCGCTTCGCAGACTCTGACGGCCGCATCCGCGCGACCTTCGAGATTTTATGGTTGTCGGGATGGTCGCCGCACGAGAGCCAGCAGCAGCCGCTGAAGCCCGGCAGCGCGAAAGCGCGCCTTGCCGACGCGCTGCGCGTGGTCGAATTTCCGGCCGCGGGCGAAACGAAGCCGAAAAAGCCGGCGTGAAGTTACGCCGGGATGGCGTCGGCGACTTTCTTGAAGAGCTGGTCGCGCACGGTCTCGCCGACGAGGCCGAGCGTACCGACGATCGCGACCGCAACACCCGCCGCGATGAGCGCGTATTCGATCGCCGTGGCACCGCCTTCGTCGCGGGCAAATGCGTGGAGGGTCTGCATCAATTTCTTCGCCATCTTCGGCTCCTGCCGTTCAACCGGGCATTGCGATCAGTTCGATCAGATGCGGGATCAAGGGTTCGTCCGCGGGCGGCATCGGATAGTCGCGAAGCCGGTTCGGCCGTACCCAGGCGAGTTCCTGCCCCTCCAGCGCTTTCACTTCGCCTTCCCATCTCCGGCAGACCCATAACGGCATCAGGAGCTGGAATTCCGGATAGCTGTGGCTTGCGAAAGTGAGCGGAGCGATACACCCCTCCTGCACCTCTATTCCCAGTTCCTCCTTCAACTCCCGGATGAGAGTCATTTCCGGCCGCTCGCCCGGATCGACCTTGCCGCCGGGAAACTCCCAAAGCCCCGCCATGTCTTTGCCGGCGGGACGTTGGGCGATCAGCACCCGGCCGTCGGCGTCGATCAGCGCGCAAGCGGCAACGACCAGTAGTTTCACCGGGAACCTCGCAAGATGACGTTAAAAACCACGGTCAACGGCGGCTTAAAAGAAAGCTTCGCTTCAGCATAAAGTTAGCTGCGATAGTCGCCGTTGATCGCGACATACTCCTTGGTGAGATCGCAGGTCAGCACCCGGTCCGAGCCCTTGCCGAGACCGAGCGAAACTTTCAGCGCGATCTCCGGCTTTTTCATCTCTTCCGAGACCGCCTTCTCGTCATAGGACGGATCGCGGGCACCCTTGTGCGCGACGCGGATGCCGTTGAACCAGATCGAAAGCCGGTCGCGGTCCGCGGGCTCGCCCGCCTTGCCGACCGCCATGACCACGCGTCCCCAATTCGCGTCCTCGCCCGCGATCGCGGTTTTGACGAGCGGCGAGTTCGCAATCGACATCGCGATCCTGCGCGCGGAAGTTTTGTTCTTCGCGCCTTCCACGGTGATTTCGACGAGCTTGCGCGCCCCTTCGCCGTCGCGCGCGACCTGCTCGGCGAGATTGGCAAGTACGCGCGTCAGCGCCTTGCGGAAGTTTTTCAGCGCCGGATCGCCAGCCTTGGTGATCTTCGGTGCGCCGCGCTTCGCGGCAGCCCCCGTCGCAAACAAAAGCAGCGTATCGGAAGTCGAGGTGTCGCTGTCGATGGTGACCGCGTTGAACGTATCCTCGACGCCTTCGCTCAGAAGTTTCTGCAAGGCCTTGGCCGCGATCGGCGCATCGGTGAAGACGAAGGAAAGCATCGTCGCCATGTCGGGCGCGATCATGCCGGCACCCTTCGCGATCCCGCAGATCGTCACCGTCGCCTTGCCGAGCTTGACCGAAGCCGTCGCCGTCTTCGGGAAAGTGTCGGTCGTCATGATCGCGCGCGCCGCGTCAAGAAAATGCCCGGGCTCCGCGCGCGACACGATCTCTTCCAGCACGCCGTCGAATTTCTTCGCGTCGAGCGGCTCGCCGATCACGCCGGTGGAGGCCACGAAAACTTCCGACGGCTTGCAGCCGATGGCCTTCCCCGCAAGTTTGGTGGTGAAGCGCACCTGCTCCTTCCCGTTCTTGCCGGTGAAGGCGTTCGCGTTACCCGAGTTCACGACGAGGCCGAACGCCGTGCCGCGGCTCACCTGCTCGCGGCACCATTCGACCGGCGCGGACGGGCACTTGGAGCGCGTGAAAACGCCCGCAACCGTCGTCCCCTTGTCGAAGGCGGCAAGCAGCACGTCCGTGCGCCCCTTGTATTTGATGCCGGCCGAGCCGGTCGCAAGCCGCACGCCTTCGATGGCGGGCGGATCGATGAATTCCTTCGGCGCTAGCGGGGAAACGGTGGTGCTCATGGGTGTCCTCTTTCGAACTTTCTTATAGCAAACCGCCCGAGCTTTCCGATGCCGCTTGCCGGACCGTCAAGAAAAAAGCCCAGACCGGACAAGTCCAGTCTGGGCTCCATAAAACGATGGGAAGACGGAAGCGTTACTTCTTCTTCGGATCGGCCTTCGGTGCGTCCTTGGCGGGCGGCGCCGGCGGGGTTTCCTTCTTGACGAGGTTTTCGATCTTCGCCTCGTTGCGCAGCTTCATGATGACTTCGGCCTGCGCCTTGCGCACCACGAACGCCTGCACCTGATCCTTCACGTCTTCATATTTGGGCAGCGGCTTCTGGCGCTTGTCCTCGACCTTGATGATGTGGAAGCCGAACTGGCTCTTCACCGGCTCGGAGAGCTGGCCCTTTTCGAGCTTGAAGGCGGCGTCGGAGAATTCCGCGACCATCTGGCCCTTGGAGAAATATTCGAGGTCGCCGCCATTGGTCTTGGCGGAGGGATCGATCGAAATTTCCTTGGCGAGCTTTTCGAAGTCGGCACCGCCCTTGAGCTTGGCAAGCACGTCCTTCGCTTCGGCCTCGGTCTTCACCAGGATGTGGCGCGCGCGGATTTCTTCTTCCGGCTGCATTTTCGCGACCGACTCGTCATAGAGCTTCTTCATTTCCGCTTCGGTCGCGGCGGTCTTGGTGATGTCGTTGAGCAGCGTCTCCATCAGCACCTTGTTCTTCGCGTAAGCGAGGCGGGAGACGAATTCCGGCGAGGCTTCGAGCTTCTTGGCGGAAGCCGCCTGCGCGAGGATGGAAACGTCGATCAGGTAGGAAACGATGGCTTCCTTGCGGGCGTCGCCCGGCGGCTGCGGCAGGCTCTGGCCGATGTCGGCATCGGCAATATCGACGTCGCTCTGCCGGATTTCCACGCCGTTTACGCGGGCGACGACCGGGTCGTCCTTTTTCTGGGCAAGGACGGCGAGCGGCGTGCCGGCGGCGAGGGCCACGCCCAGCGTCAGCGCAAGCGCAAGGGAAAGTAACGAAAAGCTGCGTTTCATCGATTACCTCGGGAGGGAGCGGCGGCCGCCGGAATTGGCTGGTCCGGGCTGGATCAAAATTCGGATTACTTCGTTAAGGGGCCGTCGGCAGAAGATGAAAGCGCCCTTTTTCGAACTAAGGCGGGCGGAAAGTGACGGAAGTACGGTGTTCTGGCAAGGCTTTAGCCGCCCTGCGGCGGGCTGATCCAATTGACAAGCCCAAAGGGCGTTCATATCTCTCGCAAAACCTCGTCGATCATGAAAATGCCTCGCGGCATCGTGATCCGGAGCATGCTCCCGAAGGGCAAAAAACCCGCCTTCGGATCAGATCATGCTCGACCAAAGGACCGGCGGTAGTGCATGAAGCCGCTCGTACTTCCCCGTGGTTCCAGGATGGCAGGCCGCCCGCGCACGGCCGGATGTAAGGAATAGCTTCTCGATGATCGGCTCGTTCGCCCGCAAGCTCTTCGGCTCCTCCAACGACCGCCGGATCAAGGCCTATTACCCGCGCGTCAAGGAAATCAACGCGCTTGAAGCGGAGATCGCGAAACTCAGCGACGACGAGCTTCGGGCACGCACCGCGGAATTCAAGAAACAGATCGCCGACGGCACCTCGCTCGACGACCTTCTGGTGCCCGCCTTCGCCACCGTCCGCGAAGGCGCGAAGCGCACGCTCGGCCAGCGCCATTTCGACGTGCAGATGATCGGCGGCATGGTGCTGCACGAGGGCGCCATCGCCGAAATGAAGACCGGCGAAGGCAAGACGCTGGTTGCGACGCTTGCGGTCTATCTCAACGCGCTCGCCGGCAAGGGCGTGCATGTCGTGACCGTCAACGACTACCTCGCCAAGCGCGACTCCGAATGGATGGGCCAGATCTATAAGTTCCTCGGCCTCACCGTCGGCGTGATCGTCCACGGGCTCGACGACGCCGAGCGGCAGGCGGCCTACGCCTGCGACGTCACCTACGGCACCAACAACGAACTCGGCTTCGACTATCTGCGCGACAACATGAAGTACGAGCTGGAGCAGATGGTCCAGCGTCCGCACTTCTACGCGATCGTCGACGAAGTCGACTCGATCCTCGTTGACGAGGCCCGCACGCCGCTCATCATTTCCGGGCCCCTCGACGACCGCTCGGAATTCTACAACACCATCGACAGCTACATTCCGCACCTGAAGACGGAAGACTACGAACTCGACGAAAAGCAGCGCACCGTGACGCTCGCCGAATCCGGCATGGAGCGGCTGGAGCAGATGCTGCGCGACGCGAAACTCCTGAAAGGAGATTCGCTCTACGACATCGAGAACGTCTCGGTCGTCCACCACGTCAACCAGGGCCTGCGCGCGCACAAACTCTTCACGCGCGACAAGGACTACATCGTGAAAGACGGCGAGGTCGTCATCATCGACGAATTCACCGGCCGCATGATGCCGGGCCGCCGCTATTCCGAAGGACTCCATCAGGCGCTGGAAGCCAAGGAACACGTGCAGATTCAGCCGGAAAACCAGACGCTGGCCTCGATCACCTTCCAGAACTACTTCCGGCTTTACGAGAAGCTCGCGGGCATGACCGGCACGGCTTCCACCGAAGCCGACGAGTTTCAGGACATCTACAAACTCGAAGTCGTCGAGGTGCCGACCAATATTCCGGTCAGCCGCGTCGACGAACACGACGAGGTCTATCGGACTGCGGACGAGAAATACAAGGCGATCATCGACACCATCGACGATTGCAAGACGCGCGGCCAGCCGATCCTGGTCGGCACCACCTCGATCGAAAAGTCCGAGCAGCTTGCCGCCGCGCTGAAAGCCCGCGGCTTCAAGCAGAAGGAATTCAGCGACGCCGACGCCTTCCGCCCGCTCTATGACGGCGACCAGAAAACCGCCAAGGAAAAAGTCTTCGCGGTTCTGAACGCGCGCTATCACGAGCAGGAAGCGCAGATCATCGGTCAGGCGGGCATTCCGGGCGCGGTTACGATCGCGACCAACATGGCCGGCCGCGGCACCGACATTCAGCTCGGCGGCAACGCCGACATGCGCATCAAGAACGAACTCGGCGACATGGAGCCGGGCGAGCAGCGCAAGCAGGCCGAGCAGAAAATCCGTGACGAGATCGCGAAGCTCAAGGAAGTGGCGCTGAAAGCCGGCGGTCTTTACGTCATCGGCACCGAGCGCCACGAAAGCCGCCGCATCGACAACCAGCTACGCGGCCGCTCCGGCCGTCAGGGCGATCCCGGACGCTCGAAGTTCTATCTCTCGCTTGAAGACGATCTCATGCGCATCTTCGGCTCCAGCAATCTGGGCGGCATGCTCCAGAAGCTCGGGCTCGAGGAAGGCGAGGCCATCGTCCACCCCTGGATCAACAAGGCGCTGGAAAAGGCGCAGCAGAAGGTCGAGGCGCGCAACTTCGACATCCGCAAGAACTTGCTGAAATACGACGACGTTTCCAACGACCAGCGCAAGGTGATCTTCGAGCAGCGCATCGACCTGATGCGCGAGACCGACGTTTCCGAAACCGTCGCCGACATGCGCCATGGCGTGATCGAGGAAATGGTCACGCGGCACATTCCGCCGAACGCCTATGCCGAGCAGTGGGATACCGCGGGCCTCGAGAAGGAAGTGGAAGAAGCGCTCGGCATGAAACTTCCGATCCAGGAATGGGCCAAGGAAGAAGGCATTGCCGACGACGAGGTGAAGGAGCGCATTACCCGCGCCGCCGACGAGGCCATGGCCGCGAAAGTCGCCAAATACGGCCCCGACCTCATGCGCTATGTCGAGAAGTCGGTGCTGATGCAGACGCTCGACCACCTGTGGCGTGAGCATCTGGTGATGCTGGAACACTTGCGGCAGGTCATCGGTCTGCGCGGCTTCGGCCAGCGCGATCCGCTGAACGAATACAAGTCAGAGGCCTTCACGCTGTTCGAAAGCCTGCTCGCGCGGCTTCGGCAAATGGTGTCCGCGCAACTCCTCAACATCGAGATCATGGAGCGCCCCCCCGAGCAGGAATTACCGGAGATGCAGGCGACCCATCTCAACCCCGATACCGGCGAAGACGAGATGGCGCAGCCGGTTCGTTTGACTGCAGGTGCGCAACCGAAGGGCGACCGCAATTCGAAGAACCCGAACGACTGGGGCAAGGTCGGCCGCAACGAGCCCTGCCCCTGCGGCTCGGGCAAGAAATACAAGAACTGCCACGGCCGCCTCGCCTGAGGCATCCGCGAGGAAAAACAAAAAAAGCGCCGCATCATGCGGCGCTTTTTTTATTTCAGGATCCGGCGAACTTACTGCGCGCGAAAGCTACTGCGCATACGAGTCGAAGCGGCCGTTGGCCGGACGGAACGGTGCGACCGAATTCAGCGACGTGGTCTGGTTCGCGCTCGGCGACTGCGTCTCTTGCTGCTTGGAATTCTTCTTCGGCGCCTGTTTGGACTGCTTGCGCTGCTTCTGCTTCGCTGCCGGACGCGGCGCGTCGTCGTCTTCTTCGACAGCATCGGCTTCGGCTGCCGCCTGAACCGAACTCATCGGCACGCGGCCTGCAAACGCCGGATTGGAGCCGCCGTCGTTATTCGTGCGCACCGGTGCCGCGGGCGTGCTGCGCGCGAACAGCGAGGTGATGTCGTTCTTGTCGGCGTTCTGCCGGTTCTGCAGCAACTGCGCGATCTCGGGCTGCAGGTGATAGCTCGGGCAAGGACGGCTCGGATCGAAGGGTTTCATCGGATCGTCGGGCACGGCGTTGAAGATATACCGCCGATTGCAGACGTCGATCTTCGGCTCCTGCCGCGTCACTTCGAAATGGTCGCTGCCTTCTTTCAGCATACGCCAGAACGACTGATTCGGATTGTTGCGGTGGCGCGTCATGTTGGCGTTCGTCATGCGGAACGGAAACGCCTGCACTTGGAAAGCGAGCTGCCCGCCGTCGAACGCCTCACGCGCGAGCGCGAAGATGTCGGCGATCTGTTCGTCGGTCATGGCGTAGCAACCCGACGACGAGCAGTCCCCATGCACCATCAGATGCGAGCCGGTGCGGTTATGTGCGCGGTCGAAATCGTTCGGGAAGCCGAGATTGAAGGCGAGGTGATAGCTCGAATGCGGGTTCATCTGCTCGGGGCGGATGAAATAGAAGCCCTCGGGTGCCTGCCGGTCGCCGGTCTTGATCTTGGGACCGAGCTCACCCGACCATTTGCAGATCGGAAATTTCTTCAGGAGCTCGTAGCGGCCCGCAGTCGTCTTCTTCCAGATCTCGAGTTCGGACTCTTCCTTGTAAATGCGCAGCAGAATGGGCGACTCTTTGGTCATGCCCTTTTGCTGCATCAAGGAGGCGGTCTGCGCGGAGATGGGGCGCAAATGCTTCTTGTTGCCGTCGGCGCCATAGACGAAGTTCTCGGCGCTACAGCCAGACAACAACAGGCCGCAAACGGCCGTGGCCGCGGCGAAACGGATCGCAGATTTTGGACGGCGCAGCTTCAACGCGAACTCCAGAAAATGCGCGGAAAAATTACCGGTCCCCATTGCCTAATGCGTTACCCTTGACGGCTCGTTACCGCAACCGCAGTTTCTGCAGTCCCGGTGGCGGGCTCGATCACAAGTGCTTGAAAAATCAGAGATTCCGGCCGATCGCCAGAAATTTTTCGGCCCGCAGACTCCGAATTTGATCGCGTGAAAGGCCATTGAACCCCGCTAAGGCGCTCTGAATAGCCTTACCAGTGGCCGAAATCGTGGCCTCCGGATGGCGATGTGCGCCTCCGGCGGGCTCGGGAATGATTTCGTCCACGACCCCGAACCGCAACAGGTCCTGGGCGGTGATCTTCATGTTGGTGGCCGCTTCCTGCGCCTTGGTGGTGTCGCGCCACAGGATCGAGGCGGCCCCTTCCGGCGAAATTACGCTGTAGATCGAGTGCTCGAGCATCAGCACCTTGTTTGCGGTCGCAATCGCGATCGCGCCGCCCGAGCCGCCCTCGCCGATGATGACCGAGACATTGGGGACGCCAAGCGCAAGGCCCGCATCCGTCGAGCGGGCAATCGCTTCCGCCTGTCCGCGCTCCTCGGCATCGATCCCGGGATAAGCGCCGGCCGTATCGACCAGCGTCACCACCGGCACCTCGAAGCGGTCGGCCAGTTCCATGAGCCGGACCGCTTTCCGATAGCCTTCGGGCCGCGCCATGCCGAAATTGTGCAGGATCCGCGCTTCCGTGGTCGAGCCCTTCTCGTGACCGATCACGCAGACGCTTCGCCCTTCGAAACGCGCGAAACCGCCGAGAATGGCGTGATCGTCGCCGAATTTGCGGTCGCCCGCGAGCGGGGTGAATTCCTCGAACAGGCGCGCAATATAATCGGAGAAATGCGGCCGCTGCGGATGCCGCGCGACCTGCGTTTTCTGCCAGGGCGTCAGGCTCTCGTAAATTTCCGAGAGCGCGAGTTCCGACTTTGCCTCGAGCCGCGCCACATCTTCGGCAATGGCTACACCCTCGCCGGACGCGGCAAGCGTGCGGAACTCCTCGATCTTGGCATCGAGTTCGGCGACGGGTTTTTCGAAATCGAGATAAGTGCGCATCAGGGCTCGGGCGTTAGAGGCTTTATGGCCCCTGCAAATTCGGCCCTAGCTGCCCGTTTCGCCCCTTCGAAGTCAAGTTACGCCGGCGTGAAGCGCTTATTTCTCGGCCAGGGGATGCAGATCGCGCACCATGTTCTTGAGACGTTCATCCAGCACATGCGTGTAAATCTGCGTGGTCGAAATATCCGCATGCCCTAGAAGCGCCTGCACCACGCGCAGATCCGCGCCGTTGGCCAGAAGATGGCTGGCAAAGGCATGGCGCAACACGTGCGGACTGATTTTCGCGGGCGAGATGCCGGCACTGGCCGCGAGCGCCTTCAGTTCGCGTGCGACATGCTGGCGCGTCACGTGTCCGCTCGTCCCGAAGGATGTAAACAGCCAGCGCGAGGGCTCCTTCTTCTCGGTGCCGGCGCTGGCATCGAGATAGGCTTTCATCGCGCGCTTGGCGGCCTCCCCGATCGGAACGAGGCGCTCCTTGTTGCCTTTGCCGCGCACGATAATGGCATCGCTTTTCGTGCGTGCGGCCGACGCAGGAAGCGCGATCAGTTCGGAAATGCGCAAGCCCGAGGCATAGAGAAGTTCGAGCAGAGCCGCGAGCCGAAGCGCTCGCAGACGCCGCGCCACGATCTCTTTAGTATCTCCGCTTTCCGCAGCCGCATGATGCGCGGTCTCCAAAAGCTTCGACACTTCCGCGACCGTCATGACCTTCGGCAAGGGCCTGCCGCGACGCGGCCCTTCCAGCACGGCTGCCGGATCGTCGCCGCGCAGGCCTTCCGTATAGAGAAAGCGATGCAGTTGCCGGATTGCGGAAAGCTTGCGCGCGACCGACGCCGCCGCGAGTTCGCGCCGCTTCAGCGCGGAAAGATAATCGCGGATCGTCTGCGTATCCGCGCGCGAAAAATCGCTCTTCTTTCCGGCGAGAAATTCAGCGTAATCGTCGAGGTCGCGCGCATAGGCATCGAGCGTGTTCTTGCTCGCATTGCGTTCGGTCGCGAGCATATCGAGAAAGAGGCCGCGCTGACCGGATGCTCCCGGCACGGCATTTTTTTTCGCTTTCGCGCTCATTTGCCGATCCGGTCCTGCGGGACCGTGATGGTGATGCTGCGAGGTGCCGGCTCGAGATAATTCGCAAGCGCCCAGATCACGCCATAGGCAATGCCGCCGATGATCGCGAGAACGGTGAGCAGACGAAAGAGTGTGGGCATAAGAGCGATCTTTCGAATCGGCGGGCCGGCAAGGCGCCCCCATTTTACAGGCTGCGGCGAAAGCGCCATATGATGCCGCAGGAAAATGAACATGGCCTCACCACCGCCGATAGCCCTTCATCCGCGTGCCGACGCGTTCCGCGCGAGCCTTGGCTCCCGCTCGATCGTACTCGTTGGGATGCCGGGCTCCGGGAAAAGCTCGATCGGACGGCGGCTCGGACAACGGCTCGGCCTCGGCTTCGCCGATGCCGACCATGAGATCGAGCGCGCGGCCAACATGACCATCCCCGAGTTCTTCCAGAGCAAGGGCGAAGCGGAATTCCGCAAAGGCGAGCAGAAAGTCATCGCGCGCCTGCTCGAAACCGGCCCGCAGGTGATCGCGACCGGGGGCGGTGCTTTCATGAACGAGGAAACGCGCGCGCGCATCCGCGAATGCGGGATTTCGGTCTGGCTCAAGGCCGATCTCGACACGCTGATGAAGCGCGTCCGCCGCAAGAGCAATCGGCCGCTCCTCCAGAATGCAGACCCCGAGGGCACGCTGCGCAATCTTCTGCTTTCGCGCGAACCTGTCTATGCGCAAGCCGACCTTTGCATCATCTCCGCCGAAGTGCCGCACGAAGAAGTCGTGGAAGCCATCGTCGATCGTCTGGAAGCAGCGCTGCACGAGCCGCAAACATGAAGAACACCAAGAAAAAACTCACGAAAAGCAAGAACGAAACCGTCCGCGTCAAGCTCGGCAAGCGCAGCTACGATATCGTCATCGGCGACAATCTGATCGCGGATGCCGGCAAGCGCATCGCCAAACTCAAGCCCGGCACCTCGGTCGCGATCGTGACCGACGCCAATGTCGCGCGGCATCATCTCGCGGCACTGGAACAGTCGCTCGAAGCGGCGAAGCTGCGCCACCACAGCGTAGTGCTCGCGCCCGGCGAAGGCACCAAGAACTTCGGCGATCTGCAGAAAGTGGCCGAGGCAATTCTCGAAGCGAGGATCGAACGCGGCGATCTGGTCGTGGCGCTCGGCGGCGGCGTGATCGGCGATCTCGCAGGTTTCGCGGCAAGCGTCGTGCGACGCGGCGTCGGCTTCGTGCAGATCCCGACGAGCCTGCTTGCGCAGGTGGATTCGTCCGTCGGCGGCAAGACCGGCATCAACTCGCCGCAGGGCAAGAACCTGATCGGCGCCTTTCACCAGCCCTCGCTCGTGCTCGCCGATCTGACCACGCTCGACACCCTGCCGCCGCGGGAATTCCGCGCGGGCTACGGCGAGGTCGCAAAATACGGCCTCATCAACGACGCAAAATTCTTCGCCTGGCTCGAGAAGAACTGGCGCGCAGTTTTCAAAGGCGGGGCTGCCCGCAAGAAGGCGGTCGCGACCAGTTGCAAAGCCAAGGCGGCGATCGTCGCGCGCGATGAGCACGAGAAAGGCGATCGCGCGCTTCTGAACCTCGGTCACACCTTCGGTCATGCGCTGGAAGCGGCGACGGGTTACTCCGACCGGCTTTTGCACGGCGAAGGTGTGGCGCTCGGCTGCGTGCTGGCGTTCCGGCTCTCGGCAAAGCTGAAGCTCTGCAAGCCCGCCGATGTCGCGCGGGTCGTGAAGCACCTCGAAAGCGTCGGACTACCGACCAGGCTCTCGCAAATTCCCGGCGAACTGCCGGGAGCGGAGCGCCTGTTGTCGCTGATGATGCAGGACAAGAAAGTGAGCCGCGGCAAGCTCGTGTTCATTCTCGCCAAAGGCATCGGCAAGGCCTTCATCGCGAAGGACGTGAACGAAGAAACCGTGCTCGAACTCTTGCGCGAAGCGCTGGCGGAGTAATCTTCCGAGCGTGTAGCGGCGGCGTTACTCGCCCGGTGCCTTCGGCACAATCGCAAGCGCGTGCAGCCCTGCACTCATCTCGTGGTTCAGGAGATCGTTGACCATGCGGTGACGGTCGAGCCGGCTCTTGCCCTGAAATGCGTCGGCAGTGACGAGAATGCGCACATGCGTGACCTTGCCGGGAATAGCACCAGCATGTCCGACATGCAGCCCGCTTTCGTCGACCACTTCGATCTCTTCCGGCTTCAAGGCTGCCGTCAAACGGTCGCGAATGCGGTCTAGGGTCTTATCCGGTTTGGTCATGGCCGCGCCGCATAAAGCGCTATGGTCTTTCCGTCAACGATCACGCAACAACTTCCCGTTAGTCGTATCGGCACACTTGCTTGTGCGGGCAAGCCCCAATCGCCATATAGTCGTCACATGAAATTTGACTCGCCCCTCTTCGACAAAATCCGCGTGAAGCCGATCGAGCGGAACAAGAAGCAGAAGCTCAAAGCGGAGAGCCCTGCCTGCGACTGGCATGCCTGCAAGGAGCCCGGCACGCACAAGGCCCCCAAGGGCCGCGACCGCGAAGGCGAGTACTGGAATTACTGCATCAATCACGTCCGCGAATACAACGCGAACTACAATTACTTCTCCGGCATGAAGGACGATGCCGTCGCGCAGTACCAGAAGGACGCGCTGACCGGACACCGTCCGACCTGGAAGATGGGCCAGAACGGCGGCGAGAAGAAACGCGGCAAGAAGGCCGGCAACAATCCCGGCTTCACCGGCGAGAGCTGGAGCGATCCTTTCCGCATTTTCGGCAGTGCTGCCGGTGGCCTCCAGCAGGAGGCCGAAGCCCCCGAAAGCCGGATGATCCGCAACGCCGAGCGCAAGGCCTTCGACACGCTGGGCCTCGAAATCGACGCGACCGCCGAGGCGCTCAAGGCCCGCTACAAGGAACTGGTAAAGCGCCACCACCCGGACGCGAATGGCGGCGACCGCTCGAGCGAGGACCGTTTCAGGGCTGTCGTGCAGGCCTACAACTACCTAAAGGCCCAGGGTTTCTGCTAAGGATTCCGGTAAGATTCCGCGCGCCCCCGGCAGCCGTCAGGGAACTCCGGTTTCGGCCCTATCTTTGCAAGCCAAAAGCCGCCTATCGGCGAGAAAAAGCATGACCGCGAATACAGAACTGGCCCCGCTCCCGGACATGAAGGTGTCTGTCCGGCAGGTTTTCGGGATCGACAGCAACCTTGAAGTTCCAGCCTATTCAGAGCCGGAGTCCCATGTCCCGGACACCGACCCGGACTATATTTTCGACCGCAACACGACGCTCGCGATCTTGGCGGGCTTCGCCCACAACCGCCGCGTGCTGGTTTCGGGCTACCACGGCACGGGCAAATCGACGCACATCGAGCAGGTTGCCGCCCGCCTGAACTGGCCCTGCGTGCGCGTGAACCTCGACAGTCACATCAGCCGTATCGACCTCGTCGGCAAGGACGCGATCGTGGTCCGCGAAGGCCGTCAGGTTACCGAATTCCGTGACGGCATCCTGCCCTGGGCGCTCCAGCGCAACGTGGCACTCGTTTTCGACGAGTATGACGCCGGCCGC
The DNA here is from genome assembly GCA_035440445.1 of Xanthobacteraceae bacterium. Lineage (GTDB taxonomy): Bacteria > Pseudomonadota > Alphaproteobacteria > Rhizobiales > Xanthobacteraceae. The sequence continues at coordinate 14,136 of DAORMJ010000012.1, forward strand.
CCGGACGTAATGTTCGTGATCCAGCGCGTACTGGAAGTTTCAGGCCGCCTCACGCTCCTCGACCAGAACAAGGTGATCCGCCCCCACCCGGCCTTCCGCCTGTTTGCAACGGCCAACACCGTGGGCCTCGGCGACACCACCGGCCTCTATCACGGCACGCAGCAGATCAATCAGGGTCAGATGGACCGCTGGTCGATCGTGACGACGCTCAACTATCTGCCGCACGACAAGGAAGTGGATATCGTTTCCTCCAAGATCCACGCTTGGCGCACGCCCGAGGGCCGCGACACGATTTCCAAGATGGTACGCGTCGCCGATCTCACCCGGCAGGCTTTCATCAACGGCGATCTCTCGACCGTGATGAGCCCGCGCACGGTGATCACCTGGGCCGAAAACGCGCAGATCTTCGGCGACATCGGCTTTGCGCTGCGTGTCACCTTCATCAACAAGTGTGACGAGCTGGAACGCTCGATCGTTGCCGAGTTTTATCAGCGCAGCTTCGGCAAGGAACTTCCCGAATCGACGGTGAACGTCGCGCTATCGTAAGTCGAGCGAGCATGTCCGCTCCCACGAAGGGAAAAAACAACGAGAGCCCCGCCGAGCCCTTCAAGCGCGCGGTCGCGACGACCTTGCGCGCGATCGCGGGCAAGCCGGAGCTTGAAGTTTCCTTCGCGGCCGAGCGACCAACGGTAAACCAGGAGCGCGCCCGCCTCCCCGAGCCGCCGCGCCGCCTGAGCAAGGCGGACGCCGCCATTCTTCGCGGCCACGCGGATTCCATGGCGCTGCGCCTCGCCATGCACAATCCGCAGATTCACAAGAAGATGCTGCCGCAAGGCGAGCATGCCCGCTCGGTATTCGAAGCCGTCGAGCAGGCGCGCGTCGAAGCCATCGGCTCGAAGCGCATGGCCGGTGTCGCGCAGAACCTCACCGCGATGCTCGAAGACCGTTACCATCGCGGCAGCTACGAAGAGATCACCGACCGCGCCGACGCGCCACTTGAAGACGCGCTCGCCATGCTCGTGCGCGAGCGCTTGACCGGACAAAAGCCGCCCGCAGGCGCGAAGAAGGTCGTCGACCTGTGGCGCGACTTCATCGAGAAGCGCGCCGATCAGGATCTCGACCGGCTCGCTTCCGAAATCAACAACCAGCGCGGCTTCGCGGAAGCGATGCACGATCTTCTCACTTCGCTCGACATGGGCGAGGACCGCTCCAACGAGCAGGATGAAGACGATCAGGACGAGGACGACGGCAAGGGCGAGGATGATTCCTCGAACGATCAGGGTGCCGCCGAGCAGGACGACGCGTCCGATCAGTCGGCGCAGGAAGACGCCGAAATCTCCGCGGAAGAGCAGCCGGATCAGGCTGCCGAATCCGACGACGCGCCGCCTGCGGATCGTCCGGACGATATGGATGCCGGCGATAGCGAAGAGGCCGGCGAGCCATGGCGCCCCCAGCACCAGCTACCAAACGAACCGCGCGGACCGGATTATCGCGCCTTCACGACCAAGTTCGACGAAACCATCGGTGCGGAAGATCTTTGCGACGCCGAGGAATTGTCGCGGCTTCGCTCTTATCTGGACAAGCAGATTCAGCATTTGCAGGGCGTGGTCGCGCGGCTCGCAAACCGCCTGCAGCGCCGCCTGATGGCGCAGCAGAACCGTTCGTGGGAGTTCGACCTCGAGGAAGGCATGCTCGATCCGGCGCGGTTGTCGCGCGTGGTCACCGATCCGTTCCAGCCGCTTTCCTTCAAGAACGAGCGCGACACCGATTTCCGCGACACCGTCGTCACGCTCCTCCTCGACAATTCCGGCTCGATGCGCGGAAGACCCATCACGGTGGCTGCGACCTGCGCCGACATTCTCGCCCGCACGCTCGAGCGTTGCGGCGTGAAGGTCGAGATTCTCGGCTTCACCACCCGCGCCTGGAAGGGCGGGCAGTCGCGCGAAACCTGGTTGGCTGCGAACAAGCCGCAATCGCCGGGACGGCTCAACGACCTGCGCCACATCATCTATAAATCCGCCGACGCACCATGGCGCCGCGCGCGCAAGAACCTCGGCCTGATGATGCGCGAAGGTCTCCTGAAAGAGAACATCGACGGCGAGGCGCTCGACTGGGCGCACAAGCGCCTGCTTGCGCGTCCCGAGCAGCGCAAGATTCTTATGATGATTTCCGATGGCGCGCCGGTGGACGACTCCACGCTTTCGGTGAACCCCGGCAATTATCTCGAGCGCCATCTGCGCTGGATCATCGAGGAAATCGAAACCCGCTCGCCGGTCGAACTGATCGCGATCGGCATTGGTCACGACGTGACGCGCTATTATCGCCGCGCAGTCACCATCGTGGACGCGGAAGAACTGGGCGGGGCTATGACCGAGAAACTCGCCGAACTATTCGAGGAAAAAACGGTAGCCGTGCCAGGACGCGGCGGCGGTTCACGCCGGCGTCTGCATTGAGCGCTTCTCGCTCGCGCCTCGTTGCAGCGGTCTTTCTCGCAACCGCACTTGTTTCGTCTTTCGCGCCACTACAGGCGCAGGAAGCTACCGGCCCCGAGCGGATCGAAGTTCAGGCAACGCCAATTACAGCGTTCGACCGGCGCAATGCGGACACGCGCCGGTTCGGCGAACTCGAATTTGTCGGCGGCCTCGTGCTGCAATCGAAGTTCAAGCATTTCGGCGGCCTCTCAGGGCTTCTCATTCTTGCCGACGGCAAGCGTTTCGTGGCGCATTCGGATCGCGGCTACTGGCTGCGCGGCAGCTTCACGCTCGATGGCAACCGCGTCACGGGCGTCGAGAACGCCGAAATGACGCCGATGCTGGGGCCTGACGGCCGCACGCTCGCGTCGCGCAAATGGTTCGACACCGAATCGCTCACCGCCGACGGCGACACACTTTATGTCGGTATCGAACGCGCAAACCGCATCTTGCGCTATCGGCTGAACGCCGAAGGGTTGAACGCACGCGGCATCCCGATCCAGACGCCGAACGGCGTGCGCAAGCTGCCGTTCAATCAGGGCCTTGAGGCGCTGGCCTTCGTGCCGAAAGGACTTCCATTAGCGGGAAGCCTGCTCGCGATCTCCGAGCGAGGGCTGGACGAAAACGGCAATCTGGTCGCCTTCATCATCGGCGGCGCAACGCCCGGCAGCTTCGCGGTTCGCCGCACCGATCTTTTCGAGGTGAGCGACGCGGCGATCTCGCCTACCGGCCATCTCGTCATTCTGGAGCGCTATTTCCGCTTTCTCACCGGCATCCATCTGCGCCTGCGTGCGATCCCGCTCTCCGAGATCAGGCCCGGCGCAATCGTCGATGGCAAAGTGCTGCTGGAAGCCGACTCCGGCTACGACATCGACAATATGGAAGCGCTTGCGATCACGCGCGGCGCGGCAGGCGAAATCCTGCTCACGCTGCTCTCAGACAATAATTTCAATTTTTTTCAGCGCACCGTGTTGTTGCGCTTCGTCTGGCCACAATAAAAAAACCCGCCCTCAAAGGGCGGGTTTCAAAACTTTATCGCGGAAGCTTAGCTGGCTTCAGCGAGCTTCTTCTTGATCTTCTTCTTCAAGAGCAGCGCGCGCGAGGAAAGGTTCTCGTCACGGGCCTTGACCAGGAACGCGTCGAGACCGCCATTGTGATCGACCGACTTCAGCGCATTGGCGCTCACGCGCAGCCGCACATCCTGCTTCAGCGCCTCGCTCTGCATCGTGACGTTCACGAGGTTCGGCAGGAAACGGCGCTTGGTCTTGATGTTGGAGTGGCTAACCAGGTTGCCCACGAGGACACCCTTGCCGGTCAGTTCACAGCGGCGAGACATCGTCAAAATCCTTGCAGTCGAAGGCGATCCGCCGGGTTCGGAACCCGCGCCGCCTCTTTCGGGGGTAAAAGCGAGGCCTCTCCATAGTGACGGGCCTCAAACGCGTCAAGCGAAGCCTCGAGCCAGCTTTTTGAGCCACAGTTAAGACGTAAATCGATCCCACCTGCTGAGCGGCCCCAGACTGCTTCGAATCCTCCCGGATAAAGCGGTTTTTGCTATGATTCTCGCAACTGAATCGGTCCCCCTGGGGACCCAAGACCGGGAAGAAGCTCGCCGATGCCCCGCTCCGCCCTCGCCTTTGCCGCCCTACTTCTCGCCGCGAGCACCTGTGGCGCGGCCGCCCAGCAGACCCGTCTTGATGCGGCCTATTCCATCCACCTTGCGGGCATCCCCATCGGCCAGGGGGCCGTGATCCTCGACCTCAACGAGGCGGGCTTTGCCGCCGCTGGCACCGCCAAGTTCACCGGACTGGTGCGCATGATCGCGAAAGGCGAAGGCACCTCGACGGTCCGCGGCTCCTTTCAGGGCACCCGGGTGATTTCAAGCGTGTTTTCGACCCAGTCGAATACGAGCGAACGCAGCGAGAAGGTCGAGATCAACGTCGAGAACGGTTTCGCCAAGGAATTCTCCGTGCTCCCGCCGCCGAAGGATCTCGATGTCAATCGCGTGCCGATCACGCAGGCCGCGCGCACGAACGTGGTTGATCCCTTGAGCGCAGGCCTCATGCTCGTCGCGACACAGGGTGATGTGCTCAATCCCGCATCCTGCAACCGGACGATCCCGATCTTCGACGCGCGCCTGCGCTACGACGTCGAGCTGACTTATCTGCGCACCGAGCAGGCCCCGAAGAAAACCGAGGGCTATCAGGGCCCGATTCTCGTCTGCCAAGCGCGCTACATTCCGATTGCCGGTCATCGCACCGATCGTCCGCAGGTGCAGCAACTCGCGAAGAACCGCGAACTCTTTGTGTCGCTGGCACCGGTCGCGGGCACGCGCGTGCTGGTGCCGATCAAGGTGTCGATCGCAACCGGCATTGGCACGATGGTCGTCGAAGCGACGCGCTTTCGTGCCGGCCCGCGCTGATCTTTCGCCGCAAGACACGCCGTTAAGAGATTTCTCGGCGCGCATCGCAGGCACGCGAATAGGCGCGCGCTATTTTGTACCCGCGTGATGCCGGCGCACGACATCTGGTGAGAACAAATCTCGAAACCTGCGCGAGTCAGCGATTCGGACGCGATTCGTTCCAGACTCGTTCTAATTCTTACGCTTTGCGGCGAATTCGATTTAAACTTGTCGCAAAAGAGGACAAGCCAAGCGCATGAGAGTCAACGCTGAATCGGCTTTGCGAGCACGTGTAATTAACTTGTTTCGCGCATCCGCCAGCGGAAAACGCTCCTACAGATCCGCAAACTTGTGGCAGATCGCATTCGAGAGACTACATGCGGCGTGAACGAAGCCGGAAACGAAGCGAAGTCAGTGATTCGGGCGCGATTCGTTCCAGCCGCGTTCCATTTCTTAACGGAATGCGGAAAAATTGCTTCAACTTGTAACGAAACGGCACATCTTGCGCAGGAATTCAGGCGTAACGCCTTGCTGAAAACTTCTCCCAAGTCTTTCTCCGATCCATCGCGCCGCGGGCGCGGCGTCACCGCGGTGTTGGGACCGACCAACACAGGCAAAACGCATCTCGCGATCGATCGCATGCTCGCGCATTCGAGCGGACTGATCGGCCTGCCGCTGCGCCTGCTTGCGCGCGAGGTCTATCAACGCTGCGTCGAACGCGTGGGCAAAGAGAACGTCGCGCTCATCACGGGCGAAGAACGCATCGTGCCGAAAAACCCGCGCTACTGGGTTTCGACCGTCGAAGCCATGCCGCATGATCTCGATGTCGCCTTCATCGCGGTCGATGAAGTGCAACTTGCAGCCGACTTCGAGCGCGGCCATCTCTTCACCGATCGCGTACTGAACCTGCGCGGACGCGAAGAGACATGGCTTCTGGGTGCCGCGACCGTGCGCGGGATTCTGACTAGACTCCTGCCCGGCATGGATGTGATCCAGCGGCCGCGGCTTTCGATGCTGACATTCGCTGGCGAGAAAAAACTCACGCGCCTGCCGCGCCGCTCCGCGATCGTCGCTTTCTCGGCCGATGAGGTCTATGCGATTGCCGAATTGATCCGCCGCCAGACCGGCGGCGCTGCGGTCGTCTTGGGCGCGCTCAGCCCACGCACCCGCAACGCGCAGGTAGAAATCTTTCAGTCCGGCGACGTCGATTATCTGGTGGCCACCGACGCCATCGGCATGGGGCTGAACCTCGACGTGGATCACGTCGCATTTGCTTCCGACCGGAAATTCGACGGCTATCAGTTCCGGCAATTATCGGCAGCCGAAATGGCACAGATCGCGGGCCGCGCTGGCCGGGCGCAGCGGGACGGCACTTTCGGCACCACCGGCCGCTGCCGTCCGTTCGAGGCCGACCTCGTCGATCGGCTGGAGACGCATACGTTCGAACCCGTCAAAGTGTTGCAATGGCGCAACCACGCGCTCGATTTTTCCTCGCTTGCCGCCCTCGACGCGAGCCTCTCCGTAATTCCACGGGAGGAAGGTCTTACGCGGGCACCGGTCGCGGACGATTTGCAGATTCTGGAGCGCGCCGCGCGCGATTCCGACATCCGGTCGATGGCGCGAACGCCGGACGCGATCCGCCGCCTCTGGCAGGTGTGTCAAATTCCCGACTATCGGAAAGTATCGCCTGCGGCCCACTCGGAATTGGTCTTCACCCTCTATGGATTTTTGATGCGGGAGGGTACGATCCCCGCCGACTGGATCGCCGAACAGGTGGCCCTTGCCGACCGGCCAGAAGGCGATATCGACACGCTTTCAAACCGCATCGCGCAAGTGCGCACCTGGACCTTCGCAGCCAACCGCTCCGACTGGTTACGCGACCCTGAACACTGGCAAGGCATCACGCGCGCCGTCGAAGACCGGCTCTCCGACGCGCTGCATGAACGTCTTACCCAACGCTTTGTTGACCGCCGCACCAGCGTGCTGATGCGGCGCCTGAGAGAGAATACGCGCTTGGAGACTGAAATTAAGGACAGCGGCGAAGTGATCGTGGAAGGTCACATCATCGGTCGCTTGCAGGGATTTGAGTTTGTCGCCGATGCTTCCGGCAGTTCGCCCGACGCCAAGGCGCTTAGAGCCGCAGCACAGAAGGCGCTTGCCGGCGAAATCGAAAAGCGCGCCGACGAAATCGACAAGGCCGATGATGCCAGAATCGTGCTCGCCAATGATGGCTTGTTGCGCTGGACCGGCGAGCCGGTCGCGCGCCTGATTGCGGGCGACGTTGCGCTGAAACCGCGGGCACGCCTCATCGCGGATGAGCAGCTCACCGGTCCCGCGCGCGACAAGGTCGCAGCACGGATCGATCGCTGGATCGAGGCGCATATCGAAAAGCTGCTTGGCCCGTTGAATGCGCTGGCCAAAGCCGAAGACGTGAACGGCTTGGCGCGCGGCGTTGCGTTCCAGCTTGTGGAAGCACTCGGCGTGCTCGACCGCATCAATGTCGCCGACGAGGTGAAGGGTCTCGACCAGGAAGCGCGGAGCCAGTTGCGCAAATACGGCATCCGTTTCGGCGCCTATCACATCTATATCCCCGCGCTCCTGAAGCCTGCACCGCGCCAGCTTGCACTGCTTCTGTGGGCGCTGAAGCACGGCGGCCTTTCGCAAAAAGGCATGAGCGAACTGCCTTCGCTCGCGTCGTCCGGCCGCACCTCGATCCCGAACGACCGCGAGATCCAAAAGTCGCTCTATCGCGCGGCGGGCTATCGCGTTGCCGGCACGCGTGCGGTGCGCGTCGATATTCTCGAGCGCCTCGCCGATCTCATTCGTCCGGCGATCGCATGGAAGCCGGGCTCGCCCGGCGAGAAGCCGCAAGGCGCAATCGACGGCTTCGGCTTTACTGTTTCCGTGGGCATGACCTCGCTGGTCGGCTGTGCGGGCGAAGACTTCGCATCCATCCTGAAAGCGCTCGGCTACCGGATGGACCGTCGGCCTGCGCCCGTCGAGACGCCGGTAGAAACGCAAACGGATGCGGTTGCGGAAGTGGCCGTGCCAGAATCGCCCACGTCCGACCCTGTTGTCGAAACGCCGTTTGCTGATGTCACACCACCGCCTCCCACGCTCTCGGGCGGCGATCCCATGATGCCCTCGGCGCCGGTACTTTCGGCAGGCGCGGAAATTCACCCGGTTGCCGACGCGACGCCTCCCGCAGCGGTACAGGCCGCCGAGCCTGCCATGATCGAAGTCTGGCGTCCGGGCCGTCCGCGGACTGATCGCAAGCCCGAACACAGACGGCCGCAGAAGCATGCCGAAGCGAATGCCGATGGCGCAACGCCTCTTGATGGCGAGAAGCCACGCGAGCGCCCGCGCCGCGATAACCGCGGTAAAGATCGTCCCAAGGATCGGCACAAGGACCGGCCGGAGCATCGTCACGACCGGGGTCCGCGCAAGGATGCGGGCGGGTTCAAGCCGCGTCCCGAACGCCGGGAAACGCTTGATCCGAACTCGCCTTTTGCATCGCTGCTGGCGCTGAAAGAGCGCATGGAAGCGGACAAGAAGGACAAGGGTTGAACGAGAGCCAGAATTCCCAGCGGATCGACCGCTGGATCTGGCACGCGCGCATCGTGAAAACACGCAGCCTCGCCGCCGCACTTGTCTCAGCGGGCCATGTCCGCGTGAACGGCGAGCGAAACGGTCAACCCGGCCGCACCATCAAGCCGGGTGACATCCTGACGCTCGCGCTACCGGCCCGCGTCCGCGTTTTGAAGGTCACCGGCATATTGCCGCGCCGGGGTGACGCGGCGGCCGCGCAGCGCACATATGAGGTGCTGGAAGCGCGACACTGACCTTCAATTGCCGCACGTCGCGAACCCTTGGCAAAGCCGACCCCCTGCGCTACTGCGCGGCACGCAAGAGAACGAGCCGTCCATGACCTACGTCGTCAACGACAAATGCATCCGCTGCAAGTACATGGATTGCGTCGAAGTCTGTCCGGTGGACTGCTTCTACGAAGGCGAAAACATGCTCGTCATCCACCCGGACGAATGCATCGATTGCGGCGTCTGCGAGCCGGAATGCCCGGCCGACGCGATCAAGCCTGATACCGTACCGGGCCTCGAGAAGTGGATCGGGCTCAACGCCGAATATGCCAAGCAGTGGCCCAACATCACGATCAAGCGCGACTCGCCTGCCGACGCGAAGGAGTGGGATGGCGTCGAAGGCAAAGAGCAATACTTCTCCGACAAGCCCGGCCAGGGCGACTGAATCCCTCGTCGGAAGCCGGTAACCATACCGCCGGCGCCAAAATGCCCGCGCTGCGGCAAACCATTGATTTTTTGGGAAAATGTGCTATATTTCCCACAGTCGCCCGTTTTCATCGCAAGATATAGGGCGCTCTTAAGGAGCCGCCCGACCCAAATCCAAGGCTGAGATGCAGTTTTCACACGCCCCGCTGACGCGGTGCGCGCGAAAGTAGCATCGTTACAGGAATCAACCGATGGGTTCACCCGGCGGCGACGGGACCGAGTATTGCGTAAGGCCGGTATGACCGGCGCGAGGAGCAGAAGCGAACAATGACCACCGCCAAGAAGACCCAGACCCGCCACGGCTTCAAGACCAACGAACACATCGTCTATCCGGCCCATGGCGTCGGACAGATTGTTCGGATCGAGGAACAGGAAGTCGCGGGATACAAGCTCGAGCTTTTCGTCATCTCCTTTTCCAAGGACAAGATGACGTTGCGCGTGCCTACCTCGAAAGCGGCGTCGGTCGGCATGCGCAAGCTGGCAAGCCCGGACATCGTCAAGAAGGCGCTGGAAACCCTCAAGGGCCGCGCCCGCATCAAGCGCACCATGTGGTCGCGCCGTGCGCAGGAATACGAAGCGAAGATCAATTCCGGCGATCTCATCCAGATCGCGGAGGTGGTGCGCGATCTTTTCCGCTCCGAGTCCCAGCCTGAACAGTCTTACTCCGAGCGTCAGCTTTACGAAGCGGCACTCGATCGCATGGTCCGCGAACTCTCGGCGGTTGAAGACATCACCGAGACGGAAGCCGCGAAGCTGGTCGAGGCCAACCTGATGAAGGCGCCGACCCGCAACAAGGCGGCGAAGAGCGACGGCAACGACGAGCAGGAAGCCGCCGCTTAAGCACGCGGAATACTGAAAATATGAAAGGCCCGGATCGATTCCGGGCCTTTTCTTTTGCCTCGGGTTCTTTGCAGAACACTCCGCTTATTCGACGACGAGCTTCACATAGTCGCCGGGTGTCAGCCGCGCGCCGCGGCGCAGCCCGTTCAGCACGAGAAATCGTTCCAGTTGCCGGTCTGCATAAGCCATACGCGCGGCAATGCGTTCCGGCGTGTCGCCGGCCGTAACCTGATGAATGCGGATGCGGAGCGGACGGATCGCCTGCGCTTCATCAAGCGGAACGCGGCGGAAGGAAAGCGCGGCCTGCCGGAACGATGCTTCGAGTTGCGGCGAGAGTTCGCGCGTCGCAAATGCCAGCCGATAGACGTCAGCACCGAAACGGATGGCATAGAGCCGGAACGACCACTGCTCGCCGCGCGCGATCGCGGTCGCAGCCTCGAAGCCATTCACCTCGAACTTCTCCAGCGTCGAGAGATCGACGCCCTCGACCCAGCCTTTTGAGACATAGTCCGCAAGCGGCTCGCTGCCGGAAACCCGCACAGCATCAAGCCGCAAAGCCTCGCGCCCGCTGCCGGTCGCGCCAAGCACGGCTTGCGCAGTGTTTTCGAGCGCGAACCCTTCCGGTGCGGTGAACGCAAAGCCGAGATTGGGATGCAAAAAGGTGCGGCCGCGCACGAAACCTTCTTTCGGATCGTCGCCGAAGGTCACGCCATCGAGCGCCTTGAGAAAAGTTTCGCGATCGCGTTCGGTCGAGAGCGGATTGACGAACTGCTTCGCATTGGCGACCGCGATTGAAATCCGCTCCGGCGTCGAAGGATGGCTCGAAAGAAAATCCATATCCTTCGACGGGCTCGCACCGATCGAAGCGGTGCGCAATTGCGCGAAGCGGCCCATGGACGTGAGAAAGCGCGACGCGCCGTAAGGATCATAACCTGCACGCGCGGCAATGCCGACGCCGACGGCATCGGCTTCCAGTTCCTGTCCGCGCGAGAAGGTAGCAATCGAAAGCCGCGAGCGGGCGAGCGCAAGCGCGCCGAGTTGCGGATCGCTGAGCGTATCGGAAATCGCGCGGCTGTTGAGTACAGCGGCGCGGATCTGCTCTTCGCGGATTACCGCATGGCGTGCGAGCACGTGCGCCATCTCGTGCGAGATCACCGAGGACAGTTCGGACGTGTCGTTGGCAAGCGAGATCAATCCGCGCGTGACGTAAAGCGAACCGCCCGGCAATGCGAAGGCGTTGATTGCGGGTGAATTGAGGATCGTGATGCGATACTTCAGTTCCGGCTTCTCGGACGCAGCAACCAGACGCGCGATGGTCTGCTCCATCAGCGCCTGCAGTTCCGGCGCGCGATAGATGCCGCCATAGGTAGCGATCAGCCGTTCATGTTCCTTGCGCTGCGCGGCCGGCAGCGCGGTGACGGCAGGGTCTTCGGATTTGTGCTCCCCGAAACCGATCTGGTCGAGGCTGACGGTCGAGCACGAGGCGAGCGCGACGGACAACGCAACGCCGCTGAAAGCGGCGCGAAGTCGCTCCCATATGCGTTCGCGCGTCTGCATCATTCGCTCGCAGGGTTTTCCAGTCGTTCGATCGCCTGCACCAGGTTGATTTCCATGGCCGGGCCGCCCCAGAAGAACAGATTACCCCTAACGCGGATGCGCTTGCCACGCCAGTTTTGGGGGTCTTCGCCGGCGGCTTCCAGCCTTTTACGCAGGCTATCGGGCACGATAATGGTAAAATCTTCGGTGAAACGGCGCCCGAAATCGAGATAAATCCGCCCGCGGCCGCGGCCCACCCGGGTAACGGTGCCCTCGACGATGGCAAAGCGGCCCGACGCCGCGAGCAGGAGCGCGAGCTCGTCTGCCTGAAAGATGCGAAACTGGGGCTCATTCCAGATCCCGCGCCGCGCCTCTCGTGCCTTGCGCTCATGCGCGAGCAGCGCAGTCATGCATTTGTCATTCGCGGACGAGAATACGCGCACCATGCCCCGCTCAAGCAGCGCGGCTTCGAGCCATTGCTTCCCCTCGATCAGCACCGCCCCGGCCTGCCATCGGCCGTAGCGATCGGGAGCATCGGAGGCGAGATAGAGGATCGCACTTTTGCCTGCGGCGATTTCCGCAAGCGATGCTTTCGCGCGCGCCGACGCACTGGGATCGTTGTCGATCGGAAGCGGTGCAATGATCCGGGCAAGCCGGAGGATGCGGCCATCGGCGAGCCGCAGCGAATGACCGTCGACGGCCTCAACGATCTCGACCGCCGCCTGCCCGGTCCCGCACTGCGCCACGCCCTCACCGGCCGCCGGACATAACGAGATGCCCAGAAGCCCGATCATGAGCAAAAGCCTGCTGCCTGCCGGTCCCATCGCGGGCCCTATCTTGCGGCAGAGAATGTCCGCATGAAAGCTCTGGCAACCCTCTGCAAATCACCGATCGTTGTGTTAGACCCTTGCCGCGGCCAGGTCCCGTAGCTCAGCCGGATAGAGCAGCGGTTTCCTAAACCGAAGGTCGGGGGTTCGATTCCCTCCGGGACCGCCAGTTCGCAATCCGGCCACATCCGTTGTCCATGGCTAATTGCCAGATTCCCGCAAACCCGGCTCCCAGATGGCTTTGAAGTTCCGCAATCTTCTCTTTGCGCTCATCGGCGCGATTCTCCTGCTCGCGCAACCCGCGCAGGCACAGAGCGCAAGCAACTCGGACATCCGCGTCCGGCTCGACACGATCAACTCGGTCTTTGATTACGTCGATGGCGGTATCAATCCGAACAGCCAGCGCTCGGAGCTCACGCGCCTGCGCACGGCACTGGAGCCGCTGCGCAACGAACTCTCGCAGATCGTCGAAGGGCTCGAGCCGCGCTTCGCCGAGATCGAGACCCGCATCAAGACGCTGGGCCCGCCGCCTGCCAAAGACGCCGCACCCGAAGACAGCAAGCTTGCCGATCAACGCAAGATACTCGGCGGCCAGCAGGCGGAAATCGATGGCCTCCTGAAACAGGCCCGCGTGCTGACGATCCGTGGCGATCAGCTTACCGCCAAGATCGATGAAATGCGGCGCGCGAGGCTCACCGACCGCTTGTTCGAGCGCACCATGAGCATCCTCGATCCGAAATTATGGATCGGCGCCGTGCAGGCCATTCCGGTGGAGCTCAACGCGGCGATCACCCATTCGCGCGAGTGGTACGCGACGGTCTCGACATTGCCCGGTGTCATGCAGAGCGCGCTGGTCGCCGCCCTGTTGTGCCTCACCGTCATACTTGGAATTTTCTTTGCCCAGCGTTGGCTGAAGCGTTATTTCTCGCTGAACGGAGACAACGCAAAGGACAAGCCTTTGCCTCGCCTCCGGCGCGCGCGTGCAGCCCTTCGCGATTCGATTCTCGGCGCGGTTGCCTTGCCGCTCGCGGTTTACGCGGTCATCGAGATTCTTTCTTCGTTTGATTTCCTGATCGAGCGCGCTCATCAATCCGCGCTCGGCATTCTCGCAGCCGTCACGCTCTATTCCGTTGGCCGCGCTCTTGCGGGTGCGCTGCTGCGCCCGAACGATCTGCCGCGCCGGATCTTCAATCTGAGCGACGAGACCGCGGGGCAGTTCTACAAGTTTGCGATTTACGGTCTGCTCGCCGCGGCGATCGGCGCTTCGCTGAACATTCTGCATCGCAGCCTCGGCGCGCCGCGCATCCTGCTCACCGCCACCAGCGCACTCATGGCGGGCATCGTTGCGCTCATCATTATCCGCTTGCTCCTGAAGACACGTCAGCTTGTGGAAGAAGGCAAGGACGAGCCGGCGCCGAACTGGCTGCGCCTGGTGCTGTGGATCGTTGCAGTGGTGATTCTTGGCAGCGTGCTGACGGGCTATATCTGGCTCGCGTCTTTCCTCACGAGCCGGCTCGTCCACGCCGCGATCGTGATCGCAAGCGCTTACGTGATCCTGCAGCTCATCAATGCTTATTTTGACGAGGGCCTGCAGGCCCACACGCAACGCGGCCGTTCCTTTGCGTCCACGCTCGGCATTCGCTCCCAGAGCCTTGAACTCGCAGCGGCACTCTTCGCAGGTGCGGCGCGCGTGCTCGTGTTCATCGTCGCGATCTTCCTGATCATCGGCAACTGGGGCACCTCGCTTACCGACCTCGCCGCAAGTTTCGACCGCGCCTCATTCGGAATCGAATTCGGAAAGCTAAAGATTTCGCTTTACGATATCGGCGCCGCGATCGGGGTACTGGTTGTCGGCTCCTATCTCTCGCGCGTGTTGCAGCGCTGGCTTGCGGGCACCGTGTTGCCGCGCACGCGGCTCGACACCAGCCTGAAGAACTCGATCGCCACCATCGCGGGCTATCTCGGCGTGATCGCTGCGATCTCGATTGCGCTCGCCCGCCTCGGCCTCAACCTCGAAAACATCGCGCTTGTCGCCGGTGCACTCTCCGTCGGCATCGGCTTCGGCCTGCAGGCGGTGGTTTCGAACTTTGTTTCGGGATTGATCCTGCTCACCGAGCGGCCGGTGAAAGTAGGCGACCTCGTCAATGTCAAAGGCAATGACGGCTATGTGCGCAAGATCAGCGTACGCTCGACCGAGCTCGAAACCTTCGACCGCGCGACCTTGATCATCCCGAACACCGAACTGATTACGAGCCCGGTCACCAACTGGACGCTCCACAACACGCCGTCGCGCATCAAGATTCCGGTGAGCGTTCCTGCCGATACCGACATCGAGGTGGTGCAGGACATTCTGCTGCATATCGCGCGCGAGAATAAGAACGTCGTCACCACGCCCGAGCCGCGCGTGATGCTGCTGAACATCGATGGCGACACGCTCGGCTTCGAGCTGCGCTGCCTAATTCGCAGCGCCACCATCGCGACCCAGACCAAAAGCGACCTAAACTTCGCGATCCTGCGCGCCTTCCGCAAGGCCGGCGTCCGCAAGGCCGCGTCCGAACCGGTCACGCCGGAACACGAAGAAGACGAAGTTCCCGATTCCACCGTCCCACACCGCTCCCCGGACGACGCAAGCCCCGCGCCGCAATTACCGGCAAGCAAGCGTTAAGCACTTTCGCGCTAACGACAGGACTCTCATGCGACGAGCGATCATGGACATCTGCACGGTACTCGGCTTTCTGGCTCTGGCCGGCTGCGCGGCGACGACGGAAGCGCCACGGCAGCCTGCCTTTTATGACAACCTCGCACGTGCTGAAGCGCATGTGGACGTGAATGCTGCCGCCTCGCTCCTGTCGGACTACCGCCAGAAGAACGGCCTGCCCCGTGTCGAGATCGACCAGCGTCTGGTCGAAATGGCCGAAGCACAGGCCCGCGACATGGCGCGGCGCAATCAGGTCACGCACGATCCGGGCGGACGCAACTTCAACAAGCGCCTTGCCGCCTCCGGCTTCAACGCGCAGCGCGCAGCGGAAAACATCGGCGCGGGCTACCATACGCTCGCGGAGGCGTTCTCTGGCTGGCGCGACTCGCCTTCCCACAACAAGAACATGCTGCTGACCGGCGCGACCAAGATGGGAATCGCCGCAGCCTATGCACCGAACTCCAAGTACAAGGTGTTCTGGGCGCTCGTACTCGCGGAGCCGGACAAGTAGCGCTACAACGCTCTCCGGACGTTTTTCCGGAGATGCGAAATGCTGCCGCACGCCGTTACCTATGAAGCGCTGGCCCGCGAATTTCGCTGGCAGGTGCCTTCCCGCTACAACATCGGCGTCGACATCTCCGACAAATGGGCGGCGCGCGATCCCGAACGGGTCGCGATCATCCACGTTCATCCGGACGGAAGGACCGAGACGTTCACGTTCCGCTGGCTCAGCGAGACCTCGAACCGGCTCGCCAACGTTTTGCGCGCAAAAGGCATCGAACGCGGCGATCGCGTGATCGTCTATATGCCGCAGGCTCCCGAAGTGGCGGCCTGTCACGCTGCGATCACGAAACTCGGCGGCATTGCGCTGCCAGTCGCCATCGTGTTCGGCCCGGAAGCGATCTCCTACCGGTTACAGAATTCCGGTGCCAAGGCCGTCATCACCAACGCGCAAGGTTCCGCGCGCATCGCCGAAATTCGCGGCGAGGCGCCTGAACTGAAACTCGTTCTATCCGTCGATGGAACGCAAGATGGCGCGGAGGATTTTCACGCACTGGTCGCGAAAGCGTCATCATCGTTCACGTCCGCCGATACCTCGCCCGACGATCCCGGCCTGATGCTCTACACCTCCGGCACGACCGGTCAGCCCAAGGGCGCGCTGCATGCGCAACGCGTCGTGCTCGGTCATCTTCCCGGCGTGGAGATGCCGCATGATCTGTTCCCGCAACCCGGCGATCTGTTCTGGACTCCCGCGGACTGGGCCTGGGCAGGAGGCCTGCTCGACGTGCTTCTCCCGTCGCTGCATCACGGCGTGCCGGTCGTTTCGCGCAAGTTCGACAAGTTTGATCCGGAAGAAGCCTATGCCTTGATGGCAAAACTCAACATCCGCAACGTCTTCATTCCGCCGACCGCGTTGCGGATGCTGCGCTCCGCGCAAAGCCCGCGCGGACGCCACGACATCAAGCTGCGGACGCTCGGTTCGGGCGGCGAGTCGCTCGGTGCCGAGACCTATGAATGGGGCAAGGAAAGTTTCGGCCTCATCATCAACGAGTTTTACGGCCAGACCGAATGCAATCTCGTGCTCGCATCCTGCCATAAGCTCGGCGTCTCAAAGCCCGGCGCGATCGGCAAGGCCGTACCGGGACACGACGTCGCCGTGGTCCGCGCCGATGGCACACGTTGCGAAACCGGCGAACTCGGGCAGATCGCAGTCAGGCGGCCGGACCCCGTGATGTTTCTGGAATACTGGCAGAGGCCCGAAGCAACGCGCGAAAAATTCATCGGCGAATGGATGCTAACCGGCGATCAGGGGATTCAGGACGAAGAGGGCTATTTCTTCTTCGTCGGCCGCGATGACGACGTGATAACGTCTGCAGGCTATCGCATCGGCCCCGGTGAAATCGAAGATTGTCTGATCCGCCATCCCGCCGTGGCGCTCGCCGCCGTCGTCGGCAAGCCGGACGCGCTCCGCACCGAGATTGTGAAAGCTTTCGTGCAGCTCAAGCCCGGAACGCAAGCATCGCCTGCGCTCGCCGAAGAGATTCAGAATTTCGTGAAGACGAAGTTGGCCGCACACGAATATCCGCGCGAGATCGCCTTCGTGGACGCAATGCCGATGACGACGACCGGGAAAGTCATCCGCCGCATGTTGCGCGAACAGGCTTGAGCCGGCGCCTACGCCGGCTTGTTCCAGACGAAGACGTGCAGACCGAGCTTGCGCTTGGTCACGAGATAAAGCATCGCGGATTCGAACATCATCGCCGCCGAGATCGCAATCGCCGCGCCATAGAGCTTATAGTGCGGGATCAGGAGAAAGCAGAGTGCGACATTCGTGATGAAGGCGAGCCCATAAATCATCGCGCACAGCTTCTGCTCGCCGACCATGTTCAAGAGCCGCTCGACCGGGCCGACGCCCGCACGCGCCAGTAATCCGACCGCGAGCACGAACAAAAGCCCGTAACCGGCATCGAAGCCTTCGCCGAAGAGCGAAAGCAGAAACTTGCCGAGCACCAGAAGCATGATCGTCCCGGCGAGCGAAGGCCAGAAGGTCCACTTCACCGAGTCTGAAAGGAAGCGTTCGAGTTTTTCGCGCTGTCCGGACACATGGTACTCGGCAAAGCGGTGCGCGGTCGCGGCTGATACCGCGAAATAGACGAAGGCGACCAGCGCCAGAATTTTCGTTGCCGCGTAGTAAATCGCGATCTGACCGGGATCGACGTAGCGTTCCAGCACGAGAATGTCGGCGTAAGTCAGGAGAAAATAGAAGCTCTCGACCATGAAGATCGGAAACGCGGTCGCAAGCCAGAAGCGCGGTTCGAGCTTGCGCGGTCCGGCAGGCACTTTTTCACGCAGCCGCCGGTCCAGCAGAAACATCTGCGTGACGGTGACGAACCAATAGGCCACGACGGTTGAGATCATCGCGTAGAGCGCCGTGCTCGGAAGCCCGGCGAAATAGAACCCGGCCATGAAGGCAAGAATGATAAGCGGGCGGACGATATAGCCCGGCACGAGCGCCATATCGATCCAGTTATAGGAGCGCGAGATGCCGTCCTGCGCGGCACTGAGTGCATGCATGGGCAGGCATGCGCACATCAGGACCAGCGGCACGACGTAGTGATTGTCGAGATAGGTTTGGAAAGTAAGGAGCGCGGCAACGGTGATGCCGCCGACCAGCGTGGCAATGCCCATGACCAGCCAGCGGCTGGCAAAGATATAGCCGCGCAATCGCGGCGCATCGCCCTGCGCGGTGTATTCTGGAATGAAGCGTTGCGCGGCGGTGCAGAGCCCCAGCGGCACGAGACTGCCGATCAGGAGCAGCCAGGTCCACACATAGACATAGACGCCGAATTCGTAGCGGCCCATCCAGCGCGCAAGCACGATCTGCGAAAGAAACGCGACGCCCGCACCCGCGACACGAATGATGAAGGCGGTCGCAGCACCCCGCCGCGCAACGGAGTGATCGCTGTTTCCTGCAAACAGGCCGAGGACGCGCGCAGGCAATCCACGCACCATCGCGCGCAGCCCTTGCGGTTCCACTCGATCCTGATTGGCAAGCGACACGCCAATCTCCCTGCCTCGCGAGCTTTTGCTCGCATTTTAGGAAGAGCTAGCAGAGCGCCGTTAAGAAACCCTTCAGAAAATACTTCACTCGTCAGCCAGAGAAGCCGCCATCTGCGAGATAGGCAACCTCTTCGGGCGTGGATTTGCGGCCCAGAATAGTGTTCCGGTGCGGGAACCGGCCGAAACGCTTGATCGCGTCGAGATGAATCTCGGCATACTTAATATTTTCCGGCTTTCCGCCCTGCTCCATCAGCGCGACGCAACGCTCCTGATCGGCCAGCTCCTCCGAATGCATGAACGGAAGATAGAAGAAGGTATGAAGCGCAGGCTCGACGGCCTTATCGTGGCCTGCCGCAATCGCGCGATCGGCGATCAGCTTGGCTTTCTCGTCGGAGGCAAACGCTTTTGGCGTGCCGCGAAACATGTTGCGCGGGAACTGATCGAACAGAAGCACCAAGGCAAGCGCGAATTCGGGCGAGTTTTCCCACGCGTCGAACTCGCCGCGCATGCCGGCTTCATAGGTTGCCAGAAATCTCGCGCGGACTTTCTCATCGAAGGACGGATCGGACTTGAACCAGTTTTCCTCTCCGGCATCCGTCCAGAACTGAATGATTTCGTCTGCGCGTGCGATCATATCTAGAACCTGAACCCTTTCGTCTGTATTTTTTCGTAGAGCGCCGAGTCTAGCGGCACATAGCTTCCCTGCAAAGGATCGTAGAAATAGACCTCGTCTTTCACGGTTGCAGGATCGAAGCCCTCCTTCACAAGATCCACTTTGCGCTGCTTGAACGTGCCGGTGATATCGAGTTCGCGCTTCAGGCGAATGAAAATCGGGCGCGCATAGTCCGGCAGCGATTTCACAACATGCGCGCGCAACGCCGAAAGATCGAGCGGCCCGGCCGAGACGATTGCGATCATACCCGCCTTGCCATCGTAACCGCTGACAGGAACACCATAGACGGTCGCTTCCTGCACGCCGGGAAATACGGTGACCGCCTCCGAGACTTCCGAGGTCGATACGTTTTCACCCTTCCAGCGAAACGTGTCACCAATGCGATCGATGAAATAGAAGTAGCCTTTGGCGTCCTGCCGCAACAGGTCGCCGGTACGGAACCACGCGTCGCCCTTTTCGAACACGTCGTGAAGAATCTTTTTCTTCGTCGCCTCCGGATCGGCATAGCCTTCAAAGCGGTTCGTGGGCTTGCTCGGATCATTAAGGATCTGCCCGATCGCTTCGCCTACTTCGCCCGGCTGGCACACGATGCAAAAGCCGCGGCTATCACGCACCGGCTGCTCCGTCTCGACATCGAACTTCACGATTCGGGTTGGAAAGCGATGCGCGAGATATTTCGGCAGGCGGCCGACCGCGCCCGGCGTGCCGTCGAAATTGAAGCTCGCGACGTTGCCTTCCGTCGCCGCGTAGAACTCCAGAATGCGCGGGATGCCGAAGCGCTCCCGAAACAAGGGCCAGACATCCGGACGCATCCCGTTGCCGCAGCAAACGCGAATGGAATGCTGCTTTTCGTTGTCGTTAGGCGGTGCCGTGACGAGATAACGGCATAGCTCGCCGATATAGATGAAGGCGGTACATTTCCATTTTACGCAGTCGTCCCAGAACTCGCGCGCGGAGAACTTCTCGCGGATGACGACCGTGCCCCCGCCGATCAGCGTCGCTCCGGTCGCGACCATGCCGCCGTTGGAATGATACATCGGCAGGCAATCATACATGCGGTCGGAGGGTTTGGTGCCGATCGCGCCCGCAAAGCCGTTTGCCGCGAGCATCAACCGGTAATGATTGATGTTCGCAGCCTTCGGCAGTCCGGTCGTCCCACTCGTGTAAATGAAGAGCGCACGATCGTTGATATCCAGATCGGGGCGATCGGCAGCCGGGATCGGCGCATCGTCCATCGCCGCGACTGCAGGCTCGATGCGATCATATGCGGCCGGTTCTCCATGCACCCAGATCTTGGGCGTCACGGTGAGCTGATCCTTCGCGCCCTCGAGCGACTGGATCAGCCTCGAATCGACGATGACGTGCTTGGGCGACACGATCGAAATCGAATGCGCAAGCGGCGTGCCGGTCAGGTTGGTGTTCAGGAGCGCGACCACGCCGCCGGCGCGCAGGATGCCGAGCCAGATGACGAGGTACTCCGGCCGGTTCAGCATCAGGAGACAAACGACGTCGCCCTTGCCGACGCCTTGCGCGCGCGCCCAGCGCGCATATTGGTTCGCCCGCCGATCGAGTTCGCGATAGGTGAAACGTTCGCGATCCGATACCAGCGCTTCCTTGTCGCCGTACTGTTTCGCGAGTTCTTCGACCACCCAGGGGAAAATCCGCTTTGGGTTCTTCGCGATCGGCGTCGTCTTGCGCAGCGTCGAAAGCGCGCCGCGCAGATATTTCAGTTCCTGAACGAGACCCATCTTCAAACCCTCCCGCAGCGCGCTTCATAGCGCTTTCGCGGGAACGAGCTTCCGACATCGGAGCGGAAGGGGGCAAGTGCGAAGAGCGCGGCGCTAGCGTATCGCGAGCGGATTGTCGGTAAGCGCCGCTTTGTCCGGCGTATCGATCTGCGGCACGCCCTGGAAGGCGTCGAACATCTTGCGCACCATTTCAGGCGCGAGATCCTTGGTGATAAACACCATGCGGCTTCTGCGGTCGGCATCGGGCCAGGCGTCGAGACGCGCGGGCGGATGCATCAGATGCTGCACGACATGGAACACCACCGGCCGCTCCGGATCGTCGGCAAGCTGCACGATACCTTTCATGCGCAGGATCTTGTCGCCATGTGCCGATCGCAGCAGATCGAGAAACATCTCGAGCGTATTGAGCGCGATGGGCGTCTCGGTCGCGATGCTGAAGGCCTTGATGGAGGCATCATGCCGCGAAGCCTGATCGTGCTTGTGGTCGTGATGATGGCCGTGAGCGTGACCATGGTGGTGGCTGTGACCATGACCATGGTCATGATCGTGATGGTGGTGCACGTCTTCTTCCGCGGCGATCACCGCTTCCTCGCGCAGCCACCGCGCGACATCGGGGATCTTGCTTTGCGGATCATAAAGCCCGGCATTGATGAGCGCGTCGGCACTTACCTCGCCTTCGAGCACGATCGCGGCGGGATTGAGCTTCTTCAATCGCGCGCGCAACGCCGGCAACTGCGCCGCGCCTTCCGGCAAATCGGTCTTGGTAATCACGATGCGGTCGGCCATCGCCGCCTGCTTCACCGCTTCTTCATGGTTGTCGAGGGTCTTCATGCCGTTCACGGCATCGACCAGCGTCACCACCCCGTCGAGGCGATAGCGCAGCGTGAGATAAGGCTGCGTCATGATGATGTGAATGACGGATGCCGGGTCGGCAATGCCGGTCGTTTCGATCACCACGCGCTGGAACGGCTTGCAGCGGCCATTGTCGCGCGCGCGCAGAAGATTCTCGAGCGAGTTCACGAGATCGCCCCGCACCGCGCAGCATAGGCACCCGCTCGACAGCAGGATCACACCCTCTTCGACGATCTCGTAAAGGTTGTGATCGATGCCGATATCGCCAACTTCATTGACGAGCACAGCGGTATCGGAAAGCGCGGGATCTTTCAGAAGACGGTTTAGAAGCGTCGTCTTCCCCGCCCCAAGGAAGCCGGTAAACACACTGAGCGGAAGCGGTTCGATCGGGCCTGAGGGCCGCGCCGGCACTTCACTCACGATGGCCGGTCCGGACGCGGGCGCGGCATCGGCGCAACCCGCGGTAGCCGCAGCGGCTTCTCGGCCTCGGCATCACTCTGCGGACCGAAACCATCCGGCAACGGCGCGAAGGGTGATGCGGCGTTCGCCTGATAGCCCTGCGGCACGACTTCCATGCGTCCATTGACCAGCGCAACGCGGATCGGACGGCCGCGCTCGTCGCGCGCGGGGCCGGTGTGGACGCGGATCGGCGGCATCGAAGGCGGCAGATCGTTTAGGAGATTGGCGCGGCCCGCCCGCATCGGATCATCGTCGTCATCATGCTCGTCGCCGGAATCGGATGCAGCCACGCGCCGGTTACGCTTCTTGCCGCACATCTGCTCCCACATGCTCACCGGATCCTGTGAGAGATTGTCGATCGCCGATACATTCTTGGAGCCGCCAAGCAGCACGTCGAGGCCGAAGCCGGGCTGAAAGCCGCGCTCGAACAGCATCGCTGCCTGCTCGGCGCGCGCAACCGCGTTCGGTGAACCGAGCACGACGGCGATCAGCTTGCGATTGCCGCGATGCGCGGAAGCGACAAGATTGAAGCCCGAGGCACAGATGAACCCCGTCTTCATGCCGTCCGCGCCGGGATAGCGGTCGATCAGGCGGTTGTAGTTTTTCATCGTACGCTTGCCGACCTGCAGCGTCGGAATCCGGAAATACATCTCGTGTTCCGGAAAATCGCGAAGGATCGCCTGCGCGAGCAGCGCCATGTCACGCGCGGTGGTCACCTGCTCGTCATCGGGAAGGCCGTGCGGATTGCGAAAGCGGGTCGCGCTCATGCCGAGCAGTTGCGCGGTCGCATTCATCTCGCCGACGAATGCGTCCTGCGAACCGGATACGCCTTCGGCGATGACGACCGCCATGTCGTTTGCCGACTTCACCATCAGAAGCTTAATCGCGTTATCGACGGTGATGGTCTGCCCGGCGGGGAACCCCGCCTTGGAAGGCGGCGTGGAGGCCGCGAATTGCGAAATCGGCAGCAGCGAATATTTGTGCAGACGCCCGTCGCGGATCGCGCGGAACGCGACATAGGTCGTCATGAGCTTGGTGATGGAAGCCGGATGCCAGGGCTTGCCTGCTTCCTGCTCCGCCACGATCTTACCGGTGTCGGCCTCGATCAGCACATAGGGTCCGGCGGCGGTAGGTGCCGAAAGCGCAACACTCGCGCAAATTGCGAGAAGAAACGGCCGGATGCGAAGGGCTGCGAACATGGGCGGCTTTATGTTGTCGTGCTCGAAGTGTTCTCGTGCTCGAAATCCGAGGACGGTCCGGATCGCCCGCTTCGGTCTTCCGGGGCCATTCCTAACGCCGATTGAAGTGTCAGGCAAAGCATTCACTGCACTGCGGTGATGTGCCTATAGTCGGAAAAAGCAGCAATTATGGCCTGGAGGAGAGTTCCATGACCGCCTGCATCGTCGGCCTCGCCCATACCCCCTTCGGAAAGCTCGATGCGGAGAGTGTCGAGAGCCTCGTCGTGAAGGTCGCCCGTGACGCCCTCGCGGATGCCGGCCTCGAAGCCAAGGACGTCGATGAGGTCGTGCTCGGGCACTACAACGGCGGCTTCACCCCGCAGAATTTTACCGCCTCGCTGGTGCTGCAGGCCGATCCTGCGCTCCGGTTCAAGCAGGCGACCCGGGTCGAAAACGCCTGCGCCACCGGCTCGGCAGCCGTCCATCAGGGCCTGAAATCGATCAAGGCAGGCACGGCCCGCGTCGTGCTGGTCGTCGGCGTGGAGCAAATGACCAAGGTTTCCGGCGCCGAGGTCGGGAACATCCTGCTCGGCGCGTCCTATCTGCCGGAAGACGGCGGGACCCCGATGGGTTTTGCCGGGGTCTTCGGCAAGATCGCCGGGAACTACTTCCAGCGCTTCGGCGACCAGTCGGACGCCCTCGCCATGATCGCCGCCAAGAACCACAAGAACGGCGTCGCCAATCCTTATGCGCAAATGCGCAAGGACTTCGGCTATGAATTCTGCCGCAACGAAAGCGAGAAAAATCCCTTCGTCGCGGGCCCCCTGAAGCGTACCGACTGCTCGCTCGTCTCCGACGGCGCCGCGGCCATCGTGCTCACCGACGTCGAGACCGCCATGAAGCTGGGGAGGAAGGCGATCGCCTTCCGTGCGACCGCGCATGTGCAGGATTTCCTGCCGATGTCGAAGCGCGACATCGTGCTGTTCGAAGGCTGCGGGGAAGCCTGGAAGCGCGCGCTCGGCGAGGCCGGTGTCGGTCTTTACGACCTTTCCTTCGTCGAAACGCATGATTGCTTCACGGTCGCCGAACTCATCGAATACGAGGCGATGGGCCTTGCGAAGCCCGGTCAGGGCGCGCGCGTGATTGCCGAAGGCATCACGCAGAAAGATGGAAAGCTGCCGGTGAACCCGTCAGGCGGGCTGAAGGCGAAAGGCCACCCGATCGGAGCGACCGGCGTTTCCATGCATGCGATGACGGCCCTGCAGCTGCGCGGCGAAGCCAACGACATGCAGATCCAGAATGCGACGCTCGGCGGCATCTTCAATATGGGTGGCGCCGCAGTCGCGAACTACGTGTCGATCCTCGAAAGACTTCGGTAAGAGGAGCCAAATTAGCCACTGATCGGGATCTGCGGCTTCTGCTCTTCCTGCACCATGAATTGCGCCTTCGCGAGTTGCGCGAAGCGGCCGTTCTTGGCGACGAGTTCGTCGAAGCTGCCGCTCTCGACGATCTTGCCTTCGTGAAAGACGAGGATTTTATCAGCGTTGCGGATGGTCGCGAGCCGATGCGCGATCACGAAAGTCGTGCGGCCCTTCATGACTTCTTCCAGCGCCTTCTGAACGAGCACTTCCGTACCCGCGTCGAGCGCGCTGGTGGCTTCGTCGAGCACGAGAATCGGCGGGTTTTTGAGAAGCGCGCGCGCGATGGCAAGGCGCTGGCGTTCGCCGCCCGATAGCGCACGGCCACGCTCGCCGACGTTGGATTTCAGCCCCTCGGGCAAACGCGCGATGAATTCCTTGGCCTGCGCGCGGCGGAGTGCGGTGTCGATCTCTTCGTCCGTCGCATCGGGCTTGCCGACCTTCAGGTTCTCCTCGATGGAGCGGTCGAACAACAGCGCTTCCTGAAACACGACGCCGATATTCTTGCGCAGCGACACCAGCGTGTAGTCGCGGATATCGACGCCGTCGATTTTGACGACCCCCTTCTGCGGGTCGAAGGCGCGATGCATGATGGCCAATGCCGTGGATTTTCCGGCACCGGTGGCACCCACCAGCGCGATGCTTTCGCCGGCGTCGGCATGTAGCGAGATGTCATCCACCGCCGCGCGCTTGCCGTCATAGGAGAGCGAAACATGCTCGAAATCGACCGCACCGCGGGGACGCGGCATTTCGATCGCATTCGGCTTGTCGCGCACCGATGGCGCCGAATCGAGCACCTCGAAGAATTCCTGCAGCCGCGGCGCATCGGTCACGAGACGGTTCGCAAAACTTGCGGTCTGTTCGAGCTTGCCGATAAAGAGTGCCGCGACATTCACGAAGGTCACGATCTCGCCGATGGTCGTGAGGTTGTGCGTATAAAGCCAGACGCCGACGAGGAAAATCGAAAGCACGGTGATGGTGGTGGCGGCGCGTGTAGCGACCGCGACCAGCGCCCACCAGGAGAGCACGGGAAGCTGCTTTTCAAGCAGGCGCTCCACCACGTTGCGCATGCCGCTGATCTCGGCTTCGGCGCGCGTATAACTCTGGATCAGCGCGATATTGCCGAGCGCATCGGCCGCGCGCGACGCAAGATCGGAGTGAAATCCTTCGACCTTCTGCTGCTCGGTGATCGTGCGGTTGATGACGTAACTCGTCAGCGCCGCGAAGATGATGACGAGGATGACGAGCAGAAGCCCGAGCCGCCAGTTCAGCACCATGGCGATCGGCAGAAGCACGAACAGCGAAACCAGCGCCACGCATTGCTCGCGGAAGAACGAGAGCCAGGTGCCCCAGAGCGCATCCGCGCCCTGCAGCATCACCTTCATCAGGCGGCCGGAATGCGTGCCGCCGTGATAGGCGAGCGGCAGATGCAACACGTGTTCGAAGTAACCGGTGATGATGCCGAGCCGGCGCTTGTGGGCGAGACGGTCGGCATGGAGTGCGACCAGCACGCCTGAGGCGATGGTGAAGAGCCCGAAGCCGACCCAGGCCGCGAGCAAGGGCCCCAGCGTCTCGACGCTCGGCATCACCTTGTTCGCCTGACTGGTGATCAGGTTGTCGATGATGCGCCCGAACAGGATCGGCTCGGCGAAGGCGGCGACCGCCAAGAGGATGTTGGCAATCGCTAGCACCCAGCCCAGCCGGGCTTCCGGTCCGAGCATGCCGAGGACGCGAGTATAAAGGCGGACGAATTTCATCATGGCGCGAGCGGGCCGCTCTCTGCGGGGCCGGCAAGGCCCGAATATGGCGGGACGATACGATTCTTCTGAACGACCGGCAGATAACGCCGCAACGCCGGAAAAAGCACCAGCTATTTTTTCTTCTTCTTTTGGGGAGCCGGCGGTGGCGGCAGCGGCTTCGGCGGCGCCGGCAAAAACTGCGCGTCGAAAATCTCTTCAGGCTTGAGCTTGTTTTTGAAGGTGTGAATCTGGGCGAGCAGTTCGAACGCCCCCTGAAAACGGACCGGATCGACGCCGCCCACGGTTTCCGCCTTCGGATCGAACGGCTTCACGTTGTCGGCCAGCACAATTTTCAGGCGCTCCAGTTCGACCTCCTTGCGGGCGCCGGGCATGCGCTTGAGCACCGCCTCGATCGCCTCTTCGGGCTTGTGCTGGGCATCCTGGAGCGCCCGCACATAGGCACGGAGGAAGCCCCGGATGGCTTCAGGCTGCTCGGACTGAAATTTGGCACTCGCAAGAATGGCGCTGCCGTAGAGCGAAATGCCGTAGTCGGCCATCAGCAGCACGACGATATCGTCGGCCTGAACGCCGCGATCCTTCAGATCGGCAACCGCAAACGAATTGCCGATCAGGGCATCGACCTCGCCGGAAACCAGCATCGGCACCCGCACCAGAAGCCCGACATTCATGAGCGTAATTTTCTGGGTATCGACCGCATTGAGCTTGGCGAAGAGCGGCCACAGTTGCGACGCTGGGTCGGCAGCAGGTGCGGCCAGCTTGCGGCCTTCGGTATCTTTCACGAACTGCACGCCGCGGCTCTTGCGGCCGATCAGGGCGTAGGTCGGCTTGTCGTAAACGATATAGACCGCCTCGATGCCGGTCGCCGGATTCAGGTCGCGGTAGCGGATCAACGCATTGATGTCGCCGACGCTCATGTCGTGGGTCGTCTGCGCTGCGCCGTTCGCAAGCGCGAGCCGCGTGATGGCGTCCAGCGGAGCCGTCGCCGGCTCGATCGAAACGTCGAGGCCTTCGTCGCGGAAGTAGCCCTTGTCGATCGCGAGGAAGAACGGCGCGGCCGTACCGTCGATCGCGCGGTCGAGGCTGAAGCGGATCCGCGTCTCATTCTGTGCTGAGACAGGCCAGGAGCAAAGCAGCGCAAAGCATACGAGGAGCGCGAATAGCGATTTCCCCGCGCCCGGCCAGCGCGCAACTGCTCCCTGGTTTTTCATCCAGTCTCCTTGACGTGTCGCATGGCGACAGGCCGCGGCTTTTTTCAGGATGGGCTTGCTCGCAAGGCCCTGCGAACTTCCCGTTTTTTTCGTCTTCGCCGCAGTTCGAAACAAATCTCAACCGGCCACGAAGGGCAAGTGTCGCAAGCACGAAAAAGCGCTTCTGTTCCCGTCTGAACGCACGTTCATCGGTTTCGTTTCACGCACCGGAATAGCGCGCGGGCAGACTTGCCTTTACTTCGTCATGCGCGGTGCCTAGACAGAGCGTCGAATGTTGCGCCGTCTCTATGATTGGATTCTCGCGCTCTCCGCGCGCCCGTCTGCGCCTTATGCGCTGGCGGGCGTTTCCTTTGCCGAAAGCTCTTTCTTTCCGATCCCGCCGGACGCGATGCTGGTGCCGATGTGCCTGGCGCAGCCGAAGAAAGCGTTCTTCTACGCCGGAATTTGCACCGTGGCCTCGGTGCTGGGCGGACTGTTCGGCTATGCGATCGGCTACCTGCTTTACGAGTCGGTCGGCAGCTGGCTGATCCAGCTCTACGGCTACGGCAAGCAGTCGGATGCCTTCCGGCAGGCGTATGCCGAATGGGGCCATTGGGTGATTCTCGCCAAGGGCGTAACCCCGATCCCCTATAAGCTCGTCACGATCACCGCGGGCTTTGCCGAATACAATCTCTTCTGGTTCGTCGTGCTCTCGCTGATCACGCGAGGGGCACGGTTCTACCTCGTCGCGGGTCTCTTGTTCTGGCTTGGCCCCCCGGCCAAGGAGTTCATCGAGAAGCGGCTGGAGCTGGTCTTCACCGCGTTTCTGATCCTGTTCGTCCTCGGTATCGTCGCAGCCATCTATCTGGCATGACATGACCGGTTACGCATTCGTCCTGATCGCGGGCATTTTTGCCGGGACGATCAGCGGCGTGATCGGCACGGGCTCGTCGATTATTCTCCTGCCACTGCTGGTCTTCACCTTCGGGCCGCTGCAGGCCGTCCCGATCATGGCGGTCGCCGCCGTCATGGTGAACTTTTCGCGCGCAATGGCATGGTGGCGCGAAATCGACTGGCGGGCGCTCGCGGCTTACGCAATCCCCGCTGTACCTGCGGCAGCACTCGGCGCCCGCACACTGATCGAGCTGCCGCCGGCTTTGATCGACACGCTGCTCGGCTGCTTCTTCCTTGCGATGATTCCCGGCCGCCGCTTTCTCGACCGCCGCGGCTGGCGCGCGCGTTGGTGGCATCTTGCGATCGCAGGGGCTGCGATCGGCTTCATCACCGGCATCGTGCTTTCGACCGGACCTTTGAGCGTTCCGGTCTTCGCGGCGGCGGGACTCTTCAAGGGCGCGCTGCTCGCGACCGAGGCCGCAGCCTCGCTCCTGATCTACGCCACCAAGGTTTCGACCTTCCAAGCGCTCGGTGCGCTCTCATACGAAACCTTCGTGAAGGGACTTCTGGTCGGCTCGACCCTGATGATCGGTACCTTCGCCGGCAAGTATCTGGTCATGCGCATGCGCGCGGAGACGTTCTCGAAGCTCCTCGACCTGATGCTGCTTTGCTCGGGCGCGACGCTTCTCTTCGCCGCCACGACGCACGCGCCATAGTGCGCCGCACACTCAATAACGCTCTCCTGAATGCCGCTTTACCGCTCCGCTGCCGTTGATAGCGGAACGCACGCGATCTATGATTCTTCCGTTTTGATTATTTGCCGCTCTACGGAAGTATTGTTGAATGACGCATATAGATAAATTGATCCGGATTGATGATCTCATTGACATTCAGATTTGGATCGGGACGAAACAGTGACGGTCACCGCAATTTTCCGCGACCGGAGCGAAACTCGGATCGCTTTGGAAATCCCCGAAGCCATTTTCAACGAAATCAAGGCCACCCATGCGCTGTTCGACAAAAACCGCGGCCGTGAGATAGCGGTCACCAAGCGAACCGGCGCGGCCTGAGCGCGGCAATTCATCATTTTGCCGCTTGCCCCCGCAATCTTGATTTTCCGGATGGAAAGGGACATAGGCTGCGGCGATGAACATCCTGCGCAGACTGGGGCTCATCGGCCCTAAAAAGTTCGACCGCGAGGCACCCGAAATCTACAGCGAGCGCATCGGCACGACGCGGGTCACGGATCGAGACGGCGTCAAGGTCGTCGACTATCGCAAGGCCGACGGCAGCTTCGACTACGAGGCCTACAAGGCGATCCAGACTGCCGCCAACAAGGCGAAGATCGACTGGCGCTCGGTGCAGCAGGCCAACATCGCCTTCCTGTGCGAGGCGCTCACAGCGCGCGGCGTGAAAATCCGGAAGGTGCTTTGTCACGGAACGCGCAATGGCGCGGAGCAGAAGTTCTTTCACGAAGTGACAGGCGCGGACGTGCTTGGCACCGAGATTTCCGAAACCGCCACACGGTTTCCGATGACGATCCAGTGGGATTTCCACGAAGTGAAGCCCGAATGGCTTGGCGCCTTCGACGTCATCTTCTCGAATTCATGGGATCACTCCTACGATCCCAAGCTCGCGTTCTCGCGCTGGCTGTCATGCGCCGCCAAAGGCGGCGCGCTGGTGCTGGAATGGAGCAAGGTCCACGGCGACACCGAGCCGAGCCCCATTGACCCCTTCCGCTCCTCGCCGCCCGAGCTTTCCGCACTCTTGGAAACGCTCACCGCAGACATGGATTTTGCCAAGCCCGAACTGATCACCATGCCGGACAGCGAGCGGCAAAAGCAGTTCGTGGTGGTGTTGCGCAAGTAGCCGTCCGGCGCGCAACGCGCTGCCGGAGAAGTTGGTGCCCCTAGCCGGAATCGAACCAGCACGGTGTTGCCACCACCTGATTTTGAGTCAGGCGCGTCTACCAGTTCCGCCATAGGGGCACGTCTGGAACGGCGGCAGTTATAGCGACGGCGCGCGGCAGGGCAAGCCGCGAAAGCCTGATCCGCGAACGGCCATGGAATGGACATGAAGGCTGCGCTTCATTAGGTCTCCCGCCATGACCGAAGCCCTTACCAGACCCGCCAACGCCGCCTTCGCCGCAGCACTGCTGATGTTCGCGGCGCTCTGCGGCGCGTGGTATTTTCAGTATCAGCTCGGGTACGTGCCCTGCCCGCTCTGCTACCAGCAGCGCATCCCGTATTATTTTGCGATCCCGCTCGGCTTCCTGCTTGGGGGTTTCGCGCTCTATGGCGGCAACCGGCGGGTCCTGCGATTGGGCCTTTATTTGCTTGTGCTGATTCTGCTCGCGAGTGTCGCTTTCGGCGTCTTTCATGCGGGCGTCGAATGGCGCTTCTGGGAAGGCCCGACTTCCTGCGCCGCAGGTCCGCCTTCGGCGGCACCCATCGGCAACATTCTCGACGCGATAAAGAACGTGCGCGCGGTGCCCTGCACGGAAGCGGCATGGCGGCTCTTTGGCATTTCGCTCGCGGGCTATAACGCACTGGTTTCGGCCGCCGCCGCCGTCATCGCCTTTGCCGGAGCCCGGCGCGCGTAATCACGCTTCGAGTTCGGCGTCCCAGTAGAGATAGTCGAGCCAGCTTTCGTGCAGATAGTTCGGCGGGAAAAGCCGGCCGTTCTTGTGCAGGTCGTTCACGCTCGGCTGGAACGGCATCTGATGCGGCCACATATGCGCATGCGCCGGCATCTGGCCGCCTTTTCGCAGGTTGCAGGGCGAACATGCGGTGACGACATTTTCCCAGGTCGTCTGCCCGCCATGGGCGCGCGGAATCAGATGATCGAAGGTGAGTTCTTCTCTTGTGCCGCAATACTGGCAGGAGAAGCGGTCGCGCAGGAACACGTTGAAGCGCGTGAAGGCCGGATGGCGCGCGGGCCTGACGAAGCTCTTGAGCGAAACCACGCTCGGCAGCCGAAACTCGGCGGTCGGACTTCGGACCGCTTTGTCGTAGTGCGCAACCGTATTCACGCGATCGAGAAAGACCGCCTTGATGGTGTCCTGCCAGGACCAGATCGAGAGCGGGTAATAACTGAGCGGACGAAAATCCGCGTTCAGCACTAGCGCGGGCCAGGCGCCGGGCGACGCCCCAGTCGAAGCAGCGGAAGAAACAGCAGCGTGCAATGGCGACTCCCTTGGAAGTCCGCGCGGTCGCACCCCGCGTTCGTCAGGACGATATTCTACTGACTCCGCGTCGGTTTTGTGAAGCGGCCTCCGATCACCGTCCCCGGAAGGCTTTTTGCAGGAAAGCGCCGCCGATCCCCAGGCCGTCGGCATCGATGCCGTGGCCGATTCCCTGAGAGAGATGCCACTCGGTCGGAACTTCCATGGCCCCTAGCCCCTGCGCCGAAATGAACAGCGCCTGTGCCGGGATCATCTCGTCCTGATCGCCATGCACGAGGAGCACCGGCGGCCGCACCGTGATTTCCTCCGCAGCCTTTGCCGCCACTGCTTCGTTCGAAGGCGTCACCAGCACACCGGAATAGCCGACGATCCCTGCAAGTGCCGGACGCCGGAGCCCGGCATGCAGCGCCATCATGGTGCCCTGGCTGAAGCCCACCAGCGCAAGCTGCGATCCGGTAAGATTGTGCTTGGCGAGCTCCGCGTCGAGAAATTCATCGAGCACGGGACGGGCCTTCATCACCCCGCGCCAGCGCTCGTCGGGATCGCGGAAGGTCAGTCCGAACCACTGGCGCCCCGACGGATAACCGGGCACCGGTTCCGGCGCGTGCGGCGAAACGAATGCGGCATCGGGCAAAAGCCCCTGCCACTCGCGTCCGAGTGAAATGAGATCGTTGCCGTCGGCACCATAGCCATGGAGGAACACGACAAGCTGCTTCGCGGTGCCGGAACGCGGCGCGATACGGGGTCCGTCGATCATTTTTGTTTCAGTCTCCTTGCTCGACCGGCACGCCGTCGCGCTTCTTCATTGCAGCATAGTAAGCCCAGAGCAAACGCGCCGCCACCGCGCGATAGGGTTTCCAGACTCGCGCGATCTTTTCAAGTTGCTTCGCGTCGGGCCGCACGCGCTTGCGCAGCATCATGCGCGCGGCCTCTTGCAGCGCGAGGTCGCCCGACGCGAACGCATCCGCATGGCCGACGCAGAACATCAAATAGATGTCCGCGGTCCACGGGCCGATGCCTTTCACTTTCACGAGCTCGGCATGCGCCGCATCGGCGGGCATGTGCGCGAGCGCATCGATGTTCAGGTGCTCGTCGCGGACCGCGCGCGCGATGTGCCGGAACGTCCTGATCTTCGGCATCGAAAGTCCCACGCGCTGGAGTTGCGGCGTGCGGGCTTTCAGGATCGCATGATGATCGAGCGGCGAAAACTTCGTCTCGAGCCGCCCCCAGATCGCCGCCGCGGAAGCGACCGAAAGCTGCTGCCCACAGATGATCCGGGCGAGTCCGGGAAAGCCGCCGTCGCGCCTGCGCATCGGCGGATGTCCGGCAACGCCCAGCACTTCGACAAGGCGCGGATCGAGCAGGAGCAGCTTTTCCAGCGCCTCTCTCAGATGTTCTTCGGTATCGATGCGTGCGGGCATTTCAGCAGGAAACGATCTACAAGAAGCAGAATTTTGCAACCCGATTCCGCGCACCCCTCAAATGCCCGCCTCCGTTTTCCGCTTCGCACCCTCGCCCACCGGGCACCTGCATCTCGGCCATGCGCTGTCCGCCATTCTCAATTTCGAGGAAGCCGAACGGGTCGGCGGACGCTTTCTGCTGCGTATCGAAGATATCGACATGAGCCGCTGCCGGCCGGAGTTCGAGGACTCGATATACGAAGATCTGGAATGGCTGGGGCTGAACTGGGAATCTCCGGTGCGACGGCAATCCGAGCATTTCGAAGAATATGCGGCCGAGCTAAGCCGGCTCGAAGCAGAGCACCTGCTCTATGCCTCCTATGAAACGCGCGCTGATCTTGCCCGGCTGATCACCGGCCGTGATCCCGAGGGGGGTCCGCGCTATTCGCGCGAAGAGGGATTGCCGGTCGCGGAAGCAGCCCAGCGCGAGGCGGCAGGGGAACCTTACGCGCTTCGCCTTGACATGGAGCAGGCGCTCACGCGCGTCGAAACACCGCTGTTCTGGACGGAAGTCGAAAAACAGGTTGAGGCGCATCCGGAGCGGTGGGGTGATGTCGTTCTGGGCAGGAAGCAGATGCCGGCGAGCTACCATCTTGCCGCGGTACTGGACGACGCCTTGCAGGGCGTGACGCATGTCGTTCGCGGCAAGGATCTGTTCGAGGCGACCGCCGTGCATCGGCTTTTGCAGGAACTGCTCGGTCTGCCCGCCCCGGTCTATCGGCATCATCACCTGCTCGTGGACGAAAGCGGCAAGAAGCTTTCAAAGCGGGATCGCTCGACCACGCTGCGCGATCTGCGCGAGAGCGGTATCAGCGTCGCGCAAATACGAAAAGCCATCGGCCTCTAGCCGATCCCCAACACGAACAGCCAGAACGAAACGCTGAACAGCGACAGCGCCGTCGATAGCGTGACCGCGCCGGCCACCGTCGCAACCCCGGTTTGATAGCGCGCGGCCAGGAGATACGAATTGATACCGACCGGCATCGAGGCGAAGATCACCGCGACCCCGGCCCAGACCGGCGTCAGCGCGAAGAGATACTTCGCGAGGAGAAATACGAAGAACGGCAACGCGAGCAACTTCGCCGCGACGATGAAGGCCGAGAGGTTCAGGTCGCCGAACACGCCATATTTGCGAAGCGCCATACCCATCGCAAACAGCGCGCAAGGCACCGCCGCCGCCGATATCATATCGACGAACTGCTTCGGCGCGCCACCGATCTGCACGCCCATCACGCGGCCGAGCGAGCCGACTGCAAAGGCGATCAACAAGGGATTGGTGACGAGGTTCTTCAGGAGCTTCAGGATCGCGTCCCGCGTGATCCCGGCATCGGCGCTCTCGATCATCACGGTCGCGGCCAGCATCATGATCGGCAGATGCACGGCGATCAGGAGAAACAGCGGCACCGCGCCGGCTTCACCATAGGCGGTCAGCACCAGCGGAATGCCCATCAGCACGATGTTCGATTGCGCGGAGGAAAAACCCATGATGACGGCCGCGCGTCCCGGCCTGCCATAGAGCTTCCAGGTCACGAACTGCGCGAAGCTCCACACGATTGCGACACCGAGGAAATAAGAAAGCCAGTAGCCCCATGGGCTGCCCTCGGGCAGCGCTGCGCCGAGCAGCGTCTTCACGATCATCACCGGGATCGCGATGATGAAGACGAAATCGTTCAGGCCCTCGCCCGCTTTCTCGGAAAGGAGTTTGATCCAGACGCAGACATAACCGAGCGCAATGACGCCGAAGACCGGCAGGACGATTTCGGCGATGCGCGCGATCTGCGACAAGGAATTACTTGACCGGACGCAGCCGTGCCCCGTCGAACACGAAGCGCTTCCGGCAGGCCGCGGACCCCACCTTGTTGCAGGCGCTGCCATGCAAATCGAAGTGGATTCCCGGCTTGCCGCGCAGCTTGATCGGCTTCCACTGATGCACGTTGCCTTCCCACACGATGGCATGCTTGCCGCCGTGGGATGCGAAGATCATAAGCGTGCAGCCGGCGCTGCCGCAGTAATAGGTCCCCATCTCGCAGCCGAGCTTTTCGGTGTCGATGACGAAGTCGGGAATGCCGTCTTCATTGAGATCGATCGCCTGCAGCGATTTGCGCGCGACATCCATCTTGCCGTCGCAGTCCTTCACCAGCGTTTTCAGATGCTGCTCCACAACGCCGGGAAGCTCCTGGGCTGCTGCAGGCGCGATCGCGAGAAGCAGGACAGTGGCGACAGCGAGCATTCCTGCTTTCATCACGCGGCCTTGCTCACGCTCGCGTCCACGACCCGGACGATGTCGGCAAGAATGCGGTTCAACTCGTAGTTCTTCGGTGTGTACACCGCCGCTACCCCGTGTTGCTTGAGCACGATCTCGTCTTCCGGGGGGATGATGCCGCCGACGATCACCGGGACGTCGAGCCCCTCGGAGCGCATGCGGCTCATCACGTCGCGCACGAGCGGCACATGCGAGCCCGACAGAATCGAAAGCCCGACCACATGCACGCCTTCTTCGAGCGCGGCATTGACGATCTCGGCGGGCGTGAGGCGGATGCCTTCATAGACCACCTCCATGCCGGCATCGCGCGCGCGCACCGCGATCTGTTCCGCACCGTTGGAATGACCGTCGAGCCCCGGCTTGCCGACCAGAAACTTCAGGCGGCGGCCAAGCTTCTTTGAAACCTTTTCGACTTCGCCGCGCACTTCATCGAGCCCTTCCGCACCCGCGCGGGCAGAGCGGCCGACACCGGTCGGCGCGCGATACTCGCCAAACACGTCGCGCAGCATCGAACCCCATTCGCCGGTGGTGACACCGGCCTTCGCCGCCTCGATCGAGGCCGGCATGATATTCGTACCTTCGGACGCGGCGCGGCGCAGCGCATCGAGGGCCGCGCGAACTTTTTTGTTATCGCGCTGTTCGCGCCAGGCTTTCAGCCGCTCGATCTGTTCCTTCTCGACGTGCTCCGGCACGGTCATGATCGCGCCGTCGCCGGTCGTCAGCGGAGACGGCTCAGTCTCCGTGAAGCGGTTAACGCCGACGACGGTCAGTTCGCCCCGCTCGATCGCTTCCAGGCGCTTCGTGTTCGATTCGACGAGCTTCTGCTTCATGTAGCTCGACTCCACCGCCGCGACCGCCCCGCCCATTTCCTCGATGCGCGCGAGTTCCTCGAGCGCCTCGGCTTTCAGTTCCTTGACCTTGCGCTCGATTTCCTTGGAGCCGTCGAAGATATCGCCGAAATCAAGGAGGTCGGTTTCGAAGGCCACGATCTGCTGCATGCGGATCGACCATTGCTGGTCCCACGGCCGCGGCAGACCGAGCGCCTCGTTCCATGCCGGCAATTGCACCGCGCGCGCGCGCGCATTCTTCGAAAGCGTCACCGCGAGCATTTCGAGCAGAATCCGATACACGTTGTTTTCAGGCTGCTGCTCGGTGAGGCCGAGCGAGTTCACCTGCACGCCATAGCGGAAGCGGCGGTGCTTCTCGTTCTCCACGTGATAGCGATCGCGCGTGATCTCGTCCCAGAGTTCGGTAAACGCCCGCATCTTGCAGAGTTCGGTGACGAAGCGCAGGCCCGCATTCACGAAGAAGGAAATGCGGCCGACTACTTCGCCGAAATCTTTCTCCTCGATGCCGCCGGACGCCTTCACGCCGTCGAGCACCGCGATCGCGGTCGCGAGCGCATAAGCCAGTTCCTGCACCGGCGTCGCACCCGCTTCCTGCAGATGGTAGGAGCAGACATTCATCGGGTTCCACTTCGGAACCTCGCGCGTCGTATAAAGAATGGTGTCCTTGATCAGACGCATCGAAGGTGCCGGCGGGAATACATAGGTGCCGCGCGAAAGATATTCCTTGATGATGTCGTTCTGCGTGGTGCCGGCGAGCGCGGTCTTCGGCACGCCGGTCTCTTCCGCGAGCGCGACATAAAGCGAGAGCAACCAGGCCGCCGTCGCATTGATCGTCATCGACGTATTCATCGAGCCGAGCGGAATGCCGTCGAACAAGGTCCGCATGTCGCCGAGATGCGAAACCGGCACGCCGACCTTGCCGACCTCGCCGCGCGCAAGCACGTGGTCGGAATCGTAACCGGTCTGGGTTGGCAGATCGAAAGCGACCGAGAGCCCGGTCTGTCCCTTGGCGAGGTTCGAGCGATAGAGCTTGTTGGATTCGGCTGCCGTCGAATGCCCCGCATAGGTGCGGATCAGCCACGGCGCCTCCTTCGGCTTCGAGGAACCCGGATTACCGCCTTTTTGCTCCGCCATCGGCTACGCCCCTGCGAATGCCGCGAAAATTCGCACAGCACCCTTTCCTGCATTGCAGCATAAAGCCTAGCATGGGCCATCGATCACGGAAAATCGATGACCCGTGAGGCCGCCTTGCACTAGACCGTGACGCGCTCGCGCGGCAGTGTGCGCGCGTAAAAAAACATGCGGGTCCAAGCCCCGGCCCGAACCGGCGGCGACCCACCAGAGCGGAGAGCAGATTATGTGGTTTAGAGGGACACTCTTGGCCTTTGGCATTGCGCTGGCCTTTATTTCGCCGACCAAAGCCGTCCAGGCCCAGGAAATTACGTTTGAAATCACCAACGATTTCCGTCGCGACATTCAGGTTGAATTCTATTCGCAGAACCGCCGCCATGCCTGGCCCGGCGGCAACCGCGCCTACAACCTCAGCCGTGGCGATACGCAGTCCTACCGGCTGGCCTGCCGTCGCGGCGAAAAGGTCTGCTACGGCGGCTGGGTGAAGGGCGACGCGCGCACCTATTGGGGCGTGGGGCTGAACGGCAAATATTCGTGCGATTCCTGCTGCCAGGTTTGCGGCGAAGGGAACCTGCGAAAAACGCTGCACTGATCCCGAAGCGATCCATTGCAAGAAAAACCGGCAGGGCACCCTGCCGGTTTTTTTATTTTCGGAGATAAAATTTGATCGCATTAATGCCCGCTTCCGCTCTCGACGCGGCAGCGCGAAAGAATAGTCTCCCGCTCGCCGCATGGTGCGGCACGAAAGTGGAGAGTGCGATGGGGTTTAAGCGTGCTTTGCTCGCCATGGGGGTGGCGCTCTTGATGCCGCTGGCGACTTTTGCCGCGGCAGAGGAAATTACCTTCAAGATCAACAACGAAAACAGCAAGGACATTCAGATCGAGTTCTATTCGCAGAACCGCAATCATGCATGGCCCGGCGGCAACCAGGCCTACAACCTGGATGCGGGCGATTCGAACTCCTACAAGCTCTCTTGCCGCTCCGGCGAGAAGATCTGCTACGGCGCATGGGTGAAGGGCAATTCCAACACCTATTGGGGCGTCGGTCTGAACGGCAAGTATTCCTGCGATTCCTGCTGCCAGGTTTGCGGCGACGGCGACCTCGAAAAGACGCTGCAGTAACCGCAGCAACGACAACGCGAGAGCCTAACGAAAAAGCCGGCGAGATGATCTCGCCGGCTTTTCTAGTTAGCGCTTCGCCCGATCAGGCGCGTTTCACGAGCCCGATGATGAAGAGCAGAATGACCGCGCCGATGGTCGCCGCGATGATCGCGCCCAGAATGCCCGCCGGCAAACCAACGCCGAGGCGCGGAAACAGCCAGCTTGCGATTGCGGCACCCACGATGCCCACGATGATGTTGCCGATGAGCCCGAAGCCGAAGCCTTTCATGATCACGCCGGCAAGCCAGCCAGCGATCGCGCCGACGATCAGAAGAACAATGATACTTTCAAACGGCATAACCCCCGTCCTCCATTTCATGGCGGTGACCCCGCCGGTTGGTTTCGCCTTTTTCGCAAGCCGGCATGACCGTCCCGCGAATCCCGGATTAGACGAAAGAATAATAGGCCGGATTTGTACGGTAACGCGAGTGGGCACGGATGGTAGTCGACAACCTCTAGACGGACGCGACGGCATGCCGGCTCGCGCAACGAGTGGTTGGTGCCGACGCCTTGGCGTTCGTGTTCGTCGTCCGCCGCAAGTGCCGTTGCGCTGCAACATGCTTTGCGCCATGCTTCGGCCGAGACATTTTATTTTCGGAGCGCTTATGTCTGCGGTCACAAAATTACACACAGGCCCAAAGGACCTCTACGAGATCGGCGAGATTCCGCCGCTCGGGCATGTGCCCTCGAAAATGTATGCCTGGGCGATCCGCCGCGAGCGCCACGGCCCGCCTGAGCAGTCGATGCAGATCGAAGTCGTGCCGACCTGGACCGTGGGCGACGAGGATGTGCTCGTGCTCGTGATGGCGGCAGGCGTGAACTACAACGGCGTCTGGGCCGGCCTCGGCCAGCCGATCTCGCCTTTCGACGTGCACAAGCAGCCGTTTCATATCGCGGGCTCCGACGCCTCCGGCATCGTCTGGGCCGTCGGCGCCAAGGTGAAACGCTGGAAGGTGGGCGACGAAGTCATCGTTCACTGCAATCAGGACGACGGCGACGACGAAGAGTGCAACGGCGGCGATCCGATGTTCTCGCCTTCGCAGCGCATCTGGGGTTACGAAACGCCGGATGGTTCGTTCGCGCAGTTCTGCCGCGTGCAGTCGCGCCAGCTGATGGAACGGCCGAAACATCTCACTTGGGAAGAGTCGGCCTGCTACACGCTGACGCTTGCCACCGCCTATCGCATGCTGTTCGGCCACGCGCCGCACACGATCAAGCCCGGCGACAACGTGTTGATCTGGGGCGCCTCCGGCGGTCTCGGCGTGTTCGGCATCCAACTGGCGGCCGCTTCCGGCGCGCATCCGATCGGCATCATCTCCGACAACGACAAGAAGGATTACGTCCTCGGACTTGGCGCCAAGGGCGTCATCAACCGCAAAGACTTCAAGTGCTGGGGCCAAATGCCCACCGTGAACACGCCAGAATACAACGAGTGGGTGAAGGAAGCCCGCAAGTTCGGCAAGGCGATCTGGGACATCACCGGCAAGAAGGACGTCGATATCGTTTTCGAACATCCCGGCGAGCAGACCTTCCCGGTCTCCTGTCTCGTCGTGAAACGCGGCGGTATGGTCGTGTTCTGCGCGGGCACCACCGGCTTCAATCTCACCTTCGACGCACGCTACGTCTGGATGCGCCAGAAACGCGTGCAGGGTTCGCACTTCGCGCATCTGAAACAGGCCGCAGCCGCTAACCAGTTCGTGCTCGACCGCCGCGTCGATCCCTGCATGAGCGAAGTGCTGGGCTGGAAGGAAATTCCGGCGGCCCACACCAAGATGTGGAAGAACCAGCACAAGCCCGGCAACATGGCGGTCCTCGTGAACGCGCAGCACCCCGGCATGCGCACATTCGACGATGTGATCGAGGCGTCGGGTCAGTAATTCAGCTCACGCCTTGTCGAATCCGCCCTCCTATCGCCACCGCCCGTCGCTGATCGGCGGCGAGCGGGAATTCGTGGCCCACGGCAACCGCCTCGCCTGCCACGAAGGCGGCTCGTTTCGCGCGGTCGTCTATGCCGACATCCGCCGGATACGGGTGAACCGGATCGTCGCAAGCCGTCACTTGCCTGCGCATTGGCGCTGCGCGGTGACGCCCGCGCGCGGACGCCGCATGAATTTCACGAGCCTGCACATGGAGAACGCCAAAGCACCGGTCGAAGATCGCACGCAAGCGATGCAGGCTTTCACGTCGGAACTCCTGCAACGCGCGGCGCGCAAGAATCCGTCGATCGATTTTGTCAGCGGCAAGCCTTTGCTGGTCTGCCTGCTGTGGCTTGCCGTTTATATCATCCTGCTCGGCTTCATCGGGGTCGGCGCATATTTTCTGGTGGCCGCCGTGTTCGGCATGCAGGCGATCGTTTCGAGCGTCGTTGCGTTTCTCGCAGCCGGCGCACTCGTCGCCACGGTCGGCATTCCGCTTTTGCGCTGGGTCAGGGACAGTTGGCCGAGACGTTTCGATCCGCTGGCAGACGCGCCGGCATCCTGATCGCGAAGGGGGTCAGTCGGACTCCCGTCCGACCTTGGTTTTTTCCGGCTCTTTCTGAATGGCCGGCGCATAGCGCTTGTCCTTTATCGCTGCGTTCAACTCGCCGCCATAAATGAAGATCGAGGCGGTCGTGTAGAGAAAGACCAGCGCGATCATCACCGACGCAAGGCCGGCATAGGTCGTGACGTAATTGTAAGAGAAGCGGCCGAGGTAATAGCCGAAGGCTGCGCCCGCGATCAGCCACAACAGCAAGGTCACGATCACGCCCGGCGCAACTTCGCTTAAGGTCCGCCTGCCTGCGGGCAGCCACATATGCACGACGAGCAGCGCAACCACGAGCACGGCGGACGCCGTCGCATACCGCACGAAGGCGGCGACCCCGCGAAACGGCTCCAGCGCCGGCACATACATGACGGCCGCGGCCCAGATCAGCGGCCACAGCACGACCAGGAACGAAAGTGCGAGGAGACCGGCGGCACCGACCAGCACGTAACCGATCGATTCCAGCCGCAACAGCCAGAAATGCCGTTGCTCGCCGACGTCATAGGCGCGATTGAGTCCGATCCGCAGGCTCTCGATGCCGCTCGAAGAAAAGTAAATCGCAAGCGCGATGCCGAAGGTGAGCGCGTCGGTGCGGACATTCGTGAGCACGTCGTGAATCTCGCGCGCAATCGGCCCCGCAACTTCCTTGGGCCAGGTGTCCAACAGAATTTGCGCGGTGTTGTCGGCGAGTTCCTTGGAACCGAAGAACGCGGCCAGCGACGTCACGAAGATCATGAAGGGAAACAGCGCCATCAGCCCGGACAGCGCGATGTGGCTCGCGATCGCCCAGCCGTCGTCATCGTTGAAGCGCCAGAAAGCGTCGATTGCGATTCGGAACGGCTTGAGCAAGGAGGAACTCCGCAAGGGGAAGAACCCTTCAGATCGCCATTTGAATCCGAAAACGCAAGCCCGCTCGAAAGCCCGCGGGATGTAGCGGCGTTACGCTGCGCGGACGGCCCCGAGGAAATCGCGAATGGCCGAATCGAGCTTTTCCGCCTCGCCGCCGAGCGCCACCGCAAGTCCTGCCACTTCGCTTGCGGTCGTGGTGGCGCCCGCTGCCGCCGCCTGTACCGATCTCATGGCACCAGCGCCGGCATCGGCATCGCTGGAGGCGCGGCCCACGTTCTCCGCGATGGAAACCACCGCCGCGTTCTGTTCTTCGATCGCAGAAGCCACCGACGAGGCGATCGCGGACATTTCCTCGATCACGGTCGAAACTGTATCGATCGCGGTTGCGGCGTCGCCCGATGCTTCCTGGATCGATCCGATCTGATGGGCGATGTCTTCGGTCGCGCGCGCAGTCTGCGCGGCGAGCGACTTCACTTCCTGCGCCACCACCGCGAACCCCTTGCCGGCATCGCCCGCGCGGGCCGCCTCGATGGTTGCGTTCAGCGCAAGCAGATTGGTCTGCGCGGCAATCGACTGGATCAGTCCCACGACTTCGCCGATACGCGTCGCGGCATCACCGAGATTGCGCATGATCGCGACGGAGCGCTGTGCTTCCGCGACCGCGCGGTTTGCGACCTCCGTGGAGGTCGCCGTCTGATGCGCCACTTCCGAAACCGAAACGGAAAGCTGTTCGGTCGCGACCGCCGCCTGCGCGACGTTTGCCGAGGCAGCACCCGCAGCCTGTCCGGCACGGACGGCTTCGGAATCCACATTGCCCGCCGTCGTTTCAAGACGGTCGGCGGCGGAAGTCAGGGCTTGCGAAGCATTGCGCACCGCGCCGAGGCCGGAATTCGCACGCTCGCCGAATTTCTGGATCAGTTCTTCGACTAGGCGAACGCGGCGTTCGCGCTCGCCCGAAGCATTGGCCTGCTCGCCCTCAAGCCGTCTGCGCTCCTGCGCGTTGTCGCGGAACACGACAACCGTGCGCGCCATGGCGCCGATCTCGTCGCGCGAATTCACCGCCGGGATCGACGTCACACTTTCGCCGCCGGCAAGTTTGCGCATCGCTTCTGATAATCCCTGCAGGGGCCGCGTGATGCTGAGACCGATCAGCCAGTTCAACGCGAGCCCGAGCAGGATGACGGCGACCCCGATGCTGAGGATGACGTTACGCGTGCGGTCCTGCGAGACTTCGAGCGCCTTCGCGGCGGAAGCCTGCGCCTGCTTCGCATGCATGATGATGTTGTCGGTGGAAGACTGCATGTCGATGGTCGAGTTCTGAATGACCGTCGACTGTGTCGCCACCACGCGCGTCTTGGAAATCCAGTCGCCGAACTCGTCGCGGTATTTCTGGATCGCGCTTTCGATCTGGCTCTTCAGCGATTGCGGCAGCGAGGACTTGCCGAGATGGCCGGTGAGCGTCGCAAGTTCGCCGTAGATTTTGTAGGTGGCGCTGAGATCGCCGGACAGAATGAATTCCATCTCGTAGCGGCGCAATTGCGAGAGCGCAGCAAGCAGGCGCAACGCGTCCAGTTCCGACATTTTGGCGACGTCGCCCGTGATCAGTTCTTCGACCTTCGTGGCGGCCTCGGCGAAGCGGCCGCGAATGCCCTGATTTTCCTGAAAGCCGAGTTCGGTCTTGGCCTTGGTCAAATATTCGAAGTTCGAGCGCAGGATCGTGAGCGAGCCGCGCAGGTTGGCGATGGCGGGCTTGTCGCGCTGCTCGGCATATTTTTCGATGGTCGTGATGTTTTCGATCGCGATGCTGAGCTGATCGTAGAACGCCTGCTTCTTGGTACTTTCCTGACCGGCGACGTAATCGTTGACGGCCACGCGAAGCGCGGAAATCGCGCTGTTGAATTCGCGGCTCGCATTCGCAAGGTCGCTGGAGTTCTGCACCGTATCGAAAGCGGCAGCGACGTTGCGCTCGCCGTTCGCAAAGAATACGCCGATGATGCCGAGCCCGATCACCGGAAT
This sequence comes from Xanthobacteraceae bacterium, assembly GCA_035440445.1. GTDB lineage: Bacteria > Pseudomonadota > Alphaproteobacteria > Rhizobiales > Xanthobacteraceae. The sequence continues at coordinate 58,372 of DAORMJ010000012.1, forward strand.
GATCGCGAGGATGAACACGCGCGCGCGAACCGAGAGCGTAGGCAACCGGCGCAACGCATCCATGGCAAGCTGCGGCAACTTCATAGCGGGGCCCCCGGTCGTATAAGCGCGCGACCGGTCGGATCTCCCTCGTGGAGTCCGTGGCCGGCCTGAAAAAGCCGCACCAGTTAAGCCTTGGGGTGGTTAATACACGGTTGCCGCTTGCTTTTGTGCGATGCACCAATAAAGTGCGGAGCCCTATTATCCGGAAAAAGCCGACCATGACCGAGACCGCTGCCCGCGTGAGCCCTGCCCCCGCAGACCTGTTGCCGCTCCTGCTGGAGGCGAGCGACGCCGTACAGGCGCTGCTTGCGGAAGCGGCGGCGTCCGTCCGCGCGAAGATCGCGGATAGCGGCAAGATTTCAGCGGCGAGCCTGGAGCGCGAGCAGCATGCCGCGCACGGCTATGCCTGGCTTGCCACCTATGTCGAAGCGATCCGGCAGCTTGCCGCCTACACCGGCCGCATGATCGAGGCCGAACGCTTCGGCGAGATCGAGGAACTTCTGGTGCGCGTCGGCGCCGGCGAATATCTCGCGCAGATTTTCGGCGGCATTCCGATGAGCCAGGGCGAAATGGTCCGCCTTGGCTCGCTCGGCCTCTCTGTCGAGAAGGCGGCGGCACGGATGTCGCCCGCAGTAAACGCGCTGATCGCCGGCAACGATGCCCCGACCCGCGCGAAACTCGCAGACGCGATCGCCAAGGCACAGGGCTCGCTCACGATCGGCGACGCCGGCCTCGACGAAACGCTCGATGCGATGCGCGCCGAAATGCACCGCTTTGCCGAGAGCGAAGTGGCGCCGCATGCGCATGAATGGCATCTGCAGAACCAGTACATCCCGATGGAAATCATTTCGAAGATGGCCGAACTCGGCGTCTTCGGCTTGACAATTCCGGAAGAATTCGGGGGCCTCGGGCTCGGCAAAGAGTCGATGGTTCTTGTTTCGGAAGAACTCTCCCGCGCCTGGATCGGTGTCGGTTCGCTCGGTACGCGCTCGGAGATCGCGGCGGAATTGATCCTCGGCGGCGGCACCGACGAACAGAAGAAGAAGTGGCTGCCGAAAATCGCAAGCGGAGAAATCCTTCCCACTGCGGTCTTCACCGAACCGAACACCGGCTCCGACCTCGCCTCGCTGAAGACGCGCGCCGAAAAGCACGGCGATACCTACAAGGTATTCGGCAACAAGACATGGATCACGCATCCGGTTCGCGCCGATCTGATGACGCTGCTCTGCCGCACCAAGCCGGAAGAGAAAGGCTATCAGGGGCTTTCCATCCTGCTCGCGGAAAAGCCGCGCGGCGACGACGAGAACCCGTTTCCAGCCGAAGGCATGAGCGGCGGCGAGATCGAAGTGATCGGCTATCGCGGCATGAAAGAATTCGAGATCGGCTTCGACGGTTTCGAAGTGAAGGCGGAGAATCTGCTCGGCGGCACCGAAGGAAATGGCTTCAAGCAATTGATGCAGACCTTCGAGGCCGCGCGCATCCAGACTGCCGCGCGCGCCATCGGGGTTGCGCAAAGCGCGATGGAGCTCGGGCTTCGCTACGCCCACGAGCGCATCCAGTTCGGCAAGCCGCTGTATTCGTTCCCGCGCGTCGCCGACAAGATCGTGAGCATGGCCGCCGAAATCCTGATCGCGCGGCAGCTCACGTATCATGCGGCCCGCGAGAAAGATTCGGGGCGCCGCTGCGATCTTGAAGCCGGCATGGCGAAGCTGCTTGCCGCGCGCATTGCCTGGGCAGCAGCCGACAACGCGCTGCAGATCCATGGCGGCAACGGCTTTGCCATGGAATATCCGGTGTCGCGCGTGCTGGCCGACGCGCGCATCCTCTCCATCTTCGAGGGTGCCGCAGAAATTCAGGCTCAGGTCATAGCCCGCCGCCTCCTCGACGGTACGAACTAGACCGGGAGGCAACCGGTTTCGGTCTTCCGCGTTGAACTTCCGGGAAGGGGCAAAATTCGCGGAGGATTCCTTGCAAAATCTGAAAATCGGAAACGGCGCCTGGGTCATCGTGTGCGACGGCGCAAAAGCGCTGGTGCTCGAAAATAACGGCGACGGGCAGTATCCTGACCTGAGAACGCGGGACGTTTTCGCGCAGGAAAATCCATCGACCTCCGAGCAAGGGACCGATCGTCCGGGACGCACGCACTCTTCTGTGGGACCGGGGCGTAGCGCGGTCGGACAGACCGACTGGCACGATCAGGCGGAAACGAAATTTCTCAAAGAACTGATCGAGAAAATTCATCTCGCCGTCCATGGTGGAGAAACCAAGGAACTGGTAATCGTTGCACCGCCCCGCGCGCTCGGCGTGATCCGGGAATATTATACCCCCGCGATCAAGGAAGCGCTGCGCAAGGAGATCGACAAGGATCTCGTGAAAATGCCGGTCGATCAGATCGAGAAACAATTGCTGCATTGAGCATGACAAAAACCCTGATCCGGCTGATTGCCTGCTTCGCGCTCTGCTTTGCCGTGGCGGGACTGGGGGCGCTTGCCACGACCCCGAAAATTGCGACCTGGTATGCGGCGCTGAACAAACCTTCCTTTACGCCGCCGAACTACGCCTTTCCCATCGCCTGGAATATTCTTTACGCGCTGATGGCCGTTTCTTTGTGGCGGCTTTGGCAGGCGAGCGAAAGCGGGATGCGCAATCGCGCGATCGCGCTCTTTCTGCTGCAGCTCGCGGTGAACCTGGCCTGGTCGTGGATTTTCTTCGGCGCGGAGTCCATCCGCGGCGGCCTCGCGACGATCCTTGCGCTCGACCTCCTCGTGATCTGGACGATCTACGCCGCATGGCAGGTCGACCGAATTGCCGCAGCGATGCTCCTGCCCTATCTGCTCTGGATCGGCTACGCTACGGCACTCACTGCCGGGATCGTTCGGCTGAATATGTAGAGCCCAAGGAGCGGCGTCGAAATGAGCGCCTTTCTCACCACCATCGCCGTTCCCGCCGCGCTGATGGCCGTCGCCGTCGTGCTCGTGCTTGGCCTCTGGAACATGATGAAGGGCGGCTCCAGCAACACCTCGCAGAAGCTGATGCGCATGCGGGTATTGCTGCAAGCCGTCGCCATCGCGCTCGTGATGTTCACGCTCTGGGTGCTCGGCCGATAGTTTCGGCGCTACGCGAAAATGGGCTAGAAAGGCCTCCTCATCTCTGGAGGCTATCGGCCTTGGTAGTTCTGAACCGCATTTACACGAAGACCGGCGACAACGGCACGACCGCGCTCGGCTCGGGCGAGCGCAGGCTGAAATCGGATTTGCGCATCGAGGCCTATGGCACGGTCGATGAAACCAACGCCGCAATCGGCCTCGCCCGCCTGCATCTGAAAAGCGAACCCGACGTGGATGCGATCATGGGCCGGGTGCAGAACGACCTCTTCGATCTCGGCGCGGATTTCGCCGTGCCCGAAACGGAAGGCGCGCCAAGAGAAAGACTGCGCATTGTCGAGGCACAGGTGACGCGCCTCGAAGCCGAGATCGACCGGCTCAACGCCGAATTGAAACCCTTGCGATCCTTCATCCTGCCCGGCGGCGAACCCTCCGCCGCTTTCCTGCATCAGGCACGCACGGTCTGCCGCCGTGCGGAGCGGCTCGCCGTACTCCTGTCGCAGAATCCGGCGGAGAAAGTGAACCCTGCCGCGATCCGCTATCTCAACCGGCTTTCGGATCTGCTCTTTGTTGCGGCACGCTACGTCAATGGCCGGGGCGAGCGCGATGTGTTATGGGTCCCGGGCGCAAATCGTTGAGCAGTCACGATGGTTTTTCTTCCGGTCTATGACTACAACCGGCTTCGCTACATCAAGCGGCCCTATGTGACATGGGCGCTGATTGCGTCGAACGTTCTCATCTATTTCCTGTTTCAGTCGGGACTCGTCTGGAATCTCGACGAGATGCTGAACAAGCTGTTCGGCTTCATGCCGGCATCCATCCTCGCAGGCGCCGGCAGACCGGGCGACGTGCCGGCGATCCTCGCCGAAGCGCCGGGGATCAAGCTCTTCACCTACATGTTTCTGCACGGCGATCTCGGCCACCTGTTCGGCAACATGATTTTCCTATGGGTCTTCGGCGACAACGTCGAAGATGCGATGGGGCGCTTTCGCTATTTTCTGTTCTACATCGCTTGCGGTGTCGCGGCGGGACTTGCGCATTTTCTCTCGGCACAGACCTCGCAGACGCCGCTGATCGGAGCGTCCGGCGCAATCTCGGGATTGCTCGCCGCGTACCTGATTCTGTTTCCGCGCGCGAAGGTCTGGGTGCTGTTCTTCACCCGTATTCCGATCAAGCTGCGCGCTTACTGGGTGCTCGGGCTCTATCTCGTGTTCAACCTGGTCATGGTTTACGCACGCAACATGGATAACGTCGCGTGGTGGGCGCATATTGGCGGCTTCGGCGCGGGCCTCGTGCTCGTCTTCCTGATGCGCCGGCCGGAGATCGGGCTTTTCAAGGGCGAGCCGGAGACGATCGCCGAGGTGGGTGACGCAGCGACCGTCTCGCCGGTCGAGCCCGTCGCGCAGGGCGCCACGGAAGCTGCGGTGCCTGCAGTCGACGCGCCGACCGTGATTGTCCGCGTTGACAGGCCCAGGGACCAGCCATAGTTTGCCGCCGCACCGCAATAAAAAGAGGCGCGGATGAAAGTTCTGGTCGCAGTAAAGCGTGTCATTGATTACAACGTGAAGGCGCGCGTGAAGCCCGATGGCTCCGGCGTCGATCTCGCAAACGTCAAGATGTCCATGAACCCCTTCGACGAAATCGCCGTCGAGGAAGCGATCCGTCTCAAGGAAGCAGGCAAGGTGACGGAAATCGTCGCCGTGTCGGTGGGCCCGCAGCAGTCATCCGAGACGATCCGCACTGCACTGGCGATGGGCGCCGACCGCGGCATCCTCGTGAAGCAGGATGGCGTCGTGGAACCGCTCGCGGTTGCAAAGATTTTGAAAGGCATCGTCGATGCCGAGAAGCCGGGCCTCGTGATCCTAGGCAAGCAGGCGATCGACGACGACTCGAACCAGACCGGCCAGATGCTGGCAGCGCTCCTGAACTGGCCGCAGGGCACCTTCGCCTCGAAGGTCGCGCTTGAGTCCGACAGCGTGAGCGTCACGCGCGAAATCGACGGCGGCCTGCAGACGGTGAAGCTGAACCTTCCCGCGATCGTCACCACCGATCTTCGCCTGAACGAGCCGCGCTACGCGTCGCTGCCGAACATCATGAAGGCGAAGAAGAAGCCGATCGACGAAAAGTCGCCGGCAGATTACGGCGTCGATGTCGCGCCGCGCCTGAAGGTGCTGAAGACCGCTGAACCCGCGGGCCGCAAGGCCGGCGTGAAGGTGGACTCCGTCGCCGCTCTCGTCGATAAACTCAAGAATGAAGCGGGAGTGATCTGATCATGGCAACACTCCTTATTGCCGAACACGACAATGCGAACCTGAACCCGGCTACCGCGAAGGCGCTGACCGCGGCCGCGGCCCTCGGCGGCGACGTCGATGTGCTGGTCGCAGGCGAAGGTGCGAAGGCGGTTGCCGACGCCGCCGCGAAGCTTTCCGGCGTGAAGAAGGTTCTGCTCGCCGACAACGCGGCCTACAAGAACCGTCTGGCCGAGCCGATGGCGGCCCTCATCGTGAAGCTCGCCGACGGCTATGACGCGATCGTCTCGCCTTCGACGACGAGCGGCAAGAACTTCATGCCGCGCGTCGCGGCACTCCTCGACGTCATGCAGATCTCCGACGTCATCAAGGTCGAGAGCGCCGACACCTTCCAGCGCCCGATCTATGCCGGCAACGCGATCCAGACCGTGCAGTCCGCCGACAAGAAGAAAGTGATCACGGTGCGCACCGCTTCCTTCCAGGCGACCGCCGAAGGCGGATCGGCCACGGTCGAGAATGCCGAAGGCGCCGGCGATCCGGGGATTTCTTCCTTCGTCGGCGAAGAGCTATCGAAATCCGATCGCCCCGAACTTGCCTCGGCCCGCATCATCATTTCCGGCGGCCGCGCGATGGCGAACAAGGAAAACTTCGCAAAATACATCGAGCCGGTTGCCGACAAGCTCGGCGCCGCCGTCGGCGCGTCGCGCGCGGCGGTCGATGCCGGTTATGCCCCGAACGACTGGCAGGTTGGCCAGACCGGCAAGGTCGTGGCGCCGGAGCTTTACATCGCCGTCGGTATTTCCGGCGCGATCCAGCATCTTGCCGGCATGAAGGACTCGAAGGTCATCGTCGCGATCAACAAGGACGAAGAGGCGCCGATTTTCCAGGTCGCCGATTACGGCCTTGTCGGCGATCTCTTCACCGTATTGCCCGAACTCGAAAAAGAACTCAGCAAATAGCGAGTAGCCCGCGCGATGAAAGCCTTGAAGAAAATCGGAGTGATCGGCGCGGGTCAGATGGGCAACGGCATTGCGCATGTCTGTGCGCTTGCCGGATACGACGTGAAGCTCAACGATATTTCCGAGGACCGCATCAAGACCGGTCTCGCGAACATCAACGGCAACATGCAGCGCCAGGTTTCCAAGGCGCTGATCTCCGAAAGCGACCGTCAGACCGCGCTGAGCCGCATCCTTCCGGCCGTCACCTTCGGCGATCTGACCGATTGCGACCTCGTGATCGAGTCCGCTTCCGAGAAGGAAGACGTCAAGAAGAAGATTTTCGGCGAGCTCTCGCAGCTGATGCCGAAGGACGCGCTGCTGGCGTCGAACACCTCCTCGATCTCGATCACCCGTCTTGGCGCATCCACCGACCGCCCGGAAAAATTCATCGGCATTCACTTCATGAACCCGGTGCCGCTGATGGAGCTGGTCGAGCTCGTGCGCGGGATCGCAACCGACGACGACACCTTCGAAACTTCGAAGGAATTCGTGAACCGCCTGCAGAAGACTTATGCGGTGGCCGAAGACTTCCCGGCCTTCATCGTGAACCGCATCCTGCTGCCGATGATCAACGAAGCGATCTATACGCTCTATGAAGGCGTCGGCTCGGTCGAGGCCATCGACAAGGCGATGAAGTTGGGCGCAAACCACCCCATGGGGCCGTTGCAGCTCGCCGATTTCATCGGCCTCGACACCGTGCTTTCGGTCATGCAGGTGCTGCACGAAGGGCTCGCGGACTCAAAGTACCGCCCCTGCCCGCTCCTGGTGAAATACGTCGAGGCCGGCTGGCTCGGCCGCAAGACCAAGCGCGGCTTCTACGACTATCGCGGCGAGAAGCCGGTCCCCACGCGCTAAATCTTCCTTAACCCGGAGCCGTCAGGTTCCGCGGCATGGATGTTTCCTCACTTGCCAGCGGTTTTGTCGCCTCGAAAGCTGCCGAGGCGCAGCTCGCACTTGCCGCACGCTTTGCCAAAATGAACGCGGCAAGCCAGCAGTCTGTCGCGCAACTGCTCGAGGCCGCCAACCAGAACATGCAGAAGCTCGCCGACGCCGCGAACGGCCTCGGCCAGAACATCGATATTCAGGTTTGAGCTATCCGCTCATGCTGAGGAGCCACGCGTAACGTGGCATCTCGAAGGATGAGCCTCAATTCCCCGCCAGAGCCGCACGGATGAGCCGCAGCGCATCTTCGCTCGCCCATTCCGCGGGTGCGGCCATGAAGCCCAGTTCGCAGCCATTGCGGTCGATCAGAATGGTCGAAGGCAAGCCCGGCGCGCGGCCCGCGGCTTTCAGCTTCTGAAACACGTTCGTGGTGGGGTCTTCGTAATAGACCAGCTTCTTCACCTTGATCTCTTCGAGAAACCGCTTCGGCTTGTCGCCGCCGCGCTGGTCGAGATTGACCGCAAGCACCGCGAAATCTTTGCCGCCGAGCTTCTGCTCGAGTTCGTCGAGTGCGGGCATTTCCTTGCGGCAGGGCACGCACCACGTCGCCCAGAGGTTGACGAGCACCACGCGGCCCTTGAATTCGGCGAGGCTCACGGTCCGGCCCGCGTTATCCTTGAATTCGAGCGGGGTCGCGCGGCGCGGCGTCTCGTTCGGCGTGAACGCCGCCACCGCGCCTTTGGCGAGCGGGACGAGGCGCTTTGCCGTGAGTGCGGCATTCGTGCAGCTTTCGTCCGAAAGAACGCCCGCGTTGCGCGGGAGCCCGCCGGTCAAGTATACCCCCGCGAACCCCGCAGCCGTGCCAAGGAAGGCCGCCAGCACGAAATAGCGCGCGCGGCGCAGCCAGTGTACGCGTGTGGTCGGTTCGGGATTTGGAGCGGTCATTCCTAAAGGCCGTCAGGGTTGGAAGAGATGAACAACAGGATGTGGGGCGGACGGTTCGCGGCGGGCCCCGACGCGATCCTCGAAGAAATCAACGCCTCGATCGATTTCGACCGGCACTTGTTCGCACAGGACATCGCGGGCTCCAAGGCGCATGCTTCGATGCTGGCCGCACAAGGCATCATTACGGCAGGACGCGGACAAAATCGCGCAGGGCCTCGACACCATCCTCGGCGAGATCGAAAGCGGCAAGTTCGTTTTTTCCAAGCAGCTCGAAGACATTCACATGAATGTCGAAAGCCGCTTGGCCGAACTGATCGGCCCCGCCGCCGGAAGGCTCCACACCGCGCGCTCGCGCAACGATCAGGTCGCGACCGACTTCCGGCTCTATATCCGCGACACCGTGGACGGCCTCGACACCTCGCTCGCCGATCTGCAACTGGCGCTCGCCGAGAAGGCGCTCGAATATGCCGAAAGCGTCATGCCCGGCTTCACGCATCTGCAGACCGCGCAGCCCGTGACCTTCGGCCATCATCTGCTGGCTTATGTCGAAATGCTTGCGCGCGACCGCAGCCGGCTTGCCGACGCCCGCAAGCGCATGAACGAAAATCCGCTGGGTAGTGCAGCGCTCGCAGGCACTTCCTTTCCGATCGACCGCGATATGACGTCGAAGGCGCTCGGCTTCGACCGGCCGACGGCGAACAGTCTCGACGCCGTGTCGGATCGCGACTTCGTGCTGGAAACGCTTTCGGCGGCCTCGATCTGCGCCATGCATCTGTCGCGCTTTGCCGAAGAGATCGTGATCTGGACCACCCCCGCCTTCGGCTTCATCGCGCTCTCCGACAAGTTTACGACCGGCTCCTCGATCATGCCGCAGAAGCGCAACCCCGACGCTGCCGAACTCGTCCGCGCAAAAGCAGGCAAGATCATCGGCGCGCTCGTGCAATTGCTCGTGGTCATGAAGGGCCTGCCGCTCGCCTATGCCAAGGACATGCAGGAAGACAAGGACACGACCATCCGCGCGCTCTCCGATTTCTCGGTCGTGATCGCAGCGACCGCCGGCATGACGCGCGATCTGGTGGCCGACGAGAAGCGCATGAAGTCGATGGCCGGAGACGGCTATTCCACCGCGACCGACCTCGCCGACTGGCTGGTGCAGGCCCTGAACATTCCGTTCCGGCAGGCCCATCACATCACCGGCGCTATCGTGGCCAAGGCGGCTTCCGCGAACCTGCCGCTGCATCGCGTGCCGCTTGCCGAGATGCAGGCGGTCGAGCCCCGGATTACCGACGCCGTCTTTTCGGTGCTTTCGGTCTCCAAATCCGTGGCTTCCCGCACGAGCTACGGCGGCACCGCTCCGAAGAACGTGCGCATGCAGGCCAAACGCTGGCTGAAGAAGCTCGGCGGCGAGCCAAAATAAGCCCCGGCCCCCGGCCTCGCTTTGGCCGCGGTTTTCCGTTACTGCAGAAACTCTTGGTGGGGAGAAATCCGTTGACCGGCCGCAATACTCGTTTGGTTCCGATGGCCATTCTGGCTGGCGCGCTCGTGCTCGCGGGCTGTGGCGTAAAGGGTCCGCTGGAGCCGCCTCCGGGCACGCAGAACACGGCCTCGCCGAATCCGCTCCAGACCACGGTTGCTCCCGACCGCCCCGGCGAGACGGTAACCTCGACCCAGACGCAGACTGCGACGTCGAAGGCCTTCGCGAGCCCACTCGGCAAGGAAGAGCCCGGCAAGAAGAAACGCCACCGGCAGGGCAACGTGCCGATCTCTTCTCCTTCGCAGAAGCCGGATCGCGATTTCATCCTCGACGACCTGCTCTGATACACTCACTGGTGCCGCCTATTGGAAGTTTCTGCAGCGCAAGCTGCAAACTTGATACAGAAATTTCCAATAGAAAGCGGCACCAGAATCAAAAATTTGCTAGTACCCATGACTTTCCGAAGTTCGTGATAAGGGTTGCTGCAACGCCTCACGAACTTCGGAAAGTGGGTACTAGTCGATGCACCACTTCACCTACCGCAACGGCGTCATGCACGCCGAAGACGTCGATCTCACAGCGCTTGCGCGTGAAGTCGGCACGCCGTTCTATTGTTATTCGACCGCGACGCTGACGCGGCACTACCGCGTTTTCGCGGAAGCCTTTGCCGACGTGCCCTCGCTAGTCTGCTTCGCGCTGAAGGCGAATTCCAATCAGGCGGTGATCGCGACCCTCGCAAAGCAGGGCGCTGGCGCCGACATCGTTTCCGGCGGCGAACTCACGCGCGCGCTGCAGGCAGGCGTCCCTGCGAACAAGATCGTTTTCTCCGGCATCGGCAAGACCCGCGAGGAAATGGCGGCAGCCCTTCGCGCGGGAATTTATTGCTTCAACGTCGAAAGCGAGCCGGAGCTGCGCGCACTTTCGGAAGTCGCAAAAAGCCTCGGCGTATCGGCGCCGGTTTCGCTGCGCGTAAACCCGGACGTCGATGCCAAGACGCACGCGAAGATCGCGACCGGCAAAAGCGAAAACAAGTTCGGCATTCCGATTTCGCGCGCGCGCGAAGCCTATGCGGAAGCGGCGAAGCTGCCGGGTCTGCGCATCGCCGGCATCGACATGCATATCGGCAGCCAGATCGTCGAACTTTCGCCGTTCGACAACGCCGCGGCGTTGATGGCTGAACTCACGCGCGACCTGCGCGCGGCGGGACACACGATCGAGCATCTCGATCTGGGCGGCGGTCTTGGCATTCCCTATCAGGAGAACAACACGCTGCCGCCGCTTCCTTCCGAATATGCGGAAGTGGTGAAGAAGCATCTGAAGTCACTCGACGCGAAGCTCGTGTTTGAAGTCGGCCGCATGATCGTTGGCAATGCCGGAATTCTTGTGAGCCGCGTGATCTTCTGGAAGCAGGGCGAAGCGAAGAACTTCCTGATCGTCGATGCGGCGATGAACGACCTCATCCGCCCGACGCTCTACGAGGCCTATCATGAGATCCGGCCCGTCGTGGAACCTTCGATGACGGCCGCCTGGGTCAGCGCCGATGTGGTCGGGCCGGTCTGCGAATCGGGCGATTATCTGGCGCTCGACCGCCGTCTGCCGCAGATGCATGAAGGCGATCTCATCGCCGTCATGACCGCGGGCGCCTATGGCGCGGTGCAGGCCTCGACCTACAATACCCGCGCGCTGATCCCCGAAGTGCTTGTGCGCGAAGGTGAATACGCGGTGGTCCGCCCGCGCTTCGATGCCAGCGCCATCATCGGCCTCGACCGGATGGCGCCCTGGCAAGGCTGAATGTTGCGTTGCCGTAAAAGTCATTGGCGGCGGCGGAATAAGCCCGATACAGTTCTGGCCTGAGGGGCGGCTGGCAAGGGAACCTGCCATTTGAGCGGCGCACCGGATAACCGAGAGCACGAAGAACCCGCAGGCGCCGTTCGCGAGGCGCTCGCAGCACTGTCGCTCGCGCTATCACGCACGCGCCAGGCGCTGCTGTGGGAAAGCATCTGGCCGGTTCTCGCCGCGGTGCTATCCGCGCTCGGAATTTTCCTCGCTGTTTCCTGGGCCGGTCTGTGGGTCGCGCTGCCGCCTTACGGCCGCATCGCGGGCGTCGCCATCTTCGCGCTCGTACTGATCGCGGCGTTTATTCCCGCAATTCGCATCCGCATTCCCGGCATGCGCGACGCCGTCTCGCGGCTGGATCGCACCAACAGCAATCTGCACCGTCCGGCGACCGCACTCACCGACAAGCTCGCCACGAAAAACGAAGACCCGCTTTCGCAGGCGTTGTGGCGCGCGCATGTCTCGCGCACGGCGGAGACCGCGAAGAAACTGCGCGCAAGCCTGCCGCAGCCGCGTCTTGCATTGCGCGATCCTCTCGCATTCCGCGCGCTGATCCTGCTTGCAGTGGTCGCGACCTTCTTCGTCGCCGACAGCGATCGCACGCGGCGCGTGGCGACAGCCTTCGACTGGCGCGGCGCGCTGGCACCGAAACTCTATCGCGTCGATGCCTGGATCACGCCGCCGCTTTACACCGGCCGCGCGCCGGTACTGCTTGCCGGAATTCGCCATGACGAGGCCGCACCCGGCGAAGTCGCGCAGGTCTCGGTGCCCGCGAACAGTATTCTCATCATTCGCGGCACGAACCTCGACGCGCTCGACCTCGTGATCGACGGCAATCTCAAGGAAGAGCCGCTCGTCAATCCGGATGCCGCCAAGACCGGCATCGAACGGCACTTCCGCGTGATCGACGATGCGCGCGTCACCGTGAAAGGTCTTCCGGTCGGCGAGGCGAAATGGTCGTTCCGCGCGATTCCCGATCGCGCGCCGGTCATCGAGCTGTCCAAGGACCCGGAGATCGCGGGCCGCAACGCCTTGAGCCTCACCTACCGCATCGATGACGACTATGGCGTCACCTCGGCGGAAGCGAAATTCGAGCGCGTGGCCCGCGCAGCACCAAGCGCGCTGCCGCCGCGCCCGCTGATCGATGCGCCGGACTTCCCGCTCTCCTTGCCGCAGGCGCGCACGAAGAACGCGGCCGGCAACACCGTCAAGGATCTGACCGAACATCCCTGGGCTGGCGCCACCGTGCGGCTCACGCTTCATGCGAAAGACGAAGGCGGCAACGAGGGAAAAAGCGAACCGCGCCAGTTCACGATCCCGCAGCGCCCGTTCCAGAAGCCGGTGGCGCGCGCCCTCATCGAGCAGCGCCGCGAACTCGCCTTCGACGCCCATGCGCGCGGCCGCGTGCAGGCGGCACTCGACGCGCTCATGATCGCGCCGGAGCGGTTCACGCCCGAACCCTCGGTCTATCTCGGCCTCCGGACGGCAAGCACGCGGCTTCGTCTTGCGCGCAGCGACGACGACCTGCGCGGTGTGATCGAATATCTCTGGGAAGTCGCGGTCCTGATCGAGGACGGCCTGCTCTCCGACGTCGAGCGCGAACTGCGCGCCGCGGAAAATGCGCTGAAGCAGGCGCTTGAGCGCAACGCGTCCGACGAAGAAATCAAGAAGCTGATGGATCAGCTTCGCGCGGCACTCGATAAATATCTGCGGGCGCTCGCCGAGCAGCAGCGCCGCGACGACAACCCGCCGGACGTGCGCGCACCGGATCAGAACACGCGCGTCGTGCGTCCGCAGGATCTGAAGAACATGCTCGACCAGATCGAGCGCATGGCCAAAAGCGGCGACCGGCAGGCTGCGCAGAAAATGCTGCAGCAATTGCAGGCGCTCATGGAGAACCTGCAGAAGAACCGCCGTCAGGCGGGGCCGCAACAACAGCAGAACCAGAACAATCCGCTGGATCAGCTCGGCCGGATGATTCAGGAGCAGCAGCGCCTGCGCGACCGCACCTACAAGGAAGGGCAGGACAACCGCCGCCAGCAGCAGGGCCAACAGCAAGGCAAGCAGAAGAACGGCCAGCAAAAGAATGGCCAGAACCAGATGGGACAGCTGCAACAGGGTCAGGGCGACCTGCGCCAGCAGCTCGAGCGCATGCTCGAACAGTTGCGGCAGCGCCAGCAGCAGCAAGGTCAGGGCGAGGAAGAAGGCCCCGGCAAAGATGCAGCAGATGCGCTAGGCCGCGCCGAACAGGCCATGCGGGACGCCGAGAACGCGCTCGGGCAAGGCGACGCGCAGGGCGCGGTGGATTCGCAAGGACGTGCGCTTTCGCAGCTGCGCCGCGGCGCGCAGGCCATGGCCGACGCAATGCAGCAGCAGGGTCCGGGTGAAGGCCAGGGCTTTCCCGACGGCCCCGAAGCGGAGTCGGCCGAACGCACCGATCCCTTGGGACGCCCGGTCCGCAATCGCGAATTCGGCGACGACAACACCGTCAAAGTGCCGGACGAGATCGACGTGCAGCGCGCGCGCCGCGTGTTGGAAGAACTGCGCCGCCGCCTGAGCGACCCGAGCCGCCCGCAGATCGAACTCGAATATCTCGACCGGCTCTTGCGCGACTACTGAGCGCCGCGCGGCTGGGCAAGCACTTCACTGATTTTCGCGCGCACGTCTTCGATCGCAAAAGGCTTGACGATCACACCGCGAATGAGCGCTTCCAGACCGCTCGCCCGTTCGCGCTGCTCCGTGAAGCCGGTCATCAGGAGAATGGGAAGCTCCGGCCGGTCGCGCGATACCGACAGCGCCAGCGCGATACCGTCCATCACCGGCATCGAGATGTCGGTGAGGAGAAGATCGATTTCGGAGCCGCCCTGCAGATATTCGAGCGCAGCCGCGCCGTCATCGACGCCATGCACCACATGACCGTCGAGTTCGAGCGCGCGCGATAGCAGAACGCGCGCGGGCTCGTCGTCTTCCGCGATCAGGATGCGGGCCAAGCTTTGCCTTTCTTCGCTTTACGCTCTTCGTTTCAGCGTGCAGGTGCCGAAAGATCGGCGCGCGTCAGAAACCGGATCATGATTTCCTTGCCGCCCGCCGGCGGCGAAGCGAGCCGGCTTTTGAACGGCACGCGCTCGTGAGGATAGAGGATCGAACGCGGCAAAAGTGCGGTCCAGGAATAGATCTCCGCGCCATTGTCGCCGAGCACAGAGAGGCGCACGCGCGGCAGCTCGACGGCACGGCTCACGATGTTTTCGACCTCGCCCTCGATTGCGAGCACGGTCACGCCGTCCTGCACTTCCTGGCGCGTACGGATGTTCTGAAATTCCAGTCCGCGCAGGTTCACCGGAAAGCCCGCCGCGGCAAACAGCGAGGCAAGTTCGGGCGCGGCGCGCACAACGGCTTCGCGGCTCATGACACCGATCGAAAGCACGGCGAACAGAAGTGCTGCGGCAATGGCAAGCGGCGCATTGCTGCTGCGCCTGCCCTGCGGCGCGGCATGCGGCGTGACCAACTTGCGCTTGGAGACGCGCGCCGCTTCCGGCTGGCTGTCAGGCACGGTAGGCGGCGCATCCTGCACGAAAGCGATGTCGCCCTCGTGCGGCGTGATGATCTCCGGCTGCTTTGCCGGCGCCTTGCGGGCTTCGTAATCGGCGCGATCTTCCGCGGAAACCGAAGGAACGGGTGCGGCGACGGGAAAGGACGGCGCTGTAATCGGCTCGAGCTCGTGATCCGCCATCGCGAATGCAGGTGTTTGCGCAAACCATTTCGTTTTGCACGACGCGCAGCGCACGGTGCGGCCATTCGGACCCAGCACCTTCGGATCCACGTCAAATCCGGCTCCGCAGGACGGACAGTCGATACGCATCGGAAGCCTCAACACAACACTACAGAGGCTGATGATGCCCGACACATGTTAAAGGATCGAAAACCCTGTTTTACGGTTGGGCCTATGCGCGGGCCGTTGTTCGCCTTTGCTTTTTTCCGGCCGCGGCCCGAAATGGTACAATTCGCGGTGCAGGCCCCGGAGGAAAAAATTCTGCGATCCGCTCGGCAAAATCTTGCCAAAATCTTACCGTCCGCGCTCGCGCGGCTTCGCAAAGCCCGCGCAGGCAGCCACGGCGCGCGGACGCGGCAAGCCGTCCACTTGCCGCATTTGCGGATAGCATGCTCGATATGACGAGCATGAGGGAAGGCAGCGAAATGAACGGGCCGCCGGCGCAAGCGGCCGCAAGGCGAAAGCGCTCCTTTTTCTCGATTTTCGTCTGGAGTCTGGCCGGCGCCATCGCTGCCGGACTGATCGCAGGCTTCTTCGTCTATCTCAGCCAGATTCGCGACTACGAACGCACGACCCGCAGCGCCGACGGCATCGTCGTGCTGACCGGCGCGTCGCAGCGCATGGCGGACGCGCTCGAACTGCTTGCCGCCAACCGCGGCAAGCGGCTGCTCGTGTCGGGCGTCAATCCGGTGACGACGACGGAAGAACTCAAAAAGCAGGTGCCGGATTTTGCCCGGCTTTCCGAATGCTGCATCGACCTCGGCCACGAGGCGCAGAATACCTTCGGCAACGCGGTCGAGACCGCGGCCTGGGCCAAGAAGCACGGCTTCAAGACGCTCCTGATCGTGACCTCGGCCTGGCACATGCCGCGCGCGCTGGTGGAGCTCGAGCGCGAGACCGAGAATATCGAACTCATTCCCTATCCGGTCGTGACCGAGCGCATGCGCGAGCAGAACTGGTGGTCGCATCCGCAGACCGCGCGGCTTCTCGTTTTCGAGTATCTGAAATATCTTGCCGCTCTCGTCCGCGCGGGTCTTTGAGCCGCCTGACGCGCAAGAAGGAAAGTCAGACCGTGCAGGCTGCCCGTTCGCTGCTGTTCAATATCGCGTTCTATCTGAACACCTTCATCCAGATCATTTTCTATCTGCCGGTGCTGCTGTTGCCGCGCCGTTACATCTGGATTCCGGTGCGCTCCTGGGCCTCCTCCACGCATTGGCTGCTGAAGAAAATCTGCGGCATCGATCATGAGATCATCGGCTTCGAGAAGGTCGCGCCGGGCGGCATCATCGTGGCCTCGAAGCACCAGTCGGCATGGGAGACCTTCACCATGGCCGCGATGCTGCCCGATCCGACCTTCGTGCTGAAGCGCGAACTGCAATGGATCCCGCTGTTCGGCTGGTACACGATGAAGGCGCGGCTCATGCCGGTGAACCGCGGAGCCAAGCAGGCGGCCCTCGAACAGATTGCGACGCTTGGGCGCGAGCGGATGAAGGAAAATCGCCAGATCATCATTTATCCGGAAGGCACCCGCCGGGCGATCGGCGCGCCGCCGAGCTACAAATACGGCGTGGCGCACCTCTATGGCGCGCTGGACGTGCCTTGCGTCCCGGTCGCGCTGAATGCGGGGCTTTACTGGCCGCGCCGGTCGCTGCGTTTCGTGCCCGGCACCATCCGCATGGAATTTCTCGATCCCATCGAACCGGGCCTCGACCGTCTCGAATTCCTGAAATTGCTGGAAGAACGCATCGAAACCGCAACGGCCCGCCTCGTGGAAACCGGCCAGCGTGAGATCGCCGCACGGGAAGTTGATCACAAGCGTTAAGTTGACATTAACGATTGATGTTCTAGTTTTGTTCTCATGACGAGAATCGACCGAGCGAAGTACGCGGGGGAGCTCGCCGCGACCAGGTTTCCAGACCTCACGGGCCGCTTCCAGTTCTGGTGCGGCGGCTCCGGGCGGCGTTACGCCACCAGCCGCTATTTGCCGGGCCAGACGCCCGCCTACGACCTTGCCGTGTCGCTCTACGTGAAACAGACCGGGACAGGCCCCAAGGTCATCGCGATCGCGGCGGGCCTTGCCGATCAGCCCGCCCCTGCCGATGCCGACGAAGTGCATGTGCACCTCGTGGAGCGCGTCGAAGCGCTGGCTTTTGCCCATCGCGACCTGCGCGCACTCCTCGACGGCGGCAATGCCCCCGGCACCGCGCCGGAAAGCATCCCGGTCCTCAGCAACGTGATCCCGTTCACTCCGCGTCGCGCAGCTTAAAGGGCCGCTCCGGCTTCAGCCGCTCGGCGAGCCATTCGAGGCCGCGGTCGCGAATACCGAGCGCATGCAGTGCTTCGACCGTCGCCAGCACATAATCCGGATTGTTGCCGGACTTGCCGTGCCCGCGTTTTACATAAGCAAGCTGCTCGTCGGGCGTAAGCACGCCGGAGTATTGCGCGTGTCCGCGGTCCACCAGAAAACAAACCGCAGTGACACGCGCACGATCGCCGTCCAAGAGATCGACCATGCGGTATTTTTCGAGATAGACGCTCGTGACCTGCTCGCGCTCGCGCAGATAGTCGATCACTTCGCCGCGCTTTTTGCCTTCCACGCGGAACGCGATTCCGCGGCAGCTCCCGCCCTGATCGAGGCCGAGCACCAGGCCCGGCCGTTCCGGCGTGCCGCGATGGAAATGCGAAATCACGCAAAGCGAGCGATGCGCGCCATTGATGCGCGCGGGCCGCTTGTCGATGAAGTCGAAGCCCGGCCGCCACATCAGCGAGCCATAGCCGAATACCCAGAGATCGTCGCTCATGGCTGCGTGACGAGGCCTAGTCGTCGCCATAGGGGCGAG
This sequence comes from Xanthobacteraceae bacterium, assembly GCA_035440445.1. Taxonomy (GTDB): domain Bacteria; phylum Pseudomonadota; class Alphaproteobacteria; order Rhizobiales; family Xanthobacteraceae. The sequence goes on from DAORMJ010000012.1 coordinate 76,511, forward strand.
CGAGCGGAAAGGCCTCTTCCTGCTCGCGCTTCGCGGCGGTCACCGAGATATGCTCCTTCTCGATCACCTTGCGGCGCGTGAGCCGGCTCGTCGAAAGCAATTCCACGATCGTTTCCGCATCGTCTCTTTCGATCGCACCGGCAAGTTCCGATAGATCGGCGTTGAACTGCTGCAAAACGTCGAGCACGGCGGTCTTATTGTTCAGAAAAATGTCGCGCCACATCACCGGATTGGACGACGCGATGCGCGTGAAATCGCGAAAGCCGCCGGCCGAATATTTCATGATCTCGGTTTGCGACGCCGCTTCGTTCTTCAGTCCGGTGTGAAAGATCGAAAAGGCGATCAGGTGCGGCAGGTGGCTCGTGATCGCAAGCACCTTGTCGTGCTGCTCGACCGGCATGGCCTCGACCTCGGAGCCGAGCGCCTTCCAGAACGCGCGCACCGTTTCCACGGCTTGCTTGTCTGCGCCTTCGAGCGGCGTGACGATGCACCAGCGGTTCTCGAAGAGATCGGCAAGCCCGCTTTCCGGCCCCGAGTTCTCCGTGCCCGCAAGCGGATGCGCCGGAACGAGATGCACGCTTGCAGGAAGATGCGGAAGCATGTCGCGCACCACCGCACCTTTGACCGAGCCGACATCGCTCACGACGGCACCCGCTTTCAGATGCGCGCCGATGTCTTCCGCGAGTGCCCCGTATTGGCCGACCGGAACGCAGGCAACGACAAGATCGGCATCACGCACGGCTTCCGCGCTGCTATCGACCACCTTCGCAAGACCAAGCCCGAGTTCGGCGACCGTCTTGCGCACCTTCGGCGAAGCATCGGTGACGACCACTTCGCGCGCAATCCTGTGCAGGCTCACAGCGCGCGTGATCGAAGAGCCGATCAGGCCCTGCCCGATGATCGCAAGGCGATTTACGACAGGTTCCATGGCGACGAATGTTTCACTTCAGAAATTCGGCAAGTGCGGCAACCACGGTCTTGTTCTGCTCTTCCGTGCCGATAGTCATGCGCAGCGCGTTCGGCAGCTTATAGGCCACCATCTGGCGCAGCACGATCCCGCGCGAAACGAGGAACGCATCCGCTTCCTTCGCGCCTTTGCCGGGCTTTGCCGGAAAATGGATCAGGATGAAATTGCCGACGCTCGGCGTGACATCAAGGCCGAGCTTCTTCAATTCCTCGCTGACCCAGGGCAGCCACTGATCGTTGTGCGTCACTGCCTTTTCGACATGCGCGAGATCGCTGAGGGCAGCCGCACCTGCGGCGATCGACGGCGCGCCGAGATTGAACGGACCGCGCGTGCGGTTGACCGCATCGACGATGGCGGCCGGGCCATACATCCAGCCGATGCGCAGCGCCGCAAGGCCGTGGATTTTCGAGAAGGTGCGCGTCATCACCACGTTCTCGCTTGCACCCGCAAGCTCGATCCCTGCTTCGTAGTCGTTCTTGCGCACGTATTCGGCGTAAGCGGCATCAATCAGCAGAATGACATTGCCGGGGAGTGCCGCATGCAAGCGGCGCACTTCCGCGATCGGCGTATAGGTGCCGGTCGGATTGTTCGGGTTCGCCAGAAACACCATACGCGTCTTCGGCGTGACGCAGGCGAGAATGGCATCGACATCGGTGGCGAAATCTTTCTCCGGCGCGATCACCGGGGTTGCCCCCGCCGACAGCGTGACGTTGCGATACATCAGAAAGCCGTGCGTCGTGTAGATCGCTTCGTCGCCGTCTTTCAGATAGGCGCGCGCCAGCACGGCAAGGAGTTCATCCGAACCCGCGCCGCAGACGATGCGGTTCGGATCGAGCCCATAAGTTTTTCCGATGGCTTCGCGCAGTTCGGTCGCGCCGCCATCGGGATAGAGTTCGAGTGTTTCCGCGCCCTTCCTGTACGCATCGATCGCCTTCGGGCTCGCACCGAGCGGCGTTTCGTTCGAGGAGAGCTTGATCACCTTCGCGGCACCCGGCGCATGGCTGCGGCCGGGAACATAGGCGTCGATTTCCATGACACCGGCACGCGGCTGCGGACGAAGGGATTTGCTGGAAGCGCTCATGCTCGTGGACCTTACTCTTGGACCTTGCTCGTGGACTTGGACCGGATGGCTTTAGGATTTGTGCGCGACGGTATAGCGGGTTGCATGGCCGCCGACGAGGGCCGAGACGCGGACCGACGCACCGGCCTCTTTCAGCAAGGCAAGCACCTCGTCGATCTTCCGCCCCTGCGGCACCGAGATCAGGAGGGCCGCGCTGTCGAGGCCGGAGTCGGGCAATGCGATCACTTCCGCAAGCGGTGTCAGCGCACGCGAAGCGACGGCGCTCCAGCCCGCGACATGCACGCTCCAGACCTCAACTTCGTTGACGGCGGCATCCACCGGCAAGGGCTTGGAGAGCACGAACAGCGGCAGCGCCGCCGGATGATCGCCGCGCTCGACGAAAGGAAGCCGCGCGATGATCTTCGGCTTCTGCTCGCCTTCGAGATCGCGCCACCACGCCTTGCCGCCCGCGACTGCTTCCGCGCGCACAAGGCCGAGGTCGCCGCGCGACTTTGCCACCGCTTCGACCACCGCAAGCGCGCCGACATGCTGCACCACCGGCACCGTATAGCCGAAATGAAAGCGCACGGAGTCGCGCACCAGCACGTCGCCCGACGAAAGATCGACGTGGACCGAATAGGCTTGCTGTACGTAGGTAAAGGTCGCGATGATGACGCGCCAGATGCTCTCGACCGTGTCGAGGGGAAGCAGACCGTGATGCCGCTCGACGAGTAACCGCATCATCGAGGCCTCGCGCGCGGGCCGAAACGCCGAGCCGGTCTCGTTCGATTTCTTGACCTTGATGAGCGTATCGATGATGCCGGAGCGCTCGATCAGCAGCTCGTGCATGGCGCGATCGATCCGGTCGATCTCCGCGCGCAGTTCGCCGAGCGAGGGGGCTTGTTCGGTGTCTGGGCTCGATTTGGGCGGATTAACCATGGCGGCGCGCCGGCTCTGTTAGGATCGGGCCCCTGATAGCGCGGGCGAGGCCCCAAGCAAAGAATTCATTGACCGTTCAGGCCGCTGCTGCCTACCTCCCTTTGGCCCTGTTATAGTGCCAGAGGGGTGGTCCGAGGAATTGATGAGCATCGTTCGCATCGAGCGCGAGGAGAAGGCTAACCGCACGGAGATTTTCCGCGAGGTGGACGAACCACGCTCGAAAGTCGTGCGCTTCGGCCCGGACCAGCCGCTGAAACTGGACGCCGGCGTTGCGTTGTCGTCCTATCAGGTCGCGTATCAAACCTATGGCGAGCTCAATGCCGACAAATCCAACGCAATTCTGATCTGCCATGCGCTGACCGGGGATCAGCACGTCCATAACGTGCACCCGGTCACTGGCAAGCCGGGCTGGTGGGATTCGCTGATCGGCCCGGGCCTGCCGATCGATACCGACCGCTTCTTCGTCATCTGCTCGAACGTGCTCGGCGGCTGTCTCGGCACCACCGGACCTGCCTCGAAAAATCCGGCGACCGGCGAAGCCTATGGCCTCTCCTTCCCGGTTGTGACCATTCGCGACATGGTGCGCGCGCAGGCGGCCCTCATCGATCATCTCGGCATCGATCAGTTGCTGGGTGTCGTGGGCGGCTCGATGGGCGGCATGCAGGTGCTGCAATGGGCCGTGACCTATCCCGAGCGCATCTTTTGCGCGCTTCCCATCGCGACCGCCGCGCGGCACTCCGCGCAGAACATCGCCTTCCACGAAGTCGGCCGTCAGGCCGTCATGGCCGATCCCGACTGGCGCGAAGGCAAATATCTCTCGCAGGGCACGAGCCCGCGCCGGGGCCTCGCGGTCGCGCGCATGGCCGCGCATATCACTTATCTTTCGGACGCGGCACTCCACCGGAAGTTCGGCCGCCGCCTGCAGGACCGCGAATTGCCGACCTTCGGCTTCGATGCCGATTTCCAGGTCGAGAATTATCTGCGCTATCAGGGCTCGTCCTTCGTCGATCGCTTCGATGCGAACAGCTATCTCTACATCACCCGCGCGATGGACTATTTCGACATTGCTGGCGAGCACGGCGATGTACTCGCAAACGCCTTCCGCCAGTTGAAGTCGCGCGTCTGCGTGATCTCCTTCACCTCGGACTGGCTGTTCCCGACGGAAGAAGCGCGCGACATCGTGCATGCGCTGAACGCCGCCGGCGCGCCGGTGTCCTTCGCCGAGATCGAGACCGACAAGGGCCACGACGCTTTCCTCCTCGACGAGCCCGAACTCTTCGGCATCGTGCGCGGCTTCCTCGACGCCGCCGCGAAGAAACGCGGCATCAAGGCAAAGTAGTTTTCTCATGCTGACGAGTACAAATCCCGGCGCCTTCACGGCGCAGCCCATTGCCAGAACCCCGCGCATCGACCTCGTCGTTGTCGCGAACATGGTGGAGCCGGGCTCGCGCGTGCTCGACGTCGGCTGCGGCGACGGCGAACTGCTCCAATTGCTCGCTGAAACGCGCGACGTCGATGCGCGCGGCATCGAAATCTCGCGCGACGGCGTGAACGAATGCGTCGCCAAGGGCCTCGCCGTGATTCAGGGCGACGCCGACACCGATCTCGTCGATTATCCCGACGACACCTTCGACTATGTGATCCTGTCGCAGACGCTGCAGGCGACGCGCCGCCCACGCTGGGTGCTCGAACAGATGCTGCGGATCGGCAAACACGTGATCGTGTCGTTCCCGAATTTCGGACACTGGCGCATTCGCGGACAACTGCTCTGGCATGGCCGCATGCCGATCACGCAGAACCTGCCGGTGAGCTGGTACGACACGCCGAACATCCACTTCTGCACGATCCGCGATTTCGTCGATCTGTCGCGCGAGCTAGACGTGAAGATCGAACGCGCGGTGGCCTTCGGCCCGAGCGGCGGGCGCGTGCGCTTCGACGCGCCGTGGTGGTTCTGGAACCTGTTCGGCGAGCAGGCCGTGTTCCTGCTTTCGCGGAAGGGTTAAGCCGGCGCAGTACCCGGCGCAAACACCGGCGCTCGGACACGCGATTTCTTCACCGGCACCGGCCGCCATACTTGCTTCGTGGCCTCCACGATATGCAGCCCGTGAAACGGCAGCGACAAGGTCGAGCCGACGCGCTCCCACGCGGGGGCTGCGCGCAACAACCACTTGCGCTGGAACGGCGGCATCCATAGCGCTTCGTGCCAGCCGACCGGCGTGAACAGCGCCTCGCGCAGCAACGAGACGAGCTGTGTGCGCGAAAACGGCCGGCCCTGCCCGAACGGCGTCGTATCCATGCGCGTCCAGGGCCCCGCGCGATTGGGCACGACGAGGAGCAGCTTTCCGCCGGGCGCGAGCACGCGCCAGACTTCGCGCAACAGATCCGCCGGGTGCGGCGTCATCTCGAGGGCATGCACGGCGAGCACGCGATCGATCATCGCGTCGCGCAGCGGCATCGCGGTTTCGGAAACAAGTGTTGAAAGCGTCGCCGAGGCACTCGGCCATTTCACCACGCCCTGCGCGCCGGGCATGAAAGCGAAAGTCCGCTCGCCTTCGCCGCGAAACAGCCCGAGATAGGGCGTGGCATAGCCGAGCCCCACGATCGAGCAACGCTGCGCATCCGGCCAGCGTTCGCGGATCGCGCGGCCGAGCAGCCGCCGCGTCATGATGCCGAGCGGCTGCGCGTAGAAGGAACGAAGATCGACGACGTCGAGAAACATGACGGCTCTTTGTTGCGCAGTTCCCGACCATAACCCCGGCACGCTGCGGCCGGAAGCCGCGCCTTGCAGCAGGCAGGTCGGACGACTACGTTCCTGATGAAATCCAGAAAAACGGAGCAAGTTATGGCGGTCGAAGTCCGGCTCATCCCGTGTTTGAGCGACAATTATGCGGTCCTCGTCCATGAGCCGGAGAGCAAGACCACGGCGCTCGTCGACGCGCCTGAAGCGGCCCCCATTCTGAATGCACTCGCGAACGAAGGCTGGGCGCTCACGCACATCCTGATCACGCATCATCACCCCGATCACGTGCAGGGCATCAAGGAAATCCGCGCGAAATATCCAGTGCCGGTTTACGGGCCCCGTGCGGAGGCCGACCGCATCCCCGATATTTCCGTAAAGCTCGGGCATCTCGATGTCGCAGAAGTTGGCCCGCTGCGTGCTGAAATCATCGACACGCCGGGCCACACCGCGGGCCACATCGTCTATCACTTCCCGAAGGAGCAACTGCTCTTCGCGGGCGACACGCTGTTCACGCTCGGTTGCGGACGGCCCTTCGAGCGCCCCGCTGAAGTCCTGTGGCAGTCACTCTTGAAGCTGCGCGAATTGCCCCCGGAAACACAGGTCTATTCCGGTCACGAATATACGCTCGGCAACGCCAAGTTCTCGGTCACGGTCGATCCGGGCAATACACAACTGAAAGAACGGCTGAAACAGATCGAAGCGCTGCGCGCCGAAGACAAACCGACCGTTCCCTCGACCATGGAAGAAGAGATCGCGACCAATCCTTTCATGCGCGCGGACAATCCGGCCGTGCAGGAAGCCATCGGCATGAAGGGCGCGGACGCCGGCGCCGTCTTCACGCAGCTTCGCGAACTGAAGAACAACTTCAAGGGATGAGCGCGGACCTGCAAAACGCCGACGAGATCATTCGCCTGCTGCAGCTCGAGCCGCATCCCGAAGGCGGGCATTTTCGCGAGATGTTTCGCGATCCCTGCCAGATCGAGGGCCGCGCGGCCTCGACCGCGATTTATTTTCTGCTGAAGCAGGGCGAGCGCTCGCACTGGCATCGGGTCGATGCCGCCGAGACCTGGCATCATTATGCGGGTGCGCCGCTCGCGCTCCACATCGCGGCGAGCGAGAAGACCGCACCCGCGACGCAAGTTCTCGGCAAGAATTTGGTCGCGGGAGAACGTCCGCAGATCGTGGTGCCGGAAGGCCACTGGCAGGCCGCCGAAAGTCTCGGCGCGTGGACGCTGGTCGGCTGCACGGTCGCGCCGGGTTTCGAGTTTGCAGGCTTCGAACTCGCTACGAAAGGTTGGAATCCCGGCTCTTAGGCTTCGGCCTGACGAACATTTCTTTCGCCGCCACGACACCGCCGAGAGAAATCAGCACCGCCGCGAGCGCAAGCGGCCAGCGCGGCTCCGCATAGCCCGCAAGCACCAGAAAGATCGTGGACAGGAGCGGGGCCGCGTAAGACGCAGCACCGAGCGCGCGAATGTCGCCGAACTTCACGCCGCGATCCCAGGCATAGAACGCAAGACCGACCGGGAAAATTCCAAGCGCGATGATCGCGAGCCATTGCGCGGCCGAGGACGGCCACACCGTCTCTTCGAACGCGAGATGGCAGAGAAGCGAAAGTACCGAGGTCGCAAGACAGAAGCCCGCGACCGCGTCGCTCGGCACATCCTTGAAGGGCCGCGACAGCACCGAATAGATGGACCACGCAAGTGCGGCACCAAGCGCGCAGGCGTAACCGGCGACATAGGCCGGCTTGATCTCGACGCCGCGCATTCCCGCGATCAGCACGAGCGTACCCGCGAGCCCAAGCAGCACACCGAAGACGTGATGCGATTGCAGTTTCTCGTTCGGGAGAAACGCCGAGAACAAGACGATCAGGAGCGGCCAGAGATAATTGAAGAGCTGCGCTTCCGCGGGCGGCGCGAGCCGGAGTGCGGCGAAATACAACGCGTGATAGCCGAACAGTCCTCCGACCCCGAGCAGCCAGACCTTCAGCGGCTGCTTGAGCGAACGCGCGCCACCCGGCCGAAACAGCCAGCTTGCGACACCAATCGAGCCGCCGATTGCGAACGCAATCGCGGCAAGCTGAAACGGCGGCATCGTGCCGCTTGCGACGGTCAGCAGCGACAGAAACGACCACATGAAAACTGCGGCGAGGCCGGTAAGCGTCGCCGCAGTTTGGGAAGTTTCTTGATTCATTCGATCACTGGCAAGCGTTGTTCCTCCACCCGCTCGCTAAAGCTCGCTTCCCTCCCCCGCTTGCGGGGGAGGGATTAGGGGGGGGTCAGGTGATGTACTGCGCGCCGTTCACCGTCATGGTCGAGCCGGTGATGAAACCTGCATCGTCGCTCGCAAGAAACACGACGCAACGCGCAATCTCTTCCGGCTCGCCGAGACGCCCGACCGGAATTGCCGGCAGGATGCTTTTCTCGAGCACGTCCTTTGGCACCGCCTGCACCATTTCGGTGTTGATGTAGCCGGGGCAGATCGCGTTCACGGTGATGCCGGCCTTTGCCGACTCCTGTGAGAGCGCCTTGGTGAAGCCGATGTCGCCCGCTTTCGCCGCCGAATAGTTGGTCTGGCCCATCTGGCCTTTCTGGCCGTTGATCGACGAGATGTTGATGATGCGGCCGAACTTGCGCGCGCGCATTCCTTCGATGACCGGGCGGCACATGTTGAAGAGCGAGTTGAGGTTCGTGGTGATGACCGCGTTCCACTGATCCACTGTCATGCGATGCAGCATCGCGTCGCGCGTGATACCCGCGTTGTTCACGAGCACGTCCACCGGACCGAGTTCGGCTTCGACCTGCTTGATGCCCGCGGAGCAGGCGTCGAACGAGCTCACGTCCCACTTATAAACATTGATTCCGGTTTCGGCCTTGAACTTCGCTGCCGCCTCGTCGTTGCCGGCATAGTTCGCCGCAACCGTGTAGCCCGCAGCTTTCAGCGCCTTCGCGATCGCAGCTCCGATCCCGCGGGTGCCGCCGGAAACCAACGCAACACGTGCCATGCTCAATTCCCCTCCCATGATGATTTCGTCCGGGCTGGTTCCCGGCCGGTCTTCTCTTATTCCGCTACCATTGTTGAAGACGATGATGCCCGGGACAAGCCCGGGCATCATGATTTTTTCAAGGAGATCGGGATTTGATTTGTGCGCTGCGGATCAATCCCGCTCGACGCACAAGGCAATGCCCATGCCGCCGCCGATGCAGAGCGTGGAAAGACCCTTCTTCGCTCCCCGGCGCTGCATTTCGTGCAGGAGCGTGACCAGTACGCGCGCGCCCGAAGCACCGATCGGATGACCGATCGCGATCGCGCCGCCGTTCACATTGACCTTGGCCGTGTCCCAGCCCATGTCGCGGTTCACAGCACAAGCCTGCGCCGCGAAGGCCTCGTTCGCCTCCACGAGGTCGAGATCCTGCACGTTCCAGCCGGCCTTCTTCAGCGCCGCGCGCGAGGCCGGGATAGGCCCGGTGCCCATGATCGACGGATCGACACCGGCCTGCGCCCAGGAAGCGATCCGGGCAAGGATTTTCCTGTTCTGCTTTTGCGCTTCGCTTTCGCGCATCAGGATCAACGCGGCCGCGCCGTCATTGATGCCCGAAGCATTGGCGGCGGTGACGGTGCCTTCCTTGTCGAAAGCGGGCTTGAGCTTCGTCATGGCGTCCAGCGTCGCGCCACCGCGGATGTATTCGTCGGTGTCGAATACGATATCGCCCTTCTTCGAGGCGATCGTGACCGGCGCGATCTCATCCTTGAACTTGCCGGCCTTCTTGGCGGCTTCCGCCTTGTTCTGCGAGGCGACCGCGAATTCGTCCTGCTGCTGGCGCGTGATCTGCCACTGCTTGGCGACGTTCTCGGCGGTGCCGCCCATGTGGTAGCCGTTGAAGACATCCCACAGGCCGTCTCTGATCATGGTGTCGATGAACTTCACGTCGCCCATGCGATGACCTGCGCGCAGATGCGCCGCGTGCACCGAATTCGACATCGACTCCTGCCCGCCCGCGACGACGATCTCGCTGTCGCCGTTCATGATCGACTGGTAGCCGAGAGCCACCGTGCGCAGGCCGGAGCCGCATACCTGGTTCACGAGCCAGGCCGGTGTTTCGTTCGGAAGGCCCGCGGCTTTGGATGCCTGACGCGCCGGGTTCATGCCCTGCGCCGCCGTCAGCACCTGTCCGAAAATGAGTTCGGAAACCTGACCCGGTTCCACGCCTGCGCGCGAAAGCGCCGCCTCGATTGCAACCTTTCCGAGTTCGTGTGCCGGCGTTCCTGCGAGCGTGCCGTTGAAAGCTCCTACCGGGGTACGCGCTGCTCCGACGATGACCACTCCGTCTGCCATTTCCTGCTCCTCGCAAATCGCCTTGTTTTCTACTGACTTATGACCGGTACCGACCTGTATTGGATACAGGTGTCCGCAGTCTGCACGGTCAATATAAGCTTAAATGTTGCCCTGCGTCATTCGTTTACCGGCATTGCACAAAGCGGTAGCCGCACCGCGAAAAAGACCCTAAGCTTTTGGATATTCAGCGGGGGAACGCTGCGTTTGCGTCAGGGAGTTCAGTAAATGGCCAAGCCGCAAGAACCGGTAACGATCAAAAAATACGCCAACCGGCGGCTCTATAATACGGGAACCAGCGCCTATGTTACGCTGGAGGACCTCGCCGTCATGGTGAAGTCCGGCGAAGACTTCGTAGTTTATGACGCCAAGACCGGCGAGGACATTACCCGCTCGGTGCTGACCCAGATCATTTTCGAGCAGGAAGGCAAAGGCGGACAGAACCTCTTGCCGATCAATTTCCTGCGCCAGCTCATCCGCTTCTACGGCGACTCGATGCAGCTTCTCGTCCCGCGCTACCTCGAGACTTCGCTCTCGCATTTCACGCAGGAGCAGGAAAAGTTTCGCGAGCAGATGGGCAAGACCTTCAATATCCCGGGCTTCGGGGCCTTCGACGATCAGGTGAAGCGCAACATGGAGATGTTCCAGCGCGCCTTCACCATGTTCCTGCCGACCGCGAAGGACAATGTCTCGAACCCGCCGCAGGAAACCTCCAGCGACGAGATCGACACGCTGAAGCGTCAGGTTTCCGAGATGCAGAAGAAGCTCGACAAGATCGGCGAATAGGCGATCAGAGAATAATCTGAAGAGAATAAGAAAGCCGGCTTCTAGCCGGCTTTTTTCTTGCTCGCTTTTGTGGCTGCGGCTGGCATCGCCGCGCGCGGCGGCTGATAGTCGATAAAGTTCCCCTTGCCCGCGGCCTTCGCCTGCTCGAGCGCGATATTCGCGTAAGCAATGACTTCGCCGGCATTGCGCGCATAGCGCGGCGCCACGACGCCACCCGCCGTCACGGTAAAGCTCAGCGCGCCGGCCGAGGTGTCGAACGGCACTTCCCGCACCGCATTCACGAAGCGATTGCCGGCGACAAACAAATCCTCCAGCGAACACTCATGCAGCACGATGCCGAACTTGTTGTCGGAGAAGCGGCCGATCAGATCCTTGCCGCGCTTGTGCGTGCGCAGCCGCTCGGCGATCGCCGCGATCACCTGATCGCCGACGCCATAACCGTAGGTCTGGTTGCACTCGGCAAGGCCGTCGATCGCGGCAACAACGAAGCCGAAACTCGTCTTGAATTTCGTTGCGTTCTCGAATTCATCGGCAATGGCCTGCGTCAGCACCGTGCGATTGAGACCGCCGGTCAGCGGATCCGATTGCGAAAGCCGCGCCAGTTCCTGCTCGCGGCGATAGCGCTCAGTGACGTTGCGCACGATGCCATCCGCGCGCGCGGGCTTGCCGTCAGCACCGGCGAACCAACGGCCTGAGTCCTCGATCCAGCAGACCTGTCCCGGCGCACGTTGCTTCAGCGCGTAGCGGATTTCATAAGGCACGCCGATGCCCGGATCCTTGCGCTGGTCGGAGAAGACCGCGTCGTGGCGGGTCTGTGTGCTATCCGGCGAAATGAGCTGCGCATAAGCGCTGCCTGATGAAATCTCCTCGATGGAAACCACGTTGAGCACGGTCGGCGCATTGGCGCTCCACGCAACCGCGTCGCTCTTGCAATCCCAGCTATAGGCAGCCTCGCCGCTGGCAAACAGCACCGAAGCGATGCGCTCCGGCGACAACATCGGGATCGAAACCGGCTTGTCTTCATCATGAATCGGCGACGGGCGCGGATTGCGCTTCGACTGGGCCATTGCTGCTTCCCCGGTATTCTTTTGCCCGAGGCGATAGCCCCCGCCCGCTTAATTTGGCGTGAGCGCAAACATGGCGTTGATCGATGATCCTTAACGGAACGTTAGGGCTGGTGCGCCGCTTGCACTGAACCCTGTGCAGCGAAACGCGTTGTCCCATCGAGAGACGAACCATGAGCTTCGAAGCGCAGAGCGAACGGAAAGAAAGCGAATGCCGCGCCCTGGTGCCGCTCGAGACCGCGGACCGGCAGCATTCGGGCCGTCCGCGCGCGGAAGCGCCGTTTCTCGTACAATTGTCGGCGAATGTGAACGGCTTTGCGCAGTATCGCGCCAAGCGCCGCGAGCAGCCCGAAGTCGGCGCGAGCGTTTACCGCACGACGATCTCCGCGGCGCTCGCCGTGCAGCCGCGCGGCAAAAAACTGGATTACTGCGCGTAAGGATCGACGCTGATGTCGCGCCGCGAGGTGCGCACCGCGACCGACCAGCCGCCAAGCACATCGACCAGCGCGATAATCAGAAGAATGGCGAAGGTCGAAGTGCCCGCCTCCGCAACCAATAGAAACTCTACCAGCGCGCCGATGAAGATCAGCGTCGACAACACGTGATCGAAAATCGACCGCGCGGTGTTGCGCGCGGCCTTCAGCACTTCGAAAAACAACAGGAACAGTGCAAATGCGATCAGCAGATCGCTGGCCGATATCGGCCATTCGACACCGGAGGGCACGCGCAGCGAGAACATGGCCGCCGTCCAGGACATGCCCGGCAGCAGAAAGGCGACCATGTTGTAGATGGCAAACGCAATCAGCAGCAGCGGAAAGGCGACCATGACAGGTTCTCTTCGGCGCGCGGCCCTGCGTGCGGCTTCGGGCTTAGTTCTCGCTCTTCGCCTTCAGAACCTGACGGCCTTTGTACATGCCGGTCTTCAGGTCCAGATGGTGCGGACGGCGCAGTTCGCCGGAATCCTTGTCCTCGACATAGGTCGGGGCTTTCAGCGCATCGGCTGAGCGGCGCATGCCGCGGCGCGAGGGCGAGGTTTTTCGCTTGGGAACGGCCATTTTCGTCTCCGAAATCGGCCCACGATCGAGGAGACGGGGCCGGAATGTCTGTCTGGAAGCCCGGGCTTATAGAGGATTGATCCGCTTGCCGCTAGCCGGGAGACGTTTTTGCGCGATTCCGCTGTCCGGCATGCTGAAGCGGGGGCAAGAACTCTCTAACGTCTTGAAATAACACACGAAACGGAGGAAGGACCGTTGTTGAGTGCAATCCGCTGCCGCGCGCCTGCCGCTTTGCGCAGTTGCGGACCCGGGCGGCGCGGGTCCCGCACCAGCGGATTCGGCAGGGCACCGGCCAGAAGGGCGGCCTCCGACGCCGTCAGTTCGCTCGCGCTCTTGTTGAAGGCGCGGCGCGCCGCGGCCTCGGCGCCAAACTCGCCATCAGGCCCCCATTCCGCGATGTTGAGATAGACTTCGATCATGCGCCGCTTCGACCAGATCGCGGTCATGTAATAAGCGAGCGGAATTTCGAGCGCCTTGCGAACCACGTGACGCCCGGGCCAGAGAAACAAGTTCTTCGCGACCTGCATCGGAACGGTCGAGGCCCCGCGCGCTTCACCATATTCTTCGTAATCTTCGATCACGCCCTGCAATTCATGCCAGTCGACGCCGCGATGCGTGCAGAAGCGCCCGTCTTCTCCTGCGATGACCATGCCGACGAGTGCGGGCGAAATATCCGCAAGCGGCGTCCACACGCGCTCAACCCGCTGGAACGTGACCCAGCGCCACAGCATCAGGGTCGAGACCGGCGGCACGACCGCGTACAACGGCACCAGAACGAACGGCAGCAACAGCACGATCAGAACGGCATAAACCACGCGCCGCACGATGGAGGAACGCCGCTTCGGCCTCGAATTTTCCCGGCTTTCCCCACTCATGCTGACGGCATTAAAGCATGATCCCGCGGCGAGCGAAGCCGTTTTCGGAAAAAGATACGGCCCGGGCAGGAAAGCTCCCGCGCGAGCTCTCATATCCGGAAATGGAATGCGTTATGTTTGACGGGAGATGTTGGGTACGGCACCAAACGCAGGGACTATGTCGAGTGAGCCGAACCATGCAGCAAATCTCATGAGCGCGTTCGAGCAGCGTCTGGCGGAACGGGCGTCGCATTGCGAACAGGTGCTCGAACAAATCCTTGACGCTTCGCCGCAAGAGGGCGAGCGCGCCCGGCCCGCGCGTCTCCTCGCCGCCATGCGTCACGCCGCACTCGGCGGTGGCAAGCGTCTGCGGCCGGTTCTGGTGGTGGAATCGGCTGCACTGTTCGGTGTGCCTGCGGAAGCCAGCATGCCCGCGGGCGCGGCCTTTGAACTCTTGCATTGTTATTCGCTGGTGCATGACGACCTGCCTGCGATGGATGATGACGATCTGCGGCGCGGCAAGCCCACCGTGCATAAGGCCTTCGACGAGGCGACGGCGATCCTGGCAGGCGATGCCTTGCAGACGCTTGCTTTCGACGTGCTCTCGCGCGAAGCGACGCATCATGACCCTGCCGTGCGCGCCGCGCTCGTACAGTGCCTCGCGCGCGCAAGCGGCATCGGCGGCATGGCAGGCGGACAGATGCTCGATCTCGAAGCGGAAGGCAGATTCTCCGTCTATAACGAGCCGGCAGCGCTTGATCTCGGCGAGATAGAAACCTTGCAACGCATGAAAACCGGCGCGCTGCTTGCGGCCTGCTGCGAGGCGGGAGCAATTCTCGGAAATGCGCCGGAAGCGGACAGGGCTGCAATCAAGCGCTACGCGAACGCAATCGGTTTCGCGTTCCAGCTCGCCGACGACATCCTCGATGTCGAAGGCGATGCGGCGGCCGTCGGCAAGGCCGTTGGCAAGGACGCGGCAAAGAATAAAGGCACGCTCGTTTCGGTCATCGGCGTTGCGGATGCGCGCAAGCGGCTTGACGGACTTGTCGATGAGGCAAAGCATGCGTTGTCGCCCTTCGGCAGGGGCGCGACGTGGCTGATCGCCTGCGCAGAGTTCATCGCGGCCAGAAAGTCCTGATGGCGAAACCGAAGGCAAAAAGTTCCGGAGGCCTGTTGCAAAAGCAGATGAAAGCGCATGCGCGCCTTCTGATTGCGATTGCGGCCGGCATTCTGGTCTGGTTCGCCGCGTATAGCTTCCTCCCCGTGACGCGCTTGCTGCTCGCGTGGAATGCGTGCGTCTGGCTCTTCCTCGTGCTGGTGCTGAATATGATGGCTACCGCAACCATGGCCGATCTGCGGCAGCGCGCGAGCATGGAGGATGAGGGCCGCGTCGCGACGTTGATCCTCGTCACGACCGCAACCATCACGGCTTTCGCCGCACTCGGCTTGGAACTTGCCGACGCGCTGCAGGCCAAGGCCGCCGATCAGGCTCTGCGCGTGACCATCGCGCTCGGCGCGATTTTCGGCTCATGGCTTTTCGTGAACTTCGCCTTTGCGCTTCACTACGCCCACGAAGTCTATCGCACGAAGGAGAACATTTCCGCGCTCGGCTTTCCGAACGAGAAAGAGCCCGACTACTGGGACTTTCTTTATTTCGCGATGGTGCTTGGTACGACCTTTCAGACGTCGGACGTCGAAATCCGTTCGCGCGCCTTGCGACGGACGGCCATGGTGCAAGGGCTGGTCGCGTTTCTCTTCAACACCGCGATCATTGCGCTCACCGTGAGCGTCGCATCGAAGCTGCTCGGCGGCTGATTATTCCGCGGCGGGCTTCTGCGCGACGCCGCCAAAGCGGCGCGCGACATAATCCTCGACAATCGCCTTGAAGTCGGCGGCAAGCGTCGAACCGCGCAGCGTCATCGCCTTCTTACCGTCGATGAAGACGGGAGCAGACGGCGCTTCGCCGGTGCCGGGCAGCGAAATGCCGATATCGGCATGTTTCGATTCGCCGGGACCGTTCACGATGCAACCCATGACCGCGACGTTGAGCGTTTCGACCCCGGGATATTTCGTCTTCCAGCCGGCCATCGAGTCGCGGATGTAGGACTGGATCTCGAAGGCGAGTTCCTGAAACACCGTCGACGTGGTGCGGCCACAGCCCGGACAAGCGGCGACGAGCGGGACGAAAGTGCGGAAGCCCATCGTCTGCAACAGTTCCTGCGCAACCTGCACTTCCAGCGTGCGGTCGCCATTCGGCTCAGGCGTCAGCGAAATGCGGATCGTGTCGCCGATACCCTGCTGCAGCAGGATCGAAAGCGACGCGGCCGAAGCCACGATGCCCTTCGAACCCATGCCGGCTTCGGTAAGCCCGAGATGCAGCGCATAGTCGGAACGGCGCGCAAGATCCTGATAGACCGCGATCAGATCCTGCACGGCGGAAACTTTCGCGGAAAGAATGATTTTGCCGCGCGCCATGCCGAGTTCTTCAGCGCGGCCTGCGGAAATTAGCGCCGACTGCACCAGCGCTTCGCGCGTGACAGCGCGCGCCTCCATCGGCTTTGCCGATTGCGCGTTCTGATCCATCAGGTGCGTGAGCAGTTCCTGATCGAGCGAACCCCAATTCGCACCGATGCGAACGGGCTTGCCGTACTGCATCGCGATTTCGATGATCGAGGAGAACTGCTTGTCGCGCTTTTCGCGGAAGCCGACATTGCCGGGATTGATCCGATATTTCGCGAGCGCTTCCGCGCAGGCCGGATGATCGGCGAGGAGCTTGTGGCCGATATAGTGAAAGTCGCCGACCAGCGGCACGTTCAGGTTCATTCTCGCAAGCCGGTCGCGAATATGGGGCACTGCGGCCGCGGCTTCATCGCGGTCGACCGTGATCCGCACGATCTCCGAACCCGCGCGAAACAGATCAGCCACTTGTTTGGTGGTCTTTTCGATGTCGGCGGTATCGGTGTTAGTCATCGACTGCACGACGATCGGATGACCGCCGCCCACGGCAACGCCGCCAACATCCACCGGCACGGAAACGCGCCGCGCTGCCGCGCCGAAAACTTTTCTGTCGTTCTCGAAACTGTTCATCGTCTGGATTTCTTCCGGCACGGCTCGCAGATGCCGCTGACTTCAATGATCGAGGAATGCGCCTCGAAACCCGCCGCCTTGGTCGCCTTGGCAACATCCCGGCTGAATGACGATGCCTGCATCTCGGCGACCGCGCTGCATTTCTCGCAGAGCAGGAACATCACAGGCTCCGCGCGCTCGTGACCCGCGCTGCAGGCAAGAAACGCGTTCCGGCTTTCAATGCGATGCGCGAGATTCTCTTCGGTCAGAAAATCGAGTGCGCGATAGACCGACATCGCCGGAACGGGTTCGCCGGTGGCCGCAAGCTTTTCGACGATCTCGTAAGCGCCGACCGGCGCATGGCTCTGCGCGAGAATTTCGAGCACCCGCCGCCGCAAGGGCGTGAGCCGCAGCCCTCTGCCGCCGCAGGTTTTTTCCGCACGCGAAAGCGCGTCCTCGACACATTGGTCGTGGTCATGGCCGGGATCGGGAAAGGCTTTGTGCATGGATACAGAATATCAGGCGAAAGGGGCCGAAAACCAGTCCTTGCACCTTATGCTGCGGCGCACAATATAGTTGGGTTCGGGCTTTCCGGCGACGGACCCCGGAAGCTGTCCAATTGGCACAAAAGACCGGGCTTTCGCCATGCGCACATCCAAAACCGTGAACCTCGCTTTGCAGGGCGGCGGCGCGCATGGCGCGTTCACCTGGGGCGTGCTGGACCGGCTGCTCGACGAACAGCGGCTGACGATCGATTCGATTTCGGGAACTTCCGCCGGGGCCATGAACGCGGTGGTGCTCGCGAGCGGCTTTCAGAAAGGCGGGGCCGAGGGCGCGAAAGCCGCACTCGAGAGTTTCTGGCGCGCCATCTCGCGCGACGGGCGGCTGAGCCCGATGCAGCGCGGCTTAACGGACCGCTGGCTCGGCAACTGGTCGCTCGACCAGAACCCGTTTTTTCTCGCCATGGACGTCGCAAGCCGCTTTGTCTCGCCCTACGACTTCAATCCCTTCAACCTCAATCCGCTGCGCGACGTGCTGGAGCGCGAGGTGGATTTCGAGGCGCTGCGCAAGTGCCGCGATCTGAACATCTACCTTTCCGCCACCAACGTGCACACCGGCAAGGTGCGCGTGTTTCAGGGCAAGGAGATCACCGCCGATGTCGTCATGGCGTCGGCCTGCCTGCCGTTTCTTTTCAAGGCCGTCGAGATCGACGGCACGCCCTACTGGGACGGCGGCTATGTCGGCAATCCTCCGCTGTTTCCCTTCTTCCGGAGTGGCGAAGGCGGCGACGTGTTGCTGGTGCAGACGAACCCGGTGGAACGGGCGGAAACACCGCAAAGCGCGCGCGACATTCTGAACCGCATCAACGAGATCACCTTCAACGCTTCGCTCGCATCCGAATTCCGCGCGATAGGTTATGTGAACCGGATGCTTGGCTCTAAACTGCTCCGCCGCTTCACCGGCAAAACGTCGCCGGAAGTACGGCTGCACCGCATCGAGGCGGGCGAAGGTCTGCTCGAACTGACTTCGAGTTCGAAGTTCAATGTCGACTGGTCGTTCTTCCAGCATTTGCGCGACATCGGTCGCAACGCGACCGATGCCTTCCTGAAAAAGAATTACCGCTCCATCGGACGGCGCTCGACCCTCGATCTGCGCAAGGAAGGCGGCTGACGTCGCCTCTCGCACAAGGAAGCGCTATTCTTTATCTATGACCGCACGCTTTGAAATCGTCACCGGCGACATCACGAAACTGCACGTAGATGCCATCGTGAATGCCGCGAACAACACGCTGCTGGGCGGCGGCGGCGTCGATGGCGCGATCCATCGCGCCGCAGGACCGGAGCTTTTGCGCGAGTGCCGCACGCTTGGCGGCTGCGCCACCGGCGACGCCAGAATCACGAAAGGCTATCGCCTGCCTGCGCGTTACGTCATCCACACGGTGGGCCCGGTCTGGCAAGGCGGCGGCGAGAACGAGGCGAAACTGCTCGCATCCTGCTATCGCAAGTCTTTGCGGCTCGCGCAGGAGCACGCGCTGCGCTCCATCGCCTTTCCGGCGATTTCCACCGGAGTCTATCGCTTTCCCGCGGCGGAAGCTGCAAGAATCGCGGTTGCGGCGTGCCTCGCAGAGATCAATGCCGAAGCACAAGAAAGCAACGTCACCTTCTGCTGCTTCTCGGACGAATCCGCCGCGCATCACCGCGCAGCTTTTGCCGCTCACGGCATCTAGCGCCGGCTTGCACATTGATGCGCGATTGCGTTTGATCCGGCCGCTGTCTGCAATACCACGAGAGTTCCGGATGAAAGTTGGCAACGTCATCATGTTTGCGTCTGCGCTGCTCGCGAGTTCCGCAAGCCTCGCGCAGGACAAGCCGCAGATCGAAACCAACCAGAACTATATCGAAGGGCTCAACCGCAACGCGCAAGCTCCCGTCGCCGACAAGAAGGAGATGCTGCAATTCGTGCTGCGCGCGCTGCCCGATCGCGTGAAGGTCTATCCGACCGAAAATTATTATTACTTCGGCTTTTACTCCGGCGGCATCCGCTATGCCGGCAATATCCGGCTTGATGCGAGCGACCGCGACAAGGGCAAACTGCACTTCGCCTACTTCGTCGATAATGTCGCCTGGTTGCCGGAGCCGCCGGTCAATTATGCGGTGATGGATATCGCCGATGGCGTGAAGGTCGAAAAGGTCGAGCGCTTTCTCTATCGCGTGACGGCGGGTGACCGCAGCGTGCTGTTCGAGCTGAACGATCTGTCAAACGCGCGGCCACCCGAGCATATGCTCGATCCAGACGAGCGCTTCATCGGACCGGTGTTCGACGAATCCGGCATGCGCTTCTTTCTCGTCTTCAATGCGAAGCTCGGACTGTTTCACTACATCCTCGATGAAACCATCCCTCTTTCGGATCGCCTGACCCGCATCAAGGCGACCGATCGCATCGAGATCGGGACGAGGACCGGCTTTGCCTTCTATCGCGACCTCAAGCGCGAGCGCCGCATCCTGATCGGCGCGTTCGAAGACAACGTGCTTGGAAACAATTACTTCGACGGACCCTTCGATCAGCTTCCCGATAATTTCATCGAGGGCGACGATCTCCTCAAAGCCATACTGCAGGTCGCCCCGCATTTGCAGGGTACCATCGACCGTTTCGGCGGCAGCTTCGATGGCTCCGAACGCTTCCTGATCGCGCCCTATATGACCTACCGGCTGGATGCGGACCTCATGCGCGCGCACCATTGCGCGACCGGGCCGCAGGGCAAGGGGCCGCGCTATTACGCCTGTTTCCAGCTCGATCAGGCACCGGAGCCCCCGCCCGCAAAGCTGAAAAATCCGCCGCGCGGCAAAGCGCCTCCCAGATAGCTGCTCTGCATAGCGCCACTTCTTACGGGCCGCTGCCGGGACTACAATCGCCCGCAGAAAAGCAGTTCGAGGAAACGATCATGCAACAGGAAGACCTGCTCGGCAC
This sequence comes from Xanthobacteraceae bacterium, assembly GCA_035440445.1. GTDB lineage: Bacteria > Pseudomonadota > Alphaproteobacteria > Rhizobiales > Xanthobacteraceae. Next base: position 96,846 of record DAORMJ010000012.1, read on the forward strand.
CGCCGCAGCCTGGCGCAAGGAAGGCCGCAAGGTAGCGCTTGCGACCGTCACCGAAACCTGGGGCTCCGCACCGCGGCCGGTCGGCTCCAATCTCGTGATCGACGGAGAAGGAAATTTTCTCGGCTCCGTCTCCGGCGGCTGTGTCGAAGGCGCAGTCGTCGCCGAAGCGCTCGATGTGATCGAAAGCGGCAAGCCGAAGCTGATCTCGTTCGGCGTGGCCGACCAGACCGCATGGGAAGTCGGCCTTTCCTGCGGCGGGAAGATTTCGGTCTATGTAGAACCGGTCAACTGAAATGGCTTCGACGGAAGTTCTTCTGGCCTTTGCGATCGCGACCGCGTTGTTCGCCTATTTTCCCGGCCCTGCACTACTCTACACCGCCGCGCAGACGCTGGCGCGCGGCAGGCGCGCAGGACTCATGGCCGTCCTCGGCATTCATATTGGCTGCTACGCGCATGTGCTCGGCGCGACCCTTGGTCTCTCGGCGGTGTTTCGCTACGTGCCCGAAGCCTATGCCGCGCTGAAATTTGCTGGCGCCGCCTATCTCGTATGGCTCGGGATCGCGATGATCCGCGGCAGCGGCGACACCGCTCCCGCGGTTAAACCGAAATCCACCCGCCGCGCTTTTGCCGAGAGCATCGTCGTCGAACTCTTGAACCCGAAGGTGGCGTTGTTCTTCATCGCGTTTCTCCCGCAATTCGTCGATCCCGCAGCGTCGTTTCCCGTCTGGCTGCAGTTTCTCATTCTCGGCGTGATCGTGAACTTTGCCTTCTCGTCCGCCGATCTGGTAACGGTCTTCACCGCGTCGGCCGTTGTAAGCCGCCTGCGCAGATCGGGTACTGCCGAAAAAATATCCCGCTGGCTGGGCGGCGGCCTCTTGATCGGGCTTGGTGTCAAGCTCGGCATGGACAAGACCTGAAGATGAAACTTGAATTGCTGCACGCGCTAAACGAAGAACGCGCCGCTCGCCGCGCCGCGGTCGTCGTCACTGTGCTCGCAAGCGGCGAACAGCGTCTCGTGAGAGCGGGCGGCGTCGCAAACGACCCGCTGCGGGAAGAAATCGCAAAGCGCCTGCGCTGGGGAAAAAGCGGCACTGAAGAAACCGCGGAAGGCAAAGTCTTCCTTACCGTCTTCGCTCCTCCGCCGCGTCTCGTCGTAACCGGCGCGGTACACATCAGCCAGGCGCTCGCGCCGATGGCCGAGAGGCTCGGCTTCGATGTCACGATCATCGACCCGCGCACCGCATTTGCCACCGAAGAGCGTTTTGCCGGCATAAAACTTTTCGCCGAATGGCCGGACAAGGTGCTGCCCGGCATCGGCGTGGACACACATACCGCCTTTGTCGCCTTGACCCATGACCCGAAGATCGACGATCCGGCGCTCCTGCATGCGCTCGCGACGGATTGTTTTTACATCGGCGCATTAGGCTCGCGGAAAACCAACGCCGCGCGGCTTGAGCGCCTGAAGGCGCAAGGCATGAGCGAGACGCAACTCGCGCGCATTCATGCGCCGATCGGCCTAGACATCGGCGCTGTCTCGCCCGCCGAAATTGCGATATCCATTCTGGCCGAGATCGTCGGAACGCTCCGGCTCGAGAAAGCTGCTCCACAATGAAATTCGGCTCGCTTCCGCTTGACGAAGCGCTGGGCGGCGTCGCCGTCCATTCGATCAGAAAAGACAAGCTCGTTCTGAAAAAGGGAACGACGATCGGCAATGCCGAAGTGCTTGCCTTGCGGGCCGCGGGGATCGACGAGATCGTGGTTGCCAAGCTCGAGCCCGGCGATGTCGCCGAGGATATCGCGGCGAAGGCGCTCGCAGACGCCGCGAAAGGCGACCATGTGCGCGTCGACGAGGCTTTCACGGGCCGCGCCAATCTTTTCGCCGAAAAGGCAGGCGTGCTCGTCGTCGACAAAGAGGCGATAGACCGGCTGAACGGGATCGACGAATCCATCACCTTCGCGACGCTACCGGCTTTCGGCATGGTTGCCGAAGGCCAGATGATCGCGACCGCAAAGATCATTCCCTTTGCCGTCAGCACCGCGTCGCATCGGGCCACCGTCGAAGCTGCGAAAGCCGCTGCAGGACTGGTGCGTGTCGCGCCTTACCGGATCAAGAAGGTCGCGGTGATTTCGACGCGGCTTCCCGGCCTTGCCAAGAAGGTAATCGAGAAGACGCTTCGCGTAACCCAGGAGCGTCTCGCCCCAGCAGGGGCCGCGATCGTCTCCGACCAGCGCATTGAACACGACAGCGAAAAACTTTCGCAGGCGATCAGCAAAGCATTGAGCGAAGGTGCTGAGCTTGTGCTGATCTTCGGCGCATCCGCCATCGCCGATCGCCGCGACGCGATTCCCGCCGCGATCGAACAGAGCGGCGGAAAGGTCTCGCATTTCGGCATGCCGGTTGACCCCGGCAATCTCATGCTGATCGGCAACGTCGGCGACACGCCCGTGCTCGGCGCGCCGGGCTGCGCGCGGAGCCCGAAGGAAAACGGCTTCGACTGGGTGCTTTCGCGGCTTCTCGCCGGACTGCCGGTCAAGCGCGAAGAAATTGCCAGCATGGGCGTAGGCGGTCTCCTGATGGAAATCGTGACACGGCCGCAGCCGCGCGAAGACGCCGTGGAGGAAAAGAAGAATATCGCGGCGATCGTGCTGGCAGCCGGCCGGTCGAGCCGCATGCGCGGGCCGAACAAACTCCTCGCCGAATTCGGCGGCACGCCGCTGGTGCGCCGCGCCGCCGAGGCGGCGCTTGCCTCCAAAGCCTCGCCTGTTTTGATCGTGACCGGCCATGACGAGATCGCCGTGCGCAATGCGCTCCAGGGCCTCGACGTCCGCTTCGTGCAAAACCCCGCCTATGCCGAAGGCCTTTCCACGTCGCTCAAGGCAGGCATCGGCGCGCTCGGCGAGAGCGTGACCGGCGCTGTCATCTGCCTCGGCGACATGCCGGGGGTATCGGCCGCGTTGATCGACAAACTCATTGCCGGCTACGAGCCGGCGCGCGGCGCCCTGATCGTGGTGCCGTCGCGAAACGGCCATCGCGGCAATCCGGTATTGTGGTCGCGGCGCTTCTTCCCCGAGATCATGAAGTTAGAGGGCGACATGGGTGCGCGAAAACTCGCGAGCAGCTATGCCGAAGGCGTGGCCGAGATCGAGGTCGATGACGACAGCGCGTTCTTCGACATCGATACGCCTGAAACGCTCGAGATCGCGCGCAAGGCGGTCAGCTGATTCAGAAGGGCTGCGGCTCGGAAACCGGAGTCTCCTGCCGCGTCTGCACGAGATGCACCGCACGCTGCACCTCGCGCAGTGTGGGCTTCAGCCAGTTCCTGATCTTCGAGCGCGCGTCGAAAGAGAGATAGGCAAGCGGAAGCGGCGGCCTCTCGCCGGGAGGCGGCTGATAACCGGGCACCGAAGTCAGCAAAAATTCCGAGATTGAAACGCGCTCATCTTCGAGCAAGCTGATCGCCATGGGATCAAGCGCGGGTAATTGCAGCCGGACCGGATGGGCCTTGAGCGCCCAATAGGCGTTCACGCGATGAAGCTCCTCCGGAGCAGGCCCGAGATACGCATTCTCCGCAAGCATGAACTCGCAATCGAAATAGGCGCGAAGACGAAAGCCACGCTCGAAATCATCCGCGACGTAATGCGGGACATAGACGATCACCGGCTCGACGTTGTTCGAACGCGCCTCGGCGATGAGATCGATGTCGCGCACCAGCGTGAAGAAATCCGAATAGGCGCGATGGGTGACGTCCACGACCTTCGGCTGGAGCGTGCGGACGGGAAGCGTATCGAAGAGGCTCATCCGCCCCTTGGTAGTGCCGAGATCGACGAGTGTCGCGTCCGGAAAATACTTCGAGAATTTCGGCCGCTGCGCGTCGGTGTCGAAGAGCAGCGGCGCCTGCCCCGCGATGCGAAAGAAATCGGCGAACAGCCGTGCAATCAGCGTCGTACCGGATCGCTCGTGCGGAGACACGACGAGGATTGCAAGGCTCTTTCCGGACATCGTCTTTACCTGTCCGCGCGGGGAACGCCCGCGCGAAGAACCGGGTTACGAAGCCTGCGCGCCTTCCGTGGCCCAATCCATCAGTCCGGCATTGTCGAACTGTTCGTGGATCGCCTTCTCCCAGGTGCGCACATAGCCGCGCAGCACGAGCGAGTAGTCGGCCTTCTGGTTCTTGTCGTTCTTGTTCTGCGCAAACGAAACGAACGGAACGCCGGCGATTTCGACCTGCTCATAGGCCATCTCGTTGAGCTTCGGCACGCTGATCTCATGGGTGGCACGGCGCGAGCGCTTGAAATAGCGGTCGTATGTGTCCTGATCCCATTCGAAGAAGTTCGTTTCGTTGATGTGATTCTTCACGACAAAATATTCACCGTTCTCGGTGAAGGGCATGACGTCCTCGATCTCGCTCAAGGAAGCGACCGAAGGCCCGAGCACATGGAAAAGCGCGAACTTGAATTCGCGGTTTTCGACCGCATCGAAGAAGCCGACGTCGGTCATGTCTTTCAGCGTCCGCGACAAGAGCCCCGCCCGCACGTCGATGATCGAAACTTTCACCTCGCTAGTGTGGAGCGTATCGAGCACCTTCATCTGATCGGCGACCTGCGTCAGGTCCACGACCTCGGTGACGCGCGGATGAAAGCGCTTGAGCGTGCCGCGAGGGCTCTCGGTATCGAAGGCGCGCGTCAGCACATTTTTGGCTGCGAAATAATCGAGCATGGTGCGCGCGACGGTGGTCTTGCCGACGCCGCCTTTGTCGGCCCCAACGATGATGACTGCAGGCTTCTGCTTCCCGCCGGACGAGCCGGACCTCTTTGTCTCTTTCGCCACGCGACTTTCCCTCGAATTCTGTCCGCGGCGCTCCACGAGCGGAACGCACGCCGGTTGACCCCGCAAACCCGGTCCAGAGTGCTGGTTTTTCCCCGTAATCGCAAGCGATCACGTAGGAAACCGGCTTGGATGGCACGGCCTTTAGGAGGGGCAGGTGGCCAGCAATTGCTTCGCCGCCGCCGTGATTCCCTTTAGCGGGATTTCCTCGGCCTTGCCATCGACATGGACCAGAAGTGTGCCGCCCTCCGAGAGGAGCCCGCGAAGCGCCGGGGTCATCCGGATCTGTCCTTCCAGGACGAACAGGTCGTCAAGTTCGAGCCGCCGGCCGGTCGCGGCGATCGTTACGCTCGCGCCGCTGGCCCTTCCGCGCACGGAGAGGCGAATGTCGAACTTCCCGCCGTCTTTGGCGGACTTCGGCTCGTGCTCGTAATTCACGACAATCGCGCGTGTCTTGCGATCACAATGAAAATCGATTCGGATGCCATCGCTTTCCGGAATGGCATAGCGCAGCGCGGCGCCGTCTTCGGTGATCTGGCCGATCCAGCGATATTCGCTGGCGCCGGCCGGCATCGCGCCGGCCAGGCACATCGAGAATGCGAGAAGGAAGAGACGTCGCTTCATGGAATCGCTTCGTTGGTTTGTTGGGAATAGAGTTGGCTTGGAAATGGATGCCAGCGACGCATCACGCGATCAAGCAACCGCATGCCGAAGTATCGCCCCGGAAACCTGACATGAAGTCATCTGAAGCGCCAGCCTATCCGACCTTTGCCGAAGCTGTTCGCGTGTGGCTTCGCATCGGGCTGCTGTCTTTCGGGGGTCCCGCGGCACAGATCGCGCTCATGCATCGGATACTGGTCGAAGAGAAGCGCTGGATCTCGGACCGGCGATTCCTGCATGCGCTCAATTACTGCATGTTGCTGCCCGGCCCCGAAGCCACGCAGCTTGCCGCATACATCGGCTGGCTCTTGCACAAGATTCGCGGCGGCGTCGTTGCGGGGATGTTTTTCATCCTGCCCGGCATCGTCGCGATTATGGCGCTGAGCTGGATTTATGTCATTGCCGGGCAGCTTGGTATTGTCGCCGCGCTCTTCTTTGGGATGAAGGCAGCAATCCTTGCGGTCGTGCTTGAAGCGGTACAGCGGATCGGCCGGCGTATCCTGAACAGCGCGCCATTGATTGCGCTCGCAGCGTTTGCCTTTGTCGCGATCTATTTTCTGAATGTGCCGTTTCCACTGGTCGTACTGGCGGCAGGAATTATCGGCTATGCGTTAAGCAAGCTGGGCTGGCATGGTTTCGAAGCACCACCCTCCCATCAGAATGCCAATTCCGCCACGATTCCGGATAGCCTGATCGACCGCGATCAACCGGAACATACCCGGCCGAATGTACAGCGGCTGGTGAAAGTATCGGCGATCTGGCTCGCGATCTGGCTGATCCCGGTCGCGCTGCTCGTCGCAATGCTCGGCGAGGCAAACACATTCTCGCGCATCGCGGTTTTCTTCTCGAAGATGGCCATGGTGACCTTCGGCGGCGCCTATGCGGCGCTTGCCTACGTCGCACAGCAGGCGGTCGAGAACTTCCGATGGCTTACCGCCGGCGAAATGCTAGACGGGCTCGGCCTTGCCGAAACCACACCCGGACCTCTCATCATGGTTCTGCAGTTCGTGGGCTTCCTGGCTGCGTTCCGCGACGCCGGCGGCATGCCTCCGCTTCTGGCCGCAACCCTCGGCGGTCTGCTCGCGACCTGGGTGACGTTCGCCCCCTCGTTCCTCTGGATCTTCGCAGGCGCGCCCTACATCGAAACCCTGCGCAACAACAGAGCCCTCTCGGCTGCCTTGGTCGCCATCACCGCCGCCATCGTCGGCGTCATCCTGAACCTTGCAGTCTGGTTCGCCGTACATGTCATCTTCTCGCAAAGCCGGAGCATGACATTCGGGCCGCTGCACTTTGACGTCCCGGTCCTTGCGAGCATTAACCTGTGGGCGGCCGGCCTGTCGGCCGGTGCCGTCGTTGCGATCTTCGTCTTCCGGGTCGGCATGATCCCGGTAATTGCGGCTTGTGTAGCCGCCGCAATCGCGCTCCATCTGGGCGGTATTATTTAAGCGGATACGTCGCATTTCTTAATCCGCATTAACGCAGCGAAAGCGATTTCCCGCTAACGCTACGCGTATGGGAATCGTGACGCCCTTTAAGCGCAGACTATATCCGGGCGTGCGCATGCCCGCGCGGCGTTCGCGCATGAATGCGCTCCTGCCGCTCGCAGTGGCCTGCGGCATCGCAATTGCCGGCTATTTCGTCTTCTCAAGCGGCGCTCCGTCTCGTGTCGTTCCAGCAGTTCATGGGCCGCAATTTGCTGCTTGCGGCTACCTCATCCGCGATAACTGCGTGATCGACGGAGATACTTTCTACTATCACGGCGACAAAGTCCGTATCGCCGACATCGACGCCCCCGAAACCCGCGGCGCGCAATGCGACTTGGAGGCGAAACGCGGTGCGCGCGCCACCACGCGCCTGCGCGAACTGCTCAATGAGGGTCCGTTCGAACTCCGCAGCTTTCAGAGCCGCGACACCGACCGTTATGGCAGGAAACTCCGGATCGTGATGCGCAACGGCGCTTCGCTGGGCGAGCGTCTCGTCTCCGAAGGACTGGCAAGACGCTGGTCCGGCAGGCGCATGCCTTGGTGCGGCGTTTAATCCGCGAAGCCTCGTGCACGGTGCATCGCCTCACGCAGGCGTTCGAGATCGGCATCCAGCGTAAAGGCGTCTTGAGCCCGCTTGAGCGCGAGTTCCGACTGGAACAATGCCGCCTTACGAAAATCCTCGTCCCCCATGCGGCTTAGAGCGAACAGCGCCTTTTGCAGTCGCAGTTGCACTTCGATCAGCCCGGCGCCGTCCCGGCCGAGCGGCATGAAGGCATCTTCGAAGAGGTCGGCGGATTTCAGCACCGGCACATGAACACGCGGATATAGAAACTCGTCGTCCGCCTTCCGGTCGGGACCGGGCGCGAACATACTCATGAGACGGGTCAAGCGGCCGATGACATCGATCGCCGTACCGGAATCGTTGATCGCAGCCGACAGCGCGCGCGAGCCGATCTCGCACATGACCGCGAGACCGAAGCGCGGATCCTGATCGAAACTGCGGCTATCTCCGATGGAGAATGCGCTGCGCATCGCCGCTTCCACGCGCTCCTGCTGCCCGGACTCCATTGCCACTTCGTGACCCAAACGCGAGAGCACGGTATCCGGATAGACGAAAGTTCCCGGTATGACGCCAAGATCAATGTCGCATTCGAGCGCTTCAGCGCAACGCGAGAGCGCCGGCATATCGACGAACTGCACATAGCCGACGCGCTGTGCAGACACCGCCATCCCTGCCTTGCCTCCCGCTTCCCGCAAAGGCACGCCGCCGAGATAGGGCTCTTTCATGCGCAGCCGGATCGCTTCTTCGGTAGCTCGCTCGACGCGGTCGGTGGTTTCTCCGACGCGGCCGAGCTGCATCAGGTGATCGATCCAGCGCAACAGCGAGAACACGATCAGCGCGATGACGCCGATCGCGACGATGAAGAGAACGACACGGCCGCGGTCGCCATAGGCGCCCGTCTTGAGCACGATGATGCCGACGATGCTGAACAGGAACGACCCGATGAATGTGGAAAGAACATTCTGCGTCACCCGGTCTTCCATCAGCAGCCGGGTTGCGCGCGGCGTAACGTTGTTGGTCGCAGCGGAAAACGCGGCAGTCATCACGTTCAGGGAGAAGGTCGTGACCGCAAGCATGCTCGACGCGATGATCGCGAGGATGCTGTCGACCGCGGCGGCACCGATCGTGCCCGGCAACTCCCATGGAATATAGCGCTCGGCCACGGCCGCGATGATCGCAGCCGCAACGCCGAGCGAGCCGATCAGGCTCGCGCGCAGCCACAAGCGTTTCGTTACCTGCCGAAGTATCCAGCGCCACCGCGACATCGGTTCCCTTTCAAGCTATTGGCCAGGACATTCTGCATCGGTCGGCCGCCGAAGCGCTACCGGCTTTTGCATCGCGATGGGCTCTGCTAGCGGTTACGCCGGACGAAACATCAACAGCAAGTGACCGAGAGATGAGCCTGGAATCCGTTCGCGCGTGGTTTGCAGAACATGCGCCCGACATCGAAGTGCTGGTGACCGACACGAGTTCAGCAACGGTCGCCGAGGCGGCAAGCACGCACAATGTAGAGCCCGCGCAAATCGCAAAAACAATCTGCGTTCGCGCAGGCGACAAAGTTCTGCTGATCGTGACAAGCGGCGCCTCGCGGCTCGACAACAAGAAATTCAAAGCCGCATTCGGCGTGCGCCCTCGGATGTTGGGCGCTGACGAAGTCCTTTTGCTCACCGGCCACCCGGTCGGCGGGGTCTGCCCTTTCGGCCTCGCGACCGACTTGCCGGTATATTGCGACGTGTCGTTGCAGCGGTTTGAAATCGTCGTACCCGCGGCGGGAGCCGGCAATGCGGCTGTTCTCATCACAACGGCGCGCATGGCGGACCTGACAAAGTCGAGCTGGGTCGACGTCTGCTGAAATTCAATCATGCATAGAAAAAGCCCGCGCGTATTGCGCGGGCTTTCTGTCGTGCGGCACGATGATTACCAGGCACGGAAATAGATGCCCGGTCCCGGCCGGTAGTAGTAGCTCGGGCCATAATAATAGCCGTCATAGTACGGGCGATTATAATAATAGTGGCGGTGGTGACGATGATGACGCCGCCAGTGGCGGTGCTGCACATCGGTCACGTTCTTTTCAACCTGCGGCGCCACGACCGTTGCCGGTGCCGCGGCAAGCGGCGAAGTCGATGCTGCAGCGGCGACAAGAAGACCGCCTGCAACGGCGCTATAAAGCGTTGTCTTGAGCATGGCTCTTTTCCCTTTCTGCGTTATGCCGGGGAAATCGCCGAGACTTCAAATCGTTCCTCGACCACGAAACTGCGCAGGAGTGAGCATATTCTCACGTTACGACAACGCATGGCGGCGCGATTCGTTCCCACTTATCGGCTCGGGGCGGTTTCCTATTGAGGCAGACTTCATGACGCATGCGGGAACGCGGCCCCGGGTGACCGCGTTCAGCGAAGCGATCGGGCTTCCTGGCGCGAGGAAAAAATATTGCGCGAGGAAAAAATTATTGAACGCCCGTCTGTACCTGCTTCCCCTTCAGCCGGATATTGAAGAATACTGCCCGAGCGGAACGGACTGCCGGTCCAGGCCGGTGCTCCCCGCTTTCGGCCTTACGAGGATTTAGCGATGTTCGATCTTGTCACCATCTTCTCCGATCCTGCGCATCTGGCGGCACTAGCCACGCTGATCGCCATGGAGATCGTGCTTGGCATCGACAACCTCATCTTCATATCCATCCTCACCAACAAGCTCCCGGAAGAACAGCGCGCCCGCGCGCGGTTCATCGGCATCAGCGCGGCACTCGTGTTGCGTCTGGCACTGCTCAGCACGGTCTTCATCATCGTCCAGCTGACGGAGCCGGTGGTAACGCTCTTTGGTCAGGGCTTCTCGTGGCGCGACATGATCCTTATCGGCGGCGGCCTGTTTCTGGTCTGGAAGGCGACCAAGGAAGTTCACCACAACGTACATCCGGACGCAGGCGAAGACGTTTTCAGCGGCCGCGAGACCATGAGCTACGCGGCGACCATCGGCCAGATTCTCATTCTCGATCTGGTCTTTTCCGTCGACAGCATCATCACAGCCGTTGGCATGACCGACCAGATCGCGATCATGGTCATCGCCGTCGTCGTCACCGTCGCAGTCATGCTGCTCGCCGCAAACCCGCTCGCGAATTTCATCAATGCCAATCCGAGCGTGGTGATGCTCGCGCTCGGCTTCCTCCTGATGATCGGGATGCTCCTGATCGCCGAAGGCTTCGGCGTGAAGGTGCCGAAGGCCTATGTTTACTCCGCGATGCTGTTCTCGGCCTTCATCGAAGGACTGAACATCTACGCGCGCCGTGCGAAGAAGAACGGCGCGCGCATGAAGTTCAAGCGCTAGCCGCCGGATGCAGGTGATGTGAATTTTACGTAACTTCCGCGCCGCCCTGCTCCAAAGGTAAATTCGAACCTCTCGCCTGCGTTGCAGAGAACCTTACAAAGTCGCGGCGCAAGATCACCGAATATTTTCCGCGCTGCGACACGAGCGCCGAAAACGCCTGACACCGCCGAACATGCTTGCAGCCGCATGCTTCTTTCGTCGAATATGTTTCGACAAAGAAAAATTGGGGGTGAGATGCGGGACCTGTCCGGACGGCTTTGGCTGAAAATTTGGCTTTTAGCAGCCCTGACACTCGTCTTCGGCGCGACGCTGACCTCGCCCGTCCTTGCCGCAACGCCGGCCCCCACCCTGGATCTGACGCAGCACCCGGTCGGTTATCTCGCACTTGCGATCTTCTTCCTGGCTTACGCCTTCGTAGCGGTCGAGGAGTCGATCCAGCTCCGCAAGTCAAAGCCCGTGGTGATGGCGGCCGGCCTGATCTGGGGCCTGCTCGGCATTGTGTATTGGCTGAACGGCCAATCGGCCGCGCTCGAGGCTGCCGCCAAACACACCATCCTCGAATACGGCGAGTTGATGCTGTTTCTAATCGTGGCAATCACGTACGTGAATACGATGCAGGAACGCCGCGTATTCGATGCGCTGCGGAGCAAACTCACCAATCTGAACCTGTCCTACAAGCAGCTGTTCTGGCTGATCGGCGGATTTGCATTTTTCTTCTGCCCCATCATCGACAACCTCACGACCGCTTTGGTGATGGGCGCCGTCGTGGTCGCGGTCGGCGTCGGCAATTACCGCTTCATCGTGCTTGGCTGCGTCATCCTTGTGGTCGCAGCAAACGCAGGCGGTGTGTTCTCGCCGTTCGGAGACATCACTTCGCTGATGGTGTGGCAGAAGGGCAAGCTCACCTTCTTCGAGTTCTTCTATCTGTTCGTTCCGGCACTCGTGAACTTCCTCGTGCCGGCGTTCTGCATGCATTTTGCCGTCCCGGATGGAAAGCCTGAGCCATGGGGCGAAGGGCGCAAAATGAAGCCGGGCGCGCTGGTCGTGATCGCGCTGTTCCTCGCCACGATCGTCACCGCGATCTCGTTCAAGACATTCTTCAGCCTGCCGCCGGCGCTCGGCATGATGCTCGGTCTCGGCTACCTGCAGCTTTACAGCTATCGCCTGCAGCGTTCGGTCCGCCGCAGCGAAAATCAGGATCTCTATTTCGATTCCTTCAAGGAAATCGGCCGCATGGAATGGGACACGCTCCTGTTCTTCTTCGGCATCATCTTTGCGATTTCTGGCCTGAACGTCGCGGGCTATCTCGCGCTTTTGTCGAATTGGCTCTATGTCGATCTCGGCCCGACCACCGCGAATATCGCAATCGGCGTTCTGGGCGCTGCCTTCGACAACATCCCGCTGATGTTCGCGGTGCTGACGATGAACCCGGAAATGTCGAGCGGCCAGTGGATGCTGGTGACGCTATCGACCGGCGTCGGCGGCAGCATGGTTTCGATCGGTACCGCAGCCGGCGTTGCGCTGATGGGGCTCGTTCGCAACCACTATACTTTCATGAACCATCTTCGCTGGAGCTGGGCGATCGCGCTCGGCTATGTCGCGAGCATCGCAACCCATCTCTGGATCAATGCGGCGCTGATGTAGCGCCGCGTATATTCAGCGCGGAATGCGGTTGACGCGCTGGCGATCGATGTCGTCCGGCGCGGTGAGACGGATGAATTTCTTCGTCTGCGAAAGCCGCTCCTCGATCGCAGCGGCGCTCACGCCTTTCTCGGCAAGCATCCGCCGCGCGTCGGCTTCTTCATCGCCGCATGCCGCAAAGGCCTTTTCGACTATCGCATCCTTCGCGATCTGCGGCGTCGCGAGTGCAAGCCTCTTCGTCTCGCTGGTGACGCAAAGCGAATAGGCAACCGTATGCGGCTCGAAGGCGGTCTGCGCGTAGGCCGCTTCCGAACAGATTGTCGCGCCTGCAAACAAGACCGCGCAAAAGGCGGATTTCATGGTCAGGACTGCACGCCGCTGCCGCCGCAGCGCTGGCACTTCACTTTCTTGTCGCCCACTTTGAGCAGGCCGCGGCCTTCGCAGTTCTTGCAGGGCTTTTTCTTCGGTTTGGACATCGGACTGCGGCTCCCCGTTACTCGGACAAGCCATGTCCGAGCGTCTCGCGCTCGTCGAAAACGAAGCAGCGGCCGACCCACCGGCTCGCTTCCGGCGGCACGTCTTCCAGATATTTCAGAATGCCGCCTTTGAGGTGATACACTTCGGCGAATCCCTTCGCGAGCATATAGCTTGAAGCCTTCTCGCAGCGGATGCCGCCGGTACAGAACATCGCAATTTTCTTGTGCTTTTGGGGATCGAGCGTTTTTTCGACGAACGCCGGGAAATCCTTGAAAGCAGCCGTGCCTGGATCGATCGCGCCTTGAAAGCTGCCATGCGCGAACTCGAACGAATTGCGCGTGTCGATCACGAGGACTTCGGGATCGGCGATGAGCGCGTTCCAGTCCTTGGCATCGACATAGGTGCCGGCGTTTCGCGCTGGATCGAGATCGGACACCCGCAGGGTCACGATCTCTGGCTTCACCTTCACCTTCATGCGCTGGAATGGCTTTTCGGCAGCGCCCGACATCTTCAGCTCGAGTTCGTCGAAATGCGTGCGGATGCAGCGCAGGATTGCGTCCATCTGCGCGGCGCTCGCGGCAGCGATCGTTCCGTTGATCCCCTCGCGCGCGACAATCAGCGTTCCGCAGATCTCGTTCTCGCGGCAGGCCGCGCGCAGGTAAACAGCAAGCCCTTCGGGGTCGGGCACGGGCTGGAAACGATAGAGGGCAGCGACGGACCACATTTTGAAACGCTTAGGAGCATCCACAGGTATTCGTCAAATATGCGAAAAATAGCTGCATCCTGTGCGCCGCGCTGATAGAATTTTAATCGCTTATCGTTTTTTGCAAAATCAGGCGCGACCACGTCATGAGTGCCGCAACCGATTGGCTCGCAGTAAAGTTTCCCTCGTTTCGCCGGCTTAGAAATGAGGAAATTGAAGCAATTAGTGATTTCACCCTTTTGTGGAGTCTTTACGAGCAAGCAATCCTAAATTTGGATGGTAACCCAACTAGTATCTATAACGCCGCCATAGAAATTATGGATAATGAAGACCTTCTGCCCGCCGAATTTGAAAGGGCGATCGAATACTTTCAAGATCGATACATAGCTAACGGTACGTTTAACGCCCACTTTGAAAGTCTAAATTTTCGCACTCGTGACAGACGGCAGCTGGTTGAGGCAGTCCTAATAGGAGAAGCAGAAAGCGCGGGGCGGAGACTGGCTGCACTCTTGCTTATTGTTTACAGGCTCAGAAATAACTTGTTTCACGGCCAGAAATGGGAGACCGGCTTTCGCGATCAGTATTCGAACTTTCAAACGGCAAATAGTGTTCTGAAAAGCTGCATTGATCGGCATCTACTTGAAGTTTAAGCCAAAGCGTCATCGCCTCGCGGTGGACATTTACGATTCTCTTTAAGCGTTAAGTTTTCGGCTGTTGGCTACTTTGAAATTCAGAATGAGAATCAAAAGAAAGCCTGTTCGTTATCCCGCGAGGTCACCGTGAGCGTTAATGTTGCAAAGCATAGCATAGTAATAAACATTGCCGTTCCCGGAGGTGGAAGAGATTTTCTGGTAAGTGAGGCCGATTGGCTGCGATATCTTGAAAATCCATATGCACTTGCGGCCTCCCTCCATCGACTCACCGAAAGCGAATATGCTGAGTGGATTCGGCTTGACGGCATGGCGCTTTGTCGTTGCAAAACCAAAAAGGGAAGTTTTTGCAAAAATCCAGTTAGTAGATTGCAGCTAAGCGCAGACGAATGGAGAGCCACGCATCGGGAATTGGCCTGCCCGATTCATTCCGAATCAAATTGAGTAAATGGCGGAGAGGGTGGGATTCGAACCCACGGTACGCTTGCACGCACAACGGTTTTCGAGACCGTCCCAATCGACCACTCTGGCACCTCTCCGCGCCGGTAAGGACCGGGTCGATCCGTGGTCCTTGTCTTAGAGGGCGCTACTTAACGAAGCCATCCGCCGGGCACAAGCGGCAAGGGAAAGGTCTTTGTCCGGATCAAGATTGACTGGGAAAAACAGACGCACCGACGCTTCTTCGCGCCGGAATACGGTTCAGGTACGCCTGCCGCGCGCGATTCCGAGCGCAATCAGCAACAGCAGCGCAGCCATCAGCAAAATCGGCAGATAAGTCAGGTCCATCCGCCGGAGGCTAGGGATAAAGCCCGTAAAGCCTCCAGAGGCGTGAGCGCTCCAGGCTCTAAATTCGCCGCAAAAAGCCGACGGGTCCTGCCTTGGGCCACAAGCCGGAGCACCGGACCCTCAGGGAATCCGCTTCGCGTAGGCCTTCGCTTGCGGGCCGTATTTCGCGCAGAAAGCCGCCTCGTCCTTTTCCCAGGCGTCGAAAACCTGCTTTTCGGCGTCCTTCTCGAACTGATCGGCGTTGAGATTGAGCTTGCGCGCAAGCGTATCGGAGAAATCCAAGAGCTTCTTGGATTCGTCCTCGGTGATCGGGGCCGATTTGCACTGGCTGGTGAAGGACAGATAAAGCGCCTGCACCATCTGCTGGCGCGCCTCGGCAGGGGACATGGTGGCGATGTTGAAGGTCTGGGCCGAAGCGGCGGAGACGGAGGCGGCAAAGGCGACAGCTGCAAACACAGCCGGAACGAAAGGCTTCATCGGGGCGTCTCTCCCCGGCCGGGATTGGCCGGAACCCGACAAATACGAGGGAAGAAGCCGGGCTAGCCAGCCCCCTGTTCCACAAATTCTCGTGATGGTTGAGGGTGTTACCACCCGTCCAACCCTTCCTTGACACCCGCGGCCTTTAGCCTCTATCACCCCGCCAATCCAAAAAGGACGCATGAACGACGTCCCGGCAGGCCCTGCAGTCAGGGCCTGACTGTAAAAAGCCGGGCCCGATGAGGCCGGAGAAAGAGGTCACTATGTTCGCGGTCATCAAGGCCGATGGCAAACAGCATCGCGTTGTTGCCGACCAGACTTTGAAAGTTTACCTGCACGACGCCAATGTCGGCGACATCGTCACCTTTCCGGTGATCGCGCATGGCGGCGACACGCCGAAGTTCGGTGCGCCGCTGGTCGAAGGCGCAAGCGTCGCCGTCGAAGTGCTCGAGCAGACCCACGGCCGCACGGTCATCGCCTTCAAGAAGCGCCGCCGGCAGAATTCGAAGCGCAAGCGCGGCTATCGCGACCACTACGCGCTCGTGCGCGTGACGGAAATTCTTCTCGATGGCGCGAAGCCTTCCAAGGGCGCGCGCAAGAAGGCCGAGAAGAAAGCCAAGGCAGAGGCAGAGTAAGGCTCGCCTCCCCGCCAAAAAGGCCCATTCGGGCCTCACGGCGTGAAAGTGAAAGACTAGAGCAGGATTTTGGGGTATAGGCCCCAGCAAGAGTTCGGAGACTAAGATGGCCCATAAGAAAGCAGGCGGCTCCTCGCGCAACGGTCGCGATTCGGATGGCAAGCGCCTTGGCGTGAAGCGCTTTGGCGGCGAAGCGGTGCTTGCCGGCAACATCATCGTGCGCCAGCGCGGCACAAAGGTTCACGCGGGCGCCAATGTCGGCGTCGGCCGCGACCACACCCTTTTTGCGCTTACCGATGGCATCGTCGAGTTCAAGGCCAAGTCGAAAGACCGCAACCTCGTCAACATTGTACCGATGCCGAAAGCAGCCGAATAGGCGAGATCATTTTGGTCCCGCCGGCACTTGTCGCTCCGCGGGACCCAAAATCGAAAAGACGGGTCTGAATTCAGGGGAGACAGGTGTCTCCCCTGAATTGTTTTGAAGCCTGGAGACCCGTCATGACGTTGCAGATGGAAGCGAGCATCCCCCGCGAGAAGAAGAGCGGCCTTGTGATCGAGACCGCCCGCCTCGTCATGCGCGCACCCTCGAAGCGCGATCTCGACGGGATCGTAAAACTCGCAAACAATCCGAGAATTGCGGAAATGACCGCGACCGTGCCGCACCCCTACACGCGTGCGGATGCGGAAGCGTGGCTTGAAAAAGTCCGTACCGGCCGGGGCTATTCTCTCGTGCTGTTCGCCAACGGCGAGAAGCGCGTACTCGTCGGTGTCGCCGGCTTCGGCCACCGCGGCGAAGAGCATAATCCCGAGATCGGCTACTGGATCGGCGAGCCGTTCTGGCGGCAGGGCTTTGCGACCGAAGCCGCACGCGCGCTCATCGATCATGCCTTTTCCGAAACCGGGATCGACGCCCTCTCCGCATCCTGCCGCATTCACAACGAGGCCTCGCGCCGCGTGATCGAAAAGTGCGGCTTCCAGTGGGTCGGCACCGGCCTCAATCAGGTGAAGGCGCTCGGCGCATCAGTCCCGGTCGATCGCTTCGTACTGGGGCGCAAGACCTGGGAGAGCGTTCGCGCCTGGGGCGCTTCCGCTTTGCCCACCTTCACCAAAGCGGGATAGAGAACTGGTTTCGCCTCTCCGCCTTCAATAAGCGGGGAGGCGAAATCACCGAGATGGTCGACCGATGAAATTTCTCGACGAAGCCAAGGTTTATGTTCGCTCCGGCAATGGCGGTGCCGGTGCGGTCTCGTTTCGCCGCGAGAAGTTCATCGAGTTCGGCGGCCCCGACGGCGGCGATGGCGGTCGCGGTGGCGACGTCGTCATCGAATGCGTCAGCGGCCTGAACACGCTCATCGATTATCGCTACCAGCAGCACTTCAAAGCCGGCACCGGTGTCCATGGCATGGGGCGCGATCGCGCGGGCGGCCGCGGCAAGGATGTCGTGCTCAAAGTGCCGGTCGGCACCGAAGTGCTGGAGGAAGACGGCGAGACGGTGCTTGCCGACATGACCGAGGTCGGCCAGCGCATCGTACTGTTGGAAGGCGGACAAGGCGGCTTCGGTAACGCCTATTTCAAATCCTCCACCAACCGCGCGCCGCGCCGCGCCAATCCAGGCATCGAAGGCCAGGAACGCACGATCCGCCTGCGGTTGAAGCTGATCGCAGACGCGGGTCTCGTAGGGCTCCCGAACGCGGGCAAGTCCACCTTCCTCGCAAGCGTCACTGCCGCGAAGCCGAAAGTGGCCGACTATCCTTTCACGACACTGCATCCGCAGCTTGGCATCGTGCGCACCGACAGCCGCGAGCTGGTGCTTGCCGACATTCCCGGCCTGATCGAAGGCGCGCATGAAGGCGCGGGTCTCGGTGACCGCTTCCTCGGCCATGTCGAACGCTGCAACGCGCTTCTGCATCTCGTCGATGCGACACAGGAAGATGTCGCGGGCGCCTACAAGACTGTGCGCAGCGAGCTTGAAGCCTATGGCGGCGGTCTCGCGGAGAAACCCGAGATCGTCGCGCTCTCCAAGATCGACGCGCTGACGCCGAAGAAGATCGAATCGCAGATGAAGAAGCTGCAGAAGGTCACGAAGAAAAAGCCGCTCGCGCTCTCATCGCATTCGAAGAAGGGCGTGGCGGAAGCCTTGCGCGAAGTCTTCAAGATCGCCGCCCGCGCCAGCACCGCGAAGAAAAAATCCGAGAAGAGTGCCGCATGGCGTCCCTGACACCCGA
This sequence comes from Xanthobacteraceae bacterium, assembly GCA_035440445.1. Lineage (GTDB taxonomy): Bacteria > Pseudomonadota > Alphaproteobacteria > Rhizobiales > Xanthobacteraceae. Next base: position 115,292 of record DAORMJ010000012.1, read on the forward strand.
GCTGAAAAACTTTCACCGCATCGTGGTGAAGGTGGGTTCGTCTTTGCTCGTGAACTCCGCGCAGGGCGAACTTTATTCGGAATGGTTGAATGCGCTGGCCGAAGACCTCGCCGAGCGCGCGAAGGAAGGCGCCCAGATTGTCGTGGTTTCTTCGGGCGCAATTGCGCTTGGCCGCACGGTGCTGAAATTTGCCAAAGGTCCGCTGAAGTTAGAAGAAAGTCAGGCCGCGGCAGCGGTCGGCCAGATCGCGCTTGCGCGCGCCTGGAGCGAGGCGCTCGGCAAGGTCGGTCTCGTCGCCGGTCAGGTGCTGCTGACCTTGAAAGACACCGAGGAGCGGCGGAACTACCTCAACGCCCGCGCCACCATCGGCAAGCTGCTCGACATCAAGGCCGTCCCCGTCATCAACGAGAACGACACCGTCGCCACATCCGAGATCCGCTATGGCGACAACGACCGGCTCGCCGCGCGCGTTGCCAGCATGATCGGCGCGGATTTGCTGATCCTCTTCTCCGATATCGACGGCTTCTATGATGCCCCGCCGAATGTGAAGAAGGATGCAAAGCTGATCCCGGTCATTCCCCGCATCACCGCCGAGATCGAAGGCATGGCGGGGGCCGCGGGCTCAGAGCTTTCGCGCGGCGGCATGGTGACGAAGGTCGAAGCGGCAAAGATCGCAACATTGGCCGGCGCGCATATGATCATTGCGTCCGGCCGCAAGCAGCATCCGCTCCGCGCCATTGCGAACGGCGAGCCTTGCTCGTGGTTTCTGACGCCGGCGAACCCGGTGACGGCGCGGAAAAAATGGATCGTCGGGAACCTCGAGCCGCGCGGCATCATTCATGTCGATGCGGGTGCCGTGGCCGCGCTTCGTAAAGGCAAAAGCCTCCTACCCGCGGGTGTGGTAAAAGTCGCGGGCGAGTTTGCGCGCGGGGACGCGGTACTGGTGCGCGGTCCCGATGGCGAGGAAGTTGCGCGCGGGCTCGTCGCCTATGATTCCGAAGACGCCGCCAAGATCGTCCGGAAATCAACGAACGAGATCGTTCTGATTCTGGGCTACGAAGGCCGCGCCGCCATGATCCATCGCGACGACCTAGCGATGGCGGGAGAGTGAAATGAACATGCGTGAAAGCACGGATGTCACGGCGCTGATGCGCGAGATCGGTGAGCGCGCGAGAAGGGCTGCACGCAGCCTCGGGCTCGCGGAGGCAGCGCAGAAAGCCAATGCGCTCGAAGCCGCAGGCCGCGCCATCCGCGAGAACAAAGCGAAGATTCTCGAAGCCAACACGAGGGACATCGAAGCCGCGAAGTCGCAGAATATCACTCCGGCGTTCCTCGATCGCCTCACGCTCACCGAACAGGCGGTCGATGCGATCGCAGCCGGTGTCGAAGCGGTCGCACTCCTGCCCGATCCGGTCGGCGAGGTGATTGCGGACTGGCAGCAGCCGAACGGCCTCATATTCCAGCGCGTGCGCACGCCGCTCGGCGTCGTCGCGGTGATTTACGAAAGCCGCCCGAACGTCACCGCCGATGCCGGCTCGTTGTGCCTGAAGGCCGGCAATGCCGTGATTCTGCGCGGCGGCTCCGACAGTTTCCATTCCAGCCGCGCCATTCACGCCTGCCTCGTCGCGGGATTGAAGGAAGCGGGTCTTCCCGAAGACGCAATTCAACTGGTGCCGACCACCGACCGCGCCGCCGTCGGCGAAATTCTTTCCGGTCTGAATGGCAACATCGACGTTGTCGTCCCGCGCGGAGGCAAGAGCCTCGTCGCACGGGTGCAGAAAGAGGCGCGCGTTCCCGTGTTCGCGCATCTCGAAGGCGTCTGCCACGTCTATGTGCACGCTCCCGCCGATCTCGAGATGGCGAAGCGGATTGTCTTCAACGCCAAGATGCGCCGCACCGGGGTCTGTGGCTCTGCGGAGACCTTGCTCGTCGATCAGAAAGCCGCATCGACGCATCTGAAGCCGCTCGTGCAGATGCTGCTCGACGCCGGTTGCGAAGTACGCGGCGACGACGCCACCCGCGCGACCGATCCGCGCGTGAAATCCGCTACCGAAGAGGACTGGCCGACTGAATATCTCGACGCCATCATTGCGGTGAAGGTGGTCGATGGCCTGCAGGCCGCGATGGACCACATCGCGAAATACGGCTCCCAGCATACCGACGCGATCGTCACCAAAGACCCTTCGGAAGCCGAAGTGTTCTTGCGCGAAGTGGATTCCGCGATCGTGTTGCACAATGCCTCGACCCAGTTTGCCGATGGCGGCGAGTTCGGGTTCGGCGCCGAGATCGGCATTGCCACGGGCCGCATGCATGCGCGCGGGCCGGTCGGCGTCGAGCAACTCACCTCGTTCAAATATCGTGTCCACGGCAACGGTCAGACCCGGCCTTGAACTTTCGCGCTCCTCTCGCTTCGCCCGGCATGCGGATCGGGCTTCTCGGCGGCAGCTTCAATCCCGCGCATGACGCGCATCGCCAACTCAGTCTGCTGGCATGGAAGCGGCTCGGCCTCGATCGTGTGTGGTGGCTGGTGTCGCCCGGCAATCCGCTGAAGGAAAACAGCGCACTGCCGCCGGTCGAAGCGAGGATCGCGCAGGCGGAGCGGGTCGCCGCGTCTCCTTATATCGATGTCTGCGCGCCGGAAGTTGCCTACCGCACACACTATACCTTCGACACGCTCGCGCGCATCGTCAGGGAAAACCCTTCCGTGTGTTTTGTCTGGCTCATGGGCGCGGACAATCTCGCGCAGTTCCATCGCTGGAAGCGCTGGCAGGAAATCGCGGCCATGGTGCCGCTCGCCGTCATCGAACGGCCCGGCGACGAAGATGCGCCGCTCTCGGCCAAGGCAGCGCACGCGCTTGCGCGCTACCGGATCGACGAGAGCGATGCCGCACTTTTACTTTCGATGCAGCCGCCCGCCTGGGTATATCTGCACGGCTTGAAATCGCCGCTGTCTTCCACCAGCTTACGGATGAAGGAACGGCGGCAAGGATAGTAATTGAACGGTAATGGAGGAGGCGTATGCTTTGACCAGTACCGATTCGATACCTGAGGCCTGATGGAAGGAATCGATAGCCTGGCAACCAAGGTACGCAGCGTAACGGCGAAACGAGCCGCGAAGCCCAAAGTTGTGGCGCGCAAAAAAGAGCCCGCCCTGCTTTCTCTCATCCTGAAACAACTCGACGAAGACAAAGCCGAAGACACGATGCCCATCGATGTCCAGGGCCGCACTTCGATTGCCGACCATATGGTGGTGACCTCCGGTCGCTCCAATCGCCACGTCGCGGCGATTGCCGAGCATCTGGTCGAGGCGCTTTCCAAGGCGGGCCACAAGCCGCGCCTGGAAGGACTGCCTGCCGCCGACTGGGTGCTGATCGATGCCGGCGACATCATCGTGCACGTGTTCCGGCCTGAAGTGCGCGAGTTCTATGGGCTCGAGAGAATGTGGCAGACGCGCGCAGCGGCGAAAGCATAAGCGGCTTCTCGTGCGCCTCGTGATCGCAGCCGTCGGCCGCCTGAAGGCGGGGCCGGAGCGCGAATTGCTCGCGCGCTATCTCGATCGCGCCAACGCAAGCGGCAAGGCCTTGGCATTGAACCCCGTTGACGTGATCGAAATACCGGAAAGCACCGCGCAGACCGCGGCGAAGCGCAAGGCCGACGAAGCGAAAGCGCTCGTTGATGCAATCCCGGCAAAAGCGAAACTGATCGTGCTCGACGAGCGCGGGAAAGCGATCCCGAGCGAAGACTTCGCGGGCAGGCTCGCCCGCTTCCGCGATGACGGCGCGGCCTGCACGGCCCTCCTGATCGGTGGCGCGGATGGCCTCGATGAAACGCTGCGCAAGCGGGCCGACCTCGCGATGGCTTTTGGGGCCGCGACCTTCCCGCACCAGATCGTCCGGATCCTGCTTGCGGAACAGCTCTATCGGGCCACCACGATTTTGTCGGGTCACCCCTACCACCGGGGCGGCTGAGGCCGCCCGGCCGCCTCCTTTCCGGCTCACTTTTGCGCGATCAGGCGCGGTGACTGCATCCCGGCAGCCGGTTTCGGAGATTCCTCCTCAAATTTGCCTGAAGGCAGCGGTTTTTCTCGTCCTTCAGTAGCCGCCTGATCCGGCCGGAACCGCTTCGCGATCTCTTGCTACGCAACAGCACCGGCAGGTATCATGCGGCCATAAGCGAGGGTGGGCACTTCGCGGCGGAACCCAAGGCGGGAAGTCCTGACGGACGGCTTGCCGCGGCCATACGGCTAACAGGACGAAATACTCCGGTCTCGGGCAACGGGACGGCTCAACCCAGATCGGCTCTCTTCGCCACCAATCAACGCGCAGCGAGATGATCAACCCGGTCCTTCGTGGCCGGTAACCGACAAAGAGAAGGTTCGCGGATAATGCGGAAGATTTCGCTATTCTTTATCGGCGCCATCACCGGCGCGCTGATCGCGGCTGTCGCCGCTCAGCCGCAGGTCTTTTCGAAGGCGCGCGCGGCTTCGGCCGACACCTACCGGCAGCTCAATCTCTTCGGCGACATCTTCGAGCAGGTCCGCTCGCAATATGTCGAGAAGGTCGAAGACTCCAAGCTGATCGAAGCCGCGATCAACGGCATGCTCTCTTCGCTCGATCCGCATTCGCAGTTTCTCGACATCAAGAACTTCCGCGACATGCAGACCCAGACCCGCGGCGAGTTCGGCGGTCTCGGCATCGAAGTCACGATGGAAGACGGCCTCGTGAAAGTGATGTCGCCCATCGACAACACGCCCGCCTCGCGCGGCGGCGTGCAGCCGAACGATCTCATCACGCACCTGGACGGCGAGCCGGTGAAGGGCCTGACCCTCGAACAGGCAGTCGAGAAGATGCGTGGGCCGGTGAATACGCCGATCGTGCTGCGCATCCAGCGCAAGGGCGTCGAGAAGCCGGTCGAGATCAAGCTCGTTCGCGAGATCATCTCGATCAGGAACGTCCGCCACAAGATCGAAGACGACGTCGGCTATATCCGCCTCGTCAGCTTCCAGGGCGAGCGCACGATCCAGCAGCTGGTCGAAGCGATCAAGGAGATCAAGGAGAAGATCCCGAACGACAAGCTCAAGGGATATATCCTCGATCTGCGCAACAACGGCGGCGGTCTGCTCGATCAGGCCATCGCGGTGTCGGATGCCTTCCTCGAGCGCGGTGAGATCGTTTCGACCCGCGGCCGCAACGATGGCAGCCAGCGCTACAACGCGAAATCCGGCGACCTGACCAACGGCAAACCGCTGATCGTGCTGATCAACGGCGGCTCCGCTTCCGCTTCGGAAATCGTGGCCGGCGCGTTGCAGGACCACAAGCGGGCGACGCTGCTTGGCTCCCGCTCCTTCGGCAAGGGCTCCGTGCAGACGGTCATGCCGATCGGCAACTTCGGTGCGCTGAAGCTCACCACGGCGCGCTACTACACGCCGTCGGGACGTTCGATCCAGGCCAAGGGCATCCAGCCTGACATCGAGCTCGTTCAAGACCTCCCGGAAGAATTGAAGGGCAAGGTCGAGCCGCGCGGTGAGGCTTCGCTGAAGGGCCACCTGAAGACCCAGGAAACTGGTGACGAGCAGGCCGGCTCGCCGGCTTATATCCCGCCGGATCCGAAGAACGACAAGCAGCTGATCATGGCGCTCGAACTCTTGCGCGGTGTTCAGAAAAATGCGGCCTTCCCGCCAAATCCGAAGGCCAATCCGAACTGACCGGATCGAAACCACCGAAAGCCCCGCCAACCGGCGGGGCTTTTGCTTTGGAGCATGATGCGCTTGGTCGGCGCTGATGCGGTAAGGTCTCGTTAACCAGTTGCGCACCTTTCGCGTGATAGCGTTTTCGCCTGATTCGGCTCCGGAAGATCGCAGTGGCGGACGATCTCGACACACCTTTGAAAGCGCGCGCGGGCAGCCCTTCGCGCCTGCCCCGGAATGTCCTTGCCGGGCTCACGCTCGCCATGGCGGCCGTGATTGGCGGCGTCATCGCATGGGTAATCGCCTTCGACGATCCACTCGGCGGCGAGCCGCGGCATGTCGTGAAGATTCAGCAGAACCTTCCCGTCAGCGACCAGCCGAAAACGCGCACTGAGGCGGAACGCAAAGAAGAGCCCAAGGGCGACCCGCGCACCATCACGATCATCGACGGCAACACTGGCACGCGGCGCGAGATTGTTATCAACAGCCCGAAGCAAGATACGCCTCCGCGCGACACCGCCCCCACCCCGCCGGAGAGCGACGTACCGACGAGCACGATCCCTTCCGCCGACAAGCGACTGATCGAATCCACCAAGCACGGCTCGATTCCAAAGATCGGCGCGGACGGCGCGCGGCCGCTTGACGTCTATGCGAGCCCACTTCCCGTGAGTGCAACGGCTGCTGACTCGATGATCGCAATCGTGATTACCGGGCTCGGCGTCAGCGCGTCCGGCACCAACGACGCGATCGTGAAACTTCCCGCTGCCGTGACGCTCGGCTTCGTGCCCTATGGAAGTGGGCTGACGGACTGGGTGACGAAGGCCCGCAGCACCGGCCACGAAGTGTTGCTACAGGTGCCGATGGAGCCGCTCGACTACCCGGATAACGATCCCGGCCCCCAGACGCTCACCGCAAATGCGACCAAAGCGCAGAACATCGACCGGCTGCATTTCTTTCTGAGCCGCACGCAAGGCTATGTCGGCATCGCCAATCTGATGGGCGCGCGCCTGACGGCGAACGAAGACGCCATGGCCGCGATCATCGCCGAAACCGCCAAGCGCGGACTCCTGTTTCTCGATGACGGCACGTCGGCCCGCAGCGTGACGCAACGCGCCGCGCAAAAGGCAAAGGCGCCGTTCCTGCGCTCCGACGTCGTGATCGATGCCCGCGCCGAATGGGCCGAGATCGACGCCGCCCTCGTCAAGCTCGAAGCGATCGCGTCCGAGCGCGGGGTTGCGATCGCCTCCGCGAGCGCGCTCCCCGTGACGATCGAGCGGATTGCGCGCTGGGCAAAAACGCTCGATGCGCGTGGCATCCGGCTGGTACCCGTCAGCGTTGCATTCAACCGCCGCGCAAAGCAAAGCTGACGCAAGCGCCTTCGCGTTGTAGAACGCGGTCCATGAAAAATATCGAAGACCTTCCTTATCGTCCCTGTGTCGGCCTCGCGGTTTTCAACGCGGCCGGGCTCGTTTTCATCGGCCGCCGCAGTGGCGGCGTGGAACACGTGGACGACACCCATTCCTGGCAGATGCCTCAGGGCGGCATCGACGACGGCGAAGATCCTTACGAGGCCGCGCTGCGCGAACTCTACGAGGAGACGAACATTCGCTCGATCAAGCGCCTCGGCGAAGTCGAGGGCTGGCTGAAATACGACATTCCGCGCGACATCGTCGGGCAGGCGTGGAAAGGAAAATACCGCGGCCAGAAACAGAAATGGTACGCGCTTCGCTTCACCGGAAACGAGACCGAGATCGATATCGCAACGCCCGGCGGCGGCGCGCACAAACCGGAATTCGTGGAATGGCGCTGGGAGCACCTTGAGCACACACCCGGGCTGATCATTCCCTTCAAGCGGCCGGTCTATGAGGACGTCGTCAAAAATTTTGCCGGGTTCGCTGCAAAATCATGATGGCGCAGAAAGACGAACTGCGCTGGCGCAAGATCGACGAACGTGACCTGCCTGAAATCGACCGCATCGCCAAGATCATCCATCCTGACCTGCCGGAGCGCATCGAAACCTTCGCGGAGAAAGTCAGGCTGTCCCCGTCCACCTGTCTTGTCGTTTGCGACGGCACGAATATCCGGGGCTATGCCATCGCCTATCCCTGGCGCATGAACGACATGCCGCGGCTCGACACGCTGTTCGGGACCATCCAGGAGGATGCGTCCATCCTCTACATCCACGATGTGGCGCTGCTGCCGAGCGTGCGCGGCCAGGGACTGGTGGACGAAGCGCTGAAAATTCTGAGCGAAGCCGGACGGCAACTTGCGCTCGAACGCTTTACGCTTGCCGCCGTTTACGGCTCCGAGGAAGCTTGGTTTCGTTACGGCTTTCGCCGGGCGCCCATGTGCGAAAAACTCGAAGCACAGGCCGAGAACTACGGCACCGCCGTCTATATGACGCGCGATTTCAGCGCTCCCTGAAACAAAAAAAGCCGCGCAGTTTGCGCGGCTTTCTGCAATGAAACGATCCGCCTAGTGCGCCGAAGTAGCGCCCCCCGTAAGCTGCGCCTGTACAGCCTTCAGCTGATAGATCGTATCGGCCATCTTGTCCTTGGCTTCGTCGGAAGCCGAAGACATCTTGTCCTCGAGCGCAGCGATGGAGGCGCCGAATTCGGCGGCATTGATGTCTTCGATGCGCGCGGCTTCTTCCGCAAGCACGATCAGGCCTGTTTCATTCACTTCGGCGAAGCCGCTGCGCACGAACACGACCATGCTCTCGGTGCCGTTCTTGAAGCGCAGGAAACCCGGCCGCAGGGTCGAAACCAGCGGCGCGTGGCCCGGGAGAACGGTGAACTCGCCTTCCGCACCCGGAACGATCACTTCTTCCACTTCGCCGGAGAAGAGGAGCTTGGCGGGCGAGACGAGTTCGAACTTGAAGGTTGCCATGGTCTGTCCTTAGCCACGCCGGTCGGCGACGAAGCCGATACCGAGACCGACGATCGCGCCGATCATGGCGCAAAGAGCAATATGGTTGAACTGCCGGTTGGTGAGTTCGCCTTGCGGCGCCTCGGTCTTGATCTCGAGATTGATGCCCGGGATCGTGACCTGCGCCGTGGGCGGCTTGGTCACGAACCCGACGAGGCCGCCTGCAACGATTCCAAGAAGTAAGCAGATAATCTTCAGCTTGCTCAGTATCATCGCAGGTGCCCTTTCTGTTCGAAGTTAGGCCGCCTCCGCAGCCAACTTCTTGCCCTTCTCGACCGCCTCTTCGATGGTGCCGACCATGTAGAAGGCAGGCTCCGGAAGATGGTCGTATTTGCCTTCAACCAGACCCTTGAAACCCTTGATGGTGTCCGCAAGTTCCACGAACTTGCCGGGCGAACCGGTGAAAACTTCAGCGACGTGGAACGGCTGCGAAAGGAAACGCTCGATCTTGCGCGCGCGCGAGACCGCGAGTTTGTCTTCTTCCGAAAGCTCGTCCATGCCGAGAATGGCGATGATGTCCTGCAGCGCCTTGTAGCGCTGGAGAATCTGCTGCACCTGACGCGACACCGCATAGTGCTCCTCGCCGACGATCATCGGCGAAAGCATGCGGGACGTGGAGTCGAGCGGATCGACCGCCGGATAGATGCCTTTTTCCGCAATCGAGCGCGACAACACGGTCGTCGCATCAAGATGCGCGAAGGAGGTTGCCGGCGCCGGGTCGGTCAAGTCGTCGGCCGGGACGTAAATCGCCTGCACCGAAGTGATCGAGCCCTTCTGCGTGGTGGTGATGCGC
>DAORMJ010000013.1:0-20685 GCA_035440445.1 Xanthobacteraceae bacterium
ACGCTCCGGCACAAGAAAGCGGTGATCCCGGCAAAAAAGCACGGGAACATTCCGCTGTGAGCGCACTTCCCCGGGAGTCCCAGTCGTCTCCCTCCCCCTTGTGGGGAGGGATCAAGGGTGGGGGCGCTACGGCGCAGACGCTGTATCCGCAATCTTCTCGAGCGTCTTCGCATCCTCCGGAAACCCCGCAGCGATCCACGCTGCCTCCGCAGCAGCGAGCGCGCGGCCGAGTTGCGGTCCCTTCTCCACACCACGGCGAATGAAGTCGTCCGCGGCGAGTGGAAAGCGCGGCGGCGTCCACCGCGAAGGCAGCGAGAGCAACGCGCCCCAGCCTTCGTCGGCCAACGAAGTATCCGCATGCGCGAAGGCAACCAGCGCGCGGTCGCAGTATTCTTCCGCACCGACGCGATAGAGCGTCTCGCGCGCATAGCCTTCGCCGCGCGACGGCGAAAGCCGCCACCAATGATCCGCCATGGAAGCCAAGCGCTTGTATTCGGCATTGGAAAGCCGCAACCGCTCGCGCAGATGTGCCGCATCGTCCTCGATCCGGACTGCAACCGCCGCAAGCCTGCGCAGGGCATCGGGCTGCATCTCAAGCGACGCCTCGATCAGCATGAGACGCGACAACGCCGGCAGCTCCGGTGCATTGGCGAAAACGCGATCGTAAATCCCGGCATCCGCCATCGCCGTCATCGCTTCCGCCGCGCGCCGCCCGCCAAGCAGCTTCAGAATTTCCGCGCGGATGCGTTCGCGCGAAAGCTGCGAGAGTTGATCGCGCGCCCGTGCACAGGCGAGATAGCCGGCTCGATCCGGTTGATCGTCCCCATAGGCTGCGAAGAAACGGAAGAACCGCAGCACACGCAGATAATCTTCCGCGATGCGCTGGTCAGCATTGCCAATGAAGCGCACGCGCTTTGCAGCAATGTCTTCGAGCCCGCCGCAATAGTCGTGCACGATCCCGCCGCCATCAAGCGACATGGCGTTGATCGTGAAGTCGCGCCGCTCGGCGTCGCGCTTCCAGTCGCGGCCGAAGCGCACCACTGCATGGCGTCCGTCGGTCTCGACATCCTCGCGCAGCGTCGTCACTTCGAAAGGCTTGCCTTCGGCAACTACCGTGATGGTGCCGTGCTCGATCCCGGTCGGCACCGCCTTGAAACCGGCAGCGCTGACGCGCTCGATCACGGCTTTCGGCTCCGCCGTGGAGGCAAGATCGATTTCGGTCAGCGGCAGCCCGAACAGAAGGTTACGCACCGCACCGCCGACCACGCGGGTTTCTTCTCCGCCGCCATTCAGGGCAGCGAGCACATCCGCAAGCGGCTTTTGCCGAAGGAAAGCGATCTGGTCCGCGTCGAGTTGCTTCCGCGCGGCAGCGCCACTCATTTTGTGTGGCCCGGAACGAGCTTGCCGTCCTTGTCGATATAGGCCGGAACATAGGTGCTGCCGGGACGATAGCCGCCGTAATGCGAGAGCCAGACCAGGCTCGCCGCGACCAGAATGATGCCGGCGAAGGCGAGCCACGCGACGACTTTCGCGCCCCAGTTTTCGCGGTCGCGCGCATCGCGCTTCGTCAGATACAGGATCGCCGCATAGATGACGAAGGGCGCAATGAAGAACGCGAGTTCGGTGAAGATCGTGCGAGCCATTATTCGTACAGTTTCTCGTAGAGATTGCGGATCATGCCGGCAGTAGCGCCCCATATATTACGCTGTTCGAACGGCATTGCGTAGAAGTGCCGTTCGACCCCCTTCCAGACGCCGGAGCGCCGGGCGTGGTTCTCCCGCGCCATCAGGAAGGATAGCGGCACCTCGAACACTTCATCGACCTCGGCCGGATTGATCGTGAGCGTGAAGCCCGGCTCGATCAGTGCCACGACCGGCACGATCCGGAAGCCGGTGCCGGACAAATACGAGTCGAGATAGCCAAGCGGCGTGGCAAAGCGGGCCGGCAGCCCGACCTCCTCGTCCGCCTCGCGCAATGCCGCGGCAAGCGGCGAGGCGTCGCCCGGATCGATCCGCCCGCCGGGGAAGGCGACCTGCCCGGCATGCGTGCTCAGATGTTTCGAGCGTTGCGTCAGCAGCACCGTCGGCTTCTCATGCGCGATGATCGGCACCAGCACCGCTGCAGGCCGCGGCGCCTTGCTCACGATGGCATCTTCGAAATCGGGGTTCAGCTTGTGATCGCCGTTTGAGAAATCGCGCGGATGCCACGTGTCGGCAAGCTGGGGATCGCGATAGAGTTTCTCCTTCGCCAGCGCAATGAATTCGCGCAGCGCGGGCGAGTAATTCTCCAGCACGAGATTGCTTTGCTGCATTCAGCGCAAACCTGCGATAGTTTCGGCTGGCGCCATGGCGAAGAACTCTCCCGCCGAGGCGATGCCGAACAATTCCTGACCATTGAGATTGCGCGTCTCGCCCATCTCCACAAGGTCGAAAAACAGCGCCCGCGTCACCCGGGCCCACAGATCGCGCCGCACGTGCAAATAAGGCTTGAGACCACCGGTATGGTCCTCAGGCTCGAAGCGCAGCGGATGCTCCGCGTCGCAGCGCACGAGATCGTGGACATTGGTGCGGAAGGAGAGCGTGCGGTCGGCACCTTCGCCATCCACCGCCATCTCGACGGCATGGAACGGCGCGTCCTCGACCTTGATCCCGACCTTTTCGACCGGCGTGACGAGAAAATAATTTTCGCCCTCCCGCTTCAGGACCGATGCAAAGAGTCGCACCAGCGCCGGGCGGCCGATGGGGGTGCCGAGATAGAACCAGGTTCCATCGGCCGCGATCCGCATGTCGAGGTCGCCGCAAAACGGCGGATTCCACAGATGCACGGGCGGCAGCTTGCGCTCATTGCCCACCGAGGCGATGAGCGATTCCAGCCCCTGCGGCGGACTACCCGTATTGTTGCTGGGATCGTTCATGAATCTACCCGGATTGTGATCGCATCGCCCGGCCCTTTCGGCGTAGCCTAAACGCTTGGCCTAAACGCCTGAAGAACCTTTTGGGACTGCCTTGATACCGGCCCAGTCGCAGTCTTTCGTGCGCATGGAAATTGCATGAACATGCCTGAAATAAGTGAGTCGGAGGGCCGCGAACACCAGCCCGGCTCTTTATCTGCCCTCGAACGCGCATGGAGCAGCCATTGAGCCCCGCAAACGCCGAAAATCTCGACCAAGCGATCGTCCGCGCCGCGGAAACGACCGCCGAAAGCGTGAAAGCCGCGCGGACCGCGATTGGGAACGTCATCTTCGGTCAGGAGAAGGTGGTCGATCACGCGCTGATAACGGTGCTAGCCGGCGGCCACGCGCTCTTGCTCGGCGTTCCCGGCCTCGCCAAGACCAAGCTCGTCGACACCATGGGCACCGTGCTCGGCCTGCAGGCGCGGCGCGTGCAGTTCACGCCCGACCTCATGCCCTCCGACATCATCGGCGCGGAAGTGCTGGAAGAGTCGGCGGCCGGCAAACGCTCCTTCCGCTTCATCGAGGGCCCGGTCTTCACGCAATTGCTGCTCGCCGACGAAATCAACCGCGCCTCTCCCCGCACGCAGTCCGCGCTCCTGCAATCGATGCAGGAATATCATGTGACCGTCGCGGGTCAGCGTCACGACCTGCCGAAACCCTTTCATGTGCTCGCGACCCAGAACCCGCTCGAGCAGGAAGGCACCTATCCGCTGCCCGAAGCGCAGCTTGATCGCTTCCTGATGGAGATCGACGTCACCTATCCGGATCGCGAAGCCGAGAAACGAATTCTCTTCGACACCACCGGCGTCGAGGAAACCAAACCGCAAGCGGCCATGAGCGTGGACGACCTGATGGCAGCGCAACGCCTCGTGCGCCGTATTCCGGTCGGCGAGTCCGTGGTCGAGGCGATTTTGAATCTCGTGCGTTCCGCGCGGCCCGACAACGCGGGCGGCGAAATCGCAAAGCAGATCGCCTGGGGTCCGGGCCCGCGCGCCTCGCAGGCCTTGATGCTCGCGGTCCGCGCGCGCGCCTTGCTGGACGGTCGCCTCGCGCCTTCGATCGACGACGTACTCGAACTCGCCGAACCCGTGCTCAAGCATCGCATGGCGCTGAACTTCGCGGCGCGCGCCGATGGCGCGAGCGTCGAGAGCGTGATCGCAAAGCTCAAAGCCAAAATCTGAAAGCAAGCGAGCGGATGAAGGCCCCCATCGACGCGGCAACACTGGAAGACGAGATCGCGCCGGTTCGTTCGGCAACGGGAAGCGCACAGCAACTCGTCGCCGCGATGCCGCGTTTGATTCTCGAAGCCCGCCGCGCCGCGGCTTCGGTCTTTCACGGGTTGCATGGCCGCCGCCGCGCAGGGCCCGGCGAGAACTTCTGGCAATATCGCCGCTTCAATGACGGCGAGCCCTCGAACCGCGTCGACTGGCGGCGCTCCGCGCGCGACGATCATCTGTATGTGCGCGAGCGCGAATGGGAAGCCTCGCACACGGTCTGGATCTGGCCCGATCTTTCGCCGTCCATGATCTTCGCCTCGCCGCTGGTATGGGAAACCAAGCGCGACCGCGCGCTGGTGCTGGCGTTTGCGCTCGGCGAGTTGCTCGTGCGCGGCGGCGAACGTGTCGCCATTCCCGGCTTGATGCGGCCGACCGCGAACCGCAACGTCATTGAACGCATGGCGGAAGCGATCCTGCATGCGGGCGGCCCATGGCAGAGCCTGCCGCCGCCGATCACGCCCGCCCCCCGGGAGGAAGTCGTGCTGCTTTCCGACTTCTGGAATCCGGCGAGCGAAATCGTCGCCGCCGTCGATCACATGGCGAGGCGCGGGCCCGGTGGGCATCTCGTGCAGGTGGTCGATCCGGCGGAAGAGACTTTCCCTTACGCAGGCCGTATCGATTTTCGCGAACCCGAAACCGGTCAGCATCTTACGGTCGGCCGCGCAGAAATGTGGGCGCGCGATTATCTGGCACTCGTCGCAAGCCATCGCGAAGTGATCCGCGCGGAAACTTCGCGCCGCGGCTGGAGCTTCGCGATCCACCGTACCGACCGGCCGGCAAGCGAATTGCTGATTTCGCTGCATGCGCGGATGGGCGAAACCGGCGACCGCGTTTCGGCTCATCGCACAAGCACCAAGCGCAGCGAGACGGAGGCGGCATGATCGGATTGCCGATCGGCTTCACCTCGCCGCTCCTGCTGCTCGCGCTGATCGCGCTGCCGGCACTCTGGTATCTGTTACGGCTCGTGCCACCGCGTCCGCGGCTCATCCAGTTTCCGCCGACGCGGTTGCTGCTCGAAATCAAGCCGAAGGAAGAAACGCCCGCGCGCACCCCATGGTGGCTGACGCTGTTGCGGCTTCTGCTAGCGGCCTTTGTCATTCTTGCCGCTGCCGGTCCGCTCCTGAATCCGCCTGCGGCAACCTCGCAAACGAGCGGACCGATCGTGTTGCTGGTCGATTCAGGCTGGGCTTCCGCCGCGCAATGGCAGAACCGCGTTTACACCGCGAACGCAATCATCGCGCGCGCGGAAGCGGAAAACCGGCCCGTTGCGCTCCTCGCGACAACGAAGCCGCAGACAGGCGTTTCGCTCTTGCGTCCGCTGGAAGCCCGCGAACAGCTTCGCCTGCTGACGCCTGCGCCCCATGCGCCGGAGCGCGCCGACGTGCTGCCGGGTCTTGCAGAACTATTGAAGCGCCAGCCCGACGCCTCCGTGATCTGGCTCGCGGACGGCGTTGATCTCGGCGGCGGTGACGCTTTCATGACCGCGCTGAACAATCTCGTGCCGCAGGGGCGCATCACCGTGATCGCGGGCGGCGCGCAAAGCGCGCTGGCGCTTGCGGCTGCCGAGAACAACGCCGGCGCCTTGATCGTGAAAGTGCTGCGCGCCGACACCAACACGCCTGCGAACGGCAGCGTGCGCGCACGCGACCTGCGTGGCTTACCGCTTGGCGACGCGCCGTTCTCGTTCGGCATCAACGCACTCGAAGCGGAAGCGAAATTCGAACTGCCGGTGGAAATCAGGAACGACATCACGCGGCTTGAAATCGCCGGCGAGCGATCTGCAGGCGCGATCCAGTTACTCGACAAGCGCTGGCGGCGCCGCACGGTTGGCGTGGTTTCCGGCGGCACCGTCGATACCGCGCAGCCGCTCTTGGCCGCGACCTTCTATCTCTCCCGCGCCCTCTCGCCCTTTGCCGATGTGCGCCTCGCGGGCAACACCGCCGCAGGCGAAGCCATCGCGCGCTTCATCGAACAGCAGATTCCGGTCATCGTGCTTTCCGATGTCGGCACGATCCCCGCCGACGTGCGTGACCAGCTTTACAAATGGATGGATAACGGCGGCGTCTTGATCCGCTTCGCCGGACGCCGCCTTGCTGCGGCAACCGACGACGATCTGGTGCCGGTGCGGCTCCGCCGCGGCGGTCGCGTGCTCGGCGGTTCGCTGTCCTGGGAGCAGCCGCAGAAGCTAGGGAGCTTTTCGCGAGAAAGCCCCTTCGCCGACATGACCGTACCCGAAGACGTCACCGTCACGCGGCAGGTGCTGGCCGAACCCGATGGCCGCCTGCCGGAACGCACCTGGGCCTCGCTTGCCGACGGCACGCCGCTCGTCACCGCCGAGCGCAGAGGCAAAGGCTTGCTCGCGCTCTTTCATGTCACCGCAGATACTGCTTGGTCGAACCTGCCGCTCTCGGGTGCCTTCGTCGAAATGCTCCGCCGCACAGTCGGACTTGGAAGCGCGATCGACCGTCCGGCAGAGACCGCGGAGAACGCAGCACCCCGCGCGAATGTGCAGACCGTGGCACCCAACCGCCTGCTCGATGGCTATGGCGCCTTCACCGCGCCGGGACCGACCGCAAGGCCCGTCGCGGCCGATTTCGCCGCACGCGGCAATGCCGACCATCCGCCCGGCTTCTATGGTCCGGCAGAGAGCCTGCTCGCAGTGAATACGCTTTTGCCAGGCGACCGCCTTGCCGCGCTCGACTTCTCGAAACTGAAAGCGAACATTGAGCAATATCGCCGCGCCGAACCGATCGACCTCCGTGCAGCCATGCTCTCGCTCGTGCTCTTTCTTCTCTTGATCGACGCGCTGATCGTGTTCTGGCTCGCGGGCGGCTTGAACCGGCTCAGAAACCGCCGCGCCGCGGCCACCATCCTTCTCGCGCTCGCGGCCTCGCTCTTCTTCGCAGGCGGCGACGCGCAGGCGCAGTTGTTGCGCAACCAGCAGCACAACGATCCGTCGCTGCCCTTCGAACTGCGTGCAAGTCTCGAGACGCGCCTTGCCTATGTCATCACCGGAGACAGCGAGACCGACAACATCTCGAAGGCCGGGCTTGAAGGCTTGAGCGCGTTTCTCGCGACCCGCACCGCGATGGAGCCCGGCACGCCGATGGGCGTCAACATCGCGAAGGACGAACTTGCCTTCTTCCCGATGCTCTATTGGCCGATCGTGCCCGGCGCGCCGCGCCCCGCGCCGGAAGTGCTCGCCAAAATCGACGCCTATATGAAACAGGGCGGCACGATCATTTTCGACACGCGCGATGCGCTCGCGATTACCGATCCGCGCAGCGGCCAGGTGTTGCCCGCGACCGCGACCTTGCGCGAAATCCTCTCCTCGCTCGATCTTCCCGAACTCGAGCCGGTCCCGCGCGATCACGTGCTGACGAAAGCGTTTTACATCCTGCGCGATTTTCCCGGGCGCTTCACGAGCGGAAATCTCTGGGTCGAAACGCTGCCCGCGAATGAAGAAGAACAGGCGAACCGCCCGGCGCGCGCAGGCGATGGTGTTTCGCCGATCCTGATTACCTCGAATGATCTCGCAGGCGCCTGGGCCCTGAACGCAGACGGCCAGCCGATGCTGCCGATGACGCCGGGCGAGCCGCGCCAGCGCGAATATGCCTTCCGCGTCGGCGTGAACATCGTGATGTACGTGCTGACCGGAAACTACAAGGCGGATCAGGTGCACGTGCCCGCATTGCTCGAGAGGTTGGGGCAATGACACCATGAACCTCGGCATTGCATTCGAACCGCTGATCTCGATCCCGCTGCTCGCGGCCGCCGCCGTTGTGGCAGCAGCGGTGGCGCTGCTGCTGCTGTTTTCGCGCACACGCGGCGCGATCATGCGAACGCTAGCGCTCGCGCTCGGGGTAATCGCGCTCGCGAACCCATCGCTGACCCGCGAAGACCGCGACCCCCTCACCTCGGTCGTTGCCGTCGTGCTCGACCGGAGCGCGAGCCAGCGCTTCGGCGACCGCATGGAGGCGACTAACAAGGCAGCCGAGCTTCTGAAAGAGCGGCTCGGCGCGATCCGCAATCTCGAAGTGCGGATCGTCGAAGGCGGCAATGACAGCGAAGGCGACGGAACCAAGCTTTTCGCAGCCCTCTCCGCGACGCTCGCCGACGTGCCGCCGGAGCGCGTGGCCGGCGCGATCATGATTACCGACGGCCGTGTGCATGACGTGCCGCTGCCGCAGCATCTCGGCTTCGACGCGCCGGTGCATGCGCTGATTACGGGAAAAGAAAACGAACGCGACCGCCGCGTCGCGCTCACCTCCACGCCGCGCTTCGGCATCGTCGGCCAGCGCCAGACCATCGGCTTCCGCATTCAGGATGAAGGCATCCCAAACGGCGCGCGCGTTAGCGTCACCGTGCGCCGCGACGGCGTCGTGGTCGCAAACACCGTGGTCACCGCAGGCGCGGAGCAGCGCGTGCAGGTCGAGATCACGCACGCCGGCGCGAATATCGTCGAGATCGAAGCCTCGCCGCTCGAAGGCGAACTGACGCTGCTCAACAACCGCGCCGCACTCACCATCGACGGCGTGCGCGAAAAGCTGCGCGTGTTGCTGGTTTCGGGAGAACCCCATTCTGGCGAGCGCACCTGGCGCAACCTCCTGAAATCCGACGCCAACGTCGATCTCGTGCACTTCACCATTCTGCGCCCGCCGGAAAAGCAGGACGGCACCCCGATCAACGAACTTTCGCTGATTGCCTTCCCGATCCGCGAGTTGTTCCAGCAGAAGATCCGGGACTTCAACCTCATCATCTTCGATCGATATGCCCAGCAGGGCGTACTGCCGCTGATCTATTTCGACAACATCGTCGAATATGTCCGCGCGGGCGGCGCCATGCTGATCGCGGCCGGTCCCGACTACGCCGGCAAGAATTCGGTATGGCGGACACCGCTGGAAGCGATCCTGCCGGCAACGCCGACCGGCAACATCACCGAGATCGGCTATCGCGCCGGGCTCACCGACGAAGGCAAGCGCCATCCGGTGACGCGCCAGCTTCCCGGCTCGGAATCGACACCGCCGCAATGGAGCCGCTTCTTCCGCCTCGTCGAAGCGCAGACGACGACGGGCACCGCGGTCATGAACGGGCCGAACAACCAGCCGCTCTTGGTGCTCTCGCGCTTCGAGCAGGGCCGCGTCGCGCTGCTGTTGTCCGATCACATCTGGCTCTGGGCGCGCGGCTATGAAGGCGGCGGTCCGCACCTCGATCTGCTGCGGCGCTTGTCGCACTGGTTGATGAAGGAGCCTGAACTCGAAGAAGAACGCCTCGTGATGAGCGCGCGCGGCAACGAGATTCTGGTCGAGCGCCGCACCATGAACGAGGCGGTCGATCCGGTCACGATCACCAATCCTTCCGGCGGCACGCAGATCCTGAACCCCGTGCAAGCCGAGCCCGGCATCTTCCGCGCCACCGTGAAGGCCGAAGAGCTTGGCCTCTGGCGCGCGAGCGACGGCAAGCTCACCGCGCTCATCAATCTTGGGCCGCTCAACCCGCGCGAATATCTCGAAGTCACGAGCACCCGCGAGATTCTGCAGCCGCTCGTCAACGGCACCGCCGGCGGCATCCTGCGCCTCGCCGATCTTTCCGATGGCGCGCCCCGCATCGCGGCGATCCGCTCGGCCGAACGCTTTGCCGGACCGGATTGGCTCGGCATCAAGCAGCGCGACGCGAGCGTGGTGCGCGGGCTTGGGCTGTTTCCGCTGTTCGCGGGCCTCTCGGGATTGCTGCTTCTGCTTGCGGGTATTGCTGCGGCCTGGGCGCGCGAAGGCAGATAAATCTGCCTTCGATGGCTAGCAAAGAACGCTAGCTGCGGCCGTAGTCGCGGCGCACCGCGCCGCTGACACCTTCGAACGCGCCTGCTGCGAGTTCGGCAACCAGCACGCGCTCCGGATCGACCGGTCCCGGCATCTTGAGGCGGCCATGCTCGACCTTCTTGAAGCCGAGGCGTCCGTAATAGGGCTCGTCGCCGACCAGCAGAATAAGTTTCGTGCCCGCGTCTTTCGCCGCCTTCATCGATGCGTCCATCAGCGCGCGGCCGACGCCGCGGCTGCGGAACGGCGGCTCCACCGTCAGCGGCCCGAGCAGATAGGCTCTTGCAGTGCCGATCTTGATCGGCGTCAAACGCACAGACCCCACAAGCAGCGTACCGATACGCGCGGTGTAGGAAAGTTCGCGGTTGTGCGCGACCCCTTCCCGCAGACGATAGGCCGAGCGCGCGAATCGCCCCGGCCCGAACGTGCGTTCGGAAAGCTTTTCGATGGCCGGATCATCTTCCGGCGTTTCGGGTTGGATATTGAGCGACAGATCGGCCAAGGCACTTGCTTCCGGCTTGCATTCGCGGGCGGCAATACCACGCCGCAGCAAGCCGGTCCAATAACGGCCGTGTTGCAATTTGTGTAAGAGGTGCGCTGTTTTGCCGGAATTGGGCGGCATGATGCGCCGAACAGGGAGAATGTGATGGGCCTCTTGGTCGATGGCGTCTGGCAGGATCAATGGTACGACACGAAGTCCACCGGCGGGCGCTTCGAACGCACGACCACGAGCTTCCGTAGCTGGATCACGCCCGACGGCGCGCCCGGCCCATCCGGTGAAGGCGGCTTTGCCGCCGAGAAAGGCCGCTACCATCTCTACGTTTCGCTCGCCTGTCCCTGGGCGCATCGCGCGCTGGTCATGCGCAGACTGAAGAACCTCGAAGACCTGATCTCCGTTTCCGTCGTGCATCCACTGATGCGAGAGGAAGGCTGGACCTTCGACGAATATCCCGGCGCGACCGGCGACATTCTGCTGCGCAAGCAGCGTCTTTACGAAGTCTATCTGGAAGCCAAATCCGATTACACCGGCCGCGTGACCGTTCCCGCGCTGTGGGACCGGCAGCGCAATACGATCGTGAACAACGAGTCGTCCGAAATCATCCGCATGTTCAACAGCGCCTTCGATGGCCTCACCGGCAACCGCGAAGACTATTACCCGGAAGCGCTGCGCACCGACATCGATGCCGTGAACGCCCGCGTTTACAAAAACATCAACAACGGCGTCTATCGCGCGGGCTTCGCGACCTCGCAGAACGCCTATGAAGAGGCGTTCCGCTCGCTATTCTCCGAACTCGACAATGTCGAAACGCGGCTATCCAACCAGCGTTATCTCGCCGGCAACCGGGTGAGCGAAGCCGATGTGCGGCTCTTCACGACGCTCGTGCGCTTCGACGCCGTTTACGTCGGCCACTTCAAGTGCAACCTGCGGCGCATCGCGGATTATCCGAACCTTTCGAACTATCTGCGCGAGCTGTTCCAGATGCCGGGCTTCGGATCGACCACCGATTTCGATCATATCAAGACGCATTATTATGCGAGCCACAAACAGATCAATCCGACCGGCATCATTCCCGTCGGCCCGGAACTGGATCTCGGCGCACCGCACGATCGCGCAAGGCTGAAGAAAGCCGCCTGATCACCACTGCGCGGGCGGGTGCTTGCCTTCGATCACTTCGGCAAGCCGCCGCCGCGTCGCCTGCGTCGTCCCTTCGGGCAGGTCGTCGAGCGGAAAGAATTTCGATTCCTGAATTTCGAAGTTCTGTTTCGGCGGCCCGTCATAGCCGAACGTCCGCACCACATAGACCGCGACGTGATCGCGCGCGGAGGCATGTTTGTTCTGAAACAGCCCGTGCAGTTGCGGCGTGCCTTCGACCCGCACATTGCCTTCTTCGCGGAGCTCTTTCGCAAGCGCTTCCTCGAAACTCTCGCCGGGCTCCACGCCACCGCCTGGAAGATGCCAGCCCGGCGTATAGCCATGGCGCACGAGCAGCACTTCGTTCCCGCGCAGGACGACGCCCCGGACCCCGAGCGTCATGCCGCGCTTGAAGCGCCAATAGAGATGAAAGAATCGCCGGAGCATTCAGCGCTTATACAACGGGAAAAATCCCGCTACACAGAACCATGTTCACCCTCGCCCATCTCTCCGATCCGCACCTTTCGCCGATGCCGCGCCCGAAGCTCTTCGAGCTCATGGGCAAGCGCGCGGTCGGCTATTTCAATTGGCGCGCGCGCCGCTCGATCCACCACAGCCCGGACTTCCTGAGCACGCTCGTGCGCGACATGCAGAACCGCGGTTTCGATCATCTCGCGGTGACCGGCGACCTCGTGAACCTTGGCCTGCCGGACGAATACGGCCTTGCGCTGCGCTTTCTGGAAAGCCTCGGGCCGGGCGAGAATGTCTCCATGGTGCCGGGCAACCACGACGCCTATGTGCGCGGCACGGCACTGCTGCATATCGATCTCTGGAAAAACTACATCACCGGCGATGGCGCGGACGCGAAGCGCCATATCGGCACCAGCGCGTTTCCCTTTCTGCGCCGCCGCGGCGATGTCGCGATCATCGGCCTTTCGACCGCGATCCCGACTGCGCCGCTGCTCGCCACCGGCAAGCTCGGCAAGCCGCAGCTCGCGGAATTCGCCCGCATCCTGCGCGAGACCAAGGCCGAAGGCTGCTTCCGCACTGTCCTCATTCATCATCCGCCGGTCGGGCGTCACTCGCCGCATGAAGTGCTGACCGATGCGGCCGCGTTCCGCGAAGTGGTCGCGCGCGAAGGCGCCGAACTCGTGCTGCACGGACATAAGCACAAGGCGATGCTGCATCAGATAGCGGGCCCCGATGGCAACGTGAATGTGGTCGGCGTGCCGTCCGCCTCCAATCCCGGCGGACATAGCGAGCGCGGCGGCGCCTACAATCTCTACCGCATCGGCGGCAAACCGGGCGCATGGCAATGCGAGATGGAAAGCTACGGCTTCATCCCGGCGCACGCGGGAATTGCAAAACTGAGAAGCGCGAAGCTGATTTAATTCTAGTCCGGCGACGACGCGCTGGACTTTACGTCGTGAACCACACCGTAGCGAACAGTGCGACCGCGCCGAAGATCGCGCCGATCACGAAAGCCAGCGCGACAAGGCCGCGATTGTTCGGCGGCGCATCGACCGTGCGTTCGGTCGTGGCCAGCGCCTGCTCGCGCGAGACAAGACGGCGCGCGACATAGCGCGTGACGGCCTCGCGCATTTCCGGAACTTCGCTGCTTTCTTCCAGCACCCGGCGGCCGTTCGCGGTGTCGGTCAGAAGACGATAGGTCCGCTTGTCCCCGCCCATCGCCACATGGGTGATCGCGTCGATCCAGAGCCGAGGCTGCGAACCGCCGGATACGCCGCGGTCGAAATAATCCGCGTGGCGAACGGGAATATCCTTGAACACCTTGTCGACCGCTTCGTTGAGGATTTCGAGCCGCGCCATTTCCGCGTCGCGCAGATCGACCACGACTGCGGAACGCTCCGCCGCTTCGATGCGGGCGTCATGCAAGGCCTGTTTCAGCGGGGTCGCAGCAGCCGGCATGACCGGCTTGTTCTTCTCACTCACGTTACTCTCGTCCCTGTCCCAAGCGCCGCGGGCACAAGAGTAGCGACAGGCCGCTGCCGAGTCACGTCAGTCTTGGCGGACCCCGCGATAAGGCGCGATCCAGGTTAATCCGTCCTCGGTCCGCCCGCGCGGCCGGTATTCGCAGCCGATGAACCCGTCATAGCTGGAGAACGCGAGCGCATTCAGCACCGCTGCGATATTCACCTCGCCGCAATCGGGCTCATCACGCAACGGCACGCCCGCAATCTGCACGTGACCGATCCTCTCCGCGTGCTGCTCGATCCTGCGGATCAGGTCGCCCTCGGTGATCTGGGTATGATAGACGTCGAATTGCAGCCGCACGTTGCCGAGGCCCACGGCTTCGAGAATTTCCGCCGCCTGCGCATTGGTGCGCAGGAAATAATGCGGCCGGTCGCGCGCGTTCAGCGGCTCGATGGTCAGCGTGATGCCGACTTCGGCCGCGGCCTGCCCGGCGGCCTGAAGGTTTTCGACGAAGGTATCCGTGTTGCGCGCATCCGTAACCGCGTCGCCCGCCATCACATGAATGGTCGGCACGTCGAGCGCACGCGCATAGCTCAGCGCAAGATCGATCTTGCGATTGAAGTCCTGCTCCCGTCCCGCGATCGCGGCACAGCCGGTATCGCCGCCCTCCGGCGAAAACGGCGTGTTGATGAGTACACATTGCAGGCGGCTTGCCAGGAGCCATTCGCGCAGATGCTCGACCGGCTCGGCATAAGGATGCAGCAGTTCGACGGCATCGAATCCGGCGTGATGGGCCGCCGCGAAGCGATCCCGGAACGCATATTCGCAAAACAGCATGTTAAGGTTCGCCGCAAACCGAAACATCTCACCCCCCGCTATGCAGCCATCGAAGCCGCCACGCGCCAAAAGCGCAAGTCTTGAAAGCGCAAGGCTTCATGGTTGGCGGCACCCCGCAAAAGCCGTATGGCTGGTTTGACGCGAATACGGATCATCCTTGACCACTCCCATTCTCTTTGCAGTTCTGGCCGGCGCTCTCCTGCACGCAAGCTGGAACGCGCTCATCAAATGGGAGCCGGACAAGCTCGCCGCTGCCGCGGCCATCGCGGTCGGTGCCGGGGTCGTCGCGCTGCCTGTCGCATTGTTGAGCCCGATGCCAGCCGCGCCGAGCTGGCCGCTGATCGCGTTTTCGTCGGCGATCCACGTGATCTATTTCGCGCTGGTCGGTTATGCCTTGCGCCATGCCGATCTCGGCGTCGCCTATCCGCTGACGCGCGGCACGGCACCTGCCTTCACCGCGATCTTTGCAGCCCTCTGGCTCGGCGAGATGCTGTCGCTCTCCGGCTGGCTTGCGGTCGGCGCGATTGCGGCGGGCGTGGTCGCCCTTTCCGCCGATGCGCTCATGCGCGGCGGGCTGACGCCGCGCGCGGCCATCCTCGCCTTTGCTAATGCTGCGATCGTGGTCGCCTATACGCTGGTCGATGGGGTCGGCGCGAGGCTCGCTGGAAGTGCCGCCGCCTATGTGTCCTGGATGATGGCCGGCACCGCGGCGCTGATCGTGCTCATCGCACTCGTGTTCTATCGCGAGCAGGTCGCGGAGAAAGAACGCGGCTTCTGGCTGCGCTCGCTCTTCGGCGGCGCGCTCAGTCTCGCGAGCTTCGGGATTGCGCTCTGGGCCATGACCAAAGCCCCGATCGGTCTCGTCGCGGCGCTGCGCGAAACCTCGGTGCTCTTTGCTGCGATTTTGGGAGCGCTGATCTTCGACGAGCGCTTCGGCCCAAGACGCTGGGCGGCACTCGTTCTGATCCTGATCGGAATTGGATTGCTGCGCGTATTCTAGAGCATCGGACCGAAAAGTGCGAAGCGGTTTTCGGATAAACCCGATGCTCAAACAAACAGATGGCGCCGCAATCCTGACATCTCGGAAGATTACATCCGGTATTGCTGGATGCGGGTCGTGCGCAAACCGGCAAGACCGTGTTTATCGATCGAGGCCTGCCAGTTCAGGAATTCCTCGACGGTGAGCGTGTAGCGGGCGCAGGCTTCTTCGAGAGAAAGCAAACCGCCACGGACCGCGGCCACGACTTCGGCCTTGCGGCGAATGACCCAACGGCGGGTACTCGGCGGAGGAAGATCCGCGATCGTGAGAGGACTTCCGTCCGGACCGATCACGTACTTCACGCGCGGGCGATGCACTTCCGTCATTACGAACTCACTCAAAACACAACACTTGATGTCCTCACCCTAGCGGGCAGCCATGAACATTTCCCTAAGAGGTTGTTTCCAAAAGGTTATTGGGCTCCGTCACATTTGACGGAGCGGGAACGCTGCGAAAAGCCTTGTAAAACCAGCGTTTTTACTGGCTTGGCGCTTCCTGCGTAGTCGGCCGCTGTACCGTTTTGATCTTGTCGAGCGTGAGCAGCGCCGTGCCGATCATGAGCAGAGGTTCGCTGCCGGAAAGATCGACGGCATCGACGACGCCGGAGAATTGGGTCGATACCGTAACGCCCTGACCGCTCGCATCCTTGGCGTTGATCTTGATCGTGTATTGCCCTTCCGGCGCGGTCTGGCCGTTCGCAAGCTTGCCGTCCCAGTTATAGGCGTAAGTACCGGCTTCGAGCGTAGTCTCCTGCGTGAAGACGACGTTGCCGGTCGAATCCGACACATTGATCGTGGCCGACGCCGCGCGCGGCGCGGTCACGTACCAGGTCGCAACACCCTGCTTCAATGCGCTGGTCGCGCCGTCAGCGGTCACGGTCGCGCCGACATAGCTCATCGCCGTCGAAAGCTGGCTGGTCTTGTTGAGGTTGACGAGCGCTTCGAGCGACTCGTTGGAGCGGATCTGCTGCTCGACGCCGGCGAACTGCACGAGTTGCTGCGTGAACTGGTTGGTGTCCAGTGGATCGAGCGGATTCTGGTTTTTCAGCTGCGTCGTCAAGAGCAGCAGAAACGTATCGAAGTTGTTCGCAATCGTGGAGCGGCTCACCGCGCTCTGGCTGGTTGCCGCTGCGGTCGTTGAAGTGGCTGATGTGACTGCCATGGCTCGCGCCCCTAAATCCTGATGTCCACGCCGCCGCGCAGCTGCGCGGCGAGCGCAGCATTGCCGGTAGCGATTTCGGTGATGATTTCGGCTTCCGCCTGCCCGCCGCGCGCAGGAGCGCGCATCTCGGGCGTGGAATTGTGCTGGCCCTGCTGCGTCTGCGCATCCTGTTGCAGCGAGAATTGCAGGCCACCGGCATCGGTTTTCAGCCCGGCGTTCTGCAATGCTTTTTCAAGCCCGCGCGCATCCCGCTGCAGCATGTCGAGCGTTTCCGCCCGTTCCACGATCAGCTTCGCCGTGGTGTTGCCTTTGCTGTCGATTTCGAGCCGCACGTCGATGCGGCCAAGCTCGGGCGGGTCCAGCCGGATGTCGAAACGCCGCTCGCCTTTTCCGGCGCGCGTTGCGATCTCGACCGCCAGTTGCTCGACCGGCACGCGCGTGGCGTCGGCAACGCTGTGCGTCTGCGCATTCACCGGCGCATTGACCTGCGCAGTCATCGCGAAGTTCGGCGCGACCGCATTGGAAGAAACCTGCGGCTTCACGCCTTCGGGCGCGGGCTCGTGATGATCCGCACCGATGGACAGCTGCGCATGCTTGCTGATCGCTGCCTGCAACATTTCGAGCGGCGCGGGAGCCTGCGCCGGATGAACATTCGAAACGTTCGAGGCATTCGCCTGCGGCTGACCATCCGGCGAGGCCGACGCTTTCAGCGGCTTTACGAGCGAAGAGAGCGTTTCGGTGGAAATCTTCGGAAGCGCGACCTCCGCATCAGCATCGCCATTTTCCGCGGCCACCGCCGTTTCAAGTTCGGCCTTGAACGCGGCACCTTGTTTCGGCGCCGCGGCCTGCGCGGTCTCGACCGCTTCGGCAGCGGCAACAGGAGCCGTGGCGATGCTTGCGGGCGTCGGGACTTCGGCTGCTTCCGGCGCGATCGGCGCGGCCCGCGTCACAGCATCCGCATCCGCGGTTGCAGCCACCGGCGCTTCCGGCTCTGCCTGCACGATGCCGAGCATCAACAGCGCATCGGCCGCTTCGTCATTCGTTTCCGCTTCGTCCGTTTCTTCGCCGTCTTCGGCAACAACGGGAGGAGCAACCGGGGTTTCCGTGGTTTTGCCTTCGGGCTTCGTTTCGTCCGGGGCGCGGCGCTTTGCCTGCCGCTCGGTATCTGCCTCCGGCTTCGGCGGTCTCGCTGCGGCGTCAGGCTGACGCTCCGGCACCCGCGGCGCGTCGGGTCGCCGGGCGTCTCTCGCATCCGCCACGGAATTCAGGACGTCCGAGAACGCCTCATCGGCTTCCAGCACGGAATTCTGCGGCTGTGTCAGGCCCGCGCGGAAACCTGCGGAGAATACGGTGGCAACGCTCGGCAAGAAGGCACCTCGGAAAGCAGACGGATGGATCCGCCTGTTCCAGAGCAAGCCCCGGGCCAGCCGCAGACGGCCCGAAACGCCCGAAAAACCGCATTTTTCGCTGGCAGGAAGGCTTCGCCCGACCGGCAGATTCCGCACACCCGGCAGACTTTGCCGCCCCTTTCATTGGGAAATTTCGATCCCTATAACCCCGCGCATGACACCGGATTTCCAGATCGAAGGCGACCCGCAGAAGACCCGCATCGTGGTGGCGATGTCGGGCGGGGTGGATTCGTCGGTCGCAGCAGCACTCGCCAAGCGCGCGGGTTACGACGTCGTCGGCATCACGCTGCAGCTCTACAATCACGGCGAGGCCGTGCAGAGAAAGGGCGCTTGCTGCGCCGGCTCCGACATTCACGATGCGCGCACCGTCGCGGCGAAGATCGGCATTCCGCATTTCGTGCTGGATTACGAAGCCCGCTTTCGCGAGCAGGTGATCGAGCCCTTCGCGGATTCCTATGCGCGCGGCGAAACGCCGGTGCCCTGCATTTCCTGCAACCAGACCGTGAAGTTCAAGGATCTGCTCTCGACCGCGAAGGATCTCGGCGGCGCGGCACTCGTCACCGGCCATTACATCGAGAGCCGCGGCGCGGGAGATTATCGCGCCAATCATCGCGCAATGTATCGCGCACATGATGCGGACCGCGACCAGAGCTATTTCCTTTACGCGACCACGCAGGAGCAGCTCGATTATCTGCGCTTTCCGCTCGGCGGCCTCGCAAAGCCCGCGGTGCGTGCGATCGCGGAAGAACTTGGCCTGCTCGTTGCGAACAAGCCGGACAGCCAGGACATCTGCTTCGTGCCTTCGGGCCGCTACACCACGATCATCGACCGGCTGAAGCCGAATGCCGGCGAGCCCGGCGAGATCGTGCATAGCGACGGCCGCGTGCTCGGGCAGCATCAGGGCATCATCCATTACACCGTCGGCCAGCGCCGCGGGTTGAACATTGTTCTCAACACACCGGAAGCCGAGCCGCTTTACGTGCTCCGGCTGGAGGCGAAGACGAAGCGCGTCATCGTCGGTCCGCGCGAAGCGCTTCTGGTCGGCCGCGCGCGTCTGCGCGACATCAACTGGCTTGGCGATTCGCCGCTTGCTGAAATGGCGGCGGCAGGAAACCCGGTTTATGCGCGGGTCCGCTCGACCCGCCAGCCGATCCCAGCACTCCTGCAGCAGGAAGCCGGCGAAACCTTCATCGATTTTCCGGAAGGGGAAGAAGGTGTCGCGCCGGGACAGGCCTGCGTACTTTATGATAGCGCCAACCCGCGGGCGCGCGTGCTCGGCGGCGGGGTCATTACGGGCACCTTGCCGATCCGGCCGAGCCGGGAGAAAATAGTACCGTTAGTGCAACCCGTGGCGGCAGTGGCGGGTTAGGCGCGTCGAAGGGGCGTAAATGAAGACGGAAATGGCCGGCAACGGCAAAACCGCGCAGGGACTGGATCGGGCAACCATCGAAAAGGCCTATGCCCGCTGGGCTCCGGTTTACGACGTGGTGTTCGGGCCGCTGCTCGACATGGGCCGGCGCACCGCGACCAATGCCGCGAGCCGGATCGGCGGCCGCATCCTGAATGTGGGTGTCGGCACCGGGCTGGAACTTCCCTATTTCGACAAGTCTCATGAAGTCGTCGGCGTCGATATTTCCGAGCCGATGCTGCGCAAGGCGCAGGAGCGCATCGAGCGCGAGAAGCTCGCGAACGTGAAGGGCCTGAGCGTCATGGACGGCGCGAACCTCGCCTTCGCCGACGGTTCCTTCGACTGCGTGGTCGCGCAATTCGTCATCACCACGGTGCCGCAACCGGAAAAGACACTCGATGAGTTCGCGCGCGTGCTGAAACCCGGCGGCGAAATCATTCTCGTGAACCACATCGGCGCGGAGCGCGGCCTGCGCGCCAGCTTCGAGCGCTGGTTCTCGCAGCACGCCCGCAAGCTCGGCTGGTCGCCGGAATTCCCGTTCAAGCGGATTTCGGACTGGGCCGAGAAGAACGGCAATGTCCGGCTCCTCGAGCGCCGCACGGTGCCGCCATTCGGCGTTTTCACGCTGATGCGCTTTGCCCGCGACGGCCAGGAAGCGGCGGCGCCCGCGGCGGCCACGGCCTGAGCGTTTCCATCCTTGACAGGAACGGCCGCGGGTTACATATCCCGGCCCTCTCGACGGTAGCTTTGTCGCGAACAGGCGGCGGGGTAGCTCAGCTGGTTAGAGCACGGGAATCATAATCCTGGGGTCGGGGGTTCGAGTCCCTCCTCCGCTACCAAAAAATCCACTAAATAATTGAAAAATAAAAAGAAAAATGACTTTAGTTCCGTCATGTTCTAGGAACTTATTCCTGCAATACGCTAGTTATTCATTAGAAGCAGTCTGACAACTTTAGTTATTGGCCTCTCTAATGAGAATGTTTATGATTCTTGTTACGGATTTTCAGTCCGTGAGGGGTGACACAACTAATTCTATGTTTCGGGGTTATCCCTGAAAGGAAAAGGGAGAAGCCTTTCGGCCTCTCCCCCCAACCACCTGCCGTCTTAAAACAAGCAATCGGCTGCCGGATCGCGTTAGCGGTTCGGCAGTCCTCGGCAGTGGGAACGAACGTTTTCCCATTTGCCAAACCGATAACGGACGTAATCACGCACCGGCA
>DAORMJ010000013.1:20736-90230 GCA_035440445.1 Xanthobacteraceae bacterium
GGCGGGTAAAAGCCCGCCGCTCCGAAAGCGCGCCTTGCGCTCCGCTTCCCAATCAGAGGCAGGACAGCGGTTCCGGAGTTGGCAAAGTCGCCAACCGATCAACGTCTCTAAAAGAACATGACTCCTACAAAAGTGGCAAGCCCGAACGGCTACCTGTGTGAAACAAATCAGGCCCAATGTTCCCTGATTGTTCAAAAATTTGTACCCTATTTGTTCTTAACGATTTATTTCCTACACCTTAGTCTCCAGATTCTCAAATGTGACGACTTTTGGTTTGCTGCGGAAGTCTTTCGGCGGCGCGCGCAACGAAATCATTTAGAGTTTGATCGAACGCGAACAACTTCGTGAATAGAGTTCGCAGATTTTTTTCCAAATCCGTGAACTGAAGCACGAAGTCCTCTTTCAAATTTCGTTGTTTCGAAATGTGAGGGTCGGGAATTATTGTAGTCGGCGGATGAAGAATTGCCCACATAGAATGAGCAGCAGCGTTACGCTGATTAGAATAGTTATTTACCTGACCAATTAATTCCGTTGCTGACTTTCGTACCTCCTTGTCCTCTTCCGCTTTAAATCGTTCACTCAACGCGGCAATGACAAGATCACGCTGCGCGCTATCGGATTTCAACGAGAAGAAAATTGCTTCAGCCATTTCTCTCTCAAGTCCTGAAACACCCCAGAAGATTCGATACAAAACAGCGTGAATTTCTGCCCAAGCCATCGTTACTCGGCCGACCAACTTAGCGTGCTCGTCGTAGACCTTCAGGTCTATTGGATTTTCATCCATCAAATACTCCCTATGAAATTACCCGCGCAAAGTTTCAAATAATTGCTTCGCTCTCGTTCTTTGAAAAGGAGCGAACATGAAAAAAAAACGAACTCATAAGGTCCTCAAGCCAGCCGATGACGCGGTGCAGTGGGCTAACAAACCATCCTTCGAGCAACGGCTGAGTTTCGCCCGCGAGTAGGGGCAACTTGGCTCAGCAAGATCACCAAGAAAAGCGCCGCAAAAAATATGGACCTGGTAAAAGATTGCTGAAACCACGCAAAACTTCGTCGGGGGGAGTGAGTCGGTCTCCGCTACAAAGCCCGACTGACACCCCTTGAAAACTCTAGCTATTTTTTTGCGCGTGAGGCTGTTAAATCATGGCAGCCTCACGCAACTAGTTGAAAATAGCGGGAATTAGTCAGGGGGATTGGCCAAAACGGACCTCCCTACCAACTTCTCCGGTTTCACCGAAACCATTTTCAGAAATGCTGCGAGGATAACGTCCGCTTTCAGGCGGCGTTCATGCGCAATCTCGTTCATCATGGGCGGAACGATAGCGGCGGCCGGAAGAAAGATTCCCTCCCGATGAAAGAAGCGACCGCCCCCCGCGGAGCGCTGTTCCCGATCCATCCGCTCGCGCTGGCGATCCTCTGCATCGGCGCGTTCGCGGTCTATTGGTCTTCGTCTTTCGTGCTCGATACCCCGGTCCGCGACGGCCGCATGCAGTTCGGCGCCGACACGCTCGATTTCGCGCCGCTGGCGAACGGCGAAATCAGCAACCGCAATCTGCGCCTGCACCCGCTCACGATTTCGCTGTCGCTCGTCTGGCTGAAACTGGTTTCGCCGTTCACGGCATGGCTGGAGCCCGCGCAACTGCACCGCGCGCTCTTTGCGCTGATCGGCGCGCTTGGCGTCTGGGCGGCGGTCAGCGCCTTCGCCGCCCTGGTCCAGCGTCAATACGTGGCGCTGCTCGGCGTGATTTATGCGAGTTCGCTCGGCATCTGGTATTTCGCGAGCATCGAAGAATCGAAAATTCTAACGGCCGGCCTCGCCTCGCTTTATATCGCGGTCTATCTCCATATCCGCGAAGCCCCGTCGCGCCGCGGCTTGCTGTTGCTTCACGCAGCGCTGCTCGCGGCCTGCCTCAACGAGATCGTGGCGGCGTTTCTGGTCGCGATTCCTGCGGTCGATTATTTCCTCCGCTTTGGTTTCAACCTGAAAAAAATCCGCTGGATTTTCCTGCACGCGCTGATCCCGCCCGCTGTGCTTTTGCTGCTCGAATTTTTCGTGAACGGCGTGATCGCAGCACCTACGAACAATCCGGAGAACGCGTCTCACTTCAGCATGTTCTTCTATTATCTCGTGCGCCAGCATTCGCTGGCCGCGGCCTATATCTATGTCATCAACTGGCTCTTCTTCAGCATCGCGGCACCGGCGCCCGAAGCCGACTACATTTTCAGCAAATGGCCGATGCACCCTTATTACTTCGAGCCAACGATCCTGAACTATTTCAGGTTTCTGCCGCAGGCTGCGATTGCGATCACGTTCTTCGTCGTGCTGGCGGGAGCCTTGCTTGCGCTATGGAAGAAGGCGTTGAGCCGCGACCTTTCCGTCATGCTGCTAGCACTTCTGGCTTATGCGCTGGTGCGCTGCCTGTTCTTCTATTTCATCCACCCGCTGGAAGGCCTTTTGTTCACCGGCCCGGTCATCCTCGCGCATCTGATGCTGCTGACAGTGCCGTTCTGTGCGTCTTCGCTGCCGGCGAAGCAAGGGATCCTCGCGGCCTTCGCGCTGTTGCTGATGATCGGCAACGGCCTCTTTATCACCGGCCTTGCCGTCTGACGGTGCCTGCATGAACGCGACCCCGGCAAACACGCAGAGCCCGCCCGCAGCGCCGGGCATCTTCCTCCCGCTGCATCCGCTTCTTCTCTTGCTCATCTGCGCAAGCGCTTTCGCCGTTTACTGGCACACGTCGTTTATGATCGTCGCGCGCGACACGAGTACGATGTTCGGTGCGGATACATGGTTCTATACCGAGCTTGCCGACGGCCACATCATCGCGCGGCTGCGCAGCGACTATTTTCTCGACCGCATCTTCCGCTTTCACCCGCTCACCGTCTTCCTCGCGGCGGGATGGCTGAAACTACTCTCGCCGCTGACCGCATGGTTTGCGCCGGAGGAACTGCTGCGGGCGATGTTCGCGCTGACCGGAGCGCTCGGCGTATGGGCCGCGATCAGCGCATTCGCCACCCTGCTCCCGCGCATGCAGGCGGCACTCTGGGGCGTGATCTACGCCGCCTCGCTGAACATCTGGTATTTTTCCAGCATCGAGGAATCGAAAATCCTCTCAGCGACGCTCGCGACCATCTATATCGCCGGGTGGCTGCATCTTCGCGTAAACCCGTCGCGCCGGGGATTCCTGTTCCTAAGTGCAATCTTGCTGCTCGCCTGCCTCAACGAAATCGTCGCCGCCTTCATGGTCGCGGTTCCGGCCGTCGATATATTCTTGCGCAAGGGCTGGAACTGGCGCGAACTGCGCTGGCTGTTTCCACACGCATTGATGGCGCCGCTCGCTTATCTCCTCACCCAACTCCTGATCTACATTTTTACAAGCAGCACCACGCCGCATGCCGAAGGCGCGAACCATCTCGACACGCTGCTATGGTACATCGCGCAGAATAGCTTCTCTCTGGAGTCTCTCCACGCCTTCGCCGTGCGCTGGCTGTTCTTCAGCATTGCAGCACCCGAGCCGAATATCTATTTCGCCAATCCCGCGATCCAGTATGGCGGCGATTTCTTTCCCGCGCTCTGGCTTTACTTCGTCAATCCGCTTCCCGCGATCGTCGCGCTCATGGCCGCCGGCATCTTTATCGCCTGCTTCTGGCGCGAGCCGGATGCCGCGCGCACGCCGCTGTCGCCGATCCTGCTCGGACTTGCGGCTTACGCGCTCGTGCGCGGTGTGTTCTTTTTCTTCTTCATTCCGAAGGAATATCTGCTCTACAGCCCGAGCGTGACGCTCGCGCACCTCTTGCTGATCGCCGTGCCGTTTGCCCGGTCGCGGCTTCCGGGCAAGCCTTATGTCATCGCGGGTTTTGCCGCGGCATTGATTGCCAGCAACGCGATCTTCCTCTGGACAGTGAAAGCTTACGGGTGAAAAACTTCGCTGACCGCCCGCCTTGTGCGGCAAAAAAGTTCGGCGCTGCGCGACTTTCAGGCGGTGTTCATGCGAGATTTCGTTCATCATGCACGCGATGAGCGAAACAGCAGCCGCAAGCCACACGATGCTCGCCGGAGCGGAGCGTCCCGCGCGTCAGGGAGCGCGGCTCTACACTTTGGCGCTCGCCATTCTGTTCGTCAGCGCCTTCGCACTTTATTGGACCTCGTCTTTCTCGCTCGAACGGCGCTTCGCCACCATCTATTTCGGCGCGGACAGCTGGCATTTCACCGAGCTTGCCACCGGCCGTTTCAACGACCGCATCATGCGGCTGCATCCGGTGACGGTCGTGCTGGCGCTCGGCTGGATGAAACTGTTTTCGCCGCTTACGGCTTGGTTCGCGCCGATCGCGATTTTGAAAGCGATGTTCGCCTTTGCCGGAGCGCTCGGGGTGCTCGCGGCAGCGCACGCCTTCGCCGCTTTCATGCCGAAGCGTCATGCGCTCCTCTGGGGTGCGATCTACGCCGCCTCGACCGGCATCTGGTACTTTTCGAGTATCGAGGAATCGAAAATCCTCTCCGCCGCGCTAGCCACCATTTACATCGCGTTCTACGCACACCTGCGCAGCAACTCGACGCCGCGCGGCGCCATCGCACTCACCGCCATTCTGTTTGTCGCCTGCCTCAACGAAATTACGGCCGCGTTCCTTGTCGCCATTCCCGCAATCGACACGCTGATCCGCGCGAAATTCCAATGGCGCGCGTTACGCTGGATCACGCTTCATTCGCTCGCGGCCTTCGCAGCACTCTTCGTTCTGGAGGCGATCAAGCGCTTTGCCGTCACGGTGACGCCGAACCCGGAAGGCACCAGCTTCTTCGAAATCTTCCTCTATTATTTCACACGGAACAGCTACGACTTCCAGTCCATCCTCGGCTTTCTGCAGCGCTGGTTCTTCTTCAACATCGCCGCACCCGAGCCGGAACTCCACTACGCCAATAGCCTGACGCGCTATGGCGGGGACTTCGAGCCGACACTCCAGCATTATTTCGGCTCGCCTGTTTCCGCTCTGCTGCTCGCCTGCTTTGCCGTCATGATCGCCGCGGCCTTCTTCCTTCGGAACCGCGGCGGGGCGGATCGCGCGCTTACTGCCGTCATGGTTGGCCTTGGCGCCTATGCGCTCGCGCGGCTCCTGTTCTTTTTCCTGTTCCTGCCGGGCGAATGCCTGCTTTACAGCCCGAGCGTTACGCTCGCTCATCTGCTATTGATCGCCATTCCGTTTGCGGCTTCCCGCCTGCCCTATAAGGAAGCGCTGACGGCAACGGCCGCGCTCTGCCTGCTTGTCACCAACGGACTTTTCATTTTCACCGCCCAGACGGTCAGCTACGTGAACTGATGCGGAAAATTTTCGAGCAAAGCGTCGGCGCCCTCGCCGAGACCTTCATCAGCTCACGCTATGGCGCGGAGGCATCGCGCAATGCGCCGCTTGTTCGCGACGCGGCAAGCTTCGTGCTCGCGCAACACGCGAGGATGCCGGATTACCTGCGCCTGCCGTTCTTCGGCGCAACGCTTGCCTTTAGCGTTGCGGCACTCGCGACCGGCGGCGGCCTGTTTCATCGCCTCGCAGAAGAGAAGCGCCAGAAACATATCCGGCTCGCGAAGAAGGCAGGCCCCTTCCGCGACCTCATGCGCTTCTACGAAGGACTGAGCATCTTCGCTTACGGCGAGGCGCTGGAGCGCGGCGCGGGAAACGCGCCGCCCGCGGCACCGGCTCCGCAACGTGCCTTCGAAGGCGAGCAATGCGACGTGGTCGTGATCGGCTCCGGTCCCGGCGGCGCGATCACCGCTGCACTCCTTGCCGAAGCGGGTCGCGAGGTGACGCTGCTTGAAGCCGGCCCCTATCTTGCGATCGAGGATACGCCGGAATTCTCCCGCGCCGAAATGGAGCGGAAATATCGCAACGGCGGCATCACCGCAGCCTTCGGCAAGACCAAAATTTCCTATGTCGAAGGCCGTTGCGCCGGCGGCGGCAGCGAGATCAATGCCGGGCTCTATCACCGCACGCCGGAAACGATGCTCGCGCGCTGGCAGAAAGACTATGCACTCCACGCCGCGACGCCCGCAGAACTCATGCCCTACTTCGAGGCGAACGAGCGCGACCTCAGCGTCTCCGGCTTGCAGGGCGAGCATCCCGCAGCCTCGATCAAGATGCGCGAAGGTGCGGCCCGCATGGGCTGGTCGTCGATGGAAGTGCCGCGCTGGTTCAAGTTCGACGGGACTTCCGACACCATCGGCAAGAAGCAGTCGATGACGCGCACTTTTATCCCCCGCGCGATCAAAGCGGGCGCGCGCTTCGCAAGCGACACGCGCGTCGCGAAGCTCGAGAAAAGCGGCACGCAGTGGCTCGTCCACTGCGAAGGCGGAGAGCGCCGTTACGAGATCCGCTGCAACACCGTCTTCGTCTGCGCGGGCGCGATCCATACCGCCGCACTCCTGCGCCGCAGCGGTATTGCGCAGAACATCGGCAATTCGCTGCGCATGCATCCGACCGTCAAGGTCGTCGCACGCTTCCCCGAAGCCGTGAACAGCCGCGACTTGGGCGTCACCGTCGAACAGATCAAGGAATTCTCGCCGCGGCTTTCCTTCGGCGTATCGGTGAGCCGCGCGCCTTATATTTCGCTCTCGATGCTCGATCATCCGGACCAACAGCGGATCGTGGACGAGCGCTGGCAGAACATGGCGATCTATTATGCGATGATCACCGGCGGCAACGGCAGCGTGCGCAACGTGCCGGGCTACCGCGACCCGCTGGTGCGCTACACGCTCGCGGAAGAGGATATGCGGAACCTCGCGGAAGGCGCAAAGAAACTCTCGCAGTTACTGCTCGCCGCCGGCGCGGAAGAGCTTTATCCGACCATCGCCGGCTCTCCGCCGGTCCGGAGCGGCACGAACCTGCAAACGCTCCCCGACATTCTTCCGTCGGGCCGCGCCAGCCTGATGTCGGTGCATCTCTTTTCGAGCTGCCCCATGGGCGAAAACCGTGAGCGTTGCGCGACCGACTCTTTCGGCAAGGTGCACGGTCACGAAAATCTTTATATCAACGACGGCAGCCTGCTCTGCACTGCGCCGGGCGCCAACCCGCAAGGCTCGATCATGGCTTTCGCGCGCCGCAACGCCATGCATTTCCTGAAAGCGAATATCTGATCATGCGCGTTCTCGTCACCGGCGGCTCCGGCTTCTTCGGCTGCCTGCTCATCGAGCGTCTTGCGGAAGGTAATGCCCATATCCGCAATTTCGATCTTGCAGCCGCCGAGGATCATCCGGCCAATGTCGAGTTTCTGCGCGGCGACATCCGCGATGCGGCCGCCGTGCGCGCGGCCTGCGAGAACATCGATTACGTCATTCATTCCGTCGCGCAGCAGCCGCTTTCTAAAGACCCCGCACTCATGCGCTCGGTCAATATCGAAGGCACGCGCAACCTGCTGGCGGCCGCGCTCGATGCGAAGGTGAAGAAGGTCGTCTTCATGTCTTCGACCTCGATCTTCGGCATCCCCGACGAGTTGCCGATCCGCCGCGCGACACCCGCGAAGCCGGTCGAAGCCTATGGCCGCACCAAGGTCGCGGCGGAAGAAGTCTGCCGCGAATTCATCGCGCGTGGCCTCGACGTGACGCTGGTTCGCCCGCGCACGATTCTCGGTCACGGCCGCCTCGGCATTTTCCAGATGCTGTTTGAATGGATCCGCGAGGGCTCGAACGTGCCGGTGCTGGGCTCAGGCGACGCAGAGTTCCAGTTCATTCATGCGCAGGATCTTGCGGAAGCGACCATCCTCGCCGCCCAGCGTCCGGGACCTGCGGTTTACAACATCGGCACCGATCGCTTCGGCACCACGCGCCAGGCACTCGAAGCGCTCTGCGCCCATGCCGCGACCGGCTCCAAGGTGAGATCGGTCCCGGACGCGCCAACCCGGCTTCTGATGGCGGCGACCACCAGCCTCGGGCTCTCGCCGCTCGGCAATTATCATTACCTCGCCTATTCGAAGCCGAGTTACTTCGACATTTCCGACGCCGTGAACGAACTCGGCTGGAAGCCGAAATATTCCAACGACGAAATGCTCATCGAAAGTTACGACTGGTATCTCGCGCACCGCGATGAAGTCATGCGCTCGAAATGGGCAAGCCCGCACAAGTCCGGCGTGAAGCAGGGCGTGCTGAAGTTCATGATCTCGTGGCTTTAGCGTCAGACCGGCAGCATCTGATCGGTCTTCACTTCTTCCATCACCGCATAGGTACGGGTTTCTTTCACACCCGGCAGGGTGAGCAGCACATTGCCGAGAAATTTGCGATAGGCCGCGATGTCGGCGACGCGCGTCTTCACGAGATAGTCGAACCCGCCCGCAACCATGTGACATTCGAGTACTTCCGGCGCGCGGCGCACGGCGGCCGCGAACTTGTCGAAGATGTCCGGCGTGGTCTTGTCGAGCGAGACTTCCACGAACACGAGCAACGGCAGATCGAGGAGATGCGGATCGAGCCTCGCCCCGAACCCGGTGATGTACCCTTCTTTCTGCAAGCGCCGCAGCCGCTCGCCGGTCGAGGTCGGCGAAAGACCTACCCGCTCGGCAAGCTCAACCCCCGCAAGCCGGCCATCCGCCTGTAAAACCTGAAGAATTTTCCGGTCTATTCTGTCGATAGCCATCGTTTTTTCCGCACTATCTAAAGTTTGCCGCGGATTATGCGGCATAAATAAAAAATTGCCTATAGAGATACGGAAGCCAAAGACCTAGTTCTTTCTTCGCAGGAGAACACCCCATGCATGGCCTCGCCCCCTTTGCTGCGCCGTATGCCGAACCCGACAGTGCGATCGCGACACGGCTGCTTGCGGCGAGCGCGGAAGCGAAACCGGATCGCACCGGCATCGAAACCCGCGCGCGCGATCTGATCGGCGCGATCCGCGCAGGCAGCGGCGGCTTCGGCGGCGTTGAAGAGTTGCTGCGCGAATTCTCGCTCTCGACCAAGGAAGGTGTCGCTCTGATGGTGCTCGCGGAAGCCTTGCTGCGCGTGCCTGATGCGGAGACCGCGGACGATCTGATCGAGGACAAGCTCGCCGCCGGCGATTTTGAACATCACGAAACCAGATCGGGCTCGCTTCTCGTGAACGCGTCGGTCTGGGCGCTGGCGCTTTCGGCGCGGACGATCCAGCCCGGAGAAACACCGCAAGGCATCATCGCCTCGCTCGCGAAAAAGATCGGCCTGCCCACCGTCCGCACCGCTATGCGTCAGGCCATGCGGGTGATGGGACAGCATTTCGTGTTCGGCGAGACCATCGAAGGCGCGCTGCGCCGCGCCGCGCAAAATCCGCGCTATCGCTATTCCTTCGACATGCTCGGCGAAGGTGCGCGCACTGCAAAGGATGCCGCGCGCTATCGCGAATCTTATTTGCAGGCAATCGCAGCGATCGGCGCTTCCGCAAAAGGCCGAACCTTCGCGGATCGTCCCGGCATTTCCGTCAAGCTCTCCGCATTGCATCCGCGCTACGAAGCGCTCAGCCGTGAGCGCGTGCTGCGCGAATTGACGCCGGTGCTCCTGCAACTCGCGCAAGCGGCGAAAGCCCATGACCTTCAGTTCACGGTCGATGCCGAAGAAGCCGACCGCCTCGAACTTTCGCTTGAAGTCATTTCGGCCGTTTTCTCCGATCCCTCGCTCGCAGGCTGGGATGGCTTCGGCATCGCGGTGCAGGCCTATCAGAAGCGCGCGAGCGCGGTGATCGCGTGGTTCGCCTCGCTCGCAACGACGCTCGGCCGCCGCGCAACCATTCGTCTGGTTAAGGGTGCCTATTGGGACACCGAGATCAAGCGCGCACAGGAGCGCGGGCTCGACGGCTATCCGGTCTTCACGCGCAAGGCCATGACCGATCTGCATTACGAAGTCTGCGTGCGGCAATTGCTTGCGCTGCACCCGGCCATCTACCCTCAATTCGCCACCCACAACGCGCTGACCGTCGCCACCGTGCTCGATGCAGCAGGCGGCGGACACGGCTTCGAATTCCAGCGCCTGCACGGCATGGGTGAAGCGCTTTATGAAAAGCTGCTCGCGGACGATGCCGCCACGGCTTGCCGGGTCTATGCCCCGGTCGGCGCCCATGCCGACCTGCTCGCCTATCTCGTGCGCCGCCTGCTGGAAAATGGCGCGAACTCGTCATTTGCTTCAGCCTCCGCGGATCCGGAAATTCCGCTCGAGAAACTGCTCCGCTCGCCAGCCGAGAACGTGAACGCGCACGGCGCGAACCATCCGCGCATTCCCCTGCCGCGCGATCTCTACGGCGCGCGGCAAAACTCGCGCGGCATCGAATTTGGCCATCGCGCATCCCTCGAAGGTTTACTTGCGGAAATAGAACACGGCAAACCGGGCAACTCCGCGTCCTCTGCCACGCCTGAAAACGCCATCACGCAAGCCTTGCAGGCATTCCCGGTCTGGTCGGACACCGCGGCGGAGACGCGCGCAAAAGCGCTCGAACGTGCCGCCGATCTCATGGAAGCCCGCCGCGGGCGCTTCCTGCTTCTTCTGCAAAGCGAGGGCAAGAAGACGCTCGACGACGCGCTCGCTGAAGTGCGCGAGGCGATCGATTTCTGCCGCTATTACGCAGCCGAAGCGCGGCGGCTATTTGCCAACGATACAGCTCTTCCCGGACCCGTGGGCGAGCGCAACATGCTGCGTTTGCAAGGGCGTGGCGTTTTCGTTGCGATCTCGCCGTGGAATTTTCCGCTCGCGATCTTTATGGGACAGATCACCGCCGCGCTCGCCGCGGGCAACACGGTTGTTGCCAAGTCCGCCGAACAAACGCCGCAGATCGCCGCCGAAGCGGTCGCACTCCTGCATGAGGCGGAAATTCCGCGCGACGCGCTCGTCCTCGTGCAGGGCGACGGCGCGGCCGGAGCGGCGCTCACCGCGCATCCCGGGATTGCGGGCGTGGTCTTCACCGGCTCGACCGAAGTCGCGCAGAAGATCAACCGCACCTTGGCTGCGAAAGAGGGTCCGATCGTGCCGCTGATCGCGGAAACCGGTGGCATCAATGCCATGATCGTGGATGCGACCGCCTTGCCGGAGCAGGTCGCGGACGACGTGATTACTTCCGCGTTTCGCTCCGCGGGCCAGCGCTGCTCCGCGCTGCGCGTGCTGTTGCTGCCGCGCGAGGCGGCGGAAAAATTCATCGCCATGATCGCGGGCAGCGCGAAGGAATTGAAGCTCGGCGACCCGCACGAGATCGACACCCATGTCAGCCCGGTGATCGACGAGGAGGCCAGGTCGCGGCTCGATGCGCATGTGACGCAGATGAAAGCACGAGCGACGACACGCTATGAAGGGTGTGCTTTGCAAGGCGGCACTTTCGTCGCGCCGCATATCTTTCAGATCGAAAGCCTCGACGACCTGACGGAAGAGATCTTCGGCCCGATCCTGCATGTCTATGTTTACGAGCAGCACGATCTGGACGCAGAACTGCGCAAGCTCGCGAAGAAAGGCTATCGCCTGACGCTCGGCGTTCATTCGCGCATCGAGCGCATGGCGACCCGCGCCGCGCGCGCGATCGGCGCGGGCAATGTCTATGTCAACCGGAACATGATCGGCGCCGTGGTAGGCCAGCAACCGTTCGGCGGTAGCGGACTATCGGGCACCGGGCCGAAAGCAGGCGGCCCGCATTATCTGCCGCGCTTCGCGACCGAACAAACGATCACGATCAACACCGCAGCCGCCGGCGGCGACGCCACCCTGCTCGCGATGGCGGAGTGAACCCGGCCGAGGCCGAGACATTGATCCTCATGGTGAGGAGCGCGAGCGAGACCATCACCTTAATTTCCCCTTCGCAACCTTCTCACCAGTTCCTCGGTCGGATAACCGTCCGCCGGCAACTTGAACTTGATCTGCGCCTGCTGCACGGCCTTGCGCGAAAGCGCGCCGAGACGGCCATCGACACCGCCGACGTCATAGCCTGCCTTTTCTAGGAGCATCTGCAATTCGCGCACCTGCTCCATCGAGAAGTTATCGGGAGTGCCGTTGCCCTTGCGAAAGACCGGCGCACCGGCAATCCGCGTCGCGAGATAAGACGCGGTCGTCGAATAGATCAGCGAATGATTCCACTCCGTGAAGATGCGGAAATTCGGATAGACCAGAAACGCCGGTCCCAGCCGGCCCATCGGCAACAGGAGCGAAGCCTTCGGCGCGTCGGCCGGCAAAGGCTTTCCGTTCGGGAGCGTTACACCCCACTGCGACCACTGCGCGTGATCGTGCTCGATATCGAGGCTCGCCTGCGACCAGTCCATGCGCTCGGGCACGCGCACTTCCTGCATCCACGGCTCGCCGCGCCGCCAGCCGATCTTCTGGATGTAATGGGCGCTGGTCGCGAGTACGTCCGGCACGCTGCGTAACAAATCGACCTTGCCGTTGCCGTCGAAGTCGATGCCGTAATTGAAATAATGCGAGGGCAGGAATTGCGTCTGCCCGAGTTCGCCCGCCCATGAACCGATCATGTTGTCGGGCGTGAGATCGCCGCGTTCGATGATCTTCAGCGCGGCGATCAGCTCCTTGCGGAAGCGCTCGCTGCGGCGGCAGTCATAGGCGAGGCTCGCAAGCGAGCGCAGCACCTCGAACTTGCCGATGCCCGCGCCGAAATCGCTTTCCAGCCCCCAGAAGGCGACGATCACCGGCGCCGGCACGCCGAACTGTTGCTCGATTTTCTCGAACAGCTCGGCATGCTTCTTGATCAGTTGCTGGCCGCGCGGTGTGCGCCCGGCACCGGCCATGCGGTTCGCAAATTCGAGGAACGGCTGGCTGAACACCCGCTGCCCGCGATCGATGCCGATGACTTTCTGGTCGAGCACCAAAAGATGGGCCGTGCGCGAGAGCGTGCGCTGCGAAATCCCCTGCTCCAGCGCCTCGCGCTTGAACTCGCTCAGCCACTTTTCGAAGCTGCCGGTGTTGCGACAGGTGGTCTTCGCCGGCTGTGCCGCAAGCTCTTCGCCGCCCGCGAAGAGCAAAAGAAACGCGGCCATTACGCCGCCGTAAAACCGCAACCGCATCTGTCTGCACCGTTCCATGGTTTGCCAAATTTATCCCAGCCGAGAGTGCCGCGCGCCAGTCCG
The DNA here is from genome assembly GCA_035440445.1 of Xanthobacteraceae bacterium. Classification (GTDB taxonomy): domain Bacteria; phylum Pseudomonadota; class Alphaproteobacteria; order Rhizobiales; family Xanthobacteraceae. The sequence continues at coordinate 33,788 of DAORMJ010000013.1, forward strand.
TTAGGGAACCGCAGAATAGCCCGCCAATTCTTGCGCATTTTCAGAACTTGGCGGACTATCCCGCCCAATACGAACAGCGGTCATGAATGACCCACGTTTTTCCCGGGAGCAAGAACACCATGTTGCGCAGATCCTTTCTGGCCGCGCTTGCGGCAACCGCACTCGCCGCCGGCAGCGCCTCGGCACAGGAGACGGTGAAAGTCGGCCTGATCATTCCGCTGACCGGCCCCTTCACGACCACCGGCAAGCAGTTAGAGGCCGCCGCCCGCCTTTACATGCAGCAGCATGGCGCGAACGTCGCCGGCAAGAAAATCGAGCTGATCGTGCGCGATGATGCCGGCCGGCCAGAAAATACCGCGCGCATCGCAACCGAGATGGTCGCAAACGACAAGGTTAGCTTCCTGACCGGCTTCGGCCTGACCCCGCTCGCCATGGCGACGGCGCCGATCGCGACCAACGCCAAGGTGCCGATGATCGTCATGATGGCGGGCACCTCGATCATCACCGAGCGCTCGCCTTATATCGTGCGCACGAGCTTCACGCTCGGCCAGTCGGCGGTGGTGATGGCGGATTGGGCCGCGCAGAACAACATCAAGAAAGTCGTGACACTGGTCACCGATTACGCGCCCGGCCACGACGCCGAGAAATCCTTCGTCGAGCAGTTCAAGGCCAAGGGCGGCACGCTCGTCGAAAGCATCCGCGTGCCGATCCAGAATCCCGACTTCGCGCCCTTCCTGCAGCGCGTGTTGGACGCCAAGCCCGACGCGCTCTACGTCTTCACGCCGTCCGGCGTGGGCTCGATCCTGATGAAGCAGTTCGTCGAGCGCGGCCTCGATAAATCCGGCATCCGCCTGATCGGCACCGGCGACATCACCGACGACGACATCCTGAACGGCTTCGGTGACGCCGCGATCGGCGTCGTCACCGCGCATAATTACTCGACCGACCATCCTTCGGCGAAGAACAAGGACTATGTCGCGGCCTTCCGCAAGGCTGCGAACTTCCGGCCGAACTTCGCCTCCGTCGGCGCTTATGACGGCATGCACCTGATCTACGAAGCGCTGAAGAAGACGAACGGCAAGACCGACGGCGACGCGCTGATCGCGGCCATGAAGGGCGCGAAGTGGGAAAGCCCGCGCGGACCCATGTCGATCGATCCCGAAACGCGCGACGTGATCCAGACCATCTACGTCCGCAAGGTCGAGAAGAAGAACGGCGAACTCTATAACGTCGAGTTCGCAAGCTTCCCCGACGTGAAGGACCCGGTGAAAGCCGCGGCGAAGAAGTAAAACACACGAACTGTCATTCCGGGGCGATGCGGAACGCATCGAACCCGGAATCCAGAGACCAAGAACGAAAGCCTTTCCACTTCGCTTCTGGATTCCGGATCGCGCGCCAAAGAAGCGCGCGTCCGGAATGACAGCGTCAAAAGTCGGACTAGATATCTGCCATGCTGACCATCCTGTTCGACGGCATCGCCTACGGCATGCTCCTGTTCGTGATCTCCTGCGGACTGGCCGTCACGCTGGGCCTGATGAACTTCGTCAATCTCGCGCACGGCGCTTTCGCCATGCTCGGCGGCTATTGCGCCTATGCGCTGGTGAATTTCTACGGCGTGCCGTTCTTCGCGAGCCTGCCGGTCGCGTTCTTATTCGCGGCCATGATCGGGCTTGTCGCCGAGCGCACGCTCTACGTGCATTTCTACAATCGCAGCCACCTCGAACAGGTGCTCTTCACCATCGGCCTCGTCTTCATGACCTCGGCGCTGGTCGATTATTTCATGGGCTCGCAGCAGCGCTTCATCAACCTGCCGTCCTATCTGCAGGGCCGCTTCGACTTTTTCGGCGTCGGCATCGGCAAGTACCGGCTCATGATCATCCTGATCTGCGCGCTGATCGTGATCGTGCTGCAACTGATCCTCACCCGCACCCGCTTCGGCAGCCGTCTCCGCGCCGCGGTCGATGACCAGCGCGTCGCACGCGGGCTTGGCATTAACGTGAACTGGGTCTTCGCGCTCACCTTTGCCGCCGGTTGCGGCCTCGCGGGTCTCGGCGGTGCGCTCGGCGCGGAAATCCTCTCGCTCGAGCCGCACTTCCCGCTGAAGTTCATGATCTATTTTCTGATCGTGGTTTCGGTCGGCGGCACCTCGAGCATCAGCGGGCCGTTTCTTGCCTCGATTCTGCTGGGCATCGGCGACGTCGCGGGGAAATATTATGCGCCGCGCTATGGCGGCTTCGTCATCTACACGATCATGATCGTCGTGCTCGTGCTGCGGCCGCAAGGCCTGTTCGCGCGCGGACAATCGAAATAGCCATGCAGATGCTCTCCACTCCGCAGGAAGCAACCCGCGCGCTCGCAAAGAAACGCGCCTGGCACTGGCTGGAGTATGTCTTCTGGCTTGCCGCCGCGGCTTCGGTATTTCTGCTGCCGAGCCAGCATTCGCTCCTGACCCAGATCGCGATCTGGTCTCTGTTTGCGATCTCGCTCGATCTCATTCTTGGCTATGCCGGCATCGTTTCGCTGGGGCACGCGGCCTATTTCGGCTTCGGCGCTTATATTGCCGCACTCTTCGCGATCAACGTCACCGGCGAGCCGGTGACGGGCTTGGCCGTAGCCGCGATCGCGTCCGGCCTCCTCGGTCTCGTCACGAGCCTCTTGGTACTGCGCGGCTCCGATCTCACCCGCCTCATGGTGACACTCGGCATCGCGCTCGTGATCTATGAGCTTGCAAACCAGATGTCATGGCTCACCGGCGGCGCGGACGGGCTCACCGGCATGCCGGTCGATCCCGTGCTGGGACTGCTACCCATTTCATTCCGGCCGCTCAATGCTTACGGCTATGTGCTCGCGGTCGTCTTCGTGCTGTTCATCGTGGTGAGGCGCATCGTGCATTCGCCTTTCGGCATGTCGCTGCGTGCGATCAAGGGCAATCCGCTGCGCGCTTCCCAGATCGGCGTACCGAACAACCTGCGGCTGATCGCGGTCTATTCCATCGCCGCGGCCTACGCAGGCGTCGCCGGTGCATTGCTCGCGCAAACCACGCCGGTCGTTTCGCTCACGTATATCGACTTTCAGCGCTCGGCCGACGTGCTCCTGATGCTCATCATCGGCGGCACCGGCTATCTCTATGGCGGGATCGTCGGCAGCGCGCTGTTTCTGATCGCACAGAAATTCATCGGCAACGTCACGCCGCAATATTGGGAATTCTGGATCGGTTTCGCGCTCGTGGTGATCGCGCTTTTCGCGCGTGACCGGGGCGTCTTCAGCATCTTCCAGCGCATCGCCGCGGGCTTCGGAAAGCAACTGCCATGAACGCGCTGGAAACGGTCCATCTTGAAAAGCGTTTCGGCGGCATCGTGCCGACCAACGATGTAAGCCTTACCGTCCGCGAAGGCGCTCGCCATGCGCTGATCGGGCCGAACGGTGCGGGCAAGACCACGCTCATCAATCTCTTGACCGGCGTGCTGAAGCCGAGCGGGGGGCAGATCAAACTCGGCGGCGAGGACATCACCGGCCTCAAGACGCATCAGCGCGTCGCGCGCGGAATTTCGCGCACCTTCCAGATCAATCAGTTATTCGGCGAACTGACACCTCTTGAATCCATCGTCTTCGCGATCGGCGAGCGCGAAAAGCTCGGCACGCGCTTCTGGCGCGGCTTCGGCAGTGAAGACGCGATCGTCGCCGAAGCAATCACGATTGCAAAACAGTTCGGCCTTTCCGATGCGCTCGACGCGCTAACCTCCGCTCTGCCCTATGGCAAGCAGCGGCAACTCGAGATCGCGCTTGCAATCGCCGGCAAGCCGCGCGTGCTCCTGCTCGACGAGCCCGCCGCCGGCGTCCCGGAAGCCGAGCGCCACGAAATTCTCGAAATCGTCGCGGCACTTCCCAAAGATGTCACCGTGCTCCTGATCGAGCACGACATGGACATCGTGTTCGGTTTCGCCGACCGCATTTCGGTGCTGGTGGAAGGCAAACTCTTCGTCGAAGGCAACCCGGACGAAATCGAAAACGACCCGCGCGTGCGCGCGGTCTATCTCGGCGAGCGTGCCGATGGCTGAAATCCTTCGCATCGGGCAGCTGCGCGCGGGCTATGGCGAGGCGGTCGTACTGCCGGAGCTTTCGCTGAACCTCGAGGCCGGTCAGTCGCTGGCGCTTCTGGGCCGCAACGGTATGGGCAAGACCACGCTCGTCAATTCCATCATCGGCGTCACGCGTCGCTTTGGCGGCAGCATCGCGCTCGACGGGAAAGACATTACGACGCTCAGGCCCGATCAGCGCGCACTGGCCGGCATCGGCTGGGTGCCGCAGGAGCGCAACATCTTCAAGTCGCTCTCTGTCACGGAAAATCTCACCGCGGTCGCTACCTCCGGAAAATGGAACGTCGAGCGCGTTTTCCAGATGTTTCCTCGGCTGGCTGAGCGGCGCGATAATCTCGGCAACCAGTTGTCCGGCGGCGAGCAGCAGATGCTCGCGGTCGGCCGCGCGCTCGTCCTCAATCCGAAGCTCTTGCTGCTCGACGAGCCGCTCGAGGGGCTCGCGCCGATCATCGTCGATGAACTGCTTGTCGCTTTCCGCCGCATCATCGTCGAGGAGAAGCTGTCGGCCATTCTGGTCGAGCAGAACGCGCAGAAAATCCTCGGCGTCACCGACCGCGCGGCGATCCTGGAGCGCGGCGTGATCGTGCATGAAGCGGCAAGCAGCGAATTGCGCAAGCAGCCCGAAGTGCTGGAGAGCTATCTGGGCGTCGGGAAGGCGAAGAAAGCCTAGACTTCCACACACTGCTGATGGTCGTCCCCGCGAAAGCGGGGACCCATAACCACCGGCTTTCGTGATTCGAGAGGCAGGTGGTTATGGGTCCCGGCTCGCGCACCGCTTCGCGGTGCTTGGCCGGGACGACAGCAAGGAGGGACGCTTACTCCGCCGCCTGCGGCTGGCGGGCGAACGTCAGCCCGAGCTTGTGCCAGACTTCGACCAGCGCATCGACGAGTTCGGCGATCAGCTTGTCGTCATGGAACGGCGACGGCGTCACGCGAAGGCGCTCGGCACCGCGCGGCACGGTCGGATAATTGATCGGCTGGATGTAGATGCCATGCTCGTTGAGGAGCATGTCGCTCGCCGCCTTGCAGAGCGCTGCGTCGCCGACCATCAGCGGAATGATATGCGTGTTGCCGGCCATCACCGGCAGGCCCGCCTTGAACATTTCGGATTTGGCGCGTGCCACCTGCGCGCGATGGCCGATGCGCTCCAGCTGCGACGTCTTCAGATGCTTGATCGATGCCGCGGCCGCCGCTGCAACCGCGGGCGGCAAGGCCGTCGTGAAGATGAAGCCCGGCGCGAATGAACGCACCGCGTCGCAAATCGCCTGCTTGCCAGCGATATAACCGCCGACCACGCCGAATGCCTTGCCGAGCGTGCCCTCGATCACGTCGACACGAGCCATCACGCCGTCGCGCTCGGCAACGCCTGCGCCGCGCGGCCCATACATGCCGACCGCATGCACTTCATCAAGATAGGTCATCGCGCCGTATTTTTCGGCGAGATCGCAGATCGCGCCGATGGGGGCGACGTCGCCGTCCATCGAATAGATGCTCTCGAACACGACGAGCTTCGGCCGGTCGCCGGCACCTTTCAGCAATTCTTCGAGATGCGCGAGATCGTTGTGACGGAAGATCATCTTCTGCGCGCCCGACTGACGCACGCCTTCGATCATCGAATTGTGGTTCAGCGCGTCCGAAAGGATCAGGCAATTCGGCAGGAGCTTCGCAAGCGTGGCGATGCCGGTTTCGTTCGAGACATAGCCGGAGGTGAAAACGAGCGCCGCTTCCTTCTGGTGCAGATCGGCAAGTTCGGCTTCGAGTTCGACGATGTGCTTGCTGTTGCCGGCGATGTTGCGCGTGCCGCCCGCACCCGTGCCGCATTCGTCGGCGGCGCGCTTCATCGCATCGATGACTTTCGGATGGCGGCCCATGCCGAGATAGTCGTTCGAGCACCACACCACGATTTCGCGCTCGCCTTCCGGCGAATGCCAGACCGCGCGCGGGAACCGCGCGTTGTCGCGGGCGATGGGGGTGAAGACACGATAGCGCCGCTCGGCATGCAGCCCGGCCAGCGCCTTTTCGAACAGTTGGGTGTAATCGGACGAATTCAAGGTTCCGCGCTTTCGCGATTCCAGAGGATTGGGCCGTACAATCGTATTTAGAAGCATATCAAGGAAGGGCCACAACGTCGCGGGGGATGCCTTGCGCCAGATCAATTTCTGGAACCGGGAGCGAAAGGTATTTTGATACCTTTGTTAACCTTTCGACGGCGCGAACGGCCCCTCCACTACCTAAATACCAAAATGCGGCGCTTTTGCCCCTGAAAACAAAGCAATCTGAATACGTTAACCATTTGGAAACCATGAACAGGGAAATTTCTGCCTAGTGACCCCGCTATTCGCGGGGGCTGGGGAGAGTTCCGTGAACGGCATTACCGAGTTTGTCCGCACCTTGGGCGCTGCAAGGCTTGCCGCCATGGGCGCCGTCGCCGCCGCACTGATCTTCTTCTTCATCTTCATCATCGGCCGGGTCACTGCCCCGGCCATGGCCCCGCTCTTCACCGAGCTCTCACTTGATGATTCGGCCCGCATCGTTCGCGAACTGGAAACCCAGAACATCCAGTACGAGATCAAGAACGACGGCACGACCATCATGATCCCGAAGGACAAGGTGGCCCGCACCCGCATGCGGCTTGCCGAAACCGGCCTGCCCCGCGGCGGCTCGGTCGGCTACGAGATCTTCGACCGCACCGATACCCTCGGCACCACCTCCTTCGTGCAGAACGTCAACCACGTCCGCGCGCTGGAAGGCGAGCTTTCCCGCACCATCCGCGCCATTGACCGGATTGCCGCCGCGCGCGTGCATCTCGTGATTCCCGAGCGGCAGCTTTTCACCCGCGACCGGCAGGAGCCTTCGGCCTCGATCGTGCTGCAGGTGCGCGGCACACTCGAAATGTCGCAAGTCCGCGCGATCCGCCATCTCGTCGCTTCCGCCGTGCGCGGGCTCAAGACCGAACGCATCTCCATCGTCGACGAGCGCGGCACCTTGCTCGCGGATGGTTCGGGCGATGCCACCAGCGGCCTCACCGGCATCGAGGAGCGCAACGCCGCCTATGAGCGAAAACTGAAAGAACAGATCGACGCCATCGTCACGAGCGTGGTCGGCGCCAACCGCGCGCGCGTCACGGTTTCCGCCGAACTCGACTACACCCGCGTGCAGCAGACGCAGGACATGTTCGATCCCGAAAGCCGCGTGGTCCGCTCGACCCAGACCCGCGAAGAGCAGTCCGCGACCGCAAGCACCGCGAACAATGATGGCGTGACCGTCGCCAACGAAATTCCCGGTGCGAACCAGCAGCGTCCGCAGAACCAGCAACAGCCGCAGCAGCCGCGCGACAACGCGCGCAAGACCGAAGAAGTCGTCAATTACGAGATCACCCGCACCACGCGCACGGAAACGCAGGAGCCGGGCCGCGTGAAGCGCCTCTCCGTCGCGGTGCTGGTCGATGGCACTTATACGAAAAACAACAACGACGTTGCCTATACGCCGCGCAGCAAGGAAGACCTCGAACAGATCACCGCACTCGTCCGCTCGGCGATCGGCTTCAACGAAAAGCGCGGCGACATGATCCAGGTCGTGAACCTGCGCTTCGCCGAACCGGCCGTCGTGCCGCAGGCCGCCGCCGATACCGGCTTTATGTCGATGCTTCGCTTCACCACCGACGACATCATGCGCTCGGTCGAGATCGGCGTGATGCTGATCCTGGGCTTGCTCGTGCTGCTCTTCGTTGTCCGCCCGCTGGTCCGCCGCGTGGTGACGCCGGAAGGCGACGGCACGCCCGCGATCGCCGCCAATCCGGCCGGGACGCCCGCGCTCACCGCGCCTTCGCATGCGGACGCGATGCAGTCGCCGCCGATCGCGCCGGGCAACGCCAACGCGCAACAGCAATCCCTCCCGCGCCCGTCCGATCACCCGGCGGCGCGCATGATCGAATCCGCACAAATCCTTGGCGAAGCACACCAGAAATCCATGCAGAAGGTCGGCGAGCTCGTGCAGGCGAATCCGCAGGAAACCGTTTCCGTGCTTCGCCAGTGGATGAACGAACGCGCAGCCTGATTTGACCGATGAACGCACCCGCAGCCATCACCGCAACCAAGCCGAAGAAGCCGCAGGCGCCGCTGCATAACGGCCGGCCGCTGAGCGGCATCGAGCGCGCGGCCGTGCTGTTGCTTTCGCTCGGCGAAGAGCATGGCCAGGAAATCTGGAAGATGCTCGACGAAGACGAAGTCCGCGATCTCTCGGTCGCGATCGCGCGTCTCGGCGTGATCGATTCCAACGTCGTCGATACCCTGCTCGTCGATTTCGTCGGCCAGTTGTCGGGCTACGGCGGACTGCTCGGCAACACCACCGCGACCGAGCGCCTGCTCACGCAATTCCTGCCGAGCGATCGCGTCAACGCGATCATGGAGGAAATCCGCGGACCCGCCGGCCGCAACATGTGGGAGAAGCTCTCCAACGTCCCGGAAGACGTGCTCGCGAACTTCCTCAAGAACGAATATCCGCAGACCATCGCCGTCGTGCTGTCGCGCATCCGCGCCGAACAGTCGGCGCGCGTGCTTTCGGTCCTCCCCGAGACGCTGGCGCTCGACGTCATCAACCGCCTGATCAAGATGGACTCGGTGCAGAAAGACGTGCTCGAGCGCGTCGAGCAGACGCTGCGCACCGAATTCATGTCCACGCTATCGCAGACCTCGAAGCGCGATCCCTATGCGCCGATCGCCGAGATCTTCAACTATTTCGATCGCCAGACCGAAAACCGCTTCTTCGTCGCCATGGAAGCGACGGAGAAAGAGTCGGCCGAACGCATCAAGACGCTGATGTTCACTTTCGACGATCTGGTGAAACTCGATTCCGGCGCGATCCAGACCATTCTGCGCAAGGTCGACAAGAACAAGCTCACCATCGCGCTCAAGGGCGCGTCCGAGGCCGTGCGCGACTATTTCCTGAAAAACATGTCGCAGCGCGCCGCCAAGCTGATGACCGACGATCTGCAGAACATGGGTCCGGTGCGGCTGAAGGAAGTCGATGAAGCGCAGGCGCTCATGATCACGACCGCGAAAGACCTCGCCGACAAGGGCGAAATCGTGATCGTGAAGGGCGCGAGCGCCGAAGACGAGTTGGTGTATTGATGAGCGCCGCTCCGCAAAAAGCACCGGCCAAGTTTCTCTTCGATGTCGAATTTGGCACCGGCGGCCGCTTCGGCGATCTTTCCGGCAATGCCAAGGCGGCCATCGCCGACGCCGAGAAGATCGCCTTCCGCGAAGGCTTCGAAGCCGCGAAGAAGGAAGCCGAGCAGAAATCCGCAAGCCAGCTCGAGCGCATCGCGACCGATATGAAGCTCCTGATCGGCCGTCTCGCCGCGCTGGAAACCCAGCTCGAGCGCGAGGCGATCGATGTGGCCGCCGCGATCGCCCGCCAGCTGGCGCCTGCGCTGATCGCGCGCCAGCCGCTCGCAGAGATCGAGGCGCTGGTCGTGGACGTGCTCTCGCATGTCCGCTCCGCCCCGCATGTCGCGATCCGCGTCGCGCCGGAAATGGCGGAGACCGCCGGTGCGCGCCTGAAGAAACTTGCCGACGAGCGCGGCTTTGCGAGCCGCCTCGTGATCCTACCCGATCCCGCGATCAAGGGCGGCAACTGCCTCATCGAATGGGCCGACGGCGGCGTGTCGCGCGACATGCAGGCGATCGATGCCCGAATTCAACAAGCGATCCAGAGTTTCCTCGGCGTGTCTCCCGGCACGGTCCAGGCGACGGAGAACTAAACCATGAGCGACACCAAGCCGCCGCTGCCTGACCTCGGCTCCGATCTCGACCTCGTCAATCCGGACGCCGCACCGACCGCGCCCGACAGCGATCACACGACCCGCACCGCGGCCGATCTCGAAGCGCTCTTCGACGTGCCGGTGCACGTCTCGGCGGTGCTCGGCCGCACCCGCATGGATGTGGGCGATCTTCTGAAGCTCGCGCCCGGCACCATGCTCGAACTCGACCGCAAGGTCGGCGAAGCCATCGATATTTTCGTGAACAACCGTCTGGTCGCGCGCGGCGAAGTCGTGCTCGTGGAAGACCGCCTCGGCGTGACCATGACGGAAATCATCAAAGCCGACCGGACCTGACCCGGCGGACGGAGAAACTTATGCGCCTCCTCATCATCGGCACCCTGAAAGGCCAGCTTTCCACCGCGACCAAGATCGCAATCGATCGCGGCGCCTCCGTCACCCACGCGGTGGACAACGAACAGGGTTTGAAAGTGCTGCGCGCCCGCGGCGCCGATCTCATCATGGCCGATGTCACGCTCGACATTCGCGATCTCGTCACCCGCATTGCCGACGAGCGCATGCATGCACCCGTGGTCGCCTGCGGCGTCGAAACCGACGCCCGCGCCGCGGTGAACGCGATCCACGCCGGCGCGAAAGAATACATTCCGCTGCCGCCAGACCCCGAACTGATCGCAGCGGTGCTTGCGGCAGTCGCCGATGACGGCCGCGATTTCATCTTCCGTGACGAGGCCATGGCGCGCGTCGTGCGCCTTGCCGCGCAAGTCGCAGGCTCGGAAGCCTCGATCCTGATTACCGGCGAGAGTGGCACCGGCAAGGAGATGCTTGCGCGCTTCGTGCACGTGAAGAGCCAGCGCGCGAACAAGGTCTTCGTTTCGGTGAACTGCGCCGCGATTCCGGAGAACCTTCTCGAATCCGAACTCTTCGGCCACGAGAAGGGCGCTTTCACCGGCGCGATCGCGCGCCGCATTGGCAAGTTCGAGGAAGCCAGCGGCGGCACGCTGCTGCTCGACGAAATCTCCGAGATGGACGTGCGATTGCAAGCGAAGTTGCTGCGCGCGATTCAGGAGCGCGTCATCGACCGCGTCGGCGGCAACCGCCCCGTGCCCGTGGACATCCGCATCATCGCGACCTCGAACCGCAATCTGGCCGAGGAAGTCCGCGCGGGACGCTTCCGCGAAGACCTGCTCTATCGCCTGAACGTCGTGAACCTGCAGATCCCGCCGCTGCGCGATCGTCCGCAGGACGTGCTCGAACTCGCGAACCACTTCATCCGCCATTATGCGGACGTGAACGGGGTTGTGGCGAAGCCGCTCTCGCAGGATGCCAAGCGCGAACTGTTGCGCAACCGCTGGCCCGGCAACGTGCGCGAGATGGAGAACACGCTGCACCGCGCGGTGCTGCTCGCTTCCGGCGACGAGATCGGCGTCGATGCGATCCGGCTCCCCGACGGCACCTCGCTTTCCATGGCACCGAGCGGCCCGGTCGCGCATGCGCAACAGGTGTCCGACCAACTGGCGGCGTCTCTCGTCGGCCGCACGGTCGCGGACGTCGAGCGCGAGTTGATTCTCTCGACGCTGAAACATTGCCTCGGCAACCGCACACATGCCGCGAACGTGCTCGGCATCTCGATCCGAACGCTCAGAAACAAGCTCAACGAATATTCGGCCGACGGCCTCCCGATCCCCGCGCCTGCCTCGGGCATTGCAGCGGGTGCTGCTTAAGTTTTTTCGCAAGACCCCTCAACGCGACAAGGCAAAGGCCGGAGGAAAACTCCGGCCTTTTTTCCGATTTGTCGCTCCCGACGTAACACCATCGTCTGTCATTCCGGGGCGGCGCGCAGCGCCGAACCCGGAATCCAGAACGGCTCATCTACACACGCTGTCGTAGAGATCGATCCATTCCGTATTGTCTTTCTCGATCAGCGCCAACTTCCACGCCCTTTTCCACTTCTTGATTTCTTTTTCGCGCTCGATCGCAGCTGTCACGTCTTCATGCGCCTCAAACCAGACGAGGCGATCAGCCCCATATCGTGCCGAAAAACCCCGAACGGTCTTTTCCCTATGCTCATGTACTCGTCGAACGAGATCATTGGTTACACCCAGGTAAAGCGTGCCGTTGCGCTTATTCGTCAATAAATAGACGAAATACATTTTCGCCGATGCCGCTCTGGATTCCGGGTTCGATGCGTTCCGCATCGTCCCGGAATGACAACAACAATTTCTTCGCCGCGCAATGGCGGACGCACTCTTCTCCTTCAATCATTCCGGAGATGCGTCTTTCCTCGCTGTCATTCCGGACGGCCCGAAGGGCTGATCCGGAATCCAGCACCAAACGGAAAAGCCTGTGCAAGCGGCCTCTGGATTCCGGGTTCACGGCTTCGCCGCGCCCCGGAATGACAAAATCACAAGAACAATCTTGACATTTTCTGTAGTAGGACTATATACCTATTTATCCCGCTCCTCTCCGAGGGGCGTTTCTAGGGCGCTTGAAGCGCGGAGCGGGAATGCGGTTGGCCGCAGCCTTGGCGCTTACGCAGCGCTGATGTTGCGGCGGCTGAAGTCGTCTGGTTCCGGCGCGCCTGCCGCGCGTCACAGGACCTTCCTTGGCGGCTTGCTCGTCAGGCGCGTGCCAACGCGCCGGAGCAAAGCCGAGAAGGTCCGCCAGCGGAGGATAAAAGGTCAGTCCTCCGGGGGTCAGGCGAAGAAAAGCCGAAAACCAGCCGCGCGCGGGATGCCGGTTTCGCCGGTTCGCTCGCGGTCAATGTCTTCCTCTGCACTTCTACCTTTTCGTGCAGAGGGCCGTGACGCGCTTCTGGCGCACACGGCATCCCGCGCGCCTTCGGAACTTCGCGAGGGCACCCACCGCAAACCCCGGAGCAAACCGCTCGCGGGAACGGGAACGGCTGTTTGAAATTCCCTATCCCGTCGTCCCCGCGCAAGCGGGGACCCATAACCATCGGCGCTTGTGTCGTCGAAAGCCGCAAGGCTTGCGCGCCATCCCGTCCACAGGGGTTATGGGTCCCGGCTCGCGCTCGCGAATTCGCTCGCTTGGCCGGGACGACAACCACCGTAATCCGCATCGCGAGGAGCTTCGCGCGCCACCCTCCCCTTACAGGGAGGGAAAGAAGGAAAAATTAACCCTTCGCTAACCATAAGGCAGGCAATTTTTGCCGGGGGAGCGCGCCCAAAAACCGCGCGGAGCAAGAGCATGTCCGATACCGCCGCCGGCGTCAGTTACAAACCGAAAATGCCGACCATGGGCGAACTCGGCGCCATGCTGCGCCGGGGCGACCTCATGCTGGCGGTCGCGGTCCTCGGCATCCTCGTCGTGCTCATCATGCCGCTGCCGCCGATGGTGCTGGACCTCCTGCTCGCGGTCTCGATCATCCTCTCGGTGCTGATTCTCATGACGGCGCTCTTCATTCAGGGGCCGCTCGAATTCTCCGCCTTCCCGACCGTGCTGCTGATGGCGACGATGTTCCGCCTCGCGCTGAACCTCGCCTCGACGCGCCTGATTCTCACCCACGGCCACCAGGGCACGTCGGCGGCAGGTCACGTCATCGAAGCCTTCGGCAACTTCGTGATGGGCGGCAATTTCGTCATCGGCATTATCGTGTTCTCGATCCTCGTGATCGTGAACTTCATCGTCATCACCAAGGGTTCGGGCCGCATCGCGGAAGTCGCCGCACGCTTCACCCTCGACGCCATGCCCGGCAAGCAGATGGCGATCGACGCCGATCTTTCCGCCGGCCTCATCGACGAAGACACCGCCCGCCGCCGCCGCAAGGACCTCGAGGACGAAAGCTCGTTCTACGGCGCGATGGACGGTGCTTCGAAGTTCGTGCGCGGCGACGCGATTGCGGGCCTTCTGATCGTCTTCATCAACGTGATCGGCGGCATCGTCATCGGCATGGGCCAGCAGGGGCTGACCTTCGCCAAGGCCGGTCAGGTCTATACGCTGCTCACCGTCGGCGACGGTCTGGTAACGCAGATCCCTGCGCTGATCGTTTCGACCGCAGCCGGCCTCCTCGTTTCGAAAGCCGGCGTCTCGGGTGCCGCCGACAAGGCGCTGATGAAGCAGCTTTCGCATTATCCGAAGGCGCTCGGCATGTCGTCGGGCGTCATGATCGTGCTTTCGCTGCTTCCCGGCGTGCCGATGCTGCCCTTCCTCGCGCTCGGCGCGGGCGCAGGGACCCTTGCCTTCGTTTCCACGCGGAACAAGAAAGCTGCGGCCCTCGCGGAAGCCGCGAAGTCTTCGGCCAAGAAAGAGCCGACGCTGCCGCAGGAAGAGCCGATCGCGAACGCGCTCCGGATCGACGATCTCAAGATCGAGATCGGTTACGCGCTTTTGCCGCTCGTCAATTCGCCGGACGGCGCCGATCGCCTCACCGAGCAGATCAAGGCGCTGCGCCGCCAGATCGCAAGCGAAATGGGCTTCGTCATGCCCTCCGTGCGGCTCCTCGACAACGTCCAGATGGAAGCGAACGCCTATACGATCAAACTCAAGGAGGTCGATGCAGGCTCGGGTCGCGTCTATCCGGGCAGCCACATGGTCATGGATCCGTCCGGCGGTCAGGTAAACCTTGCCGGCCAGCACACTACCGAGCCCACCTTCGGCCTGCCCGCAACCTGGGTCGATGAATCGCTCCGCGAAGAAGCGTCGCTTCGCGGCTACACCGTGGTCGATGCTGCGACGGTCATGTCAACGCATCTCGCTGAAGTGCTGAAAGCCAACATGGCGGACCTGCTCTCATACGCCGAGGTGCAGAAGCTCCTGAAGGAACTGCCGAAGGAGCAGGCCGAACTTTTGAAAGACATCGTGCCGTCGCAGATCACCGCGTCCGGCATCCAGCGCGTGCTGCAATTGCTGCTATCGGAGCGCATCTCGATCCGCGATCTCGGCACGATCCTCGAAGGCATCGCCGAGGCGGTCCCGCATTCGCGCAACGCAGCGCAGATCGTCGAACAGGTGCGCGTGCGCCTTTCCCGCCAGATCTGCGCACAGCACACCTCGCCGGCCGGCTACCTGCCACTCATCTCGCTGTCGCCGAAGTGGGAGCAGACGTTCGCGGAATCGATCATCGGCACCGGCGAGGAAAAATCGCTCGCCATGCAGCCGTCGAAACTTTCGGAATTCGTCACCGAAGTGCGCGAGCGTTTCGAACAGGCCGCGCGCCAGAACGAAGCGCCGGTTTTGCTCACCAGCGCTGCGGCGCGTCCTTTCGTGCGCCAGATCGTCGATCGCTTCCGCCCGCAAACCGCGGTCATGTCGCAAGCGGAAATCCATCCGCGCGTGCGCCTCAAGACGGTGGGGAGCGTGTAAAAACAGATGGCCGCCGTAGCGTGACGCTGCGGCGGCCCCTATCTGTTAAATGGCGAGATCAGACGCGGATGCGCTGCGCGCCGATGCGGTCGAGTTCGGATTGTTCTCGCGCCGCTTCCACGCCGCGGCCGCGGATCTGATCCCGCTCTTCGAGGATTTCGACCTTTTTCAGTTCTTCGAAGGCGTCGGCAAGCTGCCCGCGCGCATCTTCAAGCTGTCCATGCAGTTCGGACGCCGAACGCTTGAGGTTGTCGCGCCGCTGCATCGCGGCCTTGGCATAGGTCGGATAGGCAAAATGAGCGGGGTCGTTGATGCCGGCGCGGTCCTGCTCGATCGTGATTTCACGTTCGAGGTCGGTGGCCATGCGTTCGAATTCTGCAACCATCGCCTCGATCTGGGCGACCTGGCGACGCTTTTCGTCGACCTGGAAGCGCTTCAGGCGGATAAGGGTTTCACGCGATTTCATCCCGGCGATACTCCACGCGACCGGTTAGGACTCAGTTACTGCATTCGCGAAAATTTGAGCGAGTGCGCGGTAACCATCGCCGAGATTCGTTTTTTCTTCCTTACCTTGCGACAAAAAAGCTTCGAGCGCCGGTTGCAGCCGGATCGCCTCATCCACCTCCGGCGACGAGCCTTGCCGGTAGGCCCCGAGGCGGATCAGCTCTTCCATGTCGCCATAGGTGGCAAGCACCTGCCGCGCTTTCTGCACTACCGGATAAAACTCCGGATCGCTCGATTTCGGCATGGTCCGGGAGACCGACTTCAGCACGTTGATCGCTGGATAGCGGCCCCGCTCCGCGATCGCGCGTTCCATGACGATATGGCCGTCGAGAATGCCGCGCACGGCATCGGCCACCGGCTCGTTATGGTCGTCGCCATCGACCAGCACAGTAAAGAGTGCGGTGATGGTTCCCTGATCGGGACCAGGCCCTGCACGCTCGAGCAGGCGCGGCAGTTCCGCGAATACGGTCGGCGTATAGCCTTTCGCGGTCGGCGGCTCGCCGATCGAAAGCCCGATCTCGCGCTGGGCCATGGCAAAACGAGTAACGGAGTCCATGAGCAGGAGCACGTCCTTGCCCTCGTCCCGGAAATATTCGGCAATCGCGAGACTGAGCATCGCCGCCTGCCGGCGCATCAGCGCGGGCTCGTCCGAGGTCGCGACCACGACGACCGAGCGCTTCAGCCCCGCTTCGCCAAGATCGTCCTGCAGAAATTCCTGCACCTCGCGGCCGCGCTCGCCGACCAGACCGATGACGGCGACATCGCAGGCGGTGTAGCGCGCAAGCATGGACAAGAGCACCGACTTACCGACGCCCGAGCCCGCGAAAATACCGAGCCGCTGGCCTTTGCAGGTGGTGGCAAAGGTATTCAGCGCGCGCACGCCGAGATCGAGCGGCGCACCGACTCGCTTTCTTGTATGCGCCGCCGGAGGAGCCGCGCGAAACGGATAAGGTGAATGCCCGGAACGCATCGGGCCTTTGCCGTCCACCGGCTGGCCATGCGCGTTAACGACTCGTCCGAGCCAGGCGCTCGAGGGACGGACCGCTGCCGCCGCCTGCGAGACGATGGCGCGGCAGCCGCGCCGCACACCTTCTACGGCCGCGAAAGGCATCACGACCGCATTGTCCCCGGCAAAGCCGATAACCTCGCAGGGAACGCCTGAATTAGCGCCTGTTTCGATGGTGAGCCGTGCGCCGACCGGCATCGTATGGACCGGTCCTGCGACCTCGATCATGAGGCCCCGCACGGCCGCAACCCGCCCGTAAATGACGGTTCCATCGAGTTCCGCAATCTGTTCCGCCAGGGCCTTCATGGAGAATCACCACTTAACGGTCCAAGTGTCTGTTTACCCGATCTTTACCGGCTTCGTTAATGATCCAATCACTCTCAGGGATCGAAAGGCGCGCAGGATGCGGGCCTAGTTTCTGGGGGCGCCGCTTGGTTTGGCTTCTTGAAGTCGTACTTTAACCAGCCGGCCTGACGAAAATTTCGAACTGCCAATAACTTACGGCAATTTGCGAATATTTTCACGGGCCGCACTTGTGGGACAGAATCACATTCTGTTAACCATTGCTGGTTAGCGTCGCGAGTCGAGAATTGAGTCAGTCCAGGCACGCAGGCGGGGCGGGTCTGGAGTGAGATTTGTCCCCCAAAGAGGCCTGGATAGGGGATTGGCATGCGCGTTTTGCTAATCGAAGACGACAGCGCGACGGCGAAAAGCGTCGAATTGATGCTGAAGTCCGAAAGTTTCAATGTTTACGTGACCGACCTTGGCGAAGAAGGGGTCGATCTCGGTAAGCTCTACGATTACGACATCATCCTCCTCGACCTGAATCTCCCGGATATGTCCGGTTACGAGGTTCTGAAGTCGCTGCGGGTCGCGAAGATCAAGACTCCGATCTTGATTCTCTCCGGTCTCGCCGGGATCGAGGACAAGGTGAAAGGTCTCGGCTTCGGCGCCGACGACTATCTCACCAAACCTTTCCACAAGGACGAGCTTATCGCGCGCATTCATGCGGTGGTACGCCGCTCGAAGGGCCACGCGCAGTCGGTGATCAATACCGGCGACCTCGTCGTGAACCTCGACCAGAAGACGGTCGAAGTGGACGGTGCCCGCGTGCACCTGACCGGCAAGGAATACCAGATGCTGGAGCTGCTCTCGCTCCGCAAGGGCACGACCCTCACCAAGGAGATGTTCCTCAATCATCTCTACGGCGGCATGGACGAGCCGGAACTGAAAATCATCGACGTGTTCATCTGCAAGCTGCGCAAGAAGCTCGCGAACGCCTCGAAGTCGCAGGACTGGCCGCACGGCAAGAACTACATCGAAACGGTCTGGGGCCGCGGCTATGTGCTGCGCGAGCCGACCGACGCGGACGAACGCATCTCGGCGTAAGTTTTTCGGCTGCAAGATTCAAAACCCCGCCCTCGTGGCGGGGTTTTTGTTTGGTAAATTCCGAGGCTAAAACGCCCCTCAGTTTTTCAGCCGGTAGCCCGTGCGGAAGATCCACCAGATGACGGCAATGCAGGCGAAGAGAAACGCGAGCGTCATGCCGAGCGAAATCGCGACCGAAACATCCGACACCTCGTAGAAGCTCCAGCGGAAGCCGGAGATCAGATAGACGATCGGATTGAAGAAGGTCACCGCCTGCCAGAACGGCGGCAGCACGTTCACCGAATAGAACGCGCCGCCGAGGAAGGTAAGCGGCGTGATGATCAGGAGCGGCACGATCTGCAGCTTCTCGAAGCCGTCGGCCCAGATTCCGATGATGAAACCGAGCAGGCTGAAGGTGACCGCCGTCAGCACGAGGAACGTCACCATCCAGAACGGATGCGCGATCCGCACCGGCACGAAGAGATAGGACGTCAAAAGAATGATGAGGCCGAGGATGATCGATTTGGTCGCGGCCGCGCCGACATAGCCGATCACGATCTCGACGAAGGAAATGGGTGCCGACAGAAGTTCATAGATCGTGCCGGTGAACTTCGGAAAATAAATGCCGAAAGAGGCGTTCATCACGCTCTGCATCAGCAGTGTCAGCATGATCAGCCCCGGTACGATGAAGGAGCCGTAATCGACGCCTTCCATCGTGGTGATGCGCGAGCCGATCGCCGCCCCGAACACCACGAAATAGAGCGAGGTCGAAATCACCGGCGCAAGAATGCTCTGCATCAGCGTGCGGGCGGTGCGCGCCATTTCGAAGTAATAGATCGCCTTGATCGCGCGGAAGTTCATTTCGCGGCCTTCTTCTTGTTGTCATTCCGGGGCGCGAGCGGCAGCGAGCGAACCCGGAATCCAGTAACCATCGGAGCGCAATGGAAGGCACTGAAGATTACTGGATTCCGGCTCTCGCTTCGCTCGGCCGGAATGACGGAATGATTTTTCACTTCGCGGCTCCGTTGCGGTCCTGATGCACAAGGCCGACGAAAATATCCTCGAGCGAACTTTGCGTCGTGGAAAGATCGCGAAAGCGGACGCCGGCGTCATTGAGCGAGGCAAGCAGGCGCGTGATGCCGGTGCGCTCGGCCTGCGTATCGTAGGTATAGGTCAGCTCGTCGCCTGCAGGCGAAAGCGAAAGCTGCGCGGCCCCGAAGAGACCGGCGGGAAGCGACGAAAGCTTCTCCTGCAATTGCAGCGTGAGGCGCTTCTGGCCGAGCTTGCGCATCAGTTCTTTCTTCTCTTCGACGAGGATAATCTCGCCTTTCGAGATCACGCCGATCCGGTCGGCCATGTCTTCGGCTTCCTCGATGTAATGCGTGGTGAGAATGATGGTGACGCCGGAAGCGCGCAGGTCCCGCACCACCTGCCACATGTCCTTGCGCAACTCGACGTCGACGCCCGCGGTCGGCTCGTCCAGAAACAGGATGCGCGGCTCGTGCGAGAGGGCTTTCGCAATCAGCACGCGCCGCTTCATGCCGCCCGAGAGCGTCATGATCTTGTTGTCTTTCTTGTCCCAGAGCGAGAGGTCTTTGAGGACCTTCTCGATATAGGCCGGGTTCTTCGGCTTGCCGAACAGCCCGCGGCTGAAGGCGACCGTCGCCCAGACCGACTCGAAGGCGTCGGTGGTCAATTCCTGCGGCACGAGACCGATCAGTTCGCGCGCCGCGCGAAAGTCCGTGACGTTATCGTGGCCATCGACCGTGACCGTGCCGCCGGACGCGTTCACCGTTCCGCAGACGATGCCGATCAGCGTGGTCTTGCCCGCGCCATTGGGGCCGAGCAGCGCAAAGATCTCGCCGCGGCGGATGCCGAGGTTCACGTTCTTCAGTGCGGTGAAGCCGGTGGCATAGGTTTTGGACAGACCGGCAATCTGGATAATATCTTGCATGGAACGGGCCCTTACTACGCTTTTGCTGGCTGCTCCAGCAGGCGCAGGCAAAGCGGCTTTGCGCTGGCCGCAGATTGGCCGCAATGGGCCCCCTCACTCCCGGGCGAACCGGAACACCAGAGAGGATTCGATGCAGAACTTTCTTCGCGCGGCCGCGGTCGTGTTTGCGACACTCGCCTTTGCCGCCGCACCTGCCGCCGCGCAGGGAAATCCGCCGGAAATCAAGCAGATCAAGCTGACCGAGAAACAGGTCCAGAGCTTCATCGCCGCCCAGGACGACCTCAACGCGGTGACCGCCAAGATCAAGGGCGACAAGCCGGACCCCAAGCTCGTGGCCGAACTGGAAGCTGCTGCGAAGAAGCACGGCTTCGCGAGCCTCGAAGAACTCGATTCGATCGCCGCCAACATCAGCCTCGTGATGTCGGGCTTCGATCCGAAGACCAAGGAATTTTCGCAGCCGCCGGAAGCGCTGAAGAAGGAAATCGCGACCGTCACCGCGGACAAGTCGATCCCGGAAAAGGAAAAGACGGAAATCCTGAACGAGCTGAACGCCGCGCTGAAATATACCAAGCCCGTGCAGTTCCCGGAAAACGTCGAGCTGATCAAGAAGTATTACGACAAGATCGAAGGCGCGATGGCCAAAGGCTGAGCCTGCGATCGGCTGAAAGCATGAAAAAGGCCGCCGTTGGGGCGGCCTTTTTTTATGGCTCGCGCGAAACGCTAGGCGCTCAGCGCGGCAAAGCGGCGTTCGGGCGCCTTCGCTTTTTCCTTCGCGTGGATATAGAGCCCGCGCTTCTCTGGCATCGGCATGAAGAGGTCGGTGAAGCCAACCACGGTTTCCGCAGCACCGAGCAGCAGATGCCCGTCCTTGACCAGCGCGCGCGAGATTCGCGACAGCACATCCTGCTTGGTCTTGGTGTCGAAATAGATCATCACGTTCCGGCAGAAGATCGCATCGAACATGCCGAGCGATGAAAAGTCGTCGAGCAGGTTGTGCTTGCGGAATTGCACCATGTCGCGCAATTCCTGCGAGAGCCGCCACTGGTCGCCATCCTGCTTGAAGTATTTCAGGAGCAACTGGATCGGCAAGCCGCGCTGCACCTCGAACTGCGCATAGAGCCCCGACTTTGCTTTCTCGAGCACGTCGGTGGAGATGTCGGTCGCAAGAATTTCGATATGCCAGCCGGCGAATTGCTCTTTCGCCTGCTTGAACATCATGGCCAATGAATAAGGCTCCTGGCCCGTCGAAGACGCCGCGCACCAGATACGGATGCGTTTGGAAATCGCGCGCGCGGCGAGCAGATGCGGCAACACCGTATCCTGGAAGCGGTCGAACGGCGTCTTGTCGCGAAAGAAGAAACTCTCGTTGATGGTCATGGCTTCGGTGACGCGCTGGCGCAGCGGCTCTTCGGCGAACGCCTTCAGCTTCGTCACGAGTTCGCCGATCGAGCTGCAATTGTTCTGACGCGCCACCGGCAACAGGCGGCTCTCGATCAGATATTGCTTGTCGCCGGCAAGCTGCAGCCCCGAACGCTCATTCAGAAGCTTGCTGAGATAGGCATAATCCTGCGGGGTCACGAATAATCTCCTGAAACAACGCGCACGGCTTTCGGCCCGATCTCCTGGAGAGGCAGCACCGCGGCACACGCACCCGCGGTCGCAACCGAGCCCGGCATTCCCCAGATCACGCTGGTCGCTTCGTCCTGCGCGATGACGCTGCCGCCGTGATCGGCGATTGCGAGTGCGCCTTTCTTGCCGTCGGAGCCCATACCCGTCAGCACGATCGCAAGCACGCGGCCATCCAGCGCGTAGGACGCGGACAGAAACAACGCATCCACCGCGGGCTTGCAGAAATGAATCGGCGCGGAGTCGTCGATCATGACTTCGACGCCGTGATCGCGCCGGATCAAGGCGAGATGCTTGCCGCCGGGCGCGACATAGATCAGTCCGGCCTTGAGCGGCTCGCCATTGATCGCTTCGCGCGCGGGCTTGCCGGTGGAGCGGCCAAGATGTTCGGCCAGCGTCGCGGTGAAAATCGGCGGCATGTGCTGCACGACCAGCACCGGAACGCGATCGATCACCGATGCGAGCGACCTGAGCAACACCTGCAGCGCCTGCGGTCCGCCGGTGGAGGCGCCGATCAGGATGGCGCGCGGTATGCCTTTGGAAAAGGAGCGCAGCTTGATCTCGGGGTTTGCAGACTTTGGCGCAGCCGGGATCCCGCGCAATTCCCTGCGCGGCGCGGCTTTGACGGCACGCCGCCCGAGTTGGCGGATCTTGTCGATCAACGCGCGGCGAAACTCGTCCGCGGCTCCGGCGGCGTTATTGATGTCGGGCTTTGCGACGCAATCCGACGCGCCCATCGAAAGCGCTTTCAGCGTGATCTCCGCGCCGCGCTTGGTCTGCGTCGATGCCATGATGACGGGCGTGCGCGCGCGGCGGGCAAGCAACTCCTTCAGGGTCGCAAGCCCATCGAGCTCCGGCATTTCGATGTCGAGCACGACGACATCCGGATTGGCTGCCTCGAACTGCTCCAGCGCTTCGCGCCCGTTCTTGCAAACGCGGACGACCTGCATGTCGGGCTCAAGACCGATCCAGCGCGAGACAAGGCCACGCACCACGACGGCGTCATCCACGATCATGACCCGGACCGGAAGTGCGGCCCTTGTCTGCGGGAGGGTGCGAAGCTGCTGCATCTGGGAAACGGACGCCTTCTCTTGGGCGATTCAGATGCAGCTTTAGATCAACCCGACTTCCTGAAACTTCGCTTCGACGATCTCCTTGTCGAAGGGCTTCATGATGTATTCGTCGGCTCCCGCATGCATCGCGCGCGCGATATGGGCGAGATCGTTCTCGGTCGTGCAGAACACGACTTTCGGACGATCGCCGCCCGGCATGGCGCGCAGCGCACGCAGAAAATCGAAGCCGTCCATGACCGGCATGTTCCAGTCGAGCAGGATCGCTTCGGGCATACCCTTCGCGCAGACGTCGAGCGCCTGCCGTCCGTCGGATGCCTCGATGACGGAGAAGCCGAAGTTCTCCAGAATCCGTCGCGCGACTTTGCGGATGACGCTCGAGTCATCGACAATGAGACAATGTTTCATCGTTTCGTTCCTTTTCACATTCACGCGGCGAGCGTGTCTTTGCCGAAATTCAGTATCTGATCCACGTCAAGTACGATCATGAGCCGGTCTTCGAGACGGTAGATCCCGGAGGAGATCGCCGCCCATTCGCGCTGCATGTTGATCGGTAACGCGTCGAGCGCGGATGCGGAAAGCTTCAGCACCTCGCCCATGGCGTCGACCATGAGGCCATAGCCTTCGCTGTCGTGATCGATGCCGATCGCCATCTGTTTCTTTTCGCTCTCGCGCGGCGGCAGGCCCAGCCGCCTGCGCATGTCGAGTGCCGTCACCACGCGGCCGCGCAGATTGAGCACGCCGGAAATTTCCGCGGGCGCGAGCGGCACGCGCGTGATCCGCTCGACTTCGAAGACGTCGTGAACGCGCTGGATCGGAATGCCGAAAAGCTGACCGGCAACCCAGGCGGTCACGTATTCGATCTCGCCGGAAAGACGCTTGCTCATGCGGCCTCCGGCAATTCGCAGGCGGCATCTTTCAGGGCATGCAGCAACCCGCGGCGGTCGAACTTCGCGACATAGCCCTGCATGCCGGCCTGCTTGCTCTTCAGGATCGAAGCGCCATTGATGACGGAGGAGAGCCCGATGATCGGCGCTGCCGAGGAAAGCGTGCGAAGCGCTTCGGCAAAGGCAAAGCCGTCGAGCTCCGGCATGTCGATGTCGGTGACGATGAAATCGAACCGCGCGCCGCGCTCGATGCGCGAGAGCGCGTCCTTGGCGCTTGCAAGTGCCATCACGTCATAGCCGCCTGCCTGCAAAACCGGCGCAAGCATGTCGCGGAAGAAAGCGGAGTCATCGACCAAGAGCAGTTTCGGCTTCTCTGCGCCTCGCGCAGTCTTGCCGTCAAACCAGTCTGCAAATCCGAGCGGCAGGTAATGCGCGACGTCGATGATCTCGGCCGCCTGCCCGTTCACGACCGCGGAACCGATGACGCCCGGCACGTCGCTTGCGACTTTGATTTCGAGGCGATCTTCGACGATGTCGACGATCTGATCGACGATGAGACCGACCGAACGGCTGCCCTCGCTGAACACCAGAAGCGGCTGCTTTCCCTGCCTGGCAAGGACGGCATCGTCGCCGGCGGGAATGAGCGGCATCAAGCCGCCACGATATTGCACCATCGGACGCCCGCTCGAATACTCGACCTGCTTCACATCGATTTCTTCGAGCCTCGTGACCAGCGAAAGCGGTACTGCCTTGCACGAGCCGGAGCCCGAACGGAACAGAAGCAGCGACATCGTCTTCAGCGCGTCTTCTTCGTTCGCCGCGTCCTTCTCGACGAAGCTCTCGATCTTTGCCTCTTCGCGGGTCGCACCGATCGATTGCGCAATCCCGTTGGGATCGAGGATGAGGATGACCGAGCCGTCGCCGAGAATGGTGTTGCCGCCGAGGACCTTGATCCCGCGCAGGCTCGACGACACCGGCTTCACCACGATCTCTTCGGTGTGCAGCACATCGTCCACGACGATGCCGAACATGCTCTGGCCGACCTGCATCACGACGACGAAGGAATCGGAACCTGCGTCCGGCGGGGTCGGCAGCTTCAGGAGCTGGCTCAGCGATAACAGCGGCAGCAGCGTTTCGCGCAGGCGCAACACCAAAGCGCCGTTGATTTCCTCGACGAGATTGGCATGGGAGCCGCGATGCACCAGTTCGACCACCGCGACTTGCGGCACGGCAAATCGCTCGCCGCCGGACGCCACGATCAGCGCCGGAACGATTGCGAGCGTAAGCGGAATGCGGATCGAGAAAGTGGAGCCGCGGCCCTGCACCGACTTCAGGTCGATGGTGCCGCCGATCTGGTCGATATTCGACTTGACCACGTCCATGCCGACGCCGCGGCCGGACACGCTCGTCACCTTCTCCGCGGTGGAAAATCCCGGTGCAAATATCAGCTTGTAGAGCTGCGTGTCGGCGGGCCGGTCTTCTTCGCCGATCAGACCAACCTCGATCGCGCGGCGGTGGATTTTCGCAAGATTGAGGCCGCGTCCGTCGTCCGCGATCTCGATGACGATCTGGCCACTCTCCTGATACGCGGAAAGACGGATCGTGCCCTTGGCGGGCTTGCCTGCCGCGCGGCGTTCCTCCGCCGTTTCGAGCCCGTGATCCGCCGAGTTGCGCACCATATGGGTGAGCGGATCGCGGATGATGTCGAGCACCTGGCGATCGAGTTCGGTCTCGGCGCCGTGCATTTCGAGTTCGATTTCCTTGCCGAGCTCGTTGCCGAGATCGCGCACGATGCGCGGGAGCTTGGCCCAGGCATTGCCGATCGGCTGCATGCGGGTCTTCATGACCCCTTCCTGCAGTTCGGCGGTCACATTCGAGAGCCGCTGCAGCGGCGCCTTGAATTCGCTCTCCGAATGACGGCGGACGATTTCGAGCAACTGGTTGCGCGTCAGCACCAGTTCGGAAACCATCGTCATCAATCGTTCGACGGTATCGACCGAAACGCGCAGCGTCTGGTTGGTGTTCGTGTCGCGGCGTTCGCCGATGCGGCGGTCGTCGCCGCGCTTCTGCATTTGCCGCTCTTCCGGCCCCGGCGTGTCGCGGAAGGCGCGCTCCAGATCGTCGAGCGAAACTTCGCCCGGACGCAGCGGCCGCTCCAGCACCTGCGGACTGAGCGTGCCGATGGTGATTTCTTCCTTGGCAGGCTGCGGCGCGAAATCATCGAGCGCCATCTGCTCGAGCTGCACGATGAGATCGCCATCGGTGCCCGTGGGCTCCGCACTCGTCGCTTCGAGTTCGGCGAGAATGGATTTCAGGCGATCGATGGTGACGAGCACCAGCGACACGGCGTCCGCCGTCACCGGCGCGCCGTCGCGGAATTTTCCCATCACGGTTTCGGCGGCATGCGCCAGCGCTTCGAGGCGCGGCAGGCCGATGAACCCGCAGGTGCCTTTGATCGTGTGCACGAGACGGAAGATGCGCCCGAGGATCTCGGCGTTGTTCGGCTCCTGCTCAAAGCGGACGAGCTCGTTGTCGACGACATCGAGGCTTTCGTTCGTCTCGGACAAGAATTCCTTGAGCAGGTCTTCCATCGGGCCGCACATATCCAGAAAGCGGCCCTCGCCCCTGGCTGGGGCGGGTCCGCGATGCGGCGCAAGTATCCCTTTGCGAGGGTTAAGATTGATTGAAAAGCATGCCCGTCTTGGGCATCCCGCTACCGTCGAAAGCTATTGAATTGATTAGCTTATTGTGCGGTCAGGGTAGCGCCGCCGGGTTCCGCGGCGATCACGATGTTCATCCCCTGCTCGCGCGCGAGCACGCCGGTATAGAACGGCTGGATGGTCTGGGCCGAGATCGGCTCGTCGGGCGTGCCGGCGAGCAGGCTCTCTGTGGCCGGATGCACACGCACCCTTTCCGACTGCACCTTGACCGAAAAGCCCATGGTCTCGCCTTCGCCGATCGGGTCCACCGTCATGGTGCCCCCGCGCGGCACGCAGTTTGCCGCGATCGTCATCAGGTTCATCAGGAGCTTGACCCGGTTCTTGGCGAGCAGGGTCCGTGGGATGGAAAAGCTCACGGAAAGTTCGGGCTCGTAGAGCCGCTTCGCAAGCGGGCCGGCGTCGCCGACATCGAGCTGCGCCGTGGGCGAGCCGGAAGAGCCGAACGCGATCCGCGCGAATTCGAGCTTGGCGGAAGCCTTGATCGCGCTGTCGCGGATCATTTTCGTCGCTTCCTCGCGCGATTCCGCGCTCTGGTCCATCTCCAGAAGCTGGAAGCCGTTCTCCATCGCCGCCACCGGATTGATGACGTCGTGGCAGACCTTCGAGCAAAGCATGGCCGAAAGATCGAGGGCGGAAAGTTCGATGGGAGCGCTCATAGTAGAAGCCCTATGCGATTCGGCGCGCATTGGTCGAGGACCGCCTGCATGATAGAGCCCGGAATGACAGGACAGTGAAGTGAATCGCGCAGAACGCACCCGGCTCTTGAACGGCCTCATCGCCGCCGCCGCCGAAGCCGGCACCAGAATCCGGGAGATGGCGGCGCATGGCATCGTCGCCCGCTCCAAGGCGGACGCGAGCCCCGTCACCGATGCCGACGAGGCCGCCGAAGCCATTATCGAGCAGCACCTGCAGACGCTGATGCCCGGCGTGCCGATGATCGGGGAAGAAGCGGTCGCACAAGGGAGCAAGACCAAGCCCGGCAGCACGTTTTTCCTCGTCGATCCGATCGACGGCACCCGCGAGTTCGTCGCGAAGCGCCCGGAATACACCGTGAATATCGGGCTCCTGATCGAAGGGACACCCGTGCTTGGCGTAATCTACGCCCCCGCACTCGGCGAACTTTATGCAGGCGGCGCCAATGGCGCGGTACGGCTTGCGCTTCCTGCCGGAAAAAACCCCGGCGACGTCACCGCCGAGCCGATCGCGGTCCGCGTGGCTCCGAAAGAGCGCACCGCGGTCGTCAGTCATTCGCATCTGGATAGTGCGACCACCGCCTGGCTGCGCCGGCATGGCATCGAGGAAACCGTGAAGGCGGGCTCCTCGATCAAGTTCTGCCGGGTGGCGGAAGGCAAGGCAGACGTTTATCCGCGGCTTGCGCCGGTCAGCGAATGGGACATCGCCGCCGGACACGCGATCCTGATGGCGGCAGGCGGCACGGTGCGCTCGCCCGAAGGCACGCCGCTTCACTACGGCAAGCGCAAGGACGATTACGAAGTCACGAGCTTCATCGCGACCGGCGGCGGGAATTTCTAGGGCACGAGCTTGCGCTCGACCGCGGGCCAGTGCTGCGCGGCGGTTTCGATCAGGTTGACGGGATTGGCGGTGAACTTCGCGCGGCTTTCTTCGCGCGCAAAGAGATAGAGCTTGCCGCCGCTCACCGCGAAGAAAGCGGGATTGCCCGCGAGCGGAACGCCCTCGCCCACCGCAAGCGGATCGTAGCCGCCGAACGCCGGCATGAAATTCTCCGGCTGCTGCATGAAGGCATGGCGATTGGCGTCGGAGGAAAAGCGCCAGGTCACCCCGGCAAAGCGATATTCGTAGGCCTCGTCGCCGGCCTTGGCGCTGCGGTCGATGAAATAGGCGACCGGGTCATAGCCATAAAGCGCGACCCCCGTTCTGGGATCGGTGACATAACGCTCCGTGGTGGCGGCCTTGCTGGCGAAGGCCGCGCAAGTGACAACAAACCACACGGCAAGCAACCCGGCTAAAATTCGGCTCGAAGGCATTCGCGGCTTCCCTAAATCGCCGCAGCCGATCAAGATTCCCGCCGCGGGCATGATTCGGACAGTAGGTCCCCGCCGGTATGCGTCGGGTTAAGGCCGCCGTCCGGGCCTGAAAAGGGCGCATTTTCTGCGCCATCTGCCCGCGAAAATGTTTCGCCGGAGATCACCATGACGTTTCGCACTTTATTTGCTGCTGTAGCTTTCCTTGCGACGATCGTTTCGGCGCAGGCCCAGAACAACTATCAGCAGAAATATTCGAACAACGAGATCCTTGACGCCGGTCACCGCTTCTTCGGCACGACCTCGCGCGAACTCGCCCTCCTCGTCGAGCGCGCAACCAAGCGCTGGGGCCAGCCCAACGGCTACATCCTCGGCGAGGAAGCCGGCGGCGCTATCACCGTGGGCCTGCGTTACGGCGAAGGCACGCTTTATACCCGCAACGCCGGCGACCGCCGCATTTACTGGCAGGGCCCCTCGATCGGCTTCGACGTTGGTGGCGAAGGCGCGCGCGTGATGATGCTGGTTTACAATCTGCCCGCGATCGAGACGCTCTATAACCGCTATGTCGGCATTTCCGGCTCGGCCTATTTCGTCGGCGGCTTCGGCATGACGGCGGTGACCTGGGATCGCGTCGTGATAGTCCCGATCCGCACCGGCGTCGGCCTGCGGCTCGGTGCCAATGTCGGCTATCTCAAGTTCACGCCGACCGCGACCTGGTTCCCGCTCTAGTCGAGGGGCTTCTCCTTACTCTCCCCGGCGCGGCAAGCGCCGTGGTATAGCGGCGGCCGTTCCATTATGGTGCGCCCGCCGCTGGCGTTTCGGGGTCTCGCGTTGAGCAGTTTCACGAACAGGAAGAGCCGGACATGATCGAAGCGATCATGTTCTTCACGCTCGGCTTCCTCGGCGCGACCTTGATCGCGCTCGTGACGCTGTCGGCGGTCTGGCACCGCGCAGTAAGGCTCACGACGAAGCGCATCGAAGGCGCAATCCCTGTCTCCATCGTCGAAATCCAGGCCGACAAGGATCAGCTGCGCGCCGAATACGCGATGAAGATGCGCAAGCTCGAAACCACGGTCGAACGCGTCAAAGGCAAGGAAACCGAATATCTCGCCGAACTCGGACGCAGGAGCGAGCGGATCTTCGACCTGAAGACCGACGGCGAAGCCAAGGCCGAACGGATCGGCGAACTCGAAACCATCGAGAAAAATCTGCGCGAGAAGCTCCAGGCGACCGAAACTGCGCTTGCCGAGAGAACCGCAAAACTTGCCGAGACCGAACGGACGCTCGCCGAACGCATGCAGGAGCTTTCCGCAACGCGCGACAACCTGGGCGCCGTTACCAATGAATCCGAAACCCGCCATGCCGGCATCGTCGCGCTGACTTCCGAGCGCGATACGCTGCAAAAGCTGAGCGACACGCTCACCCGCGAGAAGAAGGCGGTCGAAGACCGGCTCACGAACCGCGAGCGCGAACTTTCCGATCATCTGGCCAAGCGCGAAGGCGAGTTGCTGGATGCGGCAAGAACGCGCGAAAGCGAACTCAATCGCGAGCTCTCGAGCCTGCGTGAGAAACTGGGCTCCACCGAAAAAATGTTCGGTCAGTTGCAGGACGATACGCGGGGGTTGGAGAACGAAGTCCGTGAGAAAAGCGCGGCCTTCCAGGCGACCACGGAAATCCTGCGGAGCGAAAAATCGAACCTCGAAAATTCGCTCTTTGAACTCCGGCGCGAGCACGAACGCGCAAACGAGGAGACGGCTTCTCTCCGGGCCGAACTGAACAAGGCCAGAGCCGAGGAACGCGAAGAAAGCGCGATTCTGCGCGAGCGGATCAACGACATTGCCGCCGAGATCGCCCGCCTCGCGATTAATCTGGAGGGCGAACCCTCGCCGCTCGAGGAAATTCTGGAAAGTCCGGACGGCAAGCCGCGGAACCGGCCGAATGGAACGCCCCGGCGTCATCTTTCGCTCGCCGAGCGCATCCGCGACCTGCAAAGCCGGGCGCGCTAACTCGCCGCTTGGCGCGGCGGCCTCTTCTTTATAAGGTGCATTACCGCTGAAATAGCGGCCCCGCCGGAGAAGGCGGTTTTCGCCCCTTTCTCGCTTGATGAAGCGAAAAAGCCGTGGCGCTTCCAATGAAAACAACGAGGCACGTTCCGTGCCTACGGAGGATTTACCATGAAGCGACGGCTTCTGATTGGCGCAGCGCTGTCTGCGTTTGCGCTTACTTTCACCCTTCCCGCGATTGCACCGCTCAAGGCGCAGGAGAACCAGCCCTTCATCGTGTTTGCCGCAGCAAGCATGAAGAACGCGCTCGATGAAATCGCGGGTGAATGGTCGAAAGCAAACAAGACCGAAGTCAAGATCAGCTACGCCGCAAGCTCGGCGCTGGCGAAGCAGATGGAGAACGGCGCTCCGGCGGACCTGTTCATTTCGGCCGACCTGAAATGGATGGATTACGTCGCCGACAAAAAACTCATCAAGGCGAACACGCGCCAGAACCTGCTCGGCAATACGCTGGTGCTGATCGCGCGCAAGGACGACAAGTTCAAGGAAGTGAAGATCGGCCCGAATTTCGATCTCGCAGGCCTCCTCGGCAACGGGCGGCTCTCGGTCGGTCAGGTCGATAGCGTTCCGGCCGGTCTTTATGCAAAGGCTGCGCTCGAAAAGCTCGGCATCTACAAGTCGGTCGAAGGCAAGCTTGCGCAGGCCGAGAACGTGCGCGTGGCACTCGCTTATGTTTCGCGCGGCGAAGCGCCTCTCGGTATCGTTTACGGCACCGATGCCGCGTCGGAGAAGCAGGTCATCGTGATCGGCACCTTCCCGGAAGGCTCGCACCCTGCGATCGTCTATCCGGTCGCGCAGCTTGAAAGCTCGAAGAACCCGAAGGCCGCCGAGTTTCTGAAATCGCTGAGTTCTCCTTCGGCACAGGCCATCTTCAAGAAGCACGGCTTCTCGGTTCTCGCCGCAGCCAAGACCAACTGAGGACGCAGCCATGAAAATCAGCGCACGCAACCAGATCCCCGGCAAGGTCGCTTCCGTCACCAAGGGCGCAACCACCGCACACGTGAAGATCGATATCGGCGGCACCGTCATCACCGCCTCGATCACCAACGAAGCGGTGGACGAACTCGGGTTGAAGGCAGGAAGCAGCGTCAAGGCGATCATCAAGGCCTCCGACGTCATGGTCGGCGTGGACTGATTTTCGGGGAAGCTCCGCTTGTTTTCGTTCTCCGCTGAAGAAATCGACGCGATCCGCCTGAGCTTGTGGGTCGCGTCGATCGGGATCGCCGCGAGCCTGCCTTTCGGCATGTTCGTGGCCTACGCGCTCGCGCGCTGGCGCTTTCCCGGCAAGATTCTGCTGGACGCGTTGGTGCACATGCCGCTGGTACTGCCGCCAGTCGTTACCGGCTATCTCCTTTTGCTGACGTTCGGCCGCAAGGGCACGGTCGGCGCCTGGCTGGAACAAACCTTCGGCATCGTGTTTTCGTTTCGCTGGACCGGCGCCGCACTCGCGGCTGCCGTGATGGGATTCCCGCTGATGGTGCGCGCGATCCGGCTTTCGCTGGAAAGTGCGGACCGCAGGCTGGAAGATGCATCGCGCACGCTTGGCGCGAACGGCATCACAACCTTTTTTCTGGTGACCCTGCCGCTGGCGCTCCCCGGCATTATCGCGGGCCTGGTGCTGGCCTTTGCCAAGGCGCTTGGCGAGTTCGGCGCGACCATCACCTTCGTTTCGAATATCCCCGGCGAGACGCGCACGCTGCCGGCGGCGATCTATACGTTCACACAGGTACCGGGCGGCGATGCCGGCGCATTCCGGCTCGCAGCCGTTGCCATGGTCATTGCGCTGGCAGCACTCGTGATTTCCGAAGTGCTCGCGCGCAAGACCGCCGCGCGGATCGAAGGCTGAGCGGCATGTTCGATGTCAGCGTGAAGGCGCTCCTCGGCGAGTTCGATCTCGATGTGTCGTTCCGAAGCGAGAGCATGGTGACCGCGCTCTCGGGGCAGTCCGGCTCCGGAAAATCGAGCATCGTTGCTGCCATCGCGGGTCTCTATCGGCCCGCGCGCGGCAGGATCGTTGTCAACGGCAAGACACTTTTCGACAGCGAAAGGCGCATCGATCTTCCGGCGAACCTCCGCGGCGTCCGCGTGGTGTTTCAGGAAAGCCGCCTATTCCCGCATTTCACGGTCGCGCAGAACCTGATGTTCGGCCGCTGGCTCGCAGGCAAGAAGCGCGACCGGCAGTTCGATGAAGTGGTGTCACTGCTTGGGATCGAGCCGCTGATCGCGCGGCGCCCGCGCAAACTTTCCGGCGGCGAGCGCCAGCGTGTCGCGATCGGCCGCGCGCTTCTCGCCGAGCCGAAAGCGCTCCTCCTTGATGAACCGCTCGCGTCCCTCGATGCCGGACGCAAGAACGAGATTATCCCTTATCTGACGCAACTCGTGGCCAACGCGAGAACGCCGATCCTTTACGTGAGCCACGCCCGCGACGAGATCGAGCGCATGGCGCAAACCATCGTGAAGATCGAGAGCGGCAGAGTGACGGAGATCGAGAGGCGTTGAGCGCCAGCGTCGTCCCCGCGCAAGCGGGGACCCATAACCACGACTAGAAGTTATTTTCGCCAGTGCCAGCGAACCCTCACGAAGACCGGGAGTATGGATCCCCGCTTGCGCGGGGATGACAAAGTTTTTTTGAGGCTAGCGCAAGACATCAGGCAATCTTCACCAGCAACTTCCCGAAATTTCTGCCCTTGAGCATGCCCATGAAGGCTTCGGGTGCGTTTTCGAGGCCGTTGACGACGTCCTCGCGGTACTTGATGCGGCCTTCGCGCAGCCAGCCCCCGGCCTCGCGGTAGAAATCGCCGCCTTGCGCGGCAAAGTCCGTCACGATGAAGCCGCGCAGCGTCAGTCGGCGGCGAAGGATCGCGCCCATCAGCATGCCGGTGCGATCCGGTCCCGGCGGGAGCGCGGTGTCGTTGTAATGCGAGACGATGCCGCAAACCGGCACCCGCGCGAAATCGTTCAGAATCGGGAAGACCGCATCCCAGACCTTGCCGCCGACATTCTCGAAATAGACGTCGATGCCCTGCGGACAGGCGCTGGCGAGCTTCGCCGCCATATCGGGATCGCGATGATCGATCGCGGCGTCGAAGCCGAGTTCTTCGACGAGATACCTGCACTTGTCGGCGCCGCCCGCGATGCCGACCGCGCGGCAGCCTTTGAGCTTGGCATATTGCCCGACGAAGGAGCCGACGGGGCCGGAGGCGGCGGCGACTGCAACCGTCTCGCCGGGCTTGGGCATGCCGATATTGCGCATGCCGGTATAGGCCGTCATCCCCGGCATGCCGAGGACGCCGAGCGCGGTCTGCACCGGCGCCTGTTTCGGGTCGAGCTTGCGCAGGTCCGCGCCGTTCGAAACCGCATAGTCCATCCAGCCGGTATAGGAGAGCACGATGTCGCCCGGCACGAATTCGGGCCGGTTGGACTTCACGACTTCGCTCACCGTACCGGCGACCATCGGTGCACCGATCTCGACCGGCTGGGCGTAAGACTTCGCGGCACTCATGCGGCCGCGCATATAGGGGTCGAGCGACATCCAGAGGTTACGAAGCAGTACCTCGCCGTCCTTCGGCTCCGGAATGGCCGTCGTTTCCAGACGGAAGTTTTCGGGCTTGGGCTCACCTTCGGGACGAGAGGCAAGCACGATACGGCGGTTCTGGTTTGCGGACATGGCGTTGGCTCGAGGCTCCCTTGCGACTGCTTTTTGTTGTGAGGTTTTGAGTATGCGTCAGCGCTCGCGCCTTGCCAAACAACGGCCGAACATGGGGGAAGCAGGCGAATCGCCATTGACGAAAAATCGATCACACGCGCTAATGTCCGCTATCCGATTTGCGGCAACTGAGGGGAATTGGGTTATGGCAAAGAAGAAAAAAGCGAAGAAAGCGGCGAAGAAAACCAAAAAGAAAGCAGCCAAGAAGGCTGCCAAAACGACAGCAAAGAAAACGGCAAAGAAAGCTGCCAAGAAAACGAAGAAGACCAAGGCGAAGAAGAGCCGCCGTACCGTGCTCTACAGCTCCAAGGGCAAGAAGCTCTACGCGGTGCGCGACAAGGGCGGCAAGTTCAAGGACATCCAGACATACAAGCGCGCGCACGGCATGGACATCAAGCGCAAGTCCAAGTCCGAGGCGCAGGCCGAAGCAGGTCCGGCGGCAGCAGCCGCCCCCGCCGCCTCGTAAGATACGCGGCCATTACACTAAAAAAACGAAACGCCGGCTTTTCAGCCGGCGTTTTTGCTTTCGGTACGTTTAGATCGCGGAGAGCTTGTAGGCCGTGCCGTAGCGGCCGAAATCATGGGTTTTGATGTTGTTGCGGACGCTGCCCTGATACTGCGAAGGCGGCGCCACCACCGAAACCTTGACCACGGCGGTGTCGCCGGGCTTCACCAGCCCCGCATGGACCGCGGCGACAGCAAGCGCGGAGTCCCCGGTATAGACATCCGTGCCCCAGACCTGCCCTTCGACATCGCCCCGCACCCGGAAGTAATAGTTCGCGCCCACATCATGGCAGAGCTCCAGCATGTTCGGCGGCGCGTCCGCGGCGAGAAAGCCCTGATCCAGCAGCGAGCGAAGCTGCTTCGACGTCAGCGCGCCGCGGCGATCGAAATACGTCACGAGTTCCTGCACGACCTTCATGCGCGGCCTCCCTGCATCCGGATGACTTGCCCATAGGGCGGGTTGAAGTTGCTGCCAGCGCCCGGCGTGACGACCCAGAGCACGTCATAGGGCATCTCGTCGGGCGGGTAGGAAATGTCGCCATCGGTGATGACGAGTGCCGCGGTGACGCGGCCGTCTTCGGCGAGCGCCTGCATCCCCGGCGACAGATCGCTGCCGCCGAAGCCCGAGACCTGATAGTTCGCAAGCGCTTCGGGCGAGAGCATCTCGTCGCCGGTGACGGCAGCGTCGCACTGCACGAGGCGGATTTCATCGACCGAAACCGCCTCGCAGAAATCCGCGATTGCGCCAAGCGCTCGGGGAATCTCGTCGGTCATCGAGCCCGAGGTATCGAGCACAATATTGAGCATCCAGGACTCGCGCTTGCGGCCCGCGAGCACGATGTCGCTTCCCGCAACCTCGCGCCGCGAGGGCCGCAGATAGGTGCGCTCGCCGGGCGCGACCGACTCGATCCACTTCTGGAGCGCGATCTCCCATGGCGTTCGGTAAAGGCCGCGCAACGCCATGACGGTCTGGGTAACGTCGCCGGTCTCGGTGCCGCGCCCCTTCATGGCGCCCATCGCCTTGCCGAGCGCGAGCGCCTTCGCGGCCCGGCCCTGCATGTCCTTGGCCTGTGCCGCCTGCCCGCCTTTGCACTCGGGGAAAAGCTCGCGCTCTTTCGCGTCGTCCATCACGTCGCCGGCGTCTTCGGAACGCTGCTCGCCGTTGCCAGAGCCGGACGGGTTCAGCGCCCCGCGGGCGGAGACCGACTTGCCGTCCCAGACCTGCGTCTTCGACTGCATCTTGTCGCCGTCTTTGCGCATCTCTAGCACGATCTGCTCGGCGGATTTCTCCTTGGCGCCCGGCATGTCGAGGCCGCCCGCCGGAACATGGGTGAAGCCAAGCTCGGCGCGCAGGATGTCGTTGATGATGTAGTCGTGCGCATAGTTGAATTCGAGGCGGCCCGAGCCCTTGGCGCGGTCATGCGTGCGCAGCGCCAGATGCAGCAACTCGTGCGCGAGCACGAAGATCAGCTCGTTCTCCTTGAGCTTCGCCACGAACTGCCGGTTCGCGATCATCCGGCCCGAGGCGAAGACTCCCATGGTCGGAATCCGGTCGTCGATCGAGCAGCGCACGGCCGCGGCCAATCCCGCAAGATGCGGCATCGGCACCGTGACCATGCGCAAGCCCCGCTCGATGCGCGCGAGCGTCGCTTCGACGGAAGGAACGGCGTTCATATCGCGGTGACGTCCTTGAGCAACTTCAGCATCGACTTGTCCGCGCCGAGCGTGCCCCACTGCTCGACGAGTTCGGTCAGCAGCGTGAGCTGCGCTTCCGGCGGCAGGCTGCCGAGAAAGCGGTTCACGGAGCGCGGCTTTAAGTGCGAGAGCTTTCCTTCGCGCACGTTTTGCCGGATGCAGTTGAGGATGAACCAGCGCGCGGCATCGGTCTTCGGCATCAGATCGGGCGAGGCGATGTAATCCTCGATCGGCCGCATCTTGCCGATCGCCTCTTCGGCGAGCGCGCAGAACACGGCGGCGTCTTCCGCCGAGAGGCGGCCGAAAGCGAGTGCGCGGCGCGTTTCGTTGTTGAGGATGCCAGCACCTTCCGCCTTGTCGAGCGCCTGCGAAAGCAGCGCCCAGGCGCGCGGCGTGGAGAACGGCACCGGCTCCGACGGCACCGGCCGCATCAAGGCTTCGGGCATGTAGGAAACGAAGGCCCGCACATCCTCGCGGATCGCGTTCTTCTGCGCCCAGTTGAGCCACTCCTCCGCATCGACCCGCAGATGCAGGATCGTGACACGGTTCACGAGTGCGGAGCTCATGGCGCGCACCAGCGCGCGGTCTTGCATGCGATTGCCGGCTGCGACGACCCACGTGCCTTGGGGTAACGCGTGTTCGCCGAGCCGGCGTTCGAGCAGAAGGGAGTAGAAGGCCTTCTGCACGTCCGGCGCGCAGGCCGGAAGCTCGTCGAGAAAGAGACAGAACGGTTCGGGATTTTCAGGCAAGAGCACCCGCGGCGGACAGAACACCGAACGCTCGCCGATGATGCGCGGGATGCCGGAAACATCTTCCGGCGCGATCTGCGTGCCGAGGAGCGAACGGCACGGCAAGCCCGCTTCGGCCGCGGCCTGATAGACCATTTCGGATTTGCCGACGCCCGGCGGAGAGAGGAGAAGAAAGCTCTGCTCCTGCGCCATGCACTGCACGAGCTTCTTAGCCTGCTTCAGCGTGATGGTTTCTTCGCGCGGATTGACGGCGACGTTCATCGGCAGCGCTCCCAAACCCGGAATCGGGCGAAAGCGCCATCTAGGAAGCGGTTTATGGCAACGCTAGTGCAGCGAGCGAAGATTCAGGCGCAGGTTGTACCCGGTAAGTAGAGAATTTTTGCACACAACTTCCGCGCGGCCCTTTCGCGAAGCGCGAAGTTTCTACTTTCGCTCCGACGACCATGGAAAGTTCAAGTAGCGCTCCCGCGTGTCGTAACAGATGTTTCCGTACATCTTCAGATAAGCGTCGCGGCGCTGCGGGTCGGCGAAGACGGCAGCCGGATCCGCAAAGTCCGCTTCGTATTGCGCGATCTGCGCGCGCGTGAGCAGGCTCGGCAGAATGTCCATCGCCTGCGGCACGCTTTTGCCTTCGAGCCAGTCGGCCCCGAACTGCCCGAGCGCATAGCCAAAGATCGTCGACGCGAGACTGACGCTCGCTTTATACGGACCGCCCGCCTTGATCTCGGCAACGGCTTCCGGTTCGCCGTCGATGCCGCCGAGAAACTGATCGTCGCGGGCCTTGCCGGCCGCGCGAAGCGCTTCGAGTGCGCCGAGCACCACGGTATCCGCGCCAAGCACGACGTCGACCTGCGGATGGGCGAGCAGCACGGTTTCCATCATCGCCTTGCCGCCCTCCTTGTTGACGGTCAGCGGCGAGATGTCGGCGACGATGTTGACGCCGGGAAGGTCCTGCAACACGTCGCGCATGGCGGCGAAGCGCGGCGACAGAAACTGCAGGCTGTCATGCGTGAGCAGCACGACATTGGCTTTGCCCTTGAGACGATCCTTGATGTAAGCGGCAGCGGCTTCCGCGAGCACCTTGCCGGTCAGATATTGCGGGGCGTTGAGGATTGTGACGGCGGGAGGCGGCACCACCGTCCCCACATATGCGCCATCCCAGATCAGCTCCTGCAGGCTGCGCGCGAGCGAGACGGAATTGACGGGAGCCGCGATCACGGCACCTGCCCGCTCGGCACGAAACTGCTGGACCTGCTCGATCATTTTTCTGGAATCGTTTCCGGCGACCGCAACCCTGAACGCGAGGTTGCGCGCGCGGGCGGCGTGTTCGAGGCCTCTTGCGACACCGCGCATGAATTCACGCTCGTTGTCCTGCGCGAATGCGAGGGTCCTTTGCAGGCCCGGCGGCACCGCACAAGAAGGCGCTTGGCGATCGAACGGCGCAAGCGTGACCGGCCTCGTCAGTCCTTCGGGTTGTTGCTGCGCAATCGACGGCGGGGCTTGCAGGAATGCCGCGAGCGCAGACGCCGAAGCGAGGCACGCAAGGGTGCCGCGAACACCGCGTCCGCTTCGCATATTGCTTGCGCTCCCCCCGCAATGGCCTGTCCAGCCGCGCAGAAAACTTACCGCAGCCAGGAGGCCGGCGCCATGGCCGGCTCTGTCGGGCGTCCGACAGTGCGTTTGATGCTCAGGCAGCGGGAACGGGAATGACAAGCCGCGCCGAGGTGCCCGGATTGCGCGCGGCATAGTCGATCCGGCCGCCAAGGGTATTTGCCATGGCCGAGACGATTCGTGTGCCGAGGCCGGTGCCGCCGGACGCGACCGTGCCGCTGCGGCCGATGCCGTCATCTTCGACGACGAGCTCGATCTCGCGATCGGAAAGCTGTTTCAGCTTCACGCGGATTTCTCCGCTTTGAACCGGATAGGCGTATTTGAATGCATTGGTGACGAGTTCGGTCGCAACGATGCCGAGATTGACCGCAGCATCCGTTTTCAGCTTCACCGGGTCGAGTTCGCTGCGCAGATTGGCGCCGCTGCCCTCCGCGCGCATCGAGGCGGCAAGATGATCGAGCAGCGTCTTGAAATACTCGTCGAGCGCCACGAAGCGCGCGTCGCCCGAACTGTAGAGCCGCTTGTGAACCGCAGCGATCGCATAGATGCGGCCCTGAATCTCGTTCAACGCCTGCTTGGAGGCGGCATCGGTGGAAGCCTTTGCCTGCAGCGAAACCATCGACGTCACGAGCGCCAGACTGTTGGCGACGCGGTGATTGACCTCGGCAAGCAACACTTCCGCGCGGTCGCGGGCGCGCGCCAGATCGCTGGTGCGCAGCCTCACTCTTTCTTCGAGGCTCGAATTCAGCGCCTTCACCTCGTCGCGCGCCTGCACTATCTCGCGCGCATATTGAATGACGGTTGCGATGACGCCGCCGACCACGGCCATGATGATCAGCCCACCGATGATCGAAACCCACCGCAGCCAGTTGGCGTTCTCGCGCTGCTCATGAACTTCCGCCGTCAGCCGGTCGTCGGTGCGGCGGATGACACCGGAGAGAAATACATTCGCTTCGTCCATCAGCGCCTTGCCGCGATTGCTCTTCAGAAGCTCCATGGCATCCTGATCGCGGAAGGCGGATTTCAGCGCGATGGATTCGTCCATCTCCTTGAGCTTGTCGGCGACGATCGCGCCGAGACGCGCGAGAAGCCTGGTCGCATCCGCGTCGCTGCCGAGCGCGCGTTGGAGGATGCCGAGTTGCCGCAAGGTTTGCGCTTTGGCGTTGGCGAAAGGCGCGAGGTAAATTTCGTTCGCACTGACGAGATAGCCGCGTTGGCTGGCTTCGGCGGTTTGCAGGGCGCTGCGCAATTCGACGGCCGCGGTTCGCGTATCGCGCAATTCCAGCACTTCGTCGTAGGACATGCGCGTCCGCTCACCGAGCCAGACCGTCGTCGCGACGATCCCGAACAATGTCAGGAAGGCGACCGAAAGCAGGGCAATGGTTGAGCCAATGACAAGTCGGCTGGATATCGGCATGCGGCAAGAGCGATGCCCGATATTCCGCCGCCCCACAAGCGGCGGCGATGCTATTGCGGCCGTAGGCATATTCGGGGCGGGCCAGACCTGAACGGCCGGCCCGCCTCGGCAATCAGTTCTTCGTTTCTTCGGGGCTGAAGGGGCGAACCAGGAGCTTCGCGTCCTTCTTCATGCCGGACGCCCAGCCCTCCGAGGGATCGTAGAAGCGATAATCTGCCTCGAGCGCGTAGTCGAAACGGAAGCAGCGCGCGTGATTGACGAAAAAGGAGCCTTTGGGTTCGTAGCGCCAGGCCGCGCAGAGCTTGTCGCCATCGCAGGAAGCCTTGCACTGCTCGATCGTACCATCTTTCGGAAATTCGAGTTCGGC
Source organism: Xanthobacteraceae bacterium (assembly GCA_035440445.1). Classification (GTDB taxonomy): domain Bacteria; phylum Pseudomonadota; class Alphaproteobacteria; order Rhizobiales; family Xanthobacteraceae. Next base: position 74,236 of record DAORMJ010000013.1, read on the forward strand.
AACGTGCTCCACCGTCAGGCCGTTGTTCTGTCCGGTCGGCTCGAGCGCCACATTCGGCATCAACTCCGAACCCGGATGGTGCTTGTGATTGGGTGCGGGTTTCGGCTCAGGAGCAGGCTCGGGCTTTGGCTCGGGCGCGGCGGCGACGGTGCGCTTCAACGCATCTTCGAGACCCTTCGCATCGGAGGCAGGAAAATATTTGCCGCCGGTATTCTCCGCAACGCAGGCAACCTGCTTGCCTTCGGCATCGGAGAGACCGAAGCCGACGACATGAACGGTGAGGCCGATCGCGCTCTTCTTCAGTTCGGCGGCAACCGCGCAGGGATCAGCCTTGCAGGTCTCCAGTCCGTCGGTGATCAGGATCACGTTCGCCTTGTCTTCGCTCGTCCGCAATTCTTCGGCTGCGCGCTTGACGGCCGCGGAGAGCGGCGTGCGTCCAAGAAATTTCATCTTGCCGACAGCGCTGTTGATGGCACCGGCCGTGTTCCTGGCGGGGGCAACCACCATCTCGATGTCCGAGCAACTGCCTTTCTCGCGGTGACCATAAGCAATCAGGCCGAGTTCGGTATCGGCAGGGACGGATTGCAGAACAGTGCGAAGCGTTTGCCGCGCAATTTCAAGCTTTGGCTTGCCGTCGATCTTGCCCCACATCGAGCCGGAGGCGTCGAGAATGATGATGGTTTTCTCTGCTGCGGATACCGCCGCAGGAGCGAGGAGCAGAAACAGACAGGCGAACAGGCGCCGCATGGAGATGGGCATCGAACTCCCTTTTTTGCTTTTTGAAAATGAAACCAGGAAAACTGGCGCTCCCTACGGGAATCGAACCGGTGTTTCAGCCTTTAGAGCGGAAGGACCGAGTCCACCGACTCATTGCCACTCATTCTAGCCTACCTTATTACCTCTAATATCCGCTCATTGGTGACGCGCGATTCTCAATTAGATTACGTCAAACCGCCACCGCTAACAAAACTCTTTAGCGGCTCAGTTGCGACGCACCAAAACAGATTTCGAAGTTTGCAGTACGCCTCCACGCCGTGGACAGCATTGTCGCGAACTCATCACGATCGCGCAAAAATTACTTGCGCCACGGTCCGCCTTCAAATCTTGGCTCGATCAATTTCCGCCGCAATATGCTCTGCAAAGTTCCTAATCGGACAGGAGAACGCAAGACCCTCATCACCTCGACACCAACTTTGAATTGCAAAAGGCGAATACATTAACTGATCCCCTCCCTTCGAGACTCCAAAAACAATTCCGCCACTCATACCACTCATGTCGTTGGGGCCGCCTTCAATTACTTCTCCACCCACGAAGCCTACAAACTCGGTAAATTCGACCTTTATTCTGTCGAACGGTGGCGGAACTCTCATGACCTCCATAATCTTCGGCGACACGGTCGCGCGCTCCATATCCCACTTAGTCGCATTGATCGGTAGCCCGAGAATTAAATGGTGTTCAAAGCCCACATTGACTGAGGGCAGCTTTTCTCCCTCTACGACGACGACATCCTTCGCCATTAATTGACTGACCTGCTGATCGGATAATTGAATAGCGCCGTAATCCAACCCGCGATCTCTATCGAACCAAAGAATTTGTTTATGATGTCTGTAATCGAAAGGAAGCTGCGGCGTTTCCGGCAATCCACTCTTCAACGACGCACAAAGCCACGATTGCCTAATCTCCATCTCAGGATGATCGAACGCCTGATTCCAATTTTTGAGGATGTGTCCTGCCGTCGCGAATAAAATTCTTCCACGAACGCTCAACAGAAACCCGGACGCCGCTTGAAATCTCTCAGGTGCGCTCGGTCCATCTCCCCGATGTTTAAACGCGAAGCAAAGTGCAATTAAGTACCGAGAGAAAAACTTGGTCGTGGCCTGAACAAACTCTTGATCACGCATACGCCCCCACACCGTCCAAAAGACGCAGATAGATACTTCTTTGAGACAACCCCACCCTTCAGAAAATTGGCCGGGTTCAACGCGAATTCAACCACAACTCCCGACGCTCCTGCGAAAGGGGTACGAGTTTTCCCACGACAGTTAGAGAAATCTTGAAGAAATGCGCCTGCCGACGATCGGAATACTAAGGCGTTGAATTTATTGGCGCTCCCTACGGGAATCGAACCCGTGTTTCAGCCTTGAGAGAGGTAGGGCGCCGTCCACGATCATCCACGGACGTCGTTCTTTGCCAGTGATTTCAAGAGGACGCATCCCGAGGGACTTCCGCGCACACATGCGGACGACCACCGGACCTTGGAGAAATCTTGGAGATACCCATGCCACGCCTCGTTCGAGACAAACGTTTGCAGACTCGCTCCGCACGCGGAGAACTAAAACAGAGCAAGAAGCCTTACTATCGCTCCCTCGATCCCGGTCTTTCAATCGGCTACTTCAAAGGCAGCACTGGAGGGACATGGATCGCGCGGCGTTACCTTGGAAATGAACGATACGAAACGCTGCGGCTCGGCATCGCAGATGACAAGAGCGATGCGGACGGAACCAGCGTCCTATCCTATGCAAATGCGATCGACGCTGCGCGAACTTGGCGCCAGCAGGCAGCCAGCGGACATGCGACGCCCTCGTTCGCAACCTACACCGTGTCCGCAGTCCTCGATGACTACATCGCCCACTTGCGTTCCAAGGGATCGCGAAGCCTGAAAACCACCGCCGGAAAGATCAACGCAGCGATACGTCCCACCCTTGGCACTGCAATCGTTTCCAAGCTCTCTGCGCGGGACTTCGCGGACTTCCAAGCATCCCTTGCCGATCAACCTGTCCTAAGTCGCTCCCAGCGGCCCGTAACGCGTCGCACGAAGCCCGCCGACGAGCACGAAGCAATTAGGGCGCGGCGTGCAACGGCGAACCGAACCATGAGCGTGCTGAAAGCGGCCTTGAACTTGGCATATCGAGAGGGCCGCGTTGATCGGGACGATGCGTGGCGGAGAACCAAGCCTTTCTCAAAGACCGCAAGCGCACGGATTAGGTACCTCCGGCACAACGAAATTGCTTCTTTTAGCGCTGCGCTGGATGGCGAGTTTCGCCCGCTTGCGCAGGCGGCACTGGTAACCGGAGCCCGGTACGGCGAGCTAGTTTCCGTCATTGTCTCCGACGTGGATGTTAACAGCGGAACGGTGCTGCTTCGGAGAACAAAGAACGGAAAGCCGCGTTTTTGCTACCTGCCAAACGAAGGGCGTGCGCTCTTCGAGGAGGCCGTAGCGGGTAAGGCGTCACAAGATGCAGTATTCACCCGGCGCGATGGAAGGAGCTGGGGCGCGTCGGATCAAGCCCGGCCAATGCGGAAGGCTTGCGTTGACGCAGGCATCGAGCCTCCCATTTCGTTTCACGACCTTCGACATACGTTCGCGTCGCTCTTGGCGCAGCGCGGCGTGCCGATGCGCGTGATCGCGGAGGCGCTGGGCCATGCAGATACTCGCATCACCGAGAAACATTACGCGCATCTCTCGCCATCGTACGTCGCGACCGCCGTACGCGAAGGCCTGCCGATCATGTTTCAACCGCACGATCGCGCTCGCATATGCACCTGAGGTTGCAGGCATGTCCTTAAACGCGTGATGACAAAGTATCAGTAGGCGCCATAGGCTGGAGTCCTTGCATGGGGTCGCGTGCAAACAAAAAACCGGAAAAGAGAACGGAAATTCGCGATGACCCGAACGAAACGCAACACCCGCGCACTCCAGCCCGTGGCCTACCGCGTCGATGAAGCGGCACATGTAGCCGGAATCTCTCGCAGCAAGCTCTACAAGGTAATGGACGGCGGAAGCCTACCCTTCGTCCGCATTGGCCGATTGCGGCGAATTCTGCACGAAGACCTAGTGCGCATGCTTCGACGCTCGCGCAAGAAAAACTAGAGCCCTGTTCAAAATTGGCGACCGAACGCGCGGCTGCGCGAAGGAGAAGTCATGCCTGAAATTTCAAAAGACGATCCACTTTATAAGTTCGTCCGACTCCCGAAAGCTCTCGTGTCCTCGCCAATGTGGCGAGGACTCTCGCCCGTTGCACGCGCTGTCTATATCGAGATCGCGTATTGGTACAACGGAACGAACAACGGGATGCTCGGCGGGTCAGTTCAATTCATCGGCAAGAACATTGGAAGATCGAAGTCGAGCGCGGCGCGAGGAATACGAGAGCTTCGCAAAGTCGGGCTTATCGAGTTGACGAGAGAGGCGAAATTCCCGGATGTGGGGCTTGCTTCGCTATACAGCCTTGCCATGTACAAGTGCGACGTAACGGACCGCCCACCAAAGTATCCATTCCTCGCACAACCCTAGGCAAGTGAAACACAACGTTGATGAATGGAGACGCTTCCTCCCCACCTTTCTGCAAGGCCTCGCCCACGATACGCGCCAGCGTATCGGGGGCCCTATGAACTAATTATTCTATGAGTAGTATCTATATATGTTTCATGGGTGGGACGTGGCCGTTTCGTATATGGGATTACCAGTGTCGCCCGCGATACTGGAATTCTCATGGATGAAAACGAGTACCTCTCCCGCGCGTGGGCCCGTGAAGAATTCACGCTCCTAGGGTCGAATTTCAATTTAAAAAATCTATCGCGGAAATCAAAGGGCGTGACCTGAAGCGCTCCGAACCGTTGCGATTGCGGAGTTTGCCAATGAGGCGCTAATCGATAAGCTGAACGCATGATGTGGTGGCCGCCTTACCGAAAGCGCGTCTTGGCAGAGGCCGACGAGCTCATGGAGTACTACGGCGACCAGTCGATCAACGCAGCGGCGCGCCTGCGCCTAGCGGCTTACCAAAACCGTGACTACGGCAAGGCTCACTTTTACGGGCGCGTAGGACGCTACCTTGAACGGTTCATTGACGTTGACGCGCAAGTGAAGGCGAACGTCGATGCACGCCGACAAGAACGATACGAGGCCGATTCAGCGCAGGCGGAGATGCTCCACCGTGTCATCAACAACCGCACCCTACATTGATGTGCGGACGTTTCACCCGGCAATACACTTGGGCGGAACTACACGCCCTTTACATGCTCTCTGTCGGCTTCGAGAACGAGCGCTCGAACTTGCAGCCCCGTTACAACATCTGCCCAACGACGACGATTGACGCGGTGGTCGAGCGCGACGGCAAGCGTGCTGTCGAGGAGATGCGCTGGGGCCTCGTCCCGTCATGGTGGAAGAAAACTCTGAAGGAACTCCCCGCCACGTTCAACGCCCGCGCCGAGACAGTGGCGGAGAAGCCGATGTTTCGCGCAGCGTTCAAGCGCAACCGCTGCATCATACCCGCGTCCGGCTACTACGAGTGGACCGCGACCGCTGACAAGAAAAAGCAGCCGCACTACTTCACGCGCCGCGATGGCGAAATCATCTCCATCGCCGGACTTTACGAAGAGTGGAAGAACCCCGAGACAGGAAAACCACAGCGTTCCTGCACCATGATTATCGGTGCCGCGAACAACTTCGTCTCCCCGCTGCATGACCGCATGCCAATCATTCTTGAACGCGATCAGTTCTCGTCATGGCTTGAAGGCTCTGCGGGCGTCGAGGTGCTGCGCGCTGCTGACGACGACGTTCTGCAAGAGCACGCCGTATCGATGCGGGTGAACTCGTCGCGCGCAGACGAAAACGATCCGACTCTGATCGAGAGATACTAGGTAGCTTCGTCCGCCGCTTTCTCAAGAAGACGCGCTTCCGCCGCATAGCGGGCGATCAGTGTTTTATTCTTGCCGTAAAACTCGGTGATATTTGCGAACGCGTCCGAACTATCGATGGCCGCCTTTATCATCGCTCGTGACTCGTCGTTGGCTTCCAAAAACACGATAGTTTTTGCAAGCGTCTCCCTAACCAACGTCCGCGTCTTTCCGAAAATCATCCAAGAGTCGAAAGCGAGACAGTAGGCTTCAAGCGTATTCAAGAGGTCGTTTACTGCCGCAGTCTTGTTTTCCGTCAGTCCTATTGCTGTTTCGCGCTCTCGGAAAGTGCGGAGAAATTCATTCAAGGCTTGAAACGCGCCTACTTGCCTTGCGTAATAAACCTGAGCGCCGGTGAACAGCAAAGCACATGACGCTATCACTGCGGCCGCTATTTGCGCCTTGTCTCCTGCACTCATCGCCATATTGCACTCACCTCTTGCTTCTTCGCGGCTTCGATTTCTTCGGCTTTGATTTCAGCGCGGCTCGAAGATTCGCGCTCGTAAGTGAACGCCCCTTACCCTTCTTTTTCCGAGCGGCCATGGCTACTTCTTCTTCACGTTTGCGGTTACTTCCCTACCCGGCTTGCTAACCGAAGGCTTCGGAGTTGAGGACTGCGGCTTTAAGTTCTGCGCTAGGTTTGCACTCGTCATCGACTTTTCGAGCTTACCGACGGCGAGGTGCTGCCTCGGTGGTATAGGTTTCTTCGTCATACAACGCTCCGGATTTGAAAACGTTTGATAGTAGCGCGGGCGCAATACGGCTCCTAATCGTATTCGGCTACCTCCGATCCGAGCGTGGGCTTTACTCGTGACCATCAACAATGGAAGGCTGCCCCGGCACGATCAGCTCGACCTTGCGGCATTTGCATTTGATGCAGACGAGACGCTGCTCAAGCGCGTCGAGCTTAACCGTCGGTGGAAATCGATCAACGCCGAGAAGTTGTTCGCGCTTGCAGTCAAGGCAACGTGCCGGGATCATCGTCGAGCCTGTTCGACGGATTGTCTCGACGGTCTCACGCCTCCGCGCAGAGGTTGGCCTCCAATAAGGCCTGTCGGGATCGACCTCATTGCCCCTTGCGAACGGGAGTTGCGGACGAAATGGATCGCGTCCCGGCGGCAGGTCCGCTTCCGCCATATCGGAACGAAGATCGCAGAGATACGCCTCGCAGTTCTTGGGCCCGCTCAGGCGATGCTTCTGTCGGTTCTCCGGATTACGCCCGCAGGTCGGGTAGCAGAGCCGCTCGACAAGGCGTTCGAGGGGAAATCCCGCACCGTACTTTTCAACGAGCGAGGCGAGCCGATACCCGCCACTGCGAGCGCAACAGTCGCAGCGAAGCCGAACGACGACATAGGGGTATTGGCGTAGCGTCCCGCGCGGGTCTTCCATTTCGCATCCGGTTTCCCCGCCGGTTATGCCCGCGAGCATGTGGCCGGCTTTGCAGGTTGGTTTCAAGACCAACTCTGCACTGCGATGTGGAGCGCTGAGACAAAGGCTCGCGTAACCCGCAAGTTCCGCGATACTTTATCAACTAAATTCGGAGGATGATCATTTCGTGTCCGACTACATCGATCTTGGCCGAAGATTTCGAGGACTAACCCAAAAGGAGCTTGAGGACCCGGAGAGCCTCATTTCCATGGTCGATCTCGGATTCGGCGACGTGCCCTCGTGGGCAGAGGTTCTCGCCCACCCCCGCGTAATCATCTTGGCTGAGGCCGGATCGGGTAAAACACGCGAAATGCGAGAGCAAGCAGCGAGGCTAGCCGCTGAGGGTAAGGCCGCTTTCTTTGTCGCGCTGGAGACGCTCGATCGAGAAACTATTTCCCAAACGTTCGACGCAACGCAGGCGGCGAGATTCGAAAAATGGAAAGAGAACCCCGACGAAACAGCTTGGTTCTTCCTAGACGCCGTTGATGAACTAAAGCTCACATCGGGGAAATTAGATCGAGCACTCGCGCATCTAGCGCGGGAAATTGGCGAGCACCTTGACCGAGTGCACGTCGTGATTTCCTGCCGACCATCCGATTGGAGAGCGCAGTCCGACCTTTCAATCGTCAACGATCGGTTACCGGTCCGTCGCACCGACGTTGCGGAAACGGTTGACCCAAAGGAGAATTTTCTCGCGGCAGTTCGACAAAAGGCAAGTCGACCAAGTGAGCAGAACTATGCCGCCGCGAAACACCCGGACAAGACAGCACCGTGGACCGTCGCTCTTCTCCCTCTCAGCGATGCGCAGATTCGAAAATTTGCGGAGCGCTCCGATGTAAAGGACATCGCTGCGTTCATTGCCGAGATCGATCGTAAAGATGCAGGAATCTTTGCGCGCAGACCTCTTGACCTTGTCGAGCTGATAGCCGCTTGGAATGCACAGCACGATCTTGGGACGCGCAGCGAACAACACGAAGCTAACATTCGCACAAAGCTGCGAGGCGATCCCGAGAGACCCGACGCTGGGGCGCTGTCCGATGCAGATGCGAATGCAGGCGCGAAACGATTGGCGCTAGCGCTTGCACTCTCGCGCTGCGCAACCTTGAAGGCACCCTCTCAAGAGCTAGGCGCAGCGCACGCAGAGGGCGTCCTCGATCCAAATCCCATACTCGCGGACTGGACGGACGTTCAACGCAGCGCATTACTCAGACGCGGGCTATTTGACCCTGCGACGTATGGACGTGTGCGATTTCATCATCGATCCGTCCAAGAGTATCTCGCCGCGCAAAGGCTCCATGAGCTGCGCAAGGCAGGGATGTCGGCAAAGGCCCTCCTTGGTCTTCTCTTTAACGAGAAGTACGGAGAGAAGGTTGTCATTCCTTCCATGCGATCAATCGCTGCTTGGCTTGCACTTTGGGACAGCGACGTTCGAAGGGAAGTTATAGAGAGAGAACCCGAGGTTCTGTTGACGCACGGAGATCCAGAGTCTCTGTCGCTTGATTCCAAGCGCACGCTGCTTCGCGCATTCGCCGCCGCCTACGGCGAAGGAGGTTGGCGGGGAATCAATATTCCTATCGCCGAAGTACGAAGAATCGCGACGCCGGAGCTGTCCGCGACTATTCGAGAACTTTGGGGCTCCGGCCCCACCGGCGAAGACTTTCGCGAACTGTTGGTCGAGATCATTTGGCAAGGAGGCATTTCCGAGTGCGCGGACCTCGCATTCGCAGCGGCCAGCGACAAGACTTGGTCCTACGGTTCTCGTACCACTGCCATCCGAGCCTTGGTCGCGACAAAAGCGGACGAATATGTACGGCAAATCAACACTGCCATTGAGCAAGGTGAGCCTAGCTGGCCGGACTACATTGCGCATCAAGCAGTCGAATATCTGTTTCCAACGCACATGAGCGTCGAACAGCTCATGAACGTCGTGTCGCGGGCGAAAATTGATAAGCGAGTCGTTGGAGGCTTAGATTGGAGCGTACGCAGGATCGCGGAGACAATTGATCCGGCAACCGTGAGCGCTACTCAACTGCGCGATGAAATCGCGGAATTGATTTGGAACCGTCGCGATTCCAATCAGTCGTTTTACGAAACCAAAAGCGCCTTCTCTCGCCTCGCTCCAGCGCTTGCGATCCTATGCGGTCGCCAACTCAACGCAAATGTCGCAAGGGATGACAAGCTCCTTCGAGCGACAGCGATATCCGCTCGATTCTCTGCGAACGACTACGAAGACAAAGAGTCCTTAGAAAGACTGTCTCCATACTTCGCGGTCGGCTCGGACGCCCGCGAGCGGATGTTTTGGACCGAGATTGAACTAATGGATCAACTCGCTCCTGAGCCTGACCCATGGAAGCGCATGTTTCACGGATTGCACCACTCGGTACTTCGCCAACTACACCACGACGACAGCGCTTGGCTGGAACAAGGGGTGAGTACTGGCGGCAACCAACGAAAGGCGGTCGCACTTCACGCGCTGCTCGATTTCGCTACGCAAGCTCCCGATCGTGAGGAGCGATGGGCACGCCTGCGCGAACTCTGTAAGGGCGATAACGAGCTCGAGGCGATACTTGCTGAACGCACTAACCCTCGGCCGCCAAATCCCGAACTCGAGGCGCGCATACACGAACACGCACAGGTCCGGAAAGCGCAAGCAACGAAGGAGGAAGAACGCGTAAAAGGGTGGGACGAGTGGCGCGACAATATTATGCGCGAACCGGACAAACATTTTGGACCCGATTCATCGTACTCAACAATTCAGAATATGTACCGCTGGCTTCGACTCCGCGGCGACCATCCATCCCGTTTCAATTTATGGGATCGAGAGGCGATCGCGGGATCATTCGACGAAGCTACCGCGAAGCGAATGGAGCAGGCGCTCTCCAAATTTTGGAGGAGCCAAAAACCGATCATTGCCGTCCACAGAACCGAGGAAGAGAGCAATTCCACTCCATACTCGTGGGCCTACGCCATTTGTGGCGTAGCAGCAGAAAGCAGCAAACCGGGTTGGGCCGCCGCCCTGAACGTGGACGAAGCTAGGACCGCAGTAAGGCTCGCAACTGTTGAACTAAACGGCTTCGCTCCCTTTCTGCCCGAGCTGGCGCGAACACATCCAGCGATCGTAGAGCGCGAACTTGGCGATGCCGTCGCAGCGGAATTTTCGAATGCCAGCGCTGACGGACATCTTTCGATAGTAAGCAACTTGGCGTACGGCGACGCGACCGTGCGAGCGTTGTTACGCCGTCGCGTAGCGAGTGTTTTGACTGAATCGAGCAAGATCAGGTTAGAGCCTGCCTCTACGGGCAAGTGGGCGCACAACTCCTCGCTACTACTTCGAATTCTTGAAGACGAAGATGACCCGCAGACTAGGAAGCGGCTGGCTGATCTTTGCGAAGCAAGATTCGTAGAGGACCCCAATGGAAAATCGTCGCTCGTTTGGATGCAAGGCCTTTTCTCGTTCGACGTAGATCGCGGCGTTCGCGTCCTGTCCGAATACCTCACCGATTCCGCTCGAAAAGGCGCGAACCACGAACATTCGATGCACTTAATAGGCGGGTTGTTCGGTGACAGAAATCCAACGACTTTGACGATGGGAGACCCTGCGCTTCGAAGTCGGGCCCTTGGCCGACTACTGCGCCTTGCCTACGCTTTGATCCGACCGAACGAGGATCAGGATCACGGTGGTAGAGTCTTCTCGCCTAATGATCGCGATCACGCGGAACAGGGCCGCAGCTACCTCCTGAACGCACTGATAAACACTCCGGGCGCTGAGGCGCGATTGCAGCTTCTAGAGTTGGCCAAGGACCCGAATTTCTCACACTTCCCGGATCGACTTCGTAGGCTCGCAAAGCAACGCGCCGCTGAAGATTCCGAATTTCCGCCATATCCAGTTGAAGAAATCGCGCGGCTGGACGCCAACTACGAGCTTCCACCTGTAGATCGCGACGGTCTGTTCAGAACGATGATGGATCGACTTGACGATTTAGCGCACGAAATCTCCCACCACGACTTCACCGATCGGGGAACCTTGCTGACTATTCGGGACGAACCTGCAATGCAGCGGACTCTTGCCCTTCGCCTCGATTACTCGCGAAGGAACGCATTCCAGTTGACGCGCGAAGAAGAGGTCGCCGATGGAAAGCTAACCGACATCCGCCTGCTCGCGTCCAATGGAGATCAGCGGGCGGTTATCGAAATCAAGTTGGGGCAGAAGGCGTACTCAGTACGAGATTATGAGAGCACCTTGCGCGATCAAATTGTAGGAAAGTACCTACGACATGAAAATTGCAAGGCGGGCTGTTTACTCATCACGTTCAACGGCGAGCGCAGCCATTGGGAGCATCCCGAAACGAAAGCACGACTGTCGTTCGCGGAACTCGTCGATTACTTGAATGTAAAAGCTCAAGAGATCGAGCGCGAAAACCAATATCGCATTCGCCTTGCAGTTGTCGGCCTCGATCTAACGGGAAAATAGCAAGGGTGCGCGTAAACAGTCCCTAGAGCGACCCGCCCGTCTTCTTGTTATCGTCGACTTCGATCGGAGACGGTTTCTGAGCTCTGCCAGTTCTGCGAGAGGGGTCGACCAACGGAGCCAGAAAACGCGCATCTTGGAGAAATCTTGGAGAAATCCGCGCGACCCTAACTGGCTTCTCTTGGAAACCATTGCTAACATTGGCGCTCCCTACGGGAATCGAACCCGTGTTTCAGCCTTGAGAGGGCCGCGTCCTAACCGCTAGACGAAGGGAGCCAATACGAAGTGCTTCTAGCAGCGCCCGCGCCCCCCGATCAAGCAGCCGCTAAAACCGCATCAAAACGATCCCCGCGAGGATCAACGCTGCCGCCAGCCAGCGCTGCATGCCGGCTTTCTCCCCGAGCCAGAACACCGCGATCAGCATGGCAAAAAGCACGCTGGTCTCCCGGAGTGCTGCGACCAGCGCGACCGGTGCGAGCGTGAAGGCCCAGATCGCGATCCAGTAGGAGCCGAGCGACAACGCGCCTGCCACCACGCCGCCGGCGAGATTGCCGCGCACCGCCGCCACGAGCCCGCATCCGCGCACCAACAGCGCATAGATCGTCATCAGAATGCCGTCGCCGGCGAACATCCAGAGCGTGAAGCCCGACGCCGTGCCGGAGCGCTGCGCGCCGACGGCATCCACCAGTGTGTAGCTCGCGGTGAGCACGGCGGTGGCGAGCGCAAAAAGCAGCGCCTTGCGCGGCATCGCTGCGCTGCTGCCGAGGCGCGACGACATCAACATGACGCCAAGCCCGATCGCGCAGACCGCAGCAAACTTCATCGGCGTCAGGGCTTCGGCGAGAACATAGATGCCGGCGAGAGCGACGATCAGCGGCGCGCTGCCGCGCGCGAGTGGATAGACCTGGCTCATGTCGCCATGTTCATAGGCGCGGATCAGGAAAATCTTGTAGCCCGCATGCAGGAGCGCCGAGACCGCGATCCATGGCCAGCTCGATACGGAAGGCATCGCGAAGAACGGCAAGAGCGCGAGCGCGAGCAGGCCCTGTATAAGGGCGAGAAGAAAGATCGAAGCGGTCCGGTCGGGCCCGGTCTTGACCAGCGCATTCCATCCCGCATGCATCGCGGCACCCGCGAGCACGGCAAGGAATACGGCAAAGTCCATGGTTGCTATTGCGGCTCCAGCCGAAGCGTGCCGCGCAACTGCAGGGTCAGGAGATCGAACACGCGCATTTCGGTGATGCCATCGCGCTCCAAGGTCACCACGATGCGCCCATCGCTCACCGCCGTCGAAATGATCTTCGAGCCCTTCGGCAGCGCATTCGTGATGGCGGGAACGGGTGCTGCTTTCGGCACCGGCGCGGGATTGGAAAGGCGGTAAACGATCACGCCGATGATCGCGAGCACGCCGACCACCATGAGGGCGGTCGAAAAGATCGCCATGCGTTTGAGCTTGCGGACGATCTCTTCCTGCTGCGGATCGAGCGGGACTTCGCTATCTTCCAACTTTGGATTCTTGTTCTTGGCAGCCATGACACCAGACAGCGGTCAGCGTTTCGAAATTTCCGCAGACGCGGAGGATAAGGGTGCGCGTCTCGACCGCTTCCTTGCGGACAAAATCAAGGAATTGAGCCGCACGCGGCTGAAAAGCCTGATCCTCAAGGGTGAAGTCGAAGTAAGCGGCGCGACAGTAAGAGACCCCGAATACAGGGTCAACGCAGGCGACGCGATCTTAGTGCGGCTTCCCGAGGCCGAGCCCGCGAAGCCTGCCGCGGAGAAAATCCCGCTCGATATCGTTTTCGAGGACAAGGACGTCATCGTGCTCGACAAGCCTGCGGGCCTCGTGGTGCATCCAGCTGCCGGCAATCGCACCGGCACGCTCGTCAATGCGCTGATCGCGCATTGCGGCGAGACACTTTCCGGCATCGGCGGCGAGAAACGGCCCGGTATCGTGCATCGCCTGGACAAGGATACGAGCGGCCTCTTGGTGGTCGCGAAGAACGATCAGGCGCATCGCTCGCTCTCCGCGCAGTTTGCCGATCACGGCCGCACCGGCGATCTGTCGCGCGGCTATCTCGCCTTCGTCTGGGGGGCGCCGAAACCCGAACGCGGCACCATCGACGCGCCGATCGCGCGCGATCCGCGCTCGCGCGTGAAGATGGCCGTGCGCAAGGACGGCAAGGAAGCGATCACGCATTATGAAGTGCTGCGCGCCTTCGAAGGCACCGATGGCAAGACGGTCGCCAGTCTCATCGAGTGCGAACTGGAAACCGGCCGCACGCATCAGATCCGTGTGCATCTGGCGCGCGCGGGACATCCGCTGCTCGGCGATGCGGTCTATGGCACCGGGTTCCAGTCCAAGGCGGTGCTTCTGCCGCAAAAGGCGCAAGCTGCGCTGAAAGCGCTGAACCGCCAGGCGCTGCACGCGTTTCGCCTGGCCTTTTCACATCCACGCACAGGCAAATTGCTGTCGTTTGAAAGCAAATTGCCGAAAGAGCTGGTCGCGCTAGAAAAATCTTTCAAGAAAGCTTGATTTCCGGAGAGCCGGTCTAACCGCCACGTTGATCCGGGTTAAAAATATTTCATTTGCGGCACCTTAAAGCTGCCGGAAGCGTTCTTATATTTGCGAGTTACCGCTGGCCGATCCCGGCAGCGGTGGAACGGCCCGCTCAATGGGGGCCGACAAGAAAGGGACTTCAATGGCCCGTACGACGACCGGCAATCTCCCCGCGATCACCGAAGGCGGCCTCTCGCATTACCTTGCGGAGATCCGCAAGTTTCCGATGCTCGAGCCGCAGGAAGAATATATGCTCGCCAAGCGCTGGCGCGAACACGACGATCGCGACGCCGCGCATAAGCTCGTCACCTCTCATCTGCGTCTCGTCGCGAAGATCGCGATGGGCTACCGCGGCTATGGCCTGCCGATTGGTGAAGTCATCTCCGAAGGTAATGTCGGTCTCATGCAGGCCGTGAAGCGCTTCGAACCGGAGAAAGGCTTCCGTCTGGCCACCTACGCCATGTGGTGGATTCGCGCTTCGATTCAAGAGTACATCCTGCGCTCGTGGTCGCTCGTGAAGATGGGCACCACTGCCGCGCAGAAGCGGCTGTTCTTCAATCTCCGCAAGACCAAGAGCCAGATTTCCGCGCTCGAGGAAGGCGAGTTGAAGCCCGAGCACGTGAAGCAGATCGCGACCAAGCTCGGCGTCACCGAAGCTGAGGTCATTTCCATGAACCGCCGTCTCGGCGGCGACACCTCGCTGAACGCGCCGATCCGCACCGACTCCGAGTCGGGCGAATGGCAGGACTGGCTGGTCGATGAAAGCGACAGCCAGGAGCACATGCTCGCCGAGCAGGAAGAAAAGTCGAACCGCCATGTCGCGTTGCAGGGCGCACTCGACGTGCTGAACGATCGCGAACGCCGGATCTTCGAGGCGCGCAGACTCGCCGACAATCCGGTCACGCTCGAAGAACTTGCCTCGGAGTTCGGCGTCTCCCGCGAGCGCGTGCGCCAGATCGAAGTGCGCGCCTTCGAGAAGGTGCAGAAGGCGGTCGTCGAGGGCATGCGCAAGATCGAGGCGCCGGCCGCGGCACTGCCTGCGATGTGACGCTGCAACATCCGTTAACAAAAAGGCCGGACTAAAATCCGGCCTTTTTTATTGATGTCGTCCTCGCGCAAGCGCGGATGACACAACAATCAATTGCCCCAGGCCGCGAAGGCTTCCGCCAGCACTTTCTCGCCTGCCGCACCCTTTTCGAAGGTCACGACTGCGCGGCGTCCGTTATTGTAGATGAACGGAATATCAAGCCAGTTGAGCGTCTTCATGATCTGCATGTTGCGGTCGCGATCCGTCTCCGCCGCGGACAGGCCGATCAGGAAGAAGCCCTGCATCACGCGAATGCTGATGCCGGCAAGCGGGATGCCCTGCGCGGCTTCGTTGTTCTTCATGCGCATGACCGGCACCTGCGCGACACCACCGAAACTGTCGTTGCCGCTGAACTGCACCTCGACATAGTGCGTGGCGGGAAGCGAGGTGTCAGGGTTGCGGCGAATAGTGATCGCCACCTGCATCTTGCGTTCGGGAATATCGACATCGATCCGTACGCCGAGTTCGGGCTCCTTGCCCGGCCCGGGGTTCACGGTCTCGGTGCGCCAGTTGACGGTGCCGGCGATGGTCGTGAATTGCTGGCTACCCGGATTTTCCTCGAACAGGAAAGCGCGGCGCGTGTCACCCGCCGGCTGAACCGCCGGGTTGGCCGGATTTTGCTGCGTCTGTTGCTGCGGCAGCCGGTCGTCGGCCTTGTTCTGCGCGGCAGGCGGCGTTTCGGCCTGCTGTGTGGTTTGCTGCGCGCCCAATCCCTGCACGATCGACAGGATGCGGTCGCGGTGAATGTAGCCGACCGCGCCCGCGAGCAGCAGCAGCAGGAG
>DAORMJ010000014.1:0-89543 GCA_035440445.1 Xanthobacteraceae bacterium
TGAACGTGGTCGAAGGCGACGCCTTCGCACTCGACAACACGATCGGGGCCCACGCCAAGCCGCCGCTCGCGGCCATCGTGTCGAGCCTGCCGCTCCTGAATTTTTCGCAGGAAGAGCGGCGCAAGCTGATCGAAATTTCCATGCGGCTGCTTTCGCCGCGCGCGCCCTTCATCCAGTTCACCTATGGCGCGAATTCCCCGCTGCCGGTTGCGTCGCCGCTTTACGAAACCTCCGCTTCGAAACGGATCTGGCGGAATTTGCCCCCTGCGCGCGTATGGACGTATCGTGCGAAATAAGGATTGCGTATGAAGAAAATTCTGATTTTCGCAGGCTCCATCCGCAGCGGTGCCTTGAGCGGAAAACTTGCGGCACACGTCGCGCGCGAAGTGGCCTTGATGAATGCCGACGCCACCCTGATCTCGCTCGCCGATTATGAACTGCCGCTCTACAATGGTGATCTAGAGAAAGAACAGGGCGTGCCGGAGAACGCGAAGAAGCTCAAAGGCATGATGCTCGCGCACCAGGGCATCTACATCGCCTCTCCCGAATACAATGCCTCGATCCCGCCGCTTCTGAAAAACGCGATCGACTGGGTGTCGCGCGCCAAGGAGCCTGCCGGAAACCCCTACAAGCAATGCGTGTTCGCGCTCGGTGCGACGTCGAACGGCCGCTTCGGTGGCTATCGCGGGCTCTATCATCTGCGCCAGTCGCTCGAGCTTGGCCTCGGCGCGCTCGTGATCCCCGAACAGACAGCGATCAGCGGCGCCGAGACCGCTTTCGATGAGCGCGGCGCGCTGAAAGACGAAGGCAACCAGAAACTCCTGCACGCGCAGCTTGAAAAGCTGATCGCTGCCGCGATGGTGCTGCCATGAGCATCGACCTTCCCGCCCGCGACCGCGTCATCGTAGCACTCGACCTTGCCGATATCGAAGCCGCCGAGAAAACGATCTGGACGCTCGGCGACAGCATCAACTTCTACAAGATCGGCTTCGAACTCGTGATGGCCGGCGGCCTGAACCTTGCCGAAGATCTCGTGCAGGGCGGCAAGAAAGTCTTTCTCGACATGAAGCTGCATGACATAGGCAACACCGTCATGCATGCGACGAGCCGCGCCGCCAAACTCGGCGCGACCTTTCTCACCGTTCATGCGTTCCCGCAGACCATGCGCGCGGCGGTCGAAGGCCGCGGCGATACCAACCTCGATCTCCTCGCGGTTACCGTGCTCACTTCGTGGGACGACGACGACCTCAAAGACGCAGGCTATTCCGTGACCGTGCCCGAGCTCGTCGCACGCCGCGCCGCGCAGGCCGAAGCCATCGGTATCGACGGGCTGATCTCGTCGCCCGCAGAGGCAAAGGATTTGCGGCAGCGGCTCGGTGCCAAGATGATGCTGGTCACGCCCGGCATTCGTCCGGCCGGCAGCGAGAAGGGCGACCAGAAGCGCGTCATGACGCCGGCCGACGCCATCAAGGCAGGCGTCGATTACATGGTGATCGGCAGGCCGATCGTCGCGGCGGAAGATCCGAAAGCCGCCGCAGAAGCGATTGTTGCAGAGATCGAAAACGCCGGAACATAAAATCCGGAGAGCAAGGGGAGCGAAATGGCGAAGGGCTACTGGATTGCGCGCGTCGATGTACGCGACGACGACGTCTATGCGAAGTATCGCGACGCGAACGCGATCGCCTTCAAGAAATACGGCGCGCGTTTTGTCGTGCGCGGCGGCAAGTTCGAGAACCCGGAAGGCTCGTCGCGCTCCCGCAACGTCGTGATCGAGTTTCCGACCTACCAGGCGGCGGTCGATTGCTATCACTCGCCCGAATACAAGCACGCGATCTCGATCCGCGCGCCGATTTCCGAAGGCGATATCGTGATCATCGAGGGCTATGATGGCCCGCAGCCGTCCTGAGGGTCTGGTCCGCGAGCCGTCCCCGCGCTTTCCTTGAGCGGCGTCCCCGCGCTATACCCCGCGCTCGACGTCTCGGAGCGGAACGACATGGCTGAACTTCGTCTGGTTATCGCGGGTGCCGGCGGCCGCATGGGCCGCACTTTGCTGCGCGCCATTCACGAGGTGCCGGGCTTCACGCTCGCGGGCGCGGTCGACCGGGAAGGTGCGTCCGAGATCGGCGCCGATACGGGCGTGCTTGCGGGGCTTCCGCCGAGCGGCACTACTGTCACCAGCGACGCGCTCCCCCTCGTCGCGCAGGCGGACGCGATCATCGATTTCACGACGCCCGCCTCGACCGTCGCGCTCGCGACGCTCGCGGCACAGGCCCGTATCGTTCACGTCATCGGCACAACCGGCATGTCTGAAGCCGATCAGGCGAGGCTTGAGGCGGCAGCCCGCCATGCCGCGCTCGTGAAGTCGGGCAACATGAGCCTCGGCGTCAATCTCCTGGCAGCCCTCGTGAAGCGTGCGGCTGCAAGTCTCGGCCCCGAATTCGATATCGAAGTGCTGGAGATGCATCACAACCGGAAGGTCGATGCGCCTTCCGGGACGGCATTGCTCCTTGGCAATGCCGCTGCCGAGGGCCGGGCGATTTCGCTTGCCGAAAATTCCGTGCGCTCGCGCGACGGCCACACCGGTGCGCGAAAAGAAGGCGACATCGGTTTTGCAACGCTGCGCGGCGGCACGGTGGTTGGCGATCATACCGTAATCTTCGCCGGTCCTTCCGAGCGCATCGAACTCTCGCACAAGGCCGAAGACCGCATGATCTTCGCGCGCGGTGCTTTGGCCGCGGCAAAGTGGGGCAAGGGTAAGAAGCCCGGCCTCTACTCAATGGCCGACGTGCTCGGTCTTTCGTAAATTCTCATGCGAGTTCTGCTTTACGCGATCCTTTTCGTATTGCTGTCAGCGCTCTGGGCCTATTTTCTCGGCACGCCCGCGCTCGCAAGCCTTACCGGCCTCGCGCCACGAACGATCTCGCTCCTTTCAGGATCTGCCGTGATGATTTCGGCACTCGTCGCGATGTTGCTCGGCCGGCGTGCCGCACACCGCGGCCCAAGGGGCGCGGCGGATATCGACAGCCGCCGCTGATCTCGCTATGCGCTTCGCCTGAAATTCCGTTCGTCTGAAAGAACAAGGATAGCCAATGGAACGTCTGCTGGTGCTCGTCCGTCACGGTCAGAGCGAGTGGAATCTGAAGAATCTTTTCACCGGCTGGCGCGATGTCGATCTCACCGAGCAGGGCGTCGCCGAAGCCCGCGCCGCCGGACAGAAACTGAAAGCGCGCGGCGTCACTTTCGATGTTGCCTATACCTCCGCATTGAAGCGCGCACAGCGCACCCTCGGTCTCGTGCTCGAGGAAATGGGACAAAGCGCGATTGCCGTTCACAAGGATCCGGCGCTGAACGAGCGCGACTACGGCGATCTCAACGGACTGAACAAGGACGACGCCCGCAAGAAGTGGGGCGAGGAACAGGTTCACATCTGGCGCCGTTCCTACGACACGCCGCCCCCGGGCGGCGAGAGCCTCAAGGATACGGTCGCGCGCGCGCTGCCTTATTATGTCCAGCACATTCTGCCCGGCGTATTGCGCGGCGAGCGCACGCTGGTCGCGGCCCACGGCAATTCGCTGCGGGCACTCATCATGGTGCTCGAGAACCACACGCCCGAGAGCATCATCAAGCGCGAGCTTCTCACCGGCGTCCCGATCATCTACCGGCTGAATGCCGACGCGACGGTTGCCGACAAGCTCGATCTCGCGAGCTAAAGATCTATCCGATCAGTTTTGCCTGCTCCCAGCCAAGCATCGCGCGCTTGCGGGTGAGGCCCCAATGGTAGCCGGTGAGCGCGCCGTTCGTGCCGACGATTCGATGGCACGGCACCACGAAGGAAATCGGATTCTTGCCGACCGCCGCGCCGACTGCCCGCGCGGCGTTGTCTTTCCCGATCTTGCGCGCGACATCGCTATAGGTCGCCGCACGGCCAAGCGGCACTTTCAGAAGCGTCTGCCAGACCCGCACTTCGAAATCCGTACCGATAAGCACCACGCGCAATGGCGTATCGGGCTTCCAGCGATCCGACTGAAAAATGCGTGCAGCGACATCGGCGGTCGCGGCTGAATCTTCGACGTAGCTCGCGTTCTTCCACCGCGTGCGCATGTCTTTGAGTGCGGCCGCCTCCTTGCCCGGATCGGAAAACGCGAGTCCGCACAACCCGCGCGGCGTCATCATCACGAGCGCGGTACCAAAGGGCGAGGGGTGAAAGCCGTAGCGAATTTCAAGCCCTTCGCCGCCGCTTTTCCATTCGCCGGGCGACATGGCTTCATGCACGACGAAGAGATCGTGCAGCCGGCCGGGACCGGAAAGCCCGAGTTCGTAACTCGTCTCGAGAATGTTCGGCGATTGCGCGAGTAGTTTCTTGGCGTTGTCGAGCGTCACCGCCTGCAGAAACGCCTTCGGCGTCAGCCCGCACCAGCGGCGGAATAATTCGTTCAGGCGGCGCGGATCGGTGCCGGCCGCAGCGGCGACCGCCTCGACTTCCGGCTGCTCCCGATAGCGCCTGGTCAGGTATTCGATCGCACGGCGCACCGTGTCGTAATCCTGACCTCCGGACGCGTCTTCCATCTTCATGGTTCTCGCAAGCATGAGATTATCCTCCGCGAATGATCGTGGAGATAGGCGCGGACGAAAAACGAAACCACCCGATTTCGCGGCTCTGCACTAGCGCTTGGCGCTTGCAAGCGCCGCCGCCAAGGATTTCGCGAGCTTCTCCTTGCCAGCGGGCGGCAGGAATGCGCCGATGACCCGCGTGATGCGCCGCTCGATCAGCGCGATCCGCGTCATCCCGGACAATTCGTCGGAGGTCGTTTCCATCCGCACCCAGCGCGGGTTCATGGTGTCTTCGCGTGCTTCGCCATAAACGGAAACGCGCCGCCATACGAGCCGCACAGGCGTCACCAGAATCTCTTCAAAAGCCCGTGCGGAGCGGTTGTTGAGCCGGAACGCAAGCCAGACCAGAAACACGTCGAGCCCGAGAAAGCCGAAAATCGGCCAGGCGCCCATCATCAGAAAGGCGACGCCGAGGACAAAGCTTGCTCCTCCGAGCAGGATCATGACCAGCGTAAAGCCGTTTGCACTCAGTGAACGGTGCGGCGACAGCCGCTCGAAAAGCAGCGTCTGCTCCGGAATCGGGTTGCTCGCGTCCATGGCCAAACTATAGAGGACGGATGGGCAAAAAAGCGACCAAGAAAACCATCAAGAAAAGCGCCGCGCCGGCGAAGCAAAAGCCTCGTAAAAAGGCGGCAAATCCGCCGCGCTGGAGCGAGCAGGAAGTGCGCGAAGCCTTCAGCCGCTTCGAGAGAGCCAATCCTCATCCCAAAGGCGAACTTGAGCACGTCAATGATTTTACGCTGCTCGTGGCGGTGGTCCTGTCGGCGCAGGCGACTGACGCCGGCGTGAACAAGGCGACGCGCGCGCTGTTCGCGGTCGCCGATACGCCGGAAAAAATGGCGGCCCTCGGCGAAGAGAAGTTGCGCGACTACATCAAGACCATCGGCCTATACAAAGGCAAAGCCAAGAACGTCATCGCGCTTTCGAATATGTTGATCGAGAAGCACGGCTCCAAAGTTCCGCGAACGCGCGAAGAGCTTCAGGAGCTACCGGGCGCGGGGCGCAAGACCGCGAATGTCGTTTTGAATATCGCCTTTGGCGAGCCGACGCTCGCGGTCGATACGCATGTCTTTCGCGTGAGCAACCGCACCGGTCTCGCGCCGGGGAAAAATCCGCTCGAGGTCGAACTGGGACTGGATCGCGTAATTCCGGCGCGCTTCAAGACACATGCGCATCACTGGCTGATCTTGCATGGGCGCTACACGTGTCTGGCGCGAAGTCCGAAATGCCCTACCTGCATCATCAATGATCTCTGCCGCTGGCCGGAGAAAGCGCTCTAGGAAGCGCTCCGCTCCGGCGGCAGAAGCTCGCGCATCGGCATCAGGCGTTTATGCCGCCGCACCATGAAGGCGGTCGCGAACACCGGCGTGATCAGATTAAGAACCGGCACGATGACGATCGCGGCGATGATCAGTCCGGACACGAAGACTGGAGCGGCGTGCTGCCGCCTGAGCAGCCGCGCTTCCTCAGGCGTCCGAAAGCGCATGGCGGCAAGCTCGAAGAACTCGCGGCTCAAGAGATAGGCATTCGCGATAAAGAACACCGCAACGTTGAAGACCGGAATAACGAACCAGAGCAGGATTGCGGCAAGGTTCACGAGTAACACGACGCCGAAAAACTTGACCGAAAGCGCCATGGAGCGCGGCACCGACAGCGGCGTGCCGGGCGCGTCGGCCGGAAACTTCGTGCGTTCCACTTCTTCGGCGACATCGTCGAGAAAAATCGCCGCCATGAGCGAGGTGACGGGCGCCATCGCGAAGAAGGCAACGACGAGCGTGAGCAGGCCGAGCAGGATCGCGGCGATATAGTCGTAGGGATACGAAAGCGGAAGCAGAAACTGCAACAGCCACTGCAATGCCCCGCCGAGCGCGACGAGGAGCAAGAGCGCAAGGCCGATAGACTTCAGAAGAATTTTCCGAAGCGGCGGCGAGAAGGTCTGGAAGAAAGCGCCGATGGCATCCTGAATCATGCCTTGCGCTTGTAGCGGGATTTACGCCGCTATTGAGGCGGCCGCGGGCACCGGCTCAGGAAGTTCTGGTGCGACGGGCGGACTCCCGCCCTCCGCTAAAGGGCGCGGCATGTTCTCCCGCTCGTCTTCAGGCGGCATCGGCCGGTTGGCCCAGCGCAAGGAATGGTAGTCGAAGCCGAGTTCGATAGTCGGCTTCACGACACGAAAATAGGGCGAGATGTCGAAATCGCGCGGCATGTAGAGCGAGTGATGGCGGATGTGCAGAATTTCGCGCCGCTTCTCCTTGCTCTCAACAAGCTCGATCCGCGGCAGGATCGGATAGCTGACCGACTCGAAGGCCTGCGCAATGAGCCCGGAGCAGATCACTTTGGTCGGCACGCCGGAGCCGAGCGAGAGCAGGCGCCGGCGAAAGCGCGCCGGAATGGGTGCGGGCACCAGATACCGCATCAGGTCGATGATGTTCTTCACGTCATATTCGATGCCGAGCCGCTTGATCATGTAGGCGACGACCTGCTCGCGCTCGTCCTCGTGGAGGCCGACCGGGCGGCAGACGCGGGTATGAAATGCGGTATATTTCGAGAGCGGCGCGGTCACGACGCCCTGGCCGAGATTGGCCTCGATCAGCACATGCGGACTGCCGTTCGCGGCGCGCTTGTTGAAACGCGGTCCGACATAGAGCGCGGCGTGCGACCAGGTCGATTGCGTGAGATATTTGATGATGCCCGATACGCGCGTATTTCCCTCGACCAGCAACACGTCGCCCGGCTGCAGCACGGCTTCGAGCGAAGCGGGATCGCTCGGCGTGAAGGGCTCGATCCCCGGCGACGTCTGCTCGAGATACTTGATGAGCTGGCGGCTGATCCAGCTATGCGTAAGGTCCGTCATCCCGTTGTCCCGCCCGTTTCTCCGGGTCTGGTTCAATGATCCCCGACGTCACGCTAGCCGAATTTTGTTTCATTGCGGTTCACGAGACCGCGCGCGAAGCCGCCAGGAGAGGCCGGATCGGGGAATAAACGCATGTTTTTAAATCCCTTTTTACCATAGCTGAAAAAGTCGTGAGCGGACCGCCGGTCGGAATGAAGGAAAAAGCGCTGATCGCCTGGTCGAGCGGGAAGGACTCCGCCTGGGCGCTGCATCGCGTGTGGCTTGAGGGGTCGTATGACGTGATCGGCGCGTTGACGACGATCACCGAGAACTTCGATCGCGTTTCCATGCACGGCGTGCGGCGGGAGATACTCGACGCGCAGCTTCAAGCCGCCGCGCTCCCGCTTCTGCCTGTGATGATTCCCTTTCCATGCCCCAATGAAATCTACGAACAGCGCATGGCGGACGCGCTGCAGATTGCGCGCGAACAGGGAGTGACGAAAATCATCTTCGGCGATCTCTTTCTCGAAGAGATCCGCGCCTATCGCGAGGAGAAACTGCGCGGCACGGGCATCGAGGCCGTCTTCCCGCTTTGGGGCATACCGACCGATGCGCTTGCGCGCGAGATGATCGCGGGCGGCTTGCAGGCGCGCATCGTCACGCTCGATCCTAAAAAAATCGCGCAAGAATTTGCAGGCCGCTCGTTCGACGAGAGCTTGCTTGCCTCACTCCCCGCAGGCGCCGATCCCTGTGGAGAGAACGGCGAGTTTCACTCCTGCGTCACCGGCGGGCCGATGTTCGGGAAAGAGATTAAAGTCGAAGCAGGCGAAGTCGCCGCGCGCGACGGCTTCGTCTTTGCGGATTTGAGGTTGGCGTAGTCGGAAATAATTCGTCATGGCCGGGACAAGCCCGGCCATGACGAAAGAGCTAAGCGCGCAGCGCGGCACCCGTCTTCTTGCCGACCTCGTCCACGATCTTCTTTGCAACAGCGTCGGTGAGCGTCTTCTCGCGCGGCTGCAGCGTCACGGCGATGGCAAGCGACTTCTTGCCGTCCGGCACACCCTTGCCTTCATAGAGATCGAAGACCTCGATCTTCTGAATCAGCGTCTTGTCGGCGGCTTGTGCTGCGCGAATGATTTCGGCGGCCGTCACCGCGCGGTCGACCAGGAAGGCAAAGTCGCGTGTCACCGGCTGGAACGGTGAGAGTTCGAGTTTCGGCTTCACCCGGGTCGGCTTTGCCTTTTGCTCAGGCAGGCGATCGAGGAAGATTTCCGCGACCGCAACCGGGCCTTCGATGTCGAGGGCGTCCAGCGTGAGCGGATGCAGTTCGCCGAAATAGCCGAGCACGAGTTTCGGTCCGAGCTGGATCGTGCCGGAGCGGCCCGGATGCAGGTAGCCGGGGCCGCCCGCCACGATCTGCACTTTGTCGGTCGGCGCGCCGCAGGCCGCGAGCACGGCAAGCGCGTCGCTCTTCGCATCATAAACATCGGCTTTGTTCGCCGACCCCGACCAGTGACGGCCCTGGCCGGAAACCTTGGCCGCGCCACGGCGCAGGCTTGTGGCCGCGATCAACTGGTCTTCGGGTTTGTCGCCGAGAAAAATCTGTCCGACCTCGAACAGCGCCACATCGTCGTAACCGCGATCGGCGTTCTTCTGTCCGGCCAGCGCAAGCCCGGGAATGAGGCTCGGCCGCATGTCGGAAAGGTCCGACGCAATCGGATTCGAGAGCGCGAGGGTGGCAGCGCCACCGCCAAAGCGGGTCGCGTGTTCTTTCGATATGAACGACCACGTTACGCCTTCGAGGGAGCCGCGCGCAGCAAGTGCGCGCTTGGCCTGGCGCGTGCGTTTTTGCAGCGTCGTCAGAACGGGCTTGCGCGCGTTATCGTCGCGCGCGAACGGCGTCATCGGCACGCGGTCGAGACCGGCAATGCGCACGACCTCTTCCACCAGATCGGCCTTGCCTTCGATGTCGCCGCGCCAGCTCGGTGGCGAAACCTTCAGGCTGTCGCCGCCGCCCGCCGTGGCAAAACCGAGATTGGCAAGGATGCGCTTGATCTCGTCTGCCTTGATTTCGATGCCGGTGAGGCGCTTCGGCTCGCCGAGCGGGAAATCGATCACGCGGCTCGTGTCCGGCACTTCGCCCGCGATGAAGTTCTCGGAGGGCTCACCGCCGCACAATTCGAGAATGAGTTGCGTTGCAAGCTCGAGCCCCGGCACCATGAAGGCCGGATCGACGCCGCGCTCGAAGCGGAAGCGCGCATCCGAAAGCAGGCCGAGCTTGCGGCCGGTCTGCGCAATGTTCAGCGGATTCCACAGTGCGGCTTCGACGACGACATCCGTCGTGGATTCCGAAACGCCGCTTTCCTCGCCGCCCATGACGCCTGCGAGGGATTCCACGGCAACATCGTCGGAAATCGCGCAGATGGATTCGTCGAGCGGATACGTCTTGCCGTCGAGCGCGAGAATCGTCTCGCCCTGCTTCGCGCGGCGCACGACGAGATTGCCCTTCACCTTCGCGGCATCGAAGACGTGCAGCGGGCGCGAGCGGTCATGCGTGAGCAGGTTCGTGATATCGACCAGCGCGTTGATCGGACGAAGCCCGATCGCGCGGAGCCGCTTCTGCAGCCATTCCGGCGACGGCCCGTTCTTCACGCCGCGGATCACGCGAATGCCGAATGCCGGGCAAAGTTCGGGGGCTTCGATCGTGACCTTGATCGGGCAGGGAAACTTGCCCGCAACCGGCTTCGGCGGCTTGGCATTGAAGGTGCCGAGACCGACGGCCGCGAGATCGCGCGCGACACCCTGCACGCCGAGTGCATCGGGACGGTTCGGCGTCACAGCAATGTCGAACACCGGATCGTTCAAGCCCAGCACTTCCGCGAAAGGTTTGCCGAGCGGCGCATCCGAAGGCATTTCGATGATGCCGGCGTGTTCGTCGGACAAACCCATCTCGCGTTCGGAGACGAGCATGCCGCGCGATTCCACGCCGCGGATCGCGCCAACTTTCAAGACGTCGCCGCTTGCCGGGATCGTGGTGCCGGGCTTCGCGAAAACGGCCTTGATGCCCGCGCGCGCATTCGGTGCGCCGCAGACGACTTGGATCGGATTGCCGTCGCCGGTATCGACCATGCAGACGCGGAGCTTGTCCGCGTTCGGATGCTTCTCGGCGGAGATCACATTCGCGACGACGAAGGGAGCGAGCGTCGCGGATTTATCCTCGACGCTTTCGACTTCGAGACCGACTTCGTTGAGCTTCGCGGCGATCTCCGCGACCGTCGCATCGGTCGAGAGATAATCCTTCAGCCAGGAGAGGGTGAATTTCACGTGCTCAATCCTCCCGCAAGCGTCGGGAAGTCGAGCGGACGGAAGCCGTAGTGTTCGATCCAGCGCACATCCGCTTCGAAGAACGGGCGCAAATCCGGCATGCCGTATTTCAGCATGGCGATGCGGTCGATCCCCATGCCCCAAGCGAAGCCCTGATATTCGTCGGGATCGAGCCCGCAATTGCGCAGTACGTTCGGATGCACCATGCCGCAGCCGAGAATCTCCAGCCAGTCGTTGCCTTGGCCGAACTTGATGTCGCCGCCGGAACGGTCGCACTGGATGTCGACTTCCATCGACGGTTCGGTGAAGGGGAAGAACGACGGGCGAAAGCGCATCTTCACGTCATCGACTTCGAAGAAGGCTTTGCAGAACTCCGCGAGAATCCATTTCAGGTGGCCGAGGTTCGACTTCTTGTCGATCACGAGGCCTTCGACCTGATGGAACATCGGCGTGTGGGTCTGGTCCGAGTCGGAGCGATAGGTGCGGCCCGGAATGATGATCTTGATCGGCGGCTTCTGTTTCAGCATCGACCGGATCTGCACCGGCGAGGTATGCGTGCGCAGGAGCTTGCGCTCGCCTTTCCCGTCGGGCGGAAAGAAGAACGTGTCGTGCATTTCCCGCGCCGGGTGGCCGACCGGGAAGTTCAGCGCCGTGAAATTATAGAAATCGGTTTCGATATCCGGGCCTTCGGCGACGGAGAAACCCATGTCGGCGAAGATCGCGGTGAGTTCGTCGATCACCTGGCTGATCGGATGGATGCGGCCCTGTTCGGCGGGGGCCGCGCGGACGGGCAGCGTCACGTCCACGGTA
Source organism: Xanthobacteraceae bacterium (assembly GCA_035440445.1). Classification (GTDB taxonomy): domain Bacteria; phylum Pseudomonadota; class Alphaproteobacteria; order Rhizobiales; family Xanthobacteraceae. The sequence goes on from DAORMJ010000014.1 coordinate 11,579, forward strand.
TCGGCGGCGAGCTTCGCGGCGATCGCCTTTTCTTTCAGCGCGGACTTCTTCTCGTCGAGCGCGGCCGTGATGCGGTCGCGCAGCGCGTTGATCTTCGCGCCCTCAGTCTTGCGCTCGTCGGGCGACAGCGCGCCAAGGCCTTTCAGGAGTTCGGAGACGGAGCCCTTCTTGCCAAGGGCCGAGACGCGAACGGCTTCGAGCGCGGCTTCGTCAGCCGCGCCCGCGACCTGCGCGAGCAGTTCGCTTTCCAGTTTCGAAAGGTCGGCCATGGCAGCGCTCAGCCGAGCGCGGCGCGTGCCTGTGCGCAGAGCGCCTTGAACGCCACCGGCTCGTGGACGGCGAGGTCGGCGAGCACCTTGCGATCGATCTCGACGCCGGCCTTGTTGAGGCCGTTGATGAAGCGGCCATAGACGAGGCCTTCTTCGCGCACCGCGGCGTTGATCCGCTGAATCCAGAGCGCGCGATATGTGCGCTTCTTGTTCTTGCGGTCGCGGTAGGCGTACTGCATCGAACGATCGACGGCGGCCTTGGCGGCGCGGATCGTGTTCTTGCGGCGGCCACGGAAGCCCTTGGCGGCCTTGTAGGTTTTCTTGTGCTTGGCGTGTGAGGTTACGCCGCGTTTAACGCGAGCCATGATGAAACTCCTTCGAAGTCAGAAACTGGAAAACTGCGAACGCGGGCTTACGCGTAAGGCAGAAAGATCTTGCGGACGCGCTCGGCGTCGGACTCCGAAATCACGCGCGTGCCGCGCAGCTTCCGGATCTGGGCATTGGTCCGCTTGATCATGCCGTGGCGTTTTCCAGCCTGGGCGGAGATCACCTTGCCGGTCGCAGAAACCTTGAAGCGTTTCTTGGCGCCGGACTTCGTCTTCAGCTTGGGCATTTTGCTCTCCATGGACTTAGAGACGCGGGGCAAGCCCCGGCTAAGTCACTGATATTGCTCGGAATTGAGCGCTCGTTAGCCGCCACGGCAGCCCTGGTGAATGGCCGGTCGGCTAGGAAGGCCGTTTCGATAGACGAGACGGCGATTTGTTTCAAGGGACTGGGTGCTATCGAAGGCCGATTCGGCTAAGTCCTTGAAGTGATTCGGGTATTAAGCTATTGAAATTACTAATAGATTCGATTATATTCCTTTCGGAAATCTGAACTTGGGCTCAACCCAATAGTAGGATTTCCCCGGCGGGTAACTTTCCAAAGTTGCCCGCCCTTCATTTTTTAGAGCCGAACAATTCCTAGTGGATCCGACCTGCTCGCTTGCCGGTTCAGCACAGGCAGAAGGCGCTCAAAGTATTTTTGAGCTCGTTGCCGTCGAATGTACGAGTTTGACGCATTATACTGATATAGGAAGTAAGCGGAAACATCGCACATTTGGATCGGTAACGATTCTTCGGAATCCTTACTGTGCGCGTCCTCAATAATTTTTCTGATCGGAATATTGCGCGCACCGCCGCCGAAACGCGGGTCGTGTGGAACAAAGTTGAAAACGGACATTCGCCTGACGAGACGTGTCAGTTTCTTTCCGCCAACTGCGTCGGTAAAAACCATTCCAAAGTCGTTGCGAAATCTTCCGGGAAAATTTCCGTACCCAAGTGTATTTTCAAATCTCTGAAACAACGTAGTCCAAGCTGACTGAAAGACGTCGTATTCAGCAGGCTTTCCGTGCTTATCGACGATAACGTTTGTTATCGAGATGAAATTCATCTTCGCAAGTTCGTCGAGCGTATTACGAAGAATTGCCAGACGGATGTGCCGGTCAAGGTTGACCGGCTTGCTATTTATAAACTCAGCCGCATGAATCTCACTACGGAGCGGTAGTCCGTAGACGTTGTTTAAGGTTCTTCGGAAAGAAATTAAGCTATTTATGAAATCGCGCCATCGGGACTCGTGTACGACGAGTCCCGAGAGACAAAAGTATCGAGTCGGGGAGTGGACGAGGCCAGTATCACCACTCTCGTCAACGTACATGAGGTACATTCGGCAACAGCGCTCACAAATAATTTTTGAAAGAATCTCTTTCTCTTAGAATAGGTAATTTGGTTCTAAGTGCGCGGCAACTGGAGGTAACGGGTTGAGGCGCAAGTATGTTTCGACTGCGCAACGTATGCTATTTCCCGCACTAACCGCGGCAAATCCCCGCAAAGGCCCGATCCGTGGTTGTACCGATGGGACCGCTTTCCTAAATTCCGTCCCGGGCAGGGCACTTGTCCATTTCCTGAAACTCGGAGGTCCGTACGGTCCGCAAACCGGAGGCTACAGCCTTATGAACTCGCATTCTGCGACGCTCGCTTTCGCTGCCATCAACGACGGCAAGGCGAATTTCGACGACATCTACATCGCAAGCGACCCGCGCCGCTATTTCAGCGTGCTGGGGCAGCTCGACTACATCATCCCCCACCTCGCGCAGCCGGTTTTCGACCAGCTGATTCAAGCCAGAGCCGAACAGCAGGACGAGCCCGTCACCGTGCTCGATCTTGGCTGCTCCTATGGCGTGAACGGGGCGCTCGCCAAATATGCCGTGAGCTTCGACGCGATCCGCGAGCGCTATACCTCGCCGCATCTGCAAAGCCTGAACCGCGAACAGCTCATCGACCACGATCGCGCGTTCTATCGCGCCTGGCCGGAAAATCCGGGCGTGCGCGTCACCGGCCTCGACGTTTCCAAAAATGCCGTGGCCTATGCGCAGGAAAGCGGCGCGATCGATCTCGGCTATGCGCTCGATCTCGAACAGCGAGACCCCACGCCCGAGCAGGCGGCCGAGCTTGCGAAAGCCGACATCATCATCTCGACCGGCTGCGTAGGCTACGTGACGAGCAAGACCTTCGATCGTCTGGCGAAGATCGCGCGCAAGGGCCGCCCCGCGTGGGTGGCTTCGTTCGTGCTGCGGATGTTTCCCTATCGGGCGATTGCGCAGACGCTCGAAGAGCAGGGGCTCGTCACCGAGCGTTTCGAAGCGGCGACGTTCGTACAGCGGCGCTTCGCAACCCTCGAGGAAATGGACGGCACCGTGCGCGCGGTGGAATCCATGGGTCTCGACCCTTATGGCCGGGAAGCCGACGGCTTCTTCCACGCCGACCTCTTCGTGTCGCGGCCGCAGGCCGAAATCGACCGTGCGCCACTGCGAGACATGGTGTCGGTGGTCTCGGGCGCGAATAAGCCCTGGCCCATCGGCGCGAATGTGCTGAGCGGCATGTCGAAACCCGCACGGCGGATCGTGCGCGCGCGCGAGTTACGCGCCGCATCAGCGAACTAAAGAGAGAGAAAGAGAGACGGCGCCGCGATTTATCGCGGCGCCAGAATCATCACGATCTGGCGGCCTTCCGGCATCGGCTCCATCTCGACCTTGGCGATGGCGGACGTGTCTTCCTTCAGCTTCTGCAGAAGCTTGTAGCCGATATCCTGGTGCGCCATTTCGCGGCCGCGGAAGCGGAGCGTGACTTTCACCTTGTCGCCTTCCTCGAAGAAGCGCTGAATCGAGCGCATCTTCACGTCGTAGTCGTGTTTGTCGATGCCGGGGCGCAGCTTGATTTCCTTGACCTCGACGGTCTTCTGCTTCTTGCGCGCTTCGGCAGCTTTCTTCTGAGCCTGAAACTTGAACTTGCCGTGATCCAGAATCTTGCAGACGGGCGGATTATTGTTCGGCGAGATCTCGACGAGGTCGAGACCGGCTTCGCGCGCCATCTGGAGTGCTTCGTGGGTCGGAACGGTCCCGCGGTTCTCGCCTTCGGCATCGATCAGCTGAACTTCGCGGACGCGGATTTCTTCGTTGGTGCGCGGACCGTCTTTTTGCACGGGCGCCGCGGCTCTCATAGGACGACGAATGGGGGCAGTCTCCTCTAGCAGTTAAAACAAACGCTGTGACGCCGGGACCAGAGCCTTCAAGGGAAGGCCGGAGCGGCGAAGCAGCGGAAACATCGTGAGAAACGGACGGCGAGTCAACGCCCGGCCCGAAGCATCGCCTGCTTCGAAACCTCGCTGTACACCGCAAGCAGCCGCTCGGCAAAGGTCTCTTTCGAGAAATGCGAGGCAATCCACTCCCGGCCGCGCACACCCATGGCCTGGCGGGCTTGTCCGCCCATGGCAAGGAGCTTGAAGAGAGACTGCGCCAGTTCCGCCGCGTCACCCGCGCGATAGAGCAGGCCCGTCGCGCGCGCCTCCGATACATAGGGAGCCGCGCGCACGATTTCATCCCCGTTCTCGGAATCCGACACGGCGACCGGCACGCCCATGGCCTGCGCCTCGAGGATCGCGAGCCGGTGGCCGCCCTGGCTGACCGAGGTGCAGACCGCGATGTCGGCGAGCGAATAGGCCGAAAGCATATCTTCGCAATGGCCGACAAAGCGGATGCGATCCGAAAGACCGGCATGATGCACGCTGTCCCAGACTTCGCCCGCATAGCCGGAGCGGCCCGGATGTTCGCCGGCCAGAATACAGATCACGTCCTTCAGTCCCGCTTCCTGCAGACGGGACGCTGCCTCGATCAGGATATGCGGAGCCTTCGGACGGCTCAGGCGTCCGGGCAATAAAATGACGCGGTCGTTCGGTGCGATGCCCCACTGGTTCGCGAGCAAGGCGCGCTTGAGCGGATCGACATTGGCCGGATTGAACGCCTCGAAATCGATCGCCTGCGGCACCACGGAAATTTTCTCGCGCGCGGTGCCGTAGCGGTGCTCGATCATCTTGGCGAGCCGCTCGCCCGGTGCGATCACGCGCGCGCCCCGCACCATGACGCTGTTGTAAAATCGCTTGAGCGGACTGCGCTCCGAGAAGCTGCCGTCATAGGTCGCGATGAATGGAATCTTGGAAATGCGCTGCGCGAGCAGGCAGCTCCAGGCCGGCGCGCGGCTCTGCGCGTGCAACACGTCAGCGTTCAGATCGCGCGAAAGTTCGGCAAGTTTTTTTGCGTTCGAAACAATCTGCGAAGGATTCTTGGTGGCGACCGGAAGCTTGATGATGGTCGCGCCCGCGCGCTCGGCGACGCCTTGCAGGCGGCCGCCTTCGGACACGATCACGGCGCGATGGTTGAGCCGCGTCAATGCTTCGGCAATTTCGATCGCATGATTGACGGTGCCGCCCGGCTGCAGGTCGGGAACGACCTGCACCACGGTCAGGGGACGTTCGGCAAGATTATTTGCGGAAGTAGCCACGGACCGTCTTCTAAAATCCGCTTGCGGCATTCGCAAGGCAACTTGCCTTCACTTCCCGGTCAGTTTAGCCGGAGCGGATGGAAAACGATCAGCTACAGTTTCTGGATGTAGGCGCGGATCGCCGCCGCATCGCAATACGCGAGCGCCGCGGAACCGCCCCCGGTATTTTCTGGCTCGGCGGCTTCAAGTCCGACATGAAAGGCACCAAGGCGGCCGCACTGGATGCGCATGCCGCAGCGTCAGGACGCGGCTATATCCGCTTCGATTATTCGGGCCACGGCGAATCCGCCGGCGCTTTCGAATACGGCACGATTTCAAAATGGCTCGAGGAAAGCATCGCGGTTTTCGCGGCGCGTGCGCGCGGGCCCCAGATCGTGGTCGGCTCCTCCATGGGCGGTTGGATGGCGCTTTTGTTGGCGCGTGCACTCGCAGCGAATCCGGAGCTTGCGCCCAACGCAAAGCTCGCCGGTCTTGTGCTGATCGCGCCGGCGCCGGACTTCACCGAAGAACTGATGTGGAAGAATTTCTCGCCGGAGATCCGGGAGGAAATCGAAACCAAAGGTTCGTGGCAGCGGCCTTCGGCCTATGGCGACGAACCTTATGCCATCACCAGATCCCTGATCGAAGACGGCCGCAAGCATCTCATTCTCGGCAAGCCGATTGCGTTGAAATGTCCCGTGCGGATTTTGCAAGGCATGCTCGATCCCGACGTGCCCTGGCAGCATGCCATGCAACTCGTTTCCTGCCTTGCCCAGGACGATGTCGCCTTGACGCTGGTCAAGGACGGCGATCATCGCCTCTCGCGAACCGAAGACATCGAGCGCCTGTTGAAAACGGTGGACGAACTCAGCGAAGAAGCCGGCCGCTAGGCAGCGTTCCATTCGGCGTGCACCGAAGCATCGCGCTCGGTGATCTGCCGCGCTTGCTTGACGGCTGCGAATTCCTCTGCAGGCATCAATTGCGATGCCGCCCAGACCGCGGCTCCGCGGACCAGCGGTGACACGTCATCGAGGCGCGCGATTACATCCGGGATCAGTGAAGAGGATGCCGAGTTGCCGATCGCGATCATCACGTTGCGCAGGAAGCGTTCGCGGCCCGAACGCTTCACCGGCGATTTCGTGAACCGCGCGCGAAACGCCGCGTCATCGAGCGCCGCGAGTTCGGAAAGCGCGGGCGCGCGATTCTCGTCGCGCGCCGCGAGCTTCTGCTCGCGAGACAGGCTCGCAAACTTGTTCCATGGGCAAGCCGCAAGACAATCGTCGCAGCCATAGATGCGATTGCCCATCGCCTTCCTGAATTCGCGTGGGATCGGCCCTTTGTGTTCGATCGTGAGATAGGAAATGCAGCGCCGTGCATCGAGCTGATAGGGCGCGGGGAACGCGTTGGTCGGGCAGGCATCGAGACAGGCGCGGCACGAGCCGCAGTGATCGCTCTCGGCATCATCGAACGGCAGCGTGACCGCGGTGAGCAATGCGCCGAGGAAAAACCACGAGCCCTGCGCGCGCGAAACGAGATTGGTGTGCTTGCCCTGCCAGCCGAGCCCGGCTGCCTGCGCAAGCGGCTTTTCCATCAGCGGCGCGGTATCGACGAAGACTCTCAGTTCTTCGCCGGTCTTGTGCGCGAGCCACTGGCCGAGCCTTTTGAGCTTGCCCTTGATGAGTTCGTGATAGTCGTCGCCCTGCGCATAAATCGAAATCGCGCCCTGCATACGCTGCGCGAGAATTTCGCGCGGATCCTGATCGGGGCCGTAGTTCAGCCCGAACATCACGACCGAGCGGGCATCCTGCCATAACGCATTCGGATGCTCGCGGCGCAGCGCGTGGGTTTCCATCCACGCCATGTCGCCGTGACGCAGTTGTTCGATCCACTTGTGAAGATGCGGGGCGGCTTGCGGGATCGCATCGGGATGCGTGACGCCGAGCGCGTCGAAGCCTTCCGCGCGTGCCCGCGCGATCAGCTCTGCTTTGATCGCGGCCGAGTTTTTCAGAAATCCGGGCTCTTTCAGAAATCCAGATCGGTGTAGCTGGACGCCGCCGGCAGTCCCGGAATCGTCTCGTTGAGCAGCGCGCGGAACGACGGGCGCGACTTTATCTTCGCGTACCAGTTCTTCGCATGTTCGTCTTCCGCCCACGGCACGTCACCCAGGTAATCGCATGTCGACAGATGCGCCGCCGCTGCGAGATCGGCATAAGAGAGCTTCTCGCCGGCCAGCCATTTGCGGGTTTTCGCAAGCCAGCCGAGATAGCGCAAATGCTCGCCGATATTGGCCCGCGCCGCGCGGATCACGAAGCTGTCCGGCGGGCCGCCGCCCTCGTCGGGCCGCATATAGCGCTTCCAGATTTTTTCGCGCGCCAGAAGTTCCGAAACTTCGTTGAAGAACTTGGCGTTGAACCATGCCATCAGCCGCCGCACTTCGACCCGCTCGGCGATGCGGGAAGGCATCAAACGGTGATCGCCGACCTGATCGCCGAAGCTCTCATCGACATATTCGGCAATGACCCCGGCGTTCGGCACGACGAGATCGTTGTCGATCAGAACCGGAAGGTTGCCCGCCGGATTGAGCGCCAGAAATTCGGGCCGCCGCTTCCATTCGCGCTCTTCAACAAGCTCGCTATCCACGCCGTATTCGGCGAGCACGAGCCGGATGAAACGCGAATGAGGGCAGAAGAACTGATGATAGAGCTGCATGAGGGTCCTTCTTGAAGCGTTCTTCTTGCCCGAAATTTCTTAATTTTCTTAATAAATGACACGACCGGGTCTTCGCGTAAAAAGCCCGTGAAATCGGCAAAGATGGGGCGGCGCTCGCTTTCCAGAGCAGGCGGGCGCAGGCTAGGAAAAACGCCTGCGAATCAAAGGCTCCCTCGCCGGAGCGGAACATCATGACCCTCGGAAAACTGCTCGAAGCGCTGCTCCTCGGATTGCTCGAGGGCGGCACCGAATTCATTCCGGTGTCCTCGACCGGACATCTGCTGCTCGCCACTCACTTCCTGAAATTCGAAACCACCGGAAAGTCGTTCGAGGTGCTGGTGCAGCTCGGCGCGATCCTCGGCGTCGTCGTGGTTTATTTCACGCGGCTTGCGAAAGTCGCCTTCGCGGTTCCCTTCGATCCGGCGGCGCGGCGCTTTGCGCTCGGCATCATTCTCGCATTCATCCCGGCGGCGGTGGCAGGCGTGCTCCTGCACGGCTTCATCAAGACGGTGCTGTTCGAAAGCCCGATGGTCATCGCAATTGCGCTCATCGTCGGCGGCATCATTCTTTTGTTCGTCGATCGGATCGCGTTCAACCCCAAATATAACGATGCGATGGCCCTGCCGCCGCTGACCGCGCTCGGCATCGGACTGTTTCAGTGCCTTGCGCTGGTGCCGGGCGTCTCGCGCTCGGGCTCGACCATTGTCGGTGCTTTGCTGCTCGGGCTTGATCGCAAGGCGGCGGCGGAGTTTTCCTTCTTCCTCGCCATGCCGACCATGCTCGGCGCCTTCACCTATGATCTGGCGAAGAACTACAAGAACTTCACGCTCGATGACGGTGTCCTGGTCGTAGTGGGCTTTGTCGCGGCCTTCTGCGCGGCCCTCGTCGTGGTCCGCGCCGTGCTCGATTATGTGTCGAGGAACGGCTTCGCGCTCTTCGGCTGGTGGCGGATCATCGTCGGCTCGGCCGCGCTGATCGGACTGTATGTGACGCGCTGAACCATGAGCCTCTCGGGCTCATGGGGAAACAAAATCAGGTCGCGATCTTGGTGAACTGGCCGGCCTTGCGATAGCGCCAGAGATAGGTCGGCAGGATAGCGCGCATCGCGGTTGGATTGATGCCGAGTCCTTCCAGCGTTCTCTGCTCGCGCGCGGCGTCAGCGGAAACGACGTTGTCGGTTTCGAGTAACGTCACCTGATCGCGCGTCAGCATCGGCTTCGGCATGAATTCCATGAAGAAAGCCTGCAGCCGCGCGACCGCGAAGGGCAGCGGAACGAGCAGCCGCTTGCGCCCGATCTCCTGCAGCGTCAGTTCCATGAGTTCGCGGAAGCTCTTCACTTCGGGCCCGCCGAGTTCGTAGGTGGTGCCGGGCTTGGCGTCGCCATCGACGGCCTTGGCCAGCGCTTCGGCAACGTCGCCGACGAAGACCGGCTGGAACTTGGTTTCGCCGCCGCCGATCAGCGGCAGGAACGGCGAGATGCGCGCAAGCGCTGCGAAGCGATTGAAGAAGTCGTCTTCCGGCCCGAAGATGATCGAGGGCCGCATGATGACGGCGTCGGGCCGTTCCGTTCGCGCGGCCGCTTCGCCGAGCGCTTTGGTCCGCCCGTAGTCCGAAGCGGAATCCCGATCCGCACCGATCGCGGACATCTGCACGAGGCGCGCGCCCTCGTGCTTTGCGGCCCTTGCGACCGCGTCCGCGCCTTCCGCCTGCACGGCGTCGAAGCGCTGCGCGCCGCTCTGGTAGAGAATACCCACGAGATTGACGATGGCCGTCGAGCCTTCCGCCGCGCGCGCGACCGAATCCGGAAAGCGGAGGTTCGCCTGCACCGGCTGAACCTGACCGACCACGCCGAGCGGCTGCAGGTGTCCGGCGAGGTCCGGGCGGCGCACGGCGACGCGGATGCGCCAGCCGCGCTTGGCCAGCGCCCGCACCAGGTGGCGCCCGACAAAGCCGGAACCGCCGAAAATCGTCACCAAACGGTCCGACGGGATCTGGGCCATGGCTCTTCTCGCTCGTGAAACGGGGCTTGGAGCTTGAGCGTTACAAGATCGGTTTTTCGCCGTCAAAGCGCCGATAGCTGCTCCCGCCGGAAAAGCTCGCGCTTTCAATTGACAAGCCCGGAGGCGAAGCCCTACCTAGCGCCGCTCGAGAGAGCCTTCGGCACCTGCCCAGGTGGCGGAATTGGTAGACGCACTAGTTTCAGGTACTAGCGGGTAACACCGTGGAGGTTCGAGTCCTCTCCTGGGCACCATCCGGTCGATAGCACCGGATATTCCGCTCCTTAGCCTTTCGTCAGATTTTCTGCCTGTGCCGCGAAGGCCGAAGCCTCGCCGCTGATCGTCAGGCCTGTCGGCTTCCCATCGATATCGATCGCGGCGAACGTGATCTCGCGGCCTTCGGCTTCCGCTTCGCGTCGCCATGCGGAGAGCGATCCATCCTTGAGATGAAGGTGGAAGTCTGGATTGATGATGTTGATGAAGCCCATCGCGGGTCGGAGCTCGCCGATCGTTCCGCGCCACTCCTGCGTGAAGCCATTGCCAGCATGGCGGATCACGACCTCTGTACCGGACTGCTGCGCGAGTTGCAGGGCATCGAATACCAGCGGTGCAACTGCTGCCTCGCTTGAAGATGCGGCGCGCGGCGCCTGCTTTGTTTCTTTTACGGAAACCGCTTCTTCCGCGCAGCCGGCAAGCGAGGCGTTGAACGGCTCGAGCCCTTCAAAGCCTACGACGGCGAACAAAGTTTCTCCGGCGGCATCGAGGAAGTTGAGACGCGGATAGAATACGTCCTTCATTTTCGTGCTGCGATCGGCTTCGATCGACGCTATGCCCGAAGGAACGATGCGGCTTGCGTGATGCGCGCCCGACAGGCGAATGCTTTCCGCGTCGCGCTCGACGCGTTCGATCACGCCGATGCGTTCATGCGTCGTGCCGCCACGCGAGAACGTCACCATCGATTTTCCGAAACCCTTCGCGCGATCCAGTGCTTCCTCGACGCTCACGAGAAGCCGCGTGTTTGCGGGCGCGGGTAGAGACATGATGACGATATCCTTCTTGGAAATTGACGGCGCCGGAGCAAAAATGCCCCGGCGCTTTCTCGTTGTTTTTACTTCGTGTCGGCTGACAGGAGCCCGCTGCGGAAGCCGAGGCCCGCAATCGCCGCACCGATGAGCGGTGCCACGATGAAGAGCCAGAGCTGCGAGAGTGCTGCAGGATTGGTGCCGTAGCCGATGATCGCGGGTCCAGCCGAACGGGCCGGATTGACCGACACGCCGGTGACGTTGATGCCGACGATGTGGATCGCAACCAGCGTCAGTCCGATCGCAAGTCCCGCGAACTTCGAAGGCGCGCCGGCTTGCGTGACGCCGAGAATGGTCACGAGAAACAGGAAGGTTGCGACCGCTTCAAAGACGAAGGCCGAGAGCAGATTGTACTGTCCGAGATAGCCCGTACCCCAGCCGTTCTGGCCAAGACCGCCGGTCCAGCCCGAGGCTTTGCCCGAAAGAATGAGATAGAGCACGGCAGCGCCCGCGAGCGCGCCGAGCACCTGTGCGATGGCATAGCCGATGAAGTCCGCGAAGCTCATGCGTCCGGCGATGAGCACGCCGAAGCTGACGGCCGGATTGACATGGCACCCCGACGCCGGACCGATGCCATAGGCCATGGCGACAATGGCAAGACCGAAAGCGAATGCGATGCCGAGCACGTCGATCGCGGTCGCGCCGCTTCCCATGCCTGCGATGACAGCCGCGCCGCAGCCGATGAAAACCAGCGTGAATGTGCCGATGAATTCGGCGACAAGTTTCTTCATAGATGCCCTCATTAAAATTCTGCCCGGTGATTCGCCGGGCCGGATTCCCTTACCGCCGGCTCCGGGGATTTGGAATGGCGGGAGGAAAGTCTGGAGCCGCTAAAAACTTAGCTGTTTCAACGATTGCGGCCTATGATGCAGCGGCGGGAATGCTTCGTTCACGACTTTCGCCTAGACCCGTTTGCGTTTCCATTTTCCAGAGAACTTCCGATGACGATCAGGGTGCATCGCGGCGATCTGCCGAACCTCGACGACTACAAAGGCGAAGTGGCCATCGATACCGAAACGCTCGGCCTCAACCCGAGCCGCGACCGGCTTTGTGTCGTGCAGCTTTCGGCGGGCGATGGCAGCGCCGACGTCGTGCAAATCCCCGCTGGCAAAGTACACGCGCCCAATCTTGCAAAGCTCCTCGCCGATGCTTCGAAGCCGAAGATCTTTCATTTCGCGCGCTTCGATCTCGCGGTGCTCTACAAGAACCTCGGCGTGATGCCGCAACCCGTCTATTGCACCAAGATCGCCTCGCGGCTGGTGCGCACCTATACCGACCGTCACGGTCTGAAAGACCTTGCGCGCGAGCTGCTCGGCATCGACATGTCGAAGCAGCAGCAGAGTTCCGATTGGGGTGCGGCCGAACTTACTGATGCGCAGATCGCCTATGCCGCATCGGATGTCCTCTACCTGCACCAGATGAAGGCCAAGCTCGACGAAATGCTGGCGCGGGAGGGCCGCACGGCGCTGGCGGAAGCCTGTTTCTCCTTCCTGCCGACCCGTGTCGCGCTCGACCTCGGCGGCTGGCCGGAAGAGGACATTTTCGCCCATTCTTAAGCTGCCGCAGGGGAAGGCGGAGCCGTTCGAATGCCGCAATTCCGGGCCATAGGGCTCCTAGCGAACCAATGAACCAGCAAGCCTTATCGCGTCGGCCTGAACATGCTTCGGCCGCGAGCCGAAGGCCGCGGCGGCCTGAGGCCGAACCGCGGTTGCAGGGCTATGGCCAGGCGGTGCGCCATTCTTCGCGCGTTCGCTTTCTGCGCCGCGTGTTGCCGGTGCTGGCGCTGGCGATCCTCGGCATCGCCGGGTTCGTCGCCTGGCTCGATCCGTTTCGTATCGTGCGGGATTTTCCGCTCGACGTGATGAAGCTTTCAATTCAAGGCAACAAGCTCGTGATGGATGCGCCGAAACTTTCCGGCTTCACCAAGGACGGCCGCGGCTACAACATCACCGCGACCGCGGCCGCGCAGGATCTCGCCAAGACCAACGTGATCGAACTCGAAGGCATCAAGGCGAATTTCGCGCTGACCAATAACGGCTTGACCGAGTTGACGGCCGTCAAGGGTGTCTATGACGCCAAGGGCGATATCATCCAGCTCACCGAGGGCATCGTGATTCGCTCGACCGCGGGTTACGAAGGCAAACTCACCAACGCATTGATCGAAGTGAAGCGCGGCTATGTCATCACCGAAACGCCGGTCGATATCACGTTCAACAACGGCACGATCCGCTCCGATCGCATGCAGATTTTCGAGAACGGCGCCCGCGCGCTGTTCGAAGGCGGCGTCACGATGATCATGAAACTGCCGCCGCCGCAGAATGAAGGCCAGCAATGAAGGGACTGCTGAAGCGCTTGCCGCCACGCGTGATCGCAGGAGCCCTATGCGTGCTCTTTCTCGGCGGCATCGGCATGACGCTCTCGAGCGCGCAGGACGCAGCGCCGAACAACGCATTTCAGGGCTTCACGCGCAACCGCAAGGACCCGGTCAAGATCGAGGCGAATTCGCTCGAAGTGCGCGACAAGGAAAAGCTCGCGATCTTCCGCGGCAATGTCGTCGTCGTGCAGGGCGATACCACGATGCGCTGCAAGGAACTGGAAGTGCATTACGAGGGCAATGCACTCGGCGGCGATCCGCGGCAGAAAGTGCCGGCGACGAAATCGCAGCAGAAGAGCGAATCCGCCCAGCGCATCAAGCGGCTGGTCGCGATCGGCGGCGTAATCGTGACGGCCAAGGATCAGCGCGCAGTCGGGGACCGAGGCACCTTTGAGATGGCAACCAATATCGTGGTGCTCGATGGCAATGTCGTCGTGACCCAGGGCCAGAACGTCATGAACGGCGACAAGCTCACCGTGAACCTCACTCTCGGCACTTCGAAGCTGGATGGCGTGAAGCAGCAGGGCACCCAGCGCGTGAAGGGCGTGTTCGTGCCGAGCTCGATGGATAAAGACAAGAAGGACAAGGACGGCGAGCGTCCCGCACGTAAACGGCAGCCGCCGGCCAACTAAAAACTGGCCCCGGTCTTGCTTCCCTGAAGGCCCCGAAATTTGATTCCATCCTCCGAACGGGCTACCAAGCCCTCATTCCGGGCGAATTGGGCCCTAGCCGGGTCGCTATGCCCGTCGAAGCCGGTTCGTCCCTCCGCGAATAGGCATTTCCGCGCCGGGTCTCTCAGGCCGGCGACGCAAATGGAGTGAGGACGCTGAAAGTCCCCTGGTTCCGCTCAGGCAGCAAAGAGCCGCGCGACAAGCCCGTCTTGTCCGAGCAGTGGCGGCTGGACGGGTCTTCGGCCCCGCAGCGCCCGGCGGACGCACGCCCCCGCGAAGCGAGAGGCCGCCAGCAGACGCCGCAGTATGCCGAGGACGGCAATCGTCCTCCCAATACCTGGGTGCCACCGGGCGAGCCGGGTCCTGCGGCGCGAAACGGTTACGACCCCGCAACCGCCTATGACGAACCGAACTACGAACAGCCGCAGCCGAAATCGCGGCCGCGCGCGCACCCGCCGCATGTGCCGGTGCCGGGCGAGGGAATTCTCGCAGCCGATGGCTTGCAGAAAAGCTACGGCGGCCGCCGCGTCGTCAGCGACGTTTCCATCGATGTGATGCGCGGCGAAGCGGTCGGCATCCTCGGGCCGAACGGTGCCGGCAAGACCACCTGCTTCTACATGGTCACGGGACTGGTCGAACCCGATGCGGGTAACATCACGCTCGACGGCCATGACGTGACCAAGCTGCCGATGTATCGCCGCGCGCGTCTCGGCATCGGCTATCTGCCGCAGGAGGCTTCGATTTTCCGCGGCCTCAATGTCGAAAACAATCTGCGTGCGGTGCTCGAAGTCGCCGAGCCCGACCGCCGCCGCCGCGCCGAGCGGCTCGAAGAATTGCTCGATGAATTTTCGATCCAGCATATTCGCAAGTCGCCTTCGATCGCGCTATCGGGCGGCGAGCGCCGCCGCGTTGAAATCGCCCGTTCGCTCGCGTCGAACCCGCATTACATGCTGCTCGACGAACCTTTCGCCGGCATCGATCCGATTGCGGTGGGCGATATCCGCACGCTGGTGCGTCATCTGACCGGACGCGGGATCGGCGTGCTGATTACCGATCATAACGTCCGCGAGACGCTGGGCCTCGTTGATCGCGCCTACATCATTCACTCCGGCCGCGTCTTGATGGAAGGCACGCCCGAAGAAATCGTCGAGAACGACGATGTGCGGCGGCTCTATCTCGGCGAGGAGTTCCGCCTCTGATGGCGATGTCGCCGAAGCTTGAGATGCGCACGAGCCAGGGGCTCGTGATGACGCCGCAGCTCATGCAGGCGATCAAGCTTCTCCAGCTTTCCAATCTCGATCTGGTCGCTTTTGTCGAAGCCGAGCTTGAACGCAATCCTTTGCTCGAACGCGAAGAGGCGCCCGAGCCGGAGCGCGGCGATGGTGCTCAGGAAATTCAGTCGCCGATCGAGGATTTTGCCGAAAGCGGCGAGCCATCTTCCAGCAACGAAGACTGGATGGAAGACCGCTACGAAAGCCGTGCTGCGATGGAAGAGCAACTCGGCACCAATCTCGAGAATGTTTTTCCCGATGACGCGCCGTCGGCACCCGCCGAAGCGACGGTGGCGGCGCAGGAAACGCCCGGCTATTCGGAATGGGCGAGTGTCGGCCCCGGCGGCAGGCCGGATGACGACTACAATCTCGAGGCCTTCGTTTCTGCGGAAGTCACCTTGCCCGATCATTTGTCGCGGCAATTGTCGCTGAGTGTGATGGATCCGGTGCGCCGCCTGATCGGTCAGCATCTGATCGATTCGGTCGACGAAGCGGGGTACCTGCGCGGCGATCTCGAAAGCATGGCCGAGAAACTCGGCGCGCCGCTGGCCGATGTCGAGGCGGTGCTGCGCGAGTTGCAGAGCTTCGACCCGCCCGGCGTCTGCGCGCGCGATCTTGCCGAATGTCTTGCGATCCAGCTTCGCGAGCGGGACCGCTTCGATCCGGCGATGCAAACGCTGATCGCGAATCTCGATCTGCTCGCCAAACGCGACTTCGCGCAGCTGCGCAAGCTCTGCGATGTCGATGAAGAAGATCTGGCCGACATGGTCGCCGAACTCAGGCGTCTCAATCCGAAGCCCGGCCTCGCCTTCGGCGGTGGCGTGGTGCAGCCGATCGTGCCGGACGTTTTCGTGCGGCCCGCCTCCGATGGCGGCTGGAATGTCGAACTCAACTCCGACACGCTGCCGCGCGTCCTCGTCAACCAGACCTATTACGCGCGCGTCTCCAAAGGCCCGATCTCGGACAAGGAAAAGGCGTTCTTAAGCGAGTGCATGCAGACGGCAACCTGGCTCACGCGATCGCTGGATCAGCGCGCGCGCACGATTTTGAAAGTCGCGACGGAAATCGTGCGCCAACAGGACGCTTTTCTGGTGCAGGGCGTGCAGTATCTGAGGCCGTTGAACCTGCGCATGGTCGCGGACGCGATCCAGATGCATGAATCGACGGTGTCGCGCGTGACCGCCAACAAATACATGGCAACACCGCGCGGAATTTTTGAGCTGAAGTACTTCTTCTCCTCGGCGATCGCTTCCGCGGAGGGGGGCGAGGCACATTCCTCGGAGGCGGTGCGCGACCGCATCAAACGCTTGATCGACGATGAAAAGCCGGATGATATTCTCTCCGACGACACCATCGTTGCGAAGCTGAAAGATGCCGGGATCGACATTGCACGCCGCACCGTTGCAAAATATCGCGAAGCGCTGCGCATTCCGTCTTCCGTGCAGCGCCGCCGCGAAAAACGTGCCGGAGCCATTTCCAGCTAGATTCGTCCAACCAAATTCAAGCGAGTGAGAGAGAATGCTGCGCGTATCGGGAAAAAGTGTTGACGTCGGCGAAGCATTGCGGACCCGGATCAAGGATAAGGTCGAGGAAGCGCTCTCCAAATATTTCAATCACGGCTCGTCGGGCCATGTCACGATCTCGCGCGAAGGTTCAGGCTTCCGCGCCGATTGCATCCTGCATCTGGATTCCGGCACCGTGTTGGAAGCGCACGGCTCCGCGCAGGATGCGGTCGCCGCCGCCGACGATGCGGCGACCAAGATCGAAAAGCGGCTGCGGCGCTACAAGCGCCGGCTCAAGGACCGCAGCGCTACGATCCGCGCGATCGAGGCGCAGCAGTTTTCCGCAAGCTACGTGATCGAGGCGCCCGACGCGGAAGCCGAAGAGCAGGAAGACTGGAGCCCGGTAACGATTGCCGAATCGACCGCGGCCCTTCCCGAGTTCTCCGTCAGCGATGCGATTGCCGAACTGGATCTGACGGGCGCCGCCGTCGTGGTCTTCCGTCACGCGAGCAGCGGCGGCATCAACATCGTTTACAAGAGACGAGACGGTAATATCGGATGGATCGACCCCGCCCCACAGGCCGCGAAATAGGGCGTTGACCCCGCCGGTACACCCTCCTATACCCGCGCCGTCGGTGCCCCCCGGTTTTTGTCTGGCTCTTTTCGCCCGCAAGAATTTGGAACCGATCTAACGGATTTGAGGCTATGCCGCTTAGCGATTTGCTCTCGTCCGATGCCGTCTTCCCGTCGCTGAAGGTCACGAACAAGAAGCAGGTTATCCAGGCGTTGGCGGCGAAAGCCGCGCAACTGACCGGCCACGACGAGCGGGAGATCTTCGAGACGTTGTTGCGCCGCGAGCGGTTGGGCTCGACCGGCGTGGGCGGAGGCGTGGCGATCCCGCATGGCAAGCTGCCGAAGCTTGAGCGCATCGTCGGCCTGTTCGCGCGCACTGATTCGCCGATCGATTTCGAATCGCTCGACGGCGAGCCGGTGGATCTGATTTTTCTGCTGCTGGCACCCGAGGCTGCGGGCGCGGATCATCTGAAGGCGCTTGCGCGCATTGCGCGGCTCTTGCGCGACCCGGAAGTCGCGAAAAAATTGCGCGGGGCCCGCGATGCAGACGCAGTCTATGCGTTGCTCACGGCTCCCGCCGCGAGCAACGCCGCCTGATTCTCTCTCTTTCTAATTCTCTTAGTGAACGCTGACCGTATCGAGTTCGTGCTCACGCGCGTTGGCGAGTGCGGCCTCGCGGCTGTCGGTCACGATGATCGGCGTGCCGTCCGCGGCATGCAGCGAGTAGAGCCTCGTGCCCGGAGCGATCATGGGCGCCTGCGGAAAGAGCGTTTTCACCTCTTCCGATTTGATTTCGCGCACATAAGCGACCTGACCGCCGCCGAGTACGGCGAAAGCCTCGGGAGTGAGGAT
This sequence comes from Xanthobacteraceae bacterium, assembly GCA_035440445.1. Lineage (GTDB taxonomy): Bacteria > Pseudomonadota > Alphaproteobacteria > Rhizobiales > Xanthobacteraceae. The sequence continues at coordinate 29,733 of DAORMJ010000014.1, forward strand.
ATGTTCGTTGTGGTTGGTCATCTTCGTACTCCTTCCTTACTTGGCGCTGCCGTTCGAGATTTCGACCCGGCGAACCTGGCTCGCCCGTTCGGGACGCTCCAGATCGACGGCTAACAGTCCGTCGCGCAGGTCCGCGCCGACGACTTCGATCCCGTCGGCGAGAACGAAAGTGCGCTGAAACTGCCGCGCGGCGATTCCGCGGTGGAGAAATTCCCGGCCTGCGGAATCGTCCTGCTGCCGGCCGCGGATCGTGAGCTCCTTCTGCTCGACGGTGATGTCGAGGTCGTCACGGGAGAACCCCGCGACGGCAAGCGTGATTCGCAGCCGTTCGGGCTGAGCGTCTGCCGCACGCAGCCTTTCGATGTTGTAGGGCGGATAGCCGTCTGCGGCTTTCGAAACGCGATCGAGTGCACGCTCGATCTGGTCGAATCCCAACAGGAACGGGCTCGAAAGGGATTGAATTCGCGACATCGGCAAAGTCCTCGGTTTCAAGCGACTTTGTGGTTGGGCCCGGATTTGGCGCCCGAAACCGGAAGCGAGCACCGCCTCCGGCTATCCTCATATGGGAACCGCAGACGCCTCGCGCAAGCGGAAGAAAAAGCCTGCTGCTTCAGTATGTTAGGCGGAAAAGGAGGGATTTGGTGGAGCCAGGGGGAGTCGAACCCCCGACCTCTTGCATGCCATGCAAGCGCTCTCCCAACTGAGCTATGGCCCCACTGGCCGTCGTCGCTGCCGAATCCGGCCCGACTTGGGAACGCGAACGTCTCTACTGCCAAACGGCAGAGAAGCCAACGCGCATCGTTTTCTTAGTTCTCGTCTTCCTTGTCGATGCCGTCGCCGATGATGTCGGAGACGTCGCCGCCTTCCTCTTCCTCGTCGGTCACGAGGAAGGTGCTGTCGTCTTCGTCGTCGCCATCCACCTCGACGTCGTCGTCCGCTTCGAGATCCGGGTCGATTGCGCCCTTCGATTTGGAGCCGCTCGCTTCCGCGTCGGCATCCTCCAGCGAAATCACCTCCGCGCCGTCCGTGCGTGCATCGGCCTCGTCGCGTGCGGATGCGCCGGTGGCCGCTGCGGCCGCTGCTGCAGCACCGCGTCCGCGCGTGGTCGGGACCACGATCTCATACACTGCACCGCATTTCGGGCAGGTGATCGGATCTTTCGACAGATCGTAAAACTTGGCGCCGCAGCTCTGGCAGACGCGTTTGGTGCCGAGTTCTGGTTTCGCCACGCCGCTCGCTCCCTGGAAAAGACGCTCGTGAAAGGCGGCTTCCTGTGGACTGCGTGTTTAAGGCTGTCAAGGGCGCATAGCAGGCTGGATCGTCCTTTCGTGACGGGCCGGAACTCGTTGTGCTAGGGAGCGCCTCATGTCGAATTCCCCCGCGCACGCCACGAACCCGCTCCCCATGACTGCAGGCAAGAGCAGCGCGCTTTCGGGCCGGCTCCGGGTGCCAGGCGACAAATCCATCTCGCACCGCTCGCTTTTGATCGGCGCTCTGACCGTCGGCCGCACCGAAATCGAGGGCCTGCTCGAAGGCGAGGACGTGATCGCAACCGCGAATGCCGTCCGTGCCATGGGCGCTTCGGTCTCGCGTGAAGCGCAAGGCCGCTGGCGCGTGAATGGTCTTGGCATCGGCACTTTGCTCGCGCCGCGGGCGCCCTTGGACTTCGGCAATGCCGGAACGGGAAGCCGTCTCGCCATGGGCGTGGTCGCGGGCCATCCCTTCGAGGCGGTGTTCGATGGCGATGCGTCACTGCGCAAGCGTCCCATGCGGCGCATTCTCGATCCCTTGATGCAGATGGGCGCGGAAACCGTCGAAGAGGCCGAGGGCGGCAGGCTGCCGCTGCGGCTTCGCGGTGCGCGCGAAGTGATTCCCATCGTGTACGAAACGCCGGTGCCGTCGGCGCAGGTGAAATCAGCGGTGCTTTTGTGCGGGCTTTCCGCCGATGGCGAAACGACCGTGATCGAGAAAGAAGCGACCCGCGATCATACCGAGCGCATGCTCGCGCATTTCGGCGCAAAACTTTCCAGCGAGAAGCATGGCGAGCACGGCCGCAAGATCAAACTGCGTGGCCGGCCCGAACTTGTGCCGCAGAAAATCGTGGTGCCTTCGGATATCTCTTCCGCTGCGTTTCCACTGGTGGCAGCCCTCATCGTGCCGGGCTCCGACATTGTACTCGAGAACGTGTTGCTCAATCCGCTGCGCGCGGGCCTCGTCGAAACGCTGCGCGAAATGGGCGCGAATATTGAAGAAATCAATCGCCGGGAGGATGCGGGTGAGATCATCGCCGATCTGCGCGTGCGTCACTCGGAACTGAAGGGCGTCGATGTGCCCGCAAGCCGCGCGCCATCCATGATCGACGAATACATCGTGCTTGCGGTGGCGGCGTCCTTTGCCAAAGGCGATACGCGCATGCGCGGGCTTTCGGAATTGCGCGTGAAGGAATCGGACCGGCTCGCCGCGACTGCAGACGGGCTTCGCGCGAATGGCGTCGATTGCGAAACTTTCGGCGACGATCTCCTGGTCGGCGGGCGTGGCCGCGCGGCCGGTGGCGGTCTCGTGAAGACGCACATGGATCATCGCCTCGCCATGGCCTTCCTCGTCATGGGGCTCGGCAGCGACAAGCCGGTCAAGGTCGATGACGGCGCGTTCATCGCGACGAGCTTTCCGGGCTTCGTCGAAAACATGCGCGCCCTCGGCGCGGAAGTCGCCGCATGATCATCACCGTCGATGGTCCGGCCGCTTCCGGCAAAGGCACGCTGGCGCGGCGGCTCGCGCGCCATTACGGCCTGCCGCACCTCGATACCGGGCTGCTGTACCGGGGGGTCGCCTTCCTGATGATCGAGCGGGGCTATCCGCTCGACGACGAGGCAAAGGCCGCGCGGATCGCCGAAGCGCTCGACCTTGCGGCGCTGGACCCGGATGCCTTGCGCTCGCGGGGCCTGGGCGAAGCCGCCTCGCGCGTTGCCGCGATGCCGGCGGTCCGGGCAGCACTCTTAAAGCTGCAGCAGGATTTTGCCCGCCAGCCGGGGGGTGCCGTCCTCGACGGTCGCGATGCGGGAACCGTGATCGCGCCGGAAGCCGATGCGAAGCTCTTCGTGACGGCAGCGCCCGAGGAGCGGGCGCGCAGGCGGCACGTGGAACTCGCGACCCGCCGGGAACCGACGGAATATTGCGAGGTCATCTCCGACATCAGGAAGCGCGACGAGCGTGATTCGGAGCGCTCGGTGGCGCCTCTGAAGCCGGCCCCGGACGCCGTCTTGCTCGATACCACCCAACTGGATATAGAAGCCGCGTTCCGGGCGGCCATTGCAATCGTGGAAGCAACCCGGGCGGGCCGGGCGCGATCTTGAAATCGCGCTCCGTATCTGGAGGATCGCCCGCCTTCGTTTTCACGCCAGGCCAGAATTTTCCGGTCCGATAAATTCAAGATCCGTCTTATCCGCACGGCGAACCTGCGCCGGCTCCGGCATTTGCCGGGGTTGCTTTCGAGCTTGCCGCTCGAAGCCCGTGTGTTTTGAGACGCAACCCACATCAACCCGGCGCAAGAAGACGTTTAGGAAAAAGTATGGCTAGAGCCGCTGCTGCTACCGCTACCAAAAATCCGACCCGCGAAGATTTCGCGGCGATGCTCGAAGAGTCCTTCACCAGGAACGACGTGCAGGAAGGTGCCGTCGTCAAGGGCAAGGTTGTCGGAATTGAAAAGGACATCGCCGTCATCGACATCGGTCTGAAGACCGAAGGCCGCGTGCCGCTGCGCGAATTCGCGGGCCATGGCCGCACCGCCGACATCAAGGTCGGCGACGAAGTCGAAGTATTCCTCGATCGCGTCGAGAACGCGCTCGGCGAAGCCGTTCTGTCGCGCGACAAGGCGCGCCGCGAAGAGAGCTGGGGCAAGCTCGAGAAGGCCTTCACCAACAACGAGAAGGTCTCGGGCGTCATCTTCAATTCGGTCAAGGGCGGCTATACCGTCGATCTCGATGGCGCGGTCGCATTTTTGCCGCGCTCGCAGGTGGACATTCGTCCGATCCGCGACGTCGGCCCGTTGATGCATAACGCGCAGCCATTCCAGATTCTCAAGATGGATCGCCGCCGCGGCAACATCGTCGTTTCCCGCCGAACGGTGCTGGAAGAAACCCGCGCCGGCCAGCGTCAGGAACTGGTCTCCTCGCTGGAAGAAGGTCAGGTGATCGATGGCGTCGTGAAGAACATCACCGATTACGGTGCGTTCGTTGATCTCGGCGGCATCGACGGCCTGTTGCATGTCACCGACATCGCCTGGCGCCGCGTGAACCATCCGACGGATGTGCTCACCATCGGTCAGTCGGTGAAAGTCAAGATCATCAAGATCAACCACGAAACGCACCGCATCTCGCTCGGCATGAAGCAGCTGCAGGGCGATCCGTGGGAGAACATCTCCGACAAGTTCGTGGTCGGCGCCCGCATGAAGGGCCGCGTCACCAACATCACCGACTACGGCGCGTTCGTCGAGCTGGAGCCCGGCATCGAAGGTCTCGTGCACGTCTCGGAAATGTCCTGGACCAAGAAGAACGTCCATCCGGGCAAGATCGTTTCGACCTCGCAGGAAGTCGAAGTGCAGATCCTCGAAGTCGATCCGGTCAAGCGCCGCATTTCGCTCGGCCTGAAGCAGACCATGGCGAACCCGTGGGAAGCCTTCTCCGAGAAGCATCCGCAGGGCTCGACCGTCGAAGGTGAAGTCAAGAACAAGACCGAGTTCGGCCTGTTCATCGGCCTCGATGGCGACGTGGACGGTATGGTCCATCTCTCCGACCTCGACTGGAACCGTCCGGGCGAGCAGGTCATCGACGAGTTCAAGAAGGGCGACATGGTCAAAGCGATCGTTCTCGACGTCGACGTCGAGAAGGAGCGCATCTCGCTCGGCATCAAGCAGTTGGGCGGCGATCCCTTCGCGGAAGCGGGCGATCTGAAGAAGGGCGCGGTCGTAACCTGCGAAGTCACCGCGGTGAACGACGGCGGCATCGAAGTGAAGATCGTCGATACCGACATGACCGCCTTCATCAAGCGCTCGGACCTTGCGCGTGATCGCAACGATCAGCGCCCCGAGCGTTTCGCGGTGGGCGAGAAGGTCGATGCGCGCGTGACCCTGTTCGACAAGAAGGCCCACAAGGTCGGCGTGTCGATCAAGGCGCTCGAGATCGCCGAAGAGAAGGAAGCCGTTGCGCAATACGGCTCGTCCGATTCGGGTGCGACGCTTGGCGACATCCTCGGCACCGCGCTCAAGCAGCGTGAGAAAAAAGAAGACTAAAAGCGCAAAGCTTTTCAGTCCTGGCAAACGGCATGTTAACGGCGGACCCAAATCCGCCGTTAACTGCGTTTTAGGTGGCGCGAACACCGCTTGCGGGTGCATACATCAGCCCGCGCGTTAAGAGTTGGGATCGAACGGAGCAACGGGAATGTCTTTCGATGTTGACCAGGCCATTGATCGCCGCCGCATGCGGCGCAAAGTCACCTTCTGGCGCATCTTCGGGGTCGCCGCCGTGCTTCTTGCCGCTGGTGGCCTGCTCGCTGGAATCGGCGCGAACAACTACATCGAAAAGTCCAGCGCACATGTCGCGCGCGTTACCATCGGCGGCCTGATCCGCAACGACCGCGACCGCGTGAAGCTGTTCGAGGAAATTGAGAAGTCGGGCGCGAAAGCCGTGCTGATCGTGATCGACAGTCCCGGCGGTACGGTGACCGGCTCCGAGCAACTCTTCAAAGCGCTGCGCAAGCTCAACGAGAAGAAGCCGGTGGTGGCCGTGATCGAAGGCTCTGCCGCGAGCGGCGCCTATATCGCGGCACTCGGCACCGAGCGCATCTTTGCGCCGCGGAGCGCGATCGTCGGTTCGATCGGCGTGATCTTCCAGTATCCAAACTTCCACCAGCTCTTGCAGAAGATTGGCGTCGACGTGGAATCGATCAAGTCGTCGCCGCTGAAGGCTTCACCCAATGGGTTGGAGCCGACCTCGCCGGAAGCCAAAGCCGCGGTCGCCGCCCTCGTTGCCGACAGCTATGAATGGTTCAAGGGCCTGGTGCAGGAGCGCCGCTCGCTCGATGCGGCGACGCTTGCCAGGGTCTCGGATGGCCGCGTCTTCACCGCGGCGCAGGCGCTACCGTTGAAACTGGTCGATGAGATCGGCGACGAGAAGACTGCGCGCGAATGGCTGGCAAAGCACAAGAACGTTTCGGCCGATCTCACGGTGCGGGACTGGCGGGTACGGACCGCGGGATCAGAGTTCCGCTGGCTCAGCGCGGCTTCGACCCTGCTGGAGCTGACCGGCTTCACGTCCATCGCAGGGGCCATTTCGAACGAGTCCGTATTGCGCGCTGCAGCGAGCGCTCAGCTTGACGGGCTTTTGGCGCTCTGGCACCCTCAATTCAGCAATCAATAGCTCGCGCAACTCTTTGATCGTTCGGATTTTTTGGTTATTCCGGGGGTCGGATATAACTGTCTCTAAGCGGCGGATTGAATAACTTGTCGATGATCAAATCCGAACTCGTGCAACGGATCGCTACAGCGAACCCGCATCTTTATCAGCGCGACGTTGAAAACATCGTAGATGCAATTCTGGACGAGATCACGCTCGCGCTTGCCCGTGGCGACCGCGTCGAGCTTCGCGGCTTCGGCGCTTTCTCGGTGAAGAACCGTCCCGCGCGTGTAGGACGCAACCCGCGCACCGGCGCGCAGGTGAAGGTCGAGGAAAAGGTCGTTCCCTATTTCAAGACCGGCAAGGAAATGCGGGATCGCCTGAACAAGCCGCGCAGTGCAGCCCCGGCCGGCGCTTCGGCGACGGCGTCCATTCCGACCAAGTAAGTGCTCGCTTCCGCGCCGCAAATATCCGGAGCCGCATGAATGCGAAAGTTCCTTCGCTGGCTCGTTGTCGTTCCATTCGCCATTCTTCTCGTGCTGCTCGCGGTCGCCAATCGTGGCGCGGTCACGGTGTCGCTCGATCCGTTTTCGCGCGAAGCGCCGGCGCTCGCATTCTCGTTGCCGCTTTTCATCGTGCTGCTCCTGGCGGTCGCGGTCGGCGTCGTGATCGGTGGCACGGTGGTCGGCGTTGGCAGATTGCGGTGGCGTTTCCGCGCGCGCCGCGCCGAGCGTGAAGCCGAGAAACTTTCCGCGGAGAACGAAGCCTTCTTTCGTGCGGCTTCCGTGCGCGAAGGCCGCAGCGAGGCAGCAGCTTCGCGCGAGATCGCGCTCCGGCAGTAATGAGCGGGCAGGCGCTTCGCTACATCGCGGCAAACGAAATCGACCGCGTGCTCGACTTTCCTGCGCTGATCGAAGCGCTGCATGCCGCCTTCCGCGCCGACATCGAAACGCCGCTCCGTCATCATCACGCGATCTCCCGCGACGATGGCGAGGCCGCAATCCTCCTGATGCCAGCCTGGACCAAAGAACAGCAGGGCAGTTTTCTCGGCACCAAGACAGTCACCGTCTTTCCGGGCAACCTTGCAAAGGGGATCGGTTCGGTCGCAGGCACCTATCTCCTGATGTCGGGCGACACCGGCGAGCCCTTGCTGACCATCGACGGTCATCGGCTCACGTTATGGCGCACGGCTGCGGCTTCTGCGCTCGCCGCGAAATATCTCGCGCGTGACGACGCTTCGCATCTCCTGCTGATCGGCGCGGGCGCGCTCGCGCCCTATCTCGCGCGGGCGCACGCGGCGGTGCGCCCGATCCGGAAAGTCTCGATCTGGAACCGCTCGCCCGAGCGCGCGGAAGCCTTGGCCGAAGAACTCTCGGCCGAGGCTTTCACGGTCGAAGTGGTGGAAGACAAGGAAGCTGCGGTGCGTGAGGCCGACGTCGTCACCTGCATCACGCTCTCCCAGACCCCGGTGGTTTCCGGCGCTTGGCTCAAGGAGGGCGCACATGTCGATTTGGTCGGGGCCTTCCGGCCGAATGCCCGCGAGGCCGACGATGCGGCCGTGGCGCGGGCGCGGGTCTATGCCGATACTCGCGGGGGTGCCCTCAAGGAGGCTGGAGACCTCGTGATCCCGCTCGCAAACGGGATTTTCCGGGAAGCCGACCTGCAGGGGGACCTGTTTCAGCTCTGCCGGGGCGAGGTGGAGGGCCGCAAAACCACCCACGAAATCACGCTTTTCAAGTCGGTCGGGACCGCGATCGAGGACCTCGCCGCCGCCATGCTGGTGTTCCGGAAACTCGGCTGACGCGCCCCTCCTTGCCTCAAGTGGACAGGACCGGCAGGCCATGCCATCGGAAGCGCCGAGATAGCGGGCGACGGACCGGCAGATGATCGTCAAAATATGCGGGATCAAGGACTTGGCGGCGATGGACGCGGCACTGGATGCAGGCGCGGACATGGTCGGGCTCGTGTTCTTTCCGGCAAGCCCGCGCAATGTGACGCCCGATGAAGCGGCGAAACTCGCCGACCGCGCGCGCGGCAAGGCGAAAGTGGTGGCGCTTTCGGTCGATGCCGACGAGCGGCTGATCGATGCGATCGAGGCGAGCATCGCACCCGACCTGCATCAGTTGCACGGCGCGGAAACTCCGGCGGCGGTCACAGCACTTCGGGAGAAGACGAAGAAGCCGGTGATGAAGGCGATCGCGGTCGCGGCTGCCAATGATCTTGCGCCGCTTGCTTCCTATGAAGCCGTTGCGGACTGGATCCTCTTCGACGCCAAGGCGCCGAAAGACGCGACGCGTCCGGGCGGCCATGGCCAGACCTTCGACTGGTCGCTGTTGCAGAATATCAATCATTCGAAACCCGTGATGCTTTCGGGCGGCATCAATCCGGATAACGTGGCGCAGGCGATCGAAGCCGTTCGCCCGGATGCGGTGGATGTATCTTCCGGCGTCGAAAGTGCGCCCGGCGTGAAAGATCGCGACAAGATTTTTGCCTTCCTGCGCGAGGCGCGCAGGCAACGGTGATGGAGCAGGTGCTTTGAACGATCGCGTCAATTCGTTGCGTACCGGGCCGGACGAGCGCGGGCATTTCGGCATTTTCGGTGGCCGCTTCGTCGCCGAAACCTTGATGCCGCTCGTGCTCGATCTCGAGCGTGCCTATGAAGAAGCGAAAAAGGATCCCGCCTTCAAGAAGGAGATGGATTACCATCTCAAGCACTTTGTCGGCCGCCCGAGCCCGCTCTATTTCGCCGAACGCCTGACGGAGCATTTCGGCGGCGCGAAGATCTACTTCAAGCGCGAAGACCTCAATCACACCGGCGCGCACAAGGTGAATAACGTGCTCGGACAGATCATGCTGGCCAAGCGCATGAAGAAGCCGCGCGTGATCGCCGAAACCGGCGCCGGCATGCATGGGGTTGCGACCGCGACGCTCTGCGCCAAGTTCGGTTTGCAATGCGTCGTGTTCATGGGCGCGGTCGATGTCGCGCGGCAGGAGCCGAACGTGCTGCGCATGCGCGCGCTCGGCGCGGAAGTCCGTCCCGTGATCAGCGGCTCGAATACGCTAAAAGATGCGATGAACGAGGCGCTGCGCGACTGGGTCACCAACGTCCACGACACGTTTTATTGCATCGGCACGGTCGCGGGCCCGCATCCTTATCCGGCCATGGTGCGCGACTTCCAGTGCGTGATCGGCGACGAGACGAAGCAGCAGATCATGGAGCTCGAAGGCCGCTTGCCGAATGCGCTCGTTGCCTGCATCGGCGGCGGCTCGAATGCGATGGGCCTGTTTCATCCTTTCCTCGACGACCGGGACGTCGAAATCTACGGCGTGGAAGCGGCGGGTCACGGCCTCGACAAGCAGCATGCCGCCTCGCTCGCGGGCGGCAGGCCCGGCGTCTTGCACGGCAACCGTACGTATCTCCTGATGAACGAAGACGGCCAGATCGAGGAAGCCCACTCCATTTCGGCAGGTCTCGACTATCCCGGCATCGGACCGGAGCATAGCTGGCTGCATGACATCGGCCGGGTGAAATACATTTCCGCGACCGACGACGAAGCGCTCGCCGCGTTTCAGCTTTGCTCGCGGCTTGAAGGCATCATTCCCGCGCTCGAGCCCTCGCATGCGCTCGCCAAGCTTGAACAGCTTGCGCGCGGCAAGCCGAAGGATCATCTCATCGTGGTCAATCTCTCCGGCCGCGGCGACAAGGATCTCGCCTCCGTCGCGGGCTATCTCGACAAGAAGATGTCGGCATGAACAAGCGCCTCCTCGCGAAAGTCCTGCTTGCTCCCGCGCTGATCGGCGCGGGCGTGATTGCGGGCTATGCGCAGGAACGCTTCAGCGAGAATCCGATCAAGGAAGGCGCATGGGTCTATCCGACCGAAAAAATCGCGCCTGCCGTGGTCGAGGCCTTCTGCCAGTCGGGCTTCTCGGTGCATTTCGCCGACGGCGGTTTCTTCACCGTGCTCAATCAGCCGATTGCGCGCATGAAGAAGAAGCTCTCGGTCGACACGTCCGGTAGCTGCACCTTCAATGCCGAGAAACAGATTTCGACCTGCACCGGCCTTGAGACCGACGGCCGCCGCAAGTTTGCGCTGAACGAAGAAAATATCTTCGAGCGCGATGGCGGCTACCTCAAGGTTACTACGAGCTTCGTTGATCGCGACACCAAGGAAAGGGTCGCCTTCGTGACATATCCCGTGCGCTGCCCGGATAAAGTGGTGCGCGAAATCCTGATCAAGGCGATCCCGCCCAAATGACCGCAGTGACCCGCATCGATACCCGCTTCAAGCAACTCAGCGTCGAAGGTCGTGCCGCGCTCGTGACCTTCGTCACGGCGGGCGATCCCGATTACGAGACCTCCCTTTCGATCCTCAAAGCGCTGCCGAAAGCCGGCGCCGACATCGTCGAGCTCGGCGTGCCCTTCACCGATGCGATGGCCGACGGCCCGCCGATTCAGGCGGCATCGTTACGCGCGCTCGCAGGTGGCCAGTCGCTGAAGAAAACCATCGCCATGGTGCGCGCCTTCCGCGAAGGCGACAACACGACGCCGATCGTGCTCATGGGCTATTACAACCCGATCTATATCTACGGCGTCGATACGTTTTTGAAGGACGCGAAGGAAGCCGGCGTTGATGGCCTGATCGTGGTCGATCTGCCGCCGGAAGAAGACGAAGAGCTTTGTCTGCCCGCGATGAAGGCGGGCATCAATTTCATCCGCCTCTCGACGCCGACGACCGACGACAAGCGTCTTCCCGCAGTACTGAAGAACACTTCGGGCTTTGTCTATTACGTTTCGATCGCGGGCGTATCGGGCGCGGCGGCGCCCGACACGCCGAAAGTCGTCGAAGCGGTTGCGCGCATCAAGCGCCATACCGGACTTCCGATTGCCGTCGGCTTCGGGTTGAAAACGCCGGAACATGCCCGCGCGATCGCCTCGGGCGCGGACGGTGCCGTCGTCGGTTCCGCGCTGGTCGAGGCGATCCGCACGAGCCTCGACGCAGAAGGCCGCGCAACCGCAAACACCGTCAAGGCCGTTACCGGCCTCGTCGAAAAACTCGCCGAAGGCGTGCGTTCCGCGCGCCGTCAGGCGGCGGAATAGGCCCTGGTTTTATCGGCCAGCCTGCACCCTATATAATGCAACCAACCAATTCGTCGGGAGCCCGGTCATGAACTGGATATCCAACGTCGGTCCGAAAATCCGATCCTTTCTCTCGCGCCGCGATGTGCCGGAGAACCTCTGGATCAAATGCCCGGAAACCGGCCAGCTCGTATTTCACAAGGATGTGGAATCGAACCAGTGGGTGATCCCCGGCTCGAACTATCACATGCGCATGGGCGCTACCGCGCGCCTGAAAGCGACCTTCGATAACGAAACCTGGATCGATGTTGCGGTGCCGGGTGTGGCCGCCGATCCGCTGAAATTCCGCGACGAAAGAAAATACGCCGACCGCATCAAGGATGCGCGCAGCAAGACCGGCATGCAGGATGCGGTGAAGATCGGCTACGGCAAGCTTGAAGACGTGCCGGCGGTCGTCGCCGTGCAGGATTTCGATTTCATGGGCGGTTCGCTCGGCATGGCGGCGGGCGAGGCGGTGATCCGCGGCCTCGAAACCGCGGTCGAGAAGAAAGCGCCGTTCATTCTTTTCGTCGCGTCCGGCGGCGCACGCATGCAGGAAGGTATCCTTTCGCTGATGCAGATGCCGCGCACGACCGTCGCGGTGCAGCGGCTGCGTCATGCAAAGAAACCCTACATCGTCGTCTTGACCAACCCGACCACCGGCGGCGTCACCGCGTCTTACGCCATGCTCGGCGACGTGCAGATTGCGGAGCCGGGCGCGCTGATCGGCTTCGCCGGCCCGCGCGTGATCGAGCAGACTATCCGCGAAAAACTTCCCGCCGGCTTTCAGCGCGCGGAATATCTGCGCGATCACGGCATGGTGGATATGGTCGTGCACCGGCACGAGATGCGCAAAACGCTCGCGCGTCTTTGCCGTCTCATGACCAAAGCTGGACAGAAGAGCGATCCCGTGATGCCGCCCGTCGCGCCGCTCCCCGCGGTGGCGGAGTGAACGAACAGACGCGCCCGCCTTCGGCGGCCGATCTCGTACTCGCGAGACTTGGTGCACTTCATCCGAAGCGGATCGATCTTTCGCTCGGGCGCCTGAACCGGCTTCTGGAAGCGCTCGGCAATCCGCAGCGCAAGCTACCGCCGGTGATTCATGTCGGCGGCACCAACGGCAAGGGCTCGACCGTTACCTTTCTGCGCGCGATCCTCGAAGCGGCCGGGAAGTCGGTGCACGTATATACTTCACCGCATCTCGTGCATTTCAACGAGCGGATCCGCATCGGCGCGCCGGGCGCGAGCCATATCGTGAAAGACGATATGCTTGCCGCCGCACTCGAGGAAGCCGAGCGCGCAAACAATGGCGGCGAGATCACATTCTTCGAGATTACGACCGCTGCGGCGATGCTGTTGTTTGCGCGCAATCCTGCCGACGTGCTCCTGCTCGAAGTAGGCCTCGGCGGGAAGCTGGACGCGACCAATGTGATCGAGCGTCCGCTTGCGAGCGTTGTCACACCGGTATCCGTCGATCACACCGAATATCTCGGCAGCACGATCGACAAGATCGCCGCGGAGAAGGCGGGCATTTTCAAACGCAACGTGCCTGCCATCATCGCGCGGCAGGACGAAGTGGCGCTTGCGGTGCTTGATCGCGCGGCACAGCGCGCAGGCGCCCGCACCTTCATCTCGGGCGAAGACTGGCACGCAACCGAAGAGGCAGGGCGGCTCGTTTATTCCGATGAGCAGGGGCTCTTGGATCTGCCGCGGCCGCGGCTGTTCGGCCGGCATCAGATCGAAAATGCGGGCACGGCCGTCGCAACCTTGCGCGCGATTGCGTCGCTCGACATCCCGGTCAGCGCGATCGAAGCCGGATTGCAGAAGGCCGACTGGCCCGCGCGCATGCAGAACCTTTCCGGCGGGAAGCTCGCATCAAGATTGCCGGAAGGCGCCGAGCTCTGGCTCGATGGCGGGCACAACACCGCTGGCGCCGATGCGGTGGCAGCTGCGATCGGCGAAATGGAGGAGCGCAGCCCGCGTCCCCTGGTGCTGATTATTGGAATGCTGACGACCAAAAGTGCGGAAGATTTTCTCGCGCGCTTCGCAGGCATTGCCCGCCAGGTTTTCGGCGTATCGCCGCCGGGGGAAGCCTCGCGTCCTGCGTCCAAGATTGCGGAAGCCGCAAAGCACGCCGGCATCGCCGGCGAAGCGGCGGAAGGGCTGATCGATGCGCTGGATCGCGTGAAGACGCTCGGGCTTTCCACGCCGCCGCGCGTTCTGATCACGGGCTCGCTCTATCTTGCGGGCGAGGTGCTCGCGGCAAACGAAACGCCGCCGCAATAACGCGGTGTCCCGGTCTCAAAAAAGAAACGGAGCGCTTCTCTTTCGAGAAACGCTCCGGATTGTGGTTCTGTAAATCGTATCGGCTCAGACCGTGGTTTCGATCCACTGCTCGATCTTCGCCTTCGGATAAGCGCCGATCAAGCGCGAGGCCATCTCGCCGTTCTTGAAGATCATGAGCGTCGGAATCGACATGATGCCGTATTTCGACGCCACGTTCGGGTTTTCATCGACGTTGATCTTGACGATCTTCACCTTGCTGTTCGCGCCGGAAATTTCCTCGAGCGCAGGCGCGATCTGGCGGCACGGCCCGCACCACTCCGCCCAGAAGTCCACGAGCACCGGCTCGCTCGACTTGAGCACGTCGTTATCGAAAGAAGCGTCGGAGACTTTATCGACGGCCATGATGGACCTCTTCAAGCGTTGAAATCGGAAAGAAAATCCTGTTCGTCGGGCATAGGTAGGTTTGCCCGGCCACAGGGTCAAGACGCGCTTTCGTCGATTGCAAGGCTCGTCTGCGTTTTCACGCGGCGCCAGGCGGAATCGAGCGATTCCGCTGGAATTTCAAGGACGCGCGGGCCTGCGGTGTACACGAGGAGCGCGCGAACCGGGCGGCCCGGAAATGCCTCCCGGAGTGCCGCGCGATAGGCGGCAAGCTGCTCGACATAGGCCGGCGACACCTCGTCGAGCGTGGCGGGAACGCGCGCATCCGTTTTAAAGTCGCCGATTACCACGGCGTCTTCGCGCACGGCGAGCCGGTCGGTGCGTGCGGCGATCTCGATCGTTCGTTCACCGGCATCCACCCGCGCGATCAGTTCCGGCTCGGCAAGGCTGCCCTCGCCGAAGAGAACCGCGCAGTCGGGAAGCGCGATAACGCGGGTTGCTTCGGTCGCCAGCGCTTCCTGCGTGACTTGCGGCAGGTCGTGTGCCGCCTGCGCGAGATAGCGAAGGGCCGCCGCGTTCCGTTCGGAAGCCGCGATATCGGGAAGCGATTGCAACAGCCGATGCAGGAGGATGCCGCGGCGCTTTCCGCCGAAGGCGTTTGGGGTCGCGGGCGCAGCGGGTGCGAGCGCTACGCGCGCATAAGACGGCCGCAGCCTTATCGTATCGCGGGACGGAGGCGCTGCGGCTTGGCCAAGCCAGGGGACGGTTTCTGCCGCCTCTTTCGTCGTTCGTGCGGCTTGCGGCATCTCTACCCGTTCGGTCGCGCACCAGCGCAGCACTTTGTCGTTCGTGTAAGGCACTTCGTGTTCGGTCAGGTTGGCGCTGTCGGCAAGGATCGATTGGCTGACAAGATCGTACCACGAGCCGGCTTCGGCGGCGTCCTGCTTCTTGTTGAGCGCGCCGCAAACCACGAGCACGTCCGCCGCGCGCGTCAGCGCGACATAGAGCAGCCGCCGGTATTCCTTCAGACGCGAATCGCGCACGAGGCCCTTGGCTTCGCGGCTGACGGCAGAGCTTTCGTCCTTGCTCGCGGTCCATAACAACACAGGCTCATTATCCGTTCCCGCATGCAGCGGGATCACGCGAGGCTCCTTGTTGGCAAGCGGCAGCGCCGTCGTATCGGCAAGCACGACGACCGGCGCTTCCAGTCCTTTCACGCCATGCACGGTCATGACGCGCACGAGCGGGCTCTGCGTTTCCAGATCTCGTTTCACTTCCGCTTCCGCACGGCGCAGATAGCGCAGGAAGCCTTGCAGCGACGGCGTCTCCATCTTTTCATAGCCAAGTGCCGCGGACAGAAATTCGTCGAGCGCGTCGGCGGCTTCAGGACCGAGCCGCGCGATCATCTTCTTGCGGCCCCCATCGCGGCCGAGGACGCGCGAATAGAAATCGAACGGACGCAAATGCGCAGCCTGTTCCTGCCAGCGCAGGATCGTCCGAGCCGCTTGCGCGTAAGCGGGTCGGTCTTGCACCGTCATCAGACTTTCGAGGAGCGTTCCCTTTCGCGCATGACAGAGTGCAAACAGGTCGTCGTCGTCGAAGCTGAATAGCGGAGACTTCAGAACACAGGCCAGCGAAAGATCGTCCTGCGAGAGCAGAAGCGCGTCGCCGAGCGCCATCAGGTCCATGACCGCGATGCTCTCGGTGAGCTTCAGCCGGTCCGCGCCCGCTACATCGATGTCTTCCTGCTTCAGTGCCCGCAGGATTGCATCGAACAGCGTGCCGCGGCTTTGTACGAGAATGATGATGTCGCCCGCCGTCACCGGACGCGGCTCTTCGTTCCTGTCGCGCTCCGTAACCGTCAGCCCGCCCGTGGTCCAGTGCTTCACCGCTTTTGCGATCTGCTGCGCGAGCCGCATTTTCGCGGAGGCCTGGCGCGGAAGGTCGAGCGGCTTGTCCCAGCCGTCTTCGTCTTCCGCTTCCTTCACGGCTTTCAGTGCCGGCCAGATTTCGACCGTGCCTGGCGCTTGCTGGCGCACCGCTTCGTGTAGCGGTCCCTGCGTGTCGTTTGCGGAGAGGCCGCGGCGAGCTTCCTCAAACGAAAACACGTGATCGACCGCGCGGAGCACGTTCGGTGCCGAGCGATAGCTGCGTTGCAGCCGCGGTTCGCGCAGCACGTCGCCGGCGTTGCGGAGTTGCGTGGCGAAGGCGTGGCGCATCTCGTCGAAGCGCGCCGGGTCTGCGCCCTGAAAGCTGAAGATCGACTGTTTCTCATCGCCGACGACGAAAATCGAGCGCGAGCGCCCCGATGCACCGTGCCCCGCGAAAAATTCCTCCGCGAGTTTCGCCACGATGCGCCACTGCTCGGGGCTCGTGTCCTGCGCTTCGTCGACCAGGATATGCTCGATGCCGCCATCGAGCTTGTAGTGCACCCAGGCGGATTCCTCGCGCTCCAAGAGCGAAACGGTCTTCGTGACCAGATCGGCGAAATCGAGCACGCCCCGGCGCTGCTTTGCTTTCTCGTAGCGTTCGACGACGCCCTGCGCGAGGGTCAGCAACGCGCAGGAGCGTTCGCATTCCTGTGTGGCGCGAAGCTTGTCACGAAGACCGATCGCTCGTTCGCCTTCGGCGATTAGTCGCTCGAACAGCGCCGTATTGCTGTTTCGCAGTTTCTCCGCGCCGTAATCCTTCGGCTCGCGGGGGCTGCCGTCCGTTTTGAAGAATGATTTAAGGTAAAGTGCCGAAACCTCATTCGTGGGGGCATTGATGGCCGTCTCGATGCTGACACCAATGCGCGCGGCGAATCCGCCAAACTCAATCAGTGTCCGACTCACGCTAGCCCATTCCGAGCATGGCAGATTGGGCCCTTCAAAAATTTCCTTCTCGATGGAGGCGAGCGTCTCTTCTGGCAAGAGACCGAGTGCCGCCGCGATGAGATTGCGGGTCGTTTGTCTCAACTGATGCTTGGCACGCAAGCATTCCGTGATCGCCTGTTCGATGGTTTCGTCGCCGCTGGCTTCGACGCAATAGCGCAGCGCGCGTCCCGCCGCGCTATCCGGATTGCGTCCTGCTTCGAGCAGCGTTTCGATCCGTGCTTTCTCGATCAGGTCGCGCTCGCCTGCTTCGTCGAGCACCTCGAATCCGGCCGGGACTTCTGCTTCGACCGGAAACATATGCAGCACGCGATCGCAGAAGGCGTGGATGGTCTGCACTTTCAGGCCGCCCGGCGTTTCAAGGGCCGCCGCAAAGAGCCTGCGCGCCCGCGCGCGCCGCGCAGCATCCGGCGGCTTCGTTTCGATGGCGGCAATGGCTTTGTTCAGCGCCTCGTCGTCGAGCCGTACCCAGGCGGAAAGCTCTTTCAGCACCTTGTTCGCCATGTGGGCGGCGGCTGCCTTTGTGTAAGTGAGGCAGAGGATGCGGCCCGGCGGCACGCCTTCGAAGAGGAGCCGGATCACACGGCGGACGAGCACCGTGGTCTTGCCGGAGCCGGCATTGGCCGAAACCCAGGCGGAAACGCGCGGATCGGAGGCTTCGGCCTGCGGCGTAATCGGGGCCGTGTCGTTCACTCGCCGCCCTCCGACCATTCCTTGAAGCGGGCGAGATGTTCGTAGTCGTTGTAGTCCTTCTGCCTTTGCACGCGCGGCGCGAAAGGATAGGGCGTCGCAGGATCGGCATATTGTCGGAGCAATCGTTCCGCACCATCCATCGCGTGGCGCGCAGCGATCGTGAGGTGATCGTCGCCTGCGATGCTGCGCGGCTCGGCAACGGCCTTGAAGTCGGCACGGCTGGATAACTCGAAAGGCCTGAAGAGGCCGGGCGGCTGTCCGCCGGAAATCTTGATCGCGCCGGTTTCGGAAAGGCGTGTTCCGGCAATGCCCGGAAATCCCCCGGCAAGGGCGATTGCGGCCTCCAGCAATAGCTGCGGCTCGAAACCGAGGATGGCTTCCTTATAGGTCGGCGGTGTGCCGGTCTTGAAATCGAGCACGGCGATGGAGCCGTCTTTATTGACCTCGATCCGGTCCGCGCGCGCGGTCAGCGTGAAGCGATCCGCGCCGCTTCCGATTTCTATTCTGCCCTCGACTTCGGAGTGAATGACTTCGATTCGATTACGCCGCTCGCCTTCGATCTCCACGAACCATTTCGCCGCGCGCTCGAAACGCGGCCACCAGATCGCGAAGGCCGCCGGATAACTCTGCATCGGTGCAAAAACCTTCCGGCCGATTTCCATCATGTCGTTGAGCGCATGCGGCGGCAGCGTGCCGGGATGCCGCTCGGTGAACTGCGCGATGATGTCGTGAATGAGCGTGCCGCGTTCGGCCGCACCCGGCTCCTCGTCGATGGCATCGAGCGGGTTCAGGCGCAGGATCTTCCGCGCGAAGATGGAATAAGGGTCGCGCGTAAGATCGCGCATGTCGCTCATGCTGAAGCGGCGTGGCCGCGCATCGGCGCGCGGCGCCGGCTTCGGCGGTGAGAGTCGGTCCGCCGCTGGAGCATCTTCAAGCCCGCGCGCAAGCTGAAGGTAGCGTTGCCCGCTTGCTTTCGCCTGCTGCCACGCGCCGGGATCGGCGATGGCTTCCAGCCGTTGCAGGAAACGCGAAGCGATGGTTTCGACGCCGCCCTGCTTGCGCGAGCGCACCAGAAAAATTTCCGCAGTTCCCGCCGCCTGCACGAAGTCATGCGCGGAAAGCCCGATGCGCCGTTCCGGCAGATCGAGCTTCAACGTCTTTCGCATCGGACGGTTGAGCCAGGCATCGACATGCGCTTCCGGCGGCCAGACGCCTTCGCAAAGCCCGCCAAGCACGATGCGTTCCGCGTTGATCATGCGGGCTTCGAGCGGGCCGAGGATTCGGATGCGGGCGTCTTCGTCCTGAGGCGGCCGCAGCGTATGTTCGCGGATGAGAGCAGCAAAACTCCCGGCGTAATCGGAAAGCTGCATTGCCGGTGCGGCGTTGCCACTTTCGCCTAACATATCGAGTGCTTCGATCAGCGCCTCGCATTCTTCCGGCGCATCTTCCGCGAGTGCCGAGACGAGTGCCGCGCGATGGGCCTGCACGAGATCGGCGAAACTCCGGTTGCCTTCGCGCAGCGCGAACAGCGGAGAAAGCAGGGCTTCGAGCGAAGCAGCTATTGCTTTCGCGCGCTCCCAGTCTTCCTTTGCGACAGAGGCCCGCAGATCGCGATAGTGGAATTCCGCCCCGCGCGCGGCCTCGATTATCTGCGAGAGGTTTTTCGCACCACCCGCCGGCCGCAGCCCGCGCAAGGCGCAGATTTCCAGCAGGGCGACGTCTTCTGCGGCAAAGCGATGCCGCAAATAGGGATGACGCAGCAGCGCCAGCAGCACCGAAGGTGCGGCGTCGATCGCGGCGGCTTCCGCGAGCAGCCGCGCAAGGCGTCCCGCCTCGCTGTCCGCGAGCGGCATGCCCGCGGAATCGTCGATCGCAATCTCCCAGCGCGAAAGCTCCGCGCAGACCCGCCGCGCCAGCGCGCGATCGGGCGTGATCAGCGCGGCCGTGGTGCCTTTGTGCAGGGACTCGCGTAGCGCGATGGCAATGGCCAAGGCTTCCTCGCGCGCGTCCTGCGCTTCGATGAGTGTGATGCCGTGGAGTGCCTGCGGCTCCGCCGTCTGTGCGATTGCACCTTCCGCATAAGGCGCGAAAGCATGCGAAAGCAGTGCTTCGCGCGCGGGCATCGAGGGTGCCGCAAGCGGTTCGACCGCCTCGCGCGCAATGCCGATGCGCTCGATCAGCCGCTTCAGTCCGAACTGCGGGTGCCCCGGCATGGGCTCGCGCTCTGCGCCGATCAGCGCAAAGGTCTCCTTGGAGAGCAGTTGATCCAGGCCCGGCAGCACGACCGCGCCGTTTTCCCTCCTCGCAATCACCGCGAGCAGTTCGGCAACCTTCGGCACGGTGCCGGTCGAGCCCGCCGCGATTACCGGCCCGCCATGTCCTTTCGCAAGCCGCTCCGCTTCGCGGGTCAGCAACTGGTCGCGCCGCGCCGCGGCGTCCATTTTGCCGATCCCGCCGAGATAGGCGTCCCAGTGATCGCTGACGATTTTGAGAAAGTCGCGCGAGCGTTCCCAATAGCGGTCGAATTCGCCTTCGACCGCGCCGCCGACGTCGCTGAAGGGAAGTCCCGCGGTGATGAAGTCGTCGATCAGATGCGCGAGCTCGTCGGCAAGTGCGATGGCATTGGCGGGAGACGCTGAAAGCAGCGGAAATTCCTTCGCCGCGAAGCGCTGTACCAATGTTGCAAGCGCGAGCCTGCGCTCGCCTGCGGAAATCGCCGGCGGCAACGGCGCGAGGTCTCCGGCCTCGAAGGCGAAAGCATCTTCATCGACATCGCCGAGCGGCACGATCCGCGGCAACAGCAGCGCGCGCGATCCGGTTTCCTCGAGAAAAATTCCGGCGAGCGCGCGAGCGGCACGCCGTGTCGGCAAATAAATTGTGAGGCTTGCAAGAAGCTCCGGTGTTTCGCGCGGCGCAAAGCCCGCGATCACTTGACCGTCGAGAATGCCGCGCGCCAGCGTTCGTAGAAACGGCGCGGTCGGCGGAATGGTGAAGACGCGAGGGGCGGCGCTCATCGGGAGGCGAGATTACGCGCTGCTGCGGCGGATCGCATCCTCTGCGGCGGGAATCGCCTCCGGCGTCCCCACATGCATCCAGGTTCCGTCGAGCCTGAGTCCAAAAAGCCTTCCGGCCGCTTCTGCTTTCGCGAAGGAGCGGACGAGCGAAAACGCACCTTCCGGCGCATCGTCGAAGAGACGCGGGTGCAGCACGGCCGCTCCGGCGTAAACAAACGGCGCGACTTCCCGTTCTTCGCGCCGCGTGAGCAGACCTTCCGGGTCCATCGTGAAATCGCCCGGACCGCTATAACCAACAGCGCCCGCGGTGGATGCGAGCAGCAGGAGCGCATCCATGCGCTCTGCGTTGTAATGCCCGATCAGGCGCGGCAGGTTGGGTGAAGCACCTTCGATCCAGATCGTATCGGAATTGACGAGCAGAAACGGCTTGCTGCCGAGCTTCGGCAGCGCGCGCACGACCCCACCGCCGGTATCGAGGAGCGCGTCGCGCTCGTCGGAAATTTCAATGCGCGGCGTTTTGCGCGACGAAAGATGTTCGATCAGCACGTCGCCGCAATAATGCGCGTTGACCACCGCGCGGCTAATGCCGGCCTGTTCGATCCGGTCGAGCACGCGGTCGATCAGAGTTTGCCCATCGACCTTCACCATGGGCTTTGGGATGGAGCGGGTGAGCGGCAGCATACGCTTGCCGAAACCCGCCGCGAGCACCATCGCGGTATCGATATCCGCCTTGCTCAAAGCGAGGCCTTCGCGATCTGCGCTTCGAGGAGTTCAAGGAGCGCCTCTTCATCCGTAGGAATCGGCGGCGTCAGGTTCGGCGGCGGCGGCACATGGACCGCGTACCAGTCCTTGATCGCGGCGAGCGACGGATGTTCGAGTGCGCGCGTCAGATAACCCCATACCCGCGGCATATGCGCGAGATATTGCGGCTTGCCATCGCGCTGGTTCAGCCGCGCGAAGATGCCGAGAATTTTGGTCGCGCGCTGCGCGCCCATCGCGACATATTGCGAGGCAAAGCGCGCCGGATCGAACGAGGAGTCGGCCGCGAACATGCCGGCGGCGTAACGCGCAAGCAACCGCATCTCCATGTCTTCGTTGACCGTGACGCGCGCATCCATCAGGAGCGAGGCGACATCGTATGCGCGCGGCCCGATCAGCGCGTCCTGGAAGTCGAGGATCCCGATCCGCTTGATGCCGTCGCGTTCGGGGAGCCACATCAGGTTCGGCGAGTGGTAGTCGCGCAAGACCCACGTCGGCGGCTGGCTCAACGGATCGAGCAGCGCCTCGCGCCAGAGCGCACGGAAGTTCTCGCGCGTGGCGGCATCGACCGGCGCGCCCGGCTTGCAATGCGGGATGTACCAGTCGATCAGGAGATCGGCTTCGATCAGCAGCGCATCGAGATCGTAGCGGGGAATTTCGTATTCGATCCGCGGCGCGACCGGCAGCCGCTGCGGCAGCTCTTGCTTGTGGAGCGCGACCAGCACGTCGATCGCAGCCGCATAGCGTTCCTCGATCGGGGCGGGAGGATCGCTGACGACCCCTTCGACGCCGAGGTCTTCGAGGATAAGGAGCCCGTTGCTGAGATCGGCCGCATAGATTTCCGGCGCCGACAGTTCGCGCATGCGCAAACCGCGCGACATCGCAATGAAGGGTTTTACATCCTGCGCAAGCTTGGCGATTTCGCCATAGGTCCGCCCGTTGCGGATGACCGGCCCGTCCTTGCTGACGGGAGACTTCATCAGGATCGCGGTTTCTTCGCCGAGATAAAGCCGCTCATAGCTTCGCGTCGAGGCGTCACCCTGCACATGAACGCGCCGCGCATTGGCGAAGCCCGCGGATTCGAGCACGGAATGCTCGGCGCGAATGCGCGCGAGCCGCTCGCTCCAGCTGCCGAAGCCGGTGAGCGACACGAGCCGTTGCGTGGGGCCGAGTTCGGGGGCGAGGGAGAGCGCCACTTCGAGCCTTTCCGCCTGCAGGAGCGGTCCCGCGCGTTCCGGCCATTCCACGAGTACCGCGGCATCGACGGAGGCTTCTTCCCAGCCGAGCTCGGAAAGTTCGGCGAGCGTATTTACGCGATAGAGATCGGCATGAACGACCGGAAAGCGCGGCAACTCGTAAAGCTGCATCAGCGTGAAGGTCGGGCTCGGCACTTCGAGTTCGTCGTTTCCGGCAAGCGTGCGGATGATGGCGCGGGCGAGCGCGGATTTTCCCGCACCCAGTTCGCCGCCAAGCGCGACGACGTCGCCCGGCCGCAGCGCGAAGGCGATATCGCGCGCGAGATCCCGGGTTGCGGTTTCGCTGGAAAGGACGGTTTCCCAGGTTTTATGCGTCGCGCTCATGCGGTGCTGGCGGGGCTGTTTTTCGTGTCCGGAGGCACTAACGGAAATACGCAGGTAATCACAGTACCCCGGTTTGGCTCGGAGTCGATCATCACGTCGCCGCCCTGCAATTTCATGGCCGAGCGCACCAGCGAGAGGCCGAGCCCCGCGCCGCGATGGGTCGAGTCGATCGGCAGCGTCTCCAGATTCTGGAACAGCCGGTCCTGCACGTCCCGCGGGATGCCGGGTCCCCGGTCTGAAACGTGAAACAGGATCGCCTGCTGGCGCCGCTCTACCGCAAGCCCGATGGTTTCGCCGCGCGGCGAGTGGGCGGCGGCATTGGCGACCAGATTTTGCAAGACCTGCCGCACCCGCGTTTCGTCGGCGGAGAAGGAGCCGATGCCGGCCGCGACATCGATGACGAGCGAAAGCTGCTTCTCGGCAAGCCGGCTCTTGGCGTCGTCGGCGACGAAATCGAGGAGCTTGCGCACCTCGACCTGTGCCGCCGGCATGTTCTTGCCGCCGGCATCCAGGATCGCAAGCTGCAGGCCATCGATGATCGAGAGCAGTTCGCCGCTGGAAGCGGAGATATGTCCGAGATATTCGCGCTGCTTCTCGCTGAGCGGCCCGGCTTCCGAAGTACCGAGAAACTGCGCATAGCCGGAGATGTTGTTCAAAGGCGAGCGAAGATCGTGCGAGATATAGCGGATCACGGTATCGCGGATCGCATCGGACGCAATCAGCGCCGCATTGCGCTCGCGCAGGATGCGCTCCGCACGCACGGTGTCGCTCACGTTGCGGAAGGTGACGAGATTGCCGCCATCGGGTAGCGGCAGCACCGTGCAATCGAAGACCTGCGCATTCGCCAATTCGAGCCGCTTGCCGATGATGCGCCGCTCGCTGACGGTGGTGACGGCGCGCTCCACCTCGCTCCATACGTCGTTGCTGCCGGGTTCGATCTGCCGGCACAGCCGCCGCACCGCATCGACCGCGGGCTTGTCGGCGAGATCGGCGTCGGTGAATTTCCACAAGGTCTGGAACGCGCGGTTATGCAGTTGCAGCCGGCCATCGACGCCGAACACGGCGACGGCTTCGGCGAGCGCGTCGAGCGTTTCGCTTTGCGTCGTTTCGAGTGAAGAAAAGCGGCTTGCGAGCGCATAGCCTTCGGAAACGTCGTCGAAGAGATAGGTCACGCCGCCTTGTGCGTTGGGGCTGATCGCAAGCCTGAGCGAACGCCCGTCGGGCAAATGCCAGAGCATGTGTTTGGGATCGACCGACGAATAGGCGTCGTGGAGTTGCAGCTTGAAGCCGCGGAAGTCGCTCGTCTCCGGCACGCAGCGTTGCGCGCGGAGCCGGTCGAGCACCATGGAGTCGTCCGGCTGCCCTTCGAGAAAGGCGGCGTCGAGCTTGAACAGCGACAGATAGGCCGCGTTATAGAAGGCGAGCCGCCTGTCCGCGCCGAAGATTGCGACCGCGGTCGGCATCTGGTCGAGCGTGCGCCGGTGCGCTTCGTTGATGCGCGCGATCTCGCTCTGCGCGATTTCGGTTTCGGTAACGTCGAGCGCAATGCCGGCAGCGCCGCGCTTGGCGGCTGCCTCGAACACTTCGAGCGTGCGGCGTTTGCCGGCGACGATCGCAGGCACCCGGCGGTGGAAGGTGCCGTCCTCGCCGCGCGCGCGGGAAACTTCCGCGCGCACCGGCTGATCGAGCAGTTCGAGATTGCGCGCTGTTATCTCGTCGGGATCGGCGACCTCCACAGCCGCCGCGTAAGCACGGTTTGCGAAGACGAGCTTGCCTTCGGCGTTGCGGATCCACATCGGAGCCGGCATGAGTTCGAGAAGATTGCGCACGAGCTCGATCTCGTCCTCGAGCTGCTTGTGCATGGTGACGACGGCTGCATGATCGCGCTTCGCGCCGGTGACGTCGCGCAGCCGCAAGACCGCGACGCCGCCCACCGGCCTGCCTTCGGCTTCGACATGCCTTCCGCGCGGCGTCAGAATCGAAAAGCCGAAGGCTTGCCCGCGCTTGCGCAGCGCCTCGACTGCGTTCTCGAGCATCGAGGCTGGCTCCGCGCCGAGCCATGCGCCAAAGGCGAGAATTCTGCGCGAGGATTCAAGCCCGCTGATCGGCGCGACTTCGCCGAGCACGACCGGTTCGCTCGTGAGATTCCGCCAGATCACCACGACCTGCGGCTCGGAAAGAAGAAGCGCCGTCATGCGGTCGGCTTCCGCGCGAAGCCGTGCGATCTCGCGTTTGGCTTCTGCGCGTTCGATGGCAGCACGCGTGCGCGAACGCAGGAGCGCAATCGCGGTGACGACCGCGAAGAGCAAAATGCCAAGGGTGAGGGCGAGCGACGTGATCTGTTGTCGGGTGAGGGCCTCGCCGAACGCGATGGCGCGGTCGATCAGACCGTCCTGCGCAAAGGCAAAGCGCGCAGGCGCTAGCATAAGGGCAAGCGCAAGGGAGAGCGTGAGCCCGGCCATGGCCACGCGCTGTTTTCGCCCGGTCGCCGGCGGGAGACTGTTTCCCGCTCGCGATGTGCCGGTTTTCGCCGCTTCCGGCATGGTTGCGATGATTGCCCTCTTCCGCTCGGGTTCCTTGCGCAACGCAGGATCCGAAGTTCGCGGCCGCCGCGGCCACGAATCAGGTCACTCTACCCCCCGAAGGACAAGGGGCAGAAGCGGTTTCGCGCGGGCCTCAGAGACCTTCGAAAAGTGCTGTCGAGAGGTAGCGCTCCGCAAAGCTCGGCACGATTGCGACAATGTTTTTGCCTGCAAATTCCGGCCGCGCGCCGATCTCGAGCGCCGCGGCGATCGCGGCACCCGAGGAGATTCCCCCCGGAATGCCGTCGAGCCGCGCCAGTGCGCGAGCGGTTTCGAACGCGGTCTGGTTGCCGACCGTCACCACTTCGTCGATGACGCCGCGGTCCAGCACTTCCGGGATGAAGCCCGCGCCGATTCCCTGAATTTTGTGGGGCCCGGGCTGACCGCCGGAAAGCACCGGGCTGTCTTCAGGTTCCACCGCAAACACTTTCAGCGACTTGTTCCGGGGCTTCAGCACCTGCGCGACACCCGTGATGGTGCCGCCGGTGCCGACGCCGGCCACGAAGGCGTCGACCTCGCCGCCGGTATCGTTCCAGATTTCTTCTGCCGTCGTCTCGCGGTGGATGGCGGGATTGGCGAGGTTGCGAAACTGCTGCGGCATGACCGCGTTTTTCAGTTGCGCGATGATCTCTTCGGCCTTGCCGACCGCGCCGCGCATGCCTTGCGCGGCTTCCGTCAGCACAAGTTCGGCACCCAGAAGCGAGAGCATCTTGCGCCGCTCGAGCGACATCGATTCGGGCATGACGAGAATAAGCCGGTAGCCGCGCGCGGCCGCGACGAAGGCGAGCGCAATGCCGGTATTGCCCGAAGTCGGCTCGACAAGCACCGTGTCTTTCTTCAGGACGCCGGCTTTCTCCATTGCGTCGATCATGGAGACGCCGATGCGATCCTTCACCGACGCGATGGGATTGAAGAATTCGAGCTTGGCGAGAATGTTCGCTTTCACGCCGCGCGATTCGGGCAGCCGCTTCAGGCGCACCAGCGGCGTGTTGCCGATCGTTTCGGTGATTGAGTTGAAAATCTTTCCGCGGCCGGGCTTCGACATGCGCTTCTCGCTCCACACGAAATCATCAAACGTGCGGGCGGCCTAGCATATTCACCGTGCCAAGTCGATGAAGCGAAATAATTACAAAAGTTATATGTTGAAGTCTGCCGACGCGGTGGTTTCGTTGATGCCGGCGCGTTCGGCTTCGCGGCACAGGGCGTCGATCGTAATTTCCGCGAGCGCGACTTCGAAGGCCTGTTCGGCTTTCGCGAGTGCCGGTGCAATGACATTCGTGACAAC
Source organism: Xanthobacteraceae bacterium (assembly GCA_035440445.1). Classification (GTDB taxonomy): domain Bacteria; phylum Pseudomonadota; class Alphaproteobacteria; order Rhizobiales; family Xanthobacteraceae. Next base: position 56,691 of record DAORMJ010000014.1, read on the forward strand.
CGAGGGCTTGTTGTCCTTGGCTGCCGATTCGGAATTTTCTGCGACCTGCGAAATTTCCGCGACCGAGATACGGCGGCGCTCACGTGCGAGTTCGTAGCCGCCGCGCGGCCCGCGCACGCCTTTCAGAATGCCGGCATGCACGAGCGCCTGCAGCACAGGCTCCAGATGACGCGGCGGCAGATCGTGCCGTTCGGCTAAAGCTTTGGCGGCGACCGGTGCGCCGCGCGAATGCAGCGCGACATCGACAACGGCGGCGACGGCAAGCAGGCTCTTTTCGGACAGACGGGCCATGGCGCTAAAACTCTTCCCCCAACACTTTGTCTCAAGCAGTCTTTCGTGACGACTGAACCCCGGTCGAACCGAAGCCGCCGCTGCCGCGCGCGGTGTCGTCGAGCGAGGACACTTCCTGCAATGTCAGTTGTTCGACGCGAGCGAACACGATCTGCGCAATCCGCATGCCGCGCGAAATCTCGAAGGCTTCGTCGTTCGTGTTGAGGAGAATGACCTTCACCTCGCCGCGATAATCGGAATCGATCGTGCCCGGCGCATTCAGCACCGTAACGCCGTTCTTCAACGCGAGCCCCGAGCGCGGGCGAACCTGGCCCTCGAAACCTTGCGGGATCGCAAGCGCAAGTCCGGTCGGCACCGCGGCGCGTCCGCGCGGCGGGATGACGAGCGGCGCGTTTTCGGGAACGGCGGCAACGAGATCCATCCCGGCAGCACCCGGCGTCGCATATTCGGGCAGCGGAAGATCCTCCGCATGAGCGAGCCGGGTGAAAGCGATTGCGCTCATCGTGCGCCTCCGAGATGTGCCGCGATTTTCTTGACCAGCCCTGCCGCAACCGCGTCCTTGCTTTGCATCGGCCAGGAATCGACGTTGTCCTGCGTGACGATATGCACCTCGTTCGAGGCGCCGCCGAAAGTGGCGGTGCCGGTCGAGACATCGTTTGCGACGATCCAGTCGCAGCCTTTCTTCATCAGTTTCTTCCGCGCGTTATCAATCAGGTTTTCCGTCTCGGCGGCAAAGCCGATGACGAGCCGCGGGCGCAAATTCGAGTGCCGCGAGATGGTGGCAAGGATGTCCGGGTTTTCTGTGAAGGAGAGCGCGGGCAGTTGTCCCGCTTCTTTCTTCATCTTCTGCGTGGCTTCGTTTGCCACGCGCCAGTCGGCGACGGCTGCCGCGAAGATCGCGGCATCCGCGGGCAACGCCGCTTCGGTTGCTTGCAGCATCTGTGCTGCGGTCTCGACGTGAACGGTTTTTACGCCCGATGGATCGGGCAGGCTGACCGGGCCTGAAACGAGCACGACTTCCGCGCCCGCCTGTGCCGCCATGCGCGCAAGCGCGTGGCCCTGCTTGCCGGAAGAATGATTGGAGATGTAGCGCACCGGATCGATCGGTTCGCGCGTCGGGCCCGAGGTCACGACGATTTTCTTGCCCGCGAGCGCGTCGCGCGCCGGCAGATCGAAGAGGTTCTTTTCAACTGCCGCGACGATCGCAAGCGGCTCGCTCATGCGCCCGACGCCGCGCTCGCCGCTTTCGGCCATTTCTCCCGCTTCCGGTCCAACGAAGGCAACGCCATCGGCGGCAAGACGCTCTGCGTTGCGGCGCGTCGCGGGATTTGCCCACATCGCGGGGTTCATCGCGGGCGCGAGCAAAATCCGCCGGTCGGTCGCGAGCAATACCGTGGACGCGAGATCGTCGCCGCGTCCGTGCACGAGCTTCGCCATGAAATCCGCGGTCGCGGGCGCGACCGCGATCAAGTCCGGCTCGCGCGCAAGCCGGATGTGTCCGATGTCGAATTCGGCGGAAAGATCGAAGAGTTCGGTGAAAGGCCGCTCGCCCGCGACCGCGCCGACCGCAAGCGGTGTCACGAATTCCTGCGCCGCGCGCGTCATGATCACGCGCACTTTCGCGCCGCGCTCGCGCAGACGGCGGATCAGGTCGAGGCTTTTATAGGCCGCGATCCCTCCGGCGATGACAAGCAGGATTTTCTTGCCTTGCAGCGGCATGACGAAACGCAAAACTCCGGCCCGGTGCCGGGCAGGCCTCAATTATCAGAACTTCTCTGTATAATTGCATGCAATTGTTCCGCTGCCAATCGGCAAACGCGGCAGCGTTAACGGCAAGGGATATTGCAGGACTACTGAAAGAGCCAGATCGCGAGAATCGCGGCAATCGCCCAGAGCGCAAGCGTCGCCCAGCGCCAGTGTTTGGCCTCCGCCCTTCCGATGGCATCGACCGTTTCCGGCGCGAGCACGAGCCCCTCTCGGGTCTGTTCGTCGAAGCGCTCGAAGGCTGCCGCAGCACGGGTCATGAGCTGCGGCGCGTCGGTGACAAGCCGCGCAATCCCGGAAAGCTCGCTCGCCGCGTTTCCGATCCGCCCGATGGGTCCGAGATGGCGCTCGATCCATTCGCGCACCACGGGCTCGGCGGTCGTCCACATATCGAGATGCGGATCGAGCGTGCGCGCGACCCCTTCGACCACCACCATGGTTTTTTGCAGCAACAGAAGTTCTGGCCGCGTCCGCATGTCGAACAGCGACGTCACCTCGAACAAAAGCGTCAAGAGCTTCGCCATCGAGATTTCATGCGCGGGCCGGTCGTGGATCGGTTCGCCGATCGCGCGGATCGCCTGCGCAAAATCCTCGACCGAGTGATGGGACGGCACGTAGCCCGCCTCGAAATGAATCTGCGCGGTGCGCAGCCAGTTCTTGGTGATGAAGCCGTAGAGAATTTCCGCGAGGAAGCGCCGCTCCTTCAGTCCAAGCCGCCCCATGATGCCGCAATCGACCGCGACCAGATTGCCGCCGGCATCGACGAAAAGATTCCCCGGATGAAGGTCGGCATGAAAGAAGCCGTCGCGGATCGCCTGGCGCAAAAAGCTCTGAATGATGACGCGCGAAAGCCGGACCAGATCATGCCCCTCGGCGACCAGCCGTTCACGGTCGTTCAGCGGAATGCCGTCGATCCACTGCGTCGTCAGCACCGTGCGCGCGGTGCGGTCCCATTCGACTTTCGGAACGCGAAAATCGGGGTCGTCCTTGGTGTTTTCGGCAAGTTCGGAAAGAGCCGCCGCTTCGAGGCGCAGGTCCATTTCCATCGTGACAGAACGCGCCAGCGTTTCGACGGTCGCAACGAGCCGCAGCCGCCGCGCTTCCGGGTCGCGCGCTTCCGCCGTCCGCGCGGCAAAGAAAAAGGTTTCAAGGTCGCGCTTGAAGCGGGCGCCAACGCCCGGACGCAACACCTTGACCGCAACCGGAATCGTGACCCCGTCCTTGACGTAATCGGCGCGATGCACCTGCGCGATGGAAGCCGCTGCAACCGGCAGCCCAAACGAGGCGTAGAGCTCGGAAACCGGCCGCCCCAGCGCCTCGGCAACGATGCGTTCTGCCGTGCCCTGTTCGAACGGCGGCATCTTGTCCTGTAGCGCTTCGAGGTCGCGCGCGATCTGCGCGCCGACCACGTCGGGCCGGGTCGCAAGAAACTGGCCGAGCTTCACATAAGAAGGGCCGAGCTTCGTCAATGCTGTAACCAGCCGCGCTCCGCTGGAGCCCGCTCCGCGCCGCTCGAACAGGCGCGCGATACGCACGAAGGGCGCCGCTCCCGGCGGCAGCATCGCCGGATCGATCAGTCCGAGCACGCCTTCGCGTGCAAACACGAAGCCGGTGCGGGCGAGGCGGAAAAAGTGAACAGCCGCGGACAGCAAGATCAGAGCTTCCAGCCGGAATGCAGCGCGACGATGCCGCCGCTCATCGGCGTCGCGGTCACGCGCGAGAAACCGGCATCGCGAATGAGCTTCGCAAACGCATCGCGGTCCGGAAATTTCCGGATCGATTCCACGAGATACTGATAGGCCTCGCGGTCGCCGGTAACCAGACGTCCGATCTCCGGGATCGCGCGGAAGGAATAAGCGTCGTAAATCGCATCCAGCCCCGGCAGATCGACATTGCTGAATTCGAGGCAGAAGAACTGCCCGCCGGTTTTCATGACGCGATGCATTTCTTTCAGCGCTACCGGAATGCGCGGCACGTTGCGAATGCCGAAAGCGATGGTCACCGCGTCGAAGTGCTTGCCAGGGAAGGGGAGCGATTCTGCGTTCGCCTCGGCAAAGCGCACTACATGATCGATGTTGCGCGCAATTGCGCGCTCGCGGCCGACCGTGAGCATGTCGCCATTGATGTCGGCGACGGTCACTTCCGCGCCGCTGCCGCCGGCTTCGATGATGCGAAACGCGATATCGCCGGTGCCGCCTGCGACATCGAGCACCCGGAATTTCTGATCTCCGAGCGGCGGGCGCATTTTCGAGATCAATGCGTCCTTCCAGGCCCGGTGCATTCCGGCCGACATCAGGTCGTTCATCAGGTCGTAGCGGCCTGCGACCGAATGAAAGACGTCGTCGACCATGCGCTGCTTTTCGGTGAGCGGCACGTCGCGAAAGCCGAAATGGGTCGAGTGCTCGGAAGTCATCGGGGTTCCATGGAAATTGCGCGCGACCATAGCCCGGAGGCTGGCCTTTCGCTATCACCGCAGCGGATCCGGCGGGAAGTAGCGTTACTAAAAATGCCCGAATTACCCGAAGTCGAGACGGTTCGCCGCGGCCTTGTACCGGTGATGGAAGGCGCCACCATCGAGCGGATCGAGGTGCGGCGTCCTGACCTGCGCTGGCCGTTTCCCGAGCGCTTCGCCGAACGCATGCGGGGCAGGAAGATCGAAGCCCTCCGCCGCCGCGCGAAATATCTGCTCGCCGATCTCGATCAAGGCGAGACGCTGATCATGCATCTCGGCATGTCTGGCTCGTTCCGGGTGCTGCTTGGTAACGAGGAGACTTCGCCTGGCGAGTTCATGTATCCGCGCTCGGTCGCATCCGTGCATGATCATGTTGTTTTCCATCTCGCGCCGCGCGCGACCGTGACCTTCAACGATCCGCGCCGCTTCGGCGCCATGCTGATGAGCGGCACCGCGACGCTTGGCGAGCACGCGCTCTTCAAGGGCCTCCCGAGCCGCTCGGCGAGGAACTGACGCCCGGCTATCTCGCCTCCGCCTGCGCAGGGCGCAAGACCAGCCTGAAGGCGGCACTTCTCGATCAGCGCATCGTGGCGGGCCTCGGCAATATATATGTCTCGGAGGCGCTGCACCGCGCGCATCTGTCGCCGAAGAAGCCCGCAGGCGTGTTGGCGGACCGCAAGGGCGCACCCACGGAAGCTGCGCAACGCCTCGTTCCCGCGATCCGCAAGGTCATCGAGACCGCGATCGAGGCGGGTGGGTCGTCGCTGCGCGATCACCGCAAGACCGATGGCGAACTCGGCATGTTCCAGCACCGTTTCCGGGTTTATGACCGGGAAGGCGTGCGCTGTCCGACGCGCGGTTGCAGCGGCACCGTCAAGGCAATCGTGCAGAATGCCCGCACGACTTATTACTGCCCGGTCTGTCAGCGCTGAGATTGCGGCCGCCCCCGCCCTTCGATAGCAAAGAGCCAATCGGAGGAACGCGCATGGCTTATGAAACCATTTTGGCAGAAGTCGAAGGCCGCGTCGGCATCATCACACTCAATCGGCCCAAGGCGCTGAACGCGCTGAACTCCCAACTCTTCAAGGAAATGAATGAGGTGCTGGATGGCTGGGAGACCGATGAGAGCATCGGTTGCGTGCTCCTGACTGGTTCGGACAAAGCCTTCGCCGCCGGGGCCGACATCAAGGAGATGGAGCCCCTCTCTTATCCCGGTACCTATGTCGACGATTTCATCACGCCCTGGGACCGGCTCGGCCGCTTTCGCAAGCCGCTGGTTGCCGCGGTCGCAGGCTACGCGCTCGGCGGCGGCTGCGAACTGGCGATGATGTGCGACATCGTGCTTGCGGCCGACAATGCTCAGTTCGGCCAGCCCGAGATCAAGCTCGGCGTCATTCCGGGTGCTGGCGGAACGCAGCGGCTCACCCGCATCATCGGCAAGGCCAAGGCCATGGAGCTCGTGCTGACCGGCCGCATGATGGGTGCCGAAGAAGCCGAGCGCTCCGGGCTCGTCGCCCGCGTGATCCCACTTGCAGAGCTCAAGAACGAGGCGATGAACGTCGCGCAGACCATCGCGGGCCTGTCGCTTCCCGCTGTCATGATCGCCAAGGAGAGCGTTAACCGCGCTTACGAGACCACGCTTGCCGAAGGCATTCGCTTCGAGCGGCGGGTGTTTCAGTCGCTTTTCGGCACCGGCGACCAGAAGGAAGGCATGAACGCCTTTGTTTCCAAGCGCGCGCCTGCCTTCAAGCATCGGTAAAATAAAGCGAATTTCGGCGTCATTCTTTGATTGACGGGCCAGACGAGCCCGCCTATAGGAACGCGCGCCGTACGAGCAGCCGCCTGAAAGCGGCCGCCTCGGCTTTCTGACATCTAACCTGACGGTACAGGCTTCATGGCCAATACGACTTCTGCAAAAAAAGCGGCGCGTAAGATCGCTCGCCGCACCGAGATCAACACCAATCGCCGTTCGCGCATGCGCACCCTCGTGCGCGGCGTGGAAGAAGCGCTGAGCGGCGGCGATGCGGCTAAGGCGAAGGACGCGCTCAAGGCGGCCGAGCCCGCGATCGTTCGCGCGGCCCAGACCGGCGTCATCCATCGCAACACGGCTTCGCGTACCGTTTCGCGGCTTGCTGCACGCGTAAAGAAGCTCGGCTGATCGAGCCGCTTCATTAAGCCAATCGAAATTTGAGAAAGCCCGGCTTCGCGCCGGGCTTTTTTGTTGCGTGTTGTCGCGCTGTTACACGCTTACCTTTGTCTGCTTGCGCTGCATCATACGAAGAAAGTTTTTGCAAGCCCTTCGGCGTTGCGGGCGCGATGTTGCGCCAGCGGCTGCGTGCTTTTCTTTGAACGAAAATCGCAAAGAGTCACAGAACCTTGCGCAGTAAGCGCGATGACGGAGTTGGAAATTCGTTCTTTGTGCTTGGTTCGCGCCAACGAAATAGTTTCATTGATCTGTCGTGGAAGCGTCACGTTGCAACAAAGCCATGAGCGCGAATCTGCTTGAAGAGTCAGCGCGTTGCTGCGCGAATGCTGTTGGCAAAAGAAGTTTTGTGCGCTGCTCGCAAGCGTGCTCGAAAAAAACTTAAATAAAAGTTCGTTGCGCGCGGCCTAAGCACTGCTATCGTCCAGTCGTTCTCCGGGGCTTCCGGCGGGCTTCACTTCAGGACTAGCGTGTTACGCACTCAAAATTTTTGAGGTGGGGTTCTTTTGTCTCAAAATGCATCACCATCGCGTGGATGCAAGGTGACGACGGAAGGCCAGGCTGAACAGACGGCAGAGATAAAAACAGTGCCCGGCGACAATGCCGGGGTAAGTAACAGAGAATGCGGCGCGAGACTTGCTCTTGCGTGCCGAGCGGGGCGGCGATGAAAAAGTTTTTGGATTGCTTACGGCAGAATTCAGTTCTTGATCACCCGTTGAGTTTCCTGCGCGAAGGCCCTTATTGCGGCTGACGCGCTCTTTACCTCCGACCGACTACTTCCTTCAAAATCCGGTTCTCAACATCGCGCGCGACTTTTCGCGCCGGTTGCGGAGCCGTCTGTTAAGGCAAGGTGCAGCAACCCAATGAACGCTCCAAAGTTGAATCCCGAAGTCGACACCCACGATCGCGCGAGCGCGGACACGCATGCTTCGCAATGGGACCGCATCCGCAAGAAGTTGCGCGCGGAACTCGGGGAGGAAACCTACACGAGCTGGTTTGCGAGCCTGCAACTCGTCGGCTGCGATGGCGAAAGCGTGCGGCTTTCGGTGCCGACGCGCTTTCTGAAGTCCTGGATCGAGGAGCATCACTTCCAGCGCCTCAAAGGTCATTGGCAGACCGAAGTGCCGGGCGTCACGAAAGTAGAGCTTGTTGTCCGCACCGCGGTGGTGCGCTCGCAGGTCGCCCATGGGAAGCCGGAAGCGGCGAAGCTCGTGGTTCCGGAGGCCGACCGCTTTGGCAAGCGTCCGGTGGTGCGGGTCGCGAGCAACGTGCGCAGCGACGGGCAGAGCGGCTCGCCGCTCGATCCGCGCATGACGTTCGCGACCTTTATCGTCGGCCGGCAGAACGGCCTCGCCCATGCGGCCGCAAGACAGATCGTCGAGGGTGGCATGTCGGCGAACGGCACACCGCGCTTCAACCCGCTTTATGTTCACGCCTCCGTGGGCTTGGGCAAAACCCATCTCCTGCAGGCGATCGCGCATGCCTATGATGCGCAGGGCAAGCGCGCGGTCTATCTGACGGCAGAAAAGTTCATGTATGGCTTCGTCGCCGCGCTGAAGAACCAGTCGGCGATCGCCTTCAAGGAAGCGCTGCGCGGCATCGATGCGCTCATTATCGACGACCTGCAGTTCCTGCAGGGGCGCGCCGTGCAGCAGGAGTTCTGCCACACGCTGAACGCGCTGACCGACGCCGGGCGTCAGGTGGTTGTCGCCGCCGATCGTCCCCCGGTCGAACTTGAAAATCTGGAAGATCGCGTGCGCTCGCGTCTGGGTGGCGGACTGACGGTCGAAGTCGGCCCGATGGAGGAGGAACTTCGCCTCAACATCCTGATGGCGCGCAGCGCCCTTCTGAAAGCGGAAGACCCGCGTTTTGAAGTGCCGCTTCCCGTTCTTTCTCATGTCGCCTCGCAGGTGACGCAGAGCGGCCGCGATCTGGAAGCGGCGGTGACGCGGCTTCTGCATCACAGCCAGTTTTACAAGAAGGCCGTGACCACGGAACTCGCCGATGAAGTGATCCGCGATCTCGTGCGCCCGACCGATCCGCGCCGCATCCGCGTCGAAGACATTCTGAAGGTGGTTTCGAAGCACTATGGCGTCACGCGCGCCGATCTGTTGTCGTCCCGCCGCACGGCCAACGTGGTGCGCCCGCGCCAGATCGCGATGTATCTCGCGAAGGTGCTGACCCTGCGCTCGCTGCCCGAGATCGGCCGCCGCTTCGGCGGAAGAGATCACACAACTGTGCTTCACGCCGTTCGCAAGATCGAGGGGCTGGTGCAGGGCGACAAGGTGCTCTCCGAGGAGATCGACGTCCTGAAGCGGATGCTGATGGAATAGCGCGCCCTCCGTCAGAACACGGGGCGCGGGTGAGCGCTCTCCGTAGAAGTGCCCGTCTTTGGCTTAGCTCTGCGGGGTCGAGCGCAGACCAGGGACCAAAGCGGACTCTCGTTCCGGAGAAAGTCATGAGGCTCCGGTGCCGCGGGCTTGGCACTCTTGTCTCATGCCCTTAAAGTCACCGCCCCGGCGGCGTCCGGCGGCCCGCAGGCGGGCCGGTGCGCCGCCGGAATGGTCTCCAAGCACGCATTTCTATTCCGGGTTTCTTCCATGAAGGTCACGATCGAACGCGCGCAGCTCGCGAAATCTCTCGCCCACGTCCATCGCGTGGTCGAGCGGCGGAACACGATCCCCATTCTCGCGAACGTGCTTCTGCGCGCCGGCAAGTCGAGCGTGGAACTCAAGGCGACCGATCTCGACCTGGAAATCGTGGAGACCGCGCCGGGCGAAGCGAAGCAGACCGGCGCGACCACCGTTCCCGCGCACATGATCCATGACATCGTCCGCAAGCTGCCCGAAGGCGCGCAGGTGGAATTGCAGAGTGCCGCCGACGGCACGCAATTGCAGGTCCGCGCAGGCCGCTCGAAATTTACGTTGCAGGCGCTGCCCGAGACCGACTTTCCGGATCTCGCTGCCGGCGAGATGACGCATAGCTTCACGATCGGAAGCGCCGACCTGAAGCGGCTCGTGGATCGCACGCAGTTTGCGATCTCAACCGAAGAGACGCGCTATTATCTGAACGGCATTTATTTTCACACGATCGACGCCGGCGGCGACAAGCTGCGCGCGGTCGCGACCGACGGTCATCGTCTCGCGCAGGCTGAGATCGCAGCGCCCGAAGGCGCCAAGGGGATGCCCGGCATCATCGTGCCGCGCAAAACCGTCGCCGAAGTGCAGCGCCTGATCGACGACGCGGGCGAAGAGGTAAAGATCGAACTTTCTGCGACCAAGATCCGCTTCTCGCTCGGCAACGCGGTGCTGACCTCGAAGCTGATCGACGGCACCTTCCCGGATTACGCTCGCGTGATTCCGGCGGGCAATGACAAGACGCTTGTGGTCGACAAGAGCGAATTCATGTCTGCGGTCGATCGCGTCTCGACCGTGTCTAGCGAACGCGGCCGCGCGGTGAAGCTCGCGCTCACCGACGGCAAGCTGATGCTCTCCGTGATCAATCCGGACTCCGGCTCCGCGATCGAAGAGCTTGAGGTCGAATATGGCGCGGAAGCGCTCGATATCGGCTTCAACGGCCGGTATCTCCTCGACATCCTGCAGCAGGTCGGTGGCGAGAAGGCGCGGCTGAAGCTGGCGGATCCCGGCTCGCCGACGCTGATCGAGGACATGGAAGGCGACGGCGCGCTTTACGTGCTGATGCCGATGCGGGTCTAGGCGCGAGGGGTGGTCCCTTCGCGCATTGCGCCGTGATTCCGCACGCTCGCCTTCTCAAGCTCAAACTTTCCAATTTCCGTTCTTACCGGCAGGCGGCGCTCGATCTTGCGGGCCGGACCGCGCTCTTTCTCGGGCCGAACGGCGCGGGGAAAACCAATATTCTCGAGGCGGTTTCGTTTCTGACGCCGGGGCGGGGTCTGCGCCGCGCGACGCTTGAAGACGTCGCCGCGACCGAAGGCGACGGCTCCTGGGCGGTTGCCGCCGAAGTCGATGGTGCGTTCGGTGAAGCGCTGCTCGGCACCGGCATCGATGCGCCGGCGACAGGCGAAACGCCGTCGCGCCGTTCGCGCATCGACCGCGAGCCGGTGTCTTCGGCGACCGCCTTTGCGGATCATCTGCGCGTGATCTGGCTGATACCGGAGATGGACGGCCTGTTTCTGGGAGCCGCCGGAGAACGCCGCCGCTTTCTCGACCGGCTCGTGCTTGCGATCGATGCGGAACACGCGGGCCGCGTATCGGCGCTCGACCGAGCCTTGCGCTCGCGCAACCGTCTGCTGGAAGAGCCGAACTTCGACCGGAAGTGGATGGATGCGATCGAGCACGAGGTCGCGGAGCTTGGCGTTGCGGTCGCAGCCGCCCGCGCCGAAACGGTGCAGCGGCTCCGGGCCGAGATCGATAGAAACCGCGCGCCCGAGACCGGCTTTCCGACCGCGCAGATCGCGCTCGACGGCGAAATCGAACGCGCCTTGCAGAGCGAAAGCGCGACCGAGGCAGAGGAGCGCTATCGAGCGCGCCTGTTTGAAAACCGCGGCCGCGATCGCGCGGCGGGCCGTACGCTCGACGGACCGCATCGCTCGGATCTTCTCGTCCATCATGCCGAGAAAGGGATCGAAGCCGCGCGGGCCTCGACGGGAGAACGCAAGGCGCTGCTCGTCGGCCTCATTCTTTCCCATGCGCGTCTGGTGACCGCGATGCACGGCTTTGCACCCATCGTGCTGCTCGACGACGTCGCGGCGTTTCTGGATGCCGAGCGCCGTGCGGCGCTGTTCGCCTCGCTTGATCGTCTTGGCGCGCAGGTGCTCGTCACCGGCGTCGATGAAAGTGCGTTTGAGGCGCTCGACAAAAGCGCCATCCGCTTCCGGGTGAGCCCCGGGGAAGCCTCGCGGATCGCGTGAGCCGGGCCGCACGCTGTCAAAAAGAATGCGCCGGAACCCGCGCTTTATTGAGGTTCGGCCAGGACCCGCGAAGGGCGTTCTGAGGGGCCCGAAACAGGCCTGTTTTTCAAGGGCTTGCGAGGGCCAAAATACCCGCCACGGCGCCATTTTTTCCAAGGTTTTGCCTCCCCATATGAGGTAAAATCGGCGTGGCAAATCAGCCGCGAATCGCGACGGAAAATCATCCCGGAAGATCACCCCATGACTCAGGCTGCCGGCAGCACCAATCCCGCCGAATACGGCGCGGATTCCATTCAGGTTCTCAAAGGGCTTGATGCGGTCCGCAAACGTCCCGGCATGTATATCGGCGACACCGACGACGGTTCGGGTCTCCACCACATGGTCTATGAGGTGGTGGACAACGCGATCGATGAAGCGCTCGCCGGCCACGCGACCGAAGTCACCGTCACGCTGAACGCCGACGGCTCCTGCACCGTCACCGATAACGGCCGCGGAATCCCGACCGACATTCACAAGGACGAAGGCGTCTCGGCAGCGGAAGTCATCATGACCCAGCTGCACGCCGGCGGAAAATTCAACCAGGATTCCTACAAGGTCTCCGGCGGTCTGCATGGCGTCGGCGTTTCCGTCGTCAACGCGTTGTCCGAATATCTCGATCTGACGATCTGGCGGAACGGCAAGGAGCACACCATGCGCTTCCGTCATGGCGACGCGGAAGCGCCGCTGAAGGTTGTCGGCGATGCCGGCGGCAAGAAGGGCACCAAGGTCAGCTTCCTGCCGAGCAAGGAAACCTTCTCCAAGATCGAATTCGACTTTGCGACCCTCGAGCATCGGCTGCGCGAGCTTGCATTCCTGAATTCGGGCGTGCGCATCATCCTCTCCGACCTCCGCGGGCCGGAGCCGAAGGTCGATGAAATGCTTTATGAAGGCGGCGTAGAAGCCTTCGTGAAGTTCATCGACCGCACCAAGCAGTCGCTGGTTTCAAGCCCGGTGATGATCAAGGCCGAGCACAACGGCATCGGCGTCGAATGCGCGATCTCGTGGAACGACAGCTATCACGAGTCTGTGCTCTGCTTCACGAACAACATCCCGCAACGCGACCGCGGCACGCATTTCACCGGCTTCGCAGCGGCACTCACGCGCCAGGTTATCAGCTACGCGGAATCCTCCGGCATCGCAGGCAAGGCGAAAGTCTCGCTCTCCGGCGAAGATTGCCGCGAAGGCTTGACGGCCGTGCTTTCGGTGAAAGTGCCGGACCCGAAATTTTCCTCGCAAACCAAGGACAAGCTGGTTTCTTCCGAAGTTCGTCCGGTGGTCGAAACCATCGTGTCGGAGGCGCTGCAGAAGTGGCTCGAGACGCGCCCGCAGGAAGCCAAGGCCGTGGTCGGCAAGGTCGTGGAAGCGGCGAGTGCGCGCGAAGCCGCGCGCAAGGCGCGCGAGCTCACCCGCCGCAAGGGCGCGCTCGACATCGCCTCACTCCCTGGCAAACTGGCCGACTGTCAGGAGCGCGATCCCGCGAAGTCCGAACTCTTCATCGTCGAGGGTGACTCGGCAGGCGGCAGCGCGAAGCAGGGCCGCGATCGTTCGTTTCAGGCGGTGCTGCCCTTGCGCGGCAAGATCCTGAACGTCGAGCGCGCGCGTCTCGACAAGATGCTGACCTCCGAGCAGATCGGCACGCTGATCACCGCGCTCGGCACCGGCATTGGCCGCGAGGACTTCGACGTCTCGAAGCTCCGCTATCACAAGATCATCATCATGACGGACGCCGACGTCGACGGCGCGCATATCCGCACGCTGCTCCTGACGTTCTTCTTCCGCCAGATGCCGGAGCTGATCGAGAACGGCCATCTCTTCATCGCGCAGCCGCCGCTTTACAAGGTGATGAAGGGCCGCTCCGAGCAATATTTGAAAGATGAGCGTGCGCTCGACGACTATCTGATCGACGGCGGATTGGACGAGGCTGCGCTAAAGCTTGCGAATGGCGAGACGCGCACGGGCGCCGATCTTGCTGCGGTCATCACGGAAGCGCGGAACGCCCGCTCGATTTTGCGCGGGCTGCATCCGCGTTACGACCGCCGTGTCGTGGAGCAGATCGCAATCGCGGGTGCGCTCTCGCTCGAAGTGCTGGCCGACGCCAAGAGTGCGGATCAGGCCGCGGCCTATGTGGCGCGACGGCTGGACACGCTCTCGGACGAAACCGAGCGCGGCTGGGAAGGCGCCTCTGACGAACACGGCTTCAAGTTCACGCGCACGTTGCGCGGCGTGAAGGAGGTCGTGAACATCGACCAGGCCTTCCTGAATTCGCTCGATGCCCGCAAGCTCGACCAGATGGCGGGACACCTGCAAGAAGTTTACGCAAAGCCCGCGAAGCTCGTGCGCAAGGAAGATGAGACCGCGGTCTTCGGCCCGACCGGGCTTTACGATGCCGTGGTGAACGTCGGCCGCAAGGGGCTTTCGCTCCAGCGCTATAAAGGTCTCGGTGAAATGAACCCGGAACAGCTCTGGGAAACCACGCTCGACATCAACGCGCGCTCGCTCTTGCAGGTGAAGGTCAAGGAAGTGGACGAGGCGGGCGAGCTCTTCAACAAGCTCATGGGCGACGAGGTCGAACCGCGCCGCATCTTTATCCAGGACAATGCGCTCGCCGCGAACGTGGATATTTAGCGCGCTAGTCTGATTTAGAGACGCTTCTCTCAGGGGTGATGCAAACCCACCGCGTCGTCCCCGCACGAGGGGGACCGTTCAAATTTATCTCAGGGAATGCATTCGCGTGCGCGCATTGTACGGATGGCGCTGTTTGAAAAACTATCGCCCCTGCAAGACGATCATTGTCCGGCCGCGCGGCATCGTCGAGCGAGATAGCATGAAGTTCCGCGAAGGACTTCGCTGCACCTCGTAAATCTTCCCCATCTTCTGCAGAAAGCGTTGCAGCGTCACTTCGCCGAACATGTGCATGGGGATAGCGACCGGCGCGTCGATCTGTTTCAAAACCTCCACCATGCCGTCGGTGTTGAGCGTGAACGAGCCATCGACCGGCACCAGCACGACGTCGATCCGGCCGAGCGCGTCGAGATGCGCCGCCGTCAGCGTGTGATGCAAATGTCCGAGATGCGCGATGCAAAGCCCGCCGATCTCGAACACGAAAATGGAATTCTGGCCGAAGATCGTGCCGCCCTGCCAGTCGCGGATGTTGGTCGGCACGTTGCGCACATACACGTCGCCGAGCGACAGCTCGTGCTTGGCTTCGCTCTCGTTCTCGCCCCAGCCGCGCAGCACATGCTTGATCGAAGGATCGGGCGAGAGCGTGTAATGGGTCGAGTGCGCCCGGTTCATGGTGGCGATATCGGGCACCGCGTCCGGCCTTACGTAGTCATTGTAGTCGGTCGCGATTTTGATCCCGCCCGGGCTTTCGATCAGGAAGGTCGCGTGCCCGATGAAGGTGATGCTGACCGGCGTTTCTGTTTTCTGCTGCGCGAGCCGCAGCGAAACCTGTTGCAAGGGCGAGGGCAGCGCCGAAACCAGCCGCGGGCAGCGCTCGTTGATCTGCGCGGCAGCGCCGGACGCGGCGAAAGGCAACGCCAGTGCCATCAGCGCGGCAAGGCAGCCATTCCGGAAGCGGAAACGCTCGTTCGCGGCCATGCCGGCATGATAGGATGAAGGGGCAAGAAAACGCGAGACGGAAAATCATGGCCTTGTCGCCCGACGAACTTGAGCGCTATGCGCGCCACATCGTGCTCCGCGAAGTCGGCGGGCAGGGCCAGCAGAAGCTGCGCGCGGCGCGCGTTCTGTCGATTGGCGCTGGCGGCATCGGCTCGCCTGCGATCCTTTATCTTGCGGCCGCAGGCGTCGGCACGCTGGGCGTTGTCGATGACGACAAGGTTTCGCTTTCTAACCTGCAGCGTCAGGTGCTGCACACCACTTCGCATGTCGGCCGCCCGAAAACCGAAAGCGCCTCTCTCGCCGTGTCCCGCCTTAACCCACACGTCAATGTCGAAGTGCATGAGCAGCGCCTGACGCCCGGCAACGCGGCGCGGATCATCAAGAATTACGACATCGTGCTGGATGGCTCCGACAATTTCTCGACCCGCTATCTCGTGTCGGACACCTGCTTTCACCAGAAAAAGTCGCTGGTGACCGCGGCCCTCGGCGTGTTCGACGCGACATTGACCACGATCCGCGGGCATGAGACCGGCAAAGACGGTAAGCCGAACCCGACCTATCGCTGCCTCTTTCCCGAGCCGCCGCCGGAAGGAACAGTGCCTGCCTGCGAGCAGGCGGGAATCCTTGGCGCGGTGGCAGGCGTCGCGGGAACCATGGCCGCGGTCGAGGTGCTTCGCGCGATCGTCGGCTTCGGCGAAAGCCTCGTCGGCAGATTGCTGATGATGGATCTGCGCAATATGCGTTTTGAAACGCTGCGTTACGAATGGTCGCCGGATAATCCGCTGTCGGGCAATGCTCCTGAGGAGACGTCGCGGGAGACGCGTTAGCTTGCCGCGCGGTGGCAGACCGCTTCCAGCCGGTTGCCATCGGGATCGATCAGAAACGCCGCGAAGTAATGCGGATGATAGTCGCGCAGTCCCGGCGCGCCATCGTCCATGCCGCCGTTGGCAATGCCGTTCGCATGAAAGGCGATCACCGCCTCGCGCGAAGGCGCGCGAAACGCCCAGTGGCGGCGCGATTCGGAACGCTTTGGCAATCCGCCGCGAATGGAGATGTAGCAGCGTTCGGGATGTTCGGCGGATGAGCGTTCGCCATAGCCAATGCGGTTTTCGTCGCGCACGACCTTGGGATAGCCCAGTGCCTGCATGATCGCGTCGTAGAATTTCTCGGCGCGATGAAGATCGCCGACGATCAGGGAAACGTGGTCGATCACGGCCAGTTAGCCTCAGAGCATCGAGGGCAGCACGCGGTCCGGCGGGCGATGGCCGTCCATGAAGGTCTTGATATTGACGATGACCTTCTCGCCCATGTCGAAGCGGCCTTCGCTCGTGGCGGAAGCCATGTGCGGCAGGAGCACGACCTTGTGGTTGCGCGCGAGCTTCAGGAGCTTCGGATTGATCGCGGGCTCTTCCTCGAACACATCGAGGCCCGCACCTGCGAGTTCGTTGTTTTCGATCATGCGCGCAAGCGCACCTTCGTCGATGACGTGGCCGCGCGCGGTGTTCACGATATAGGACTCGGGCTTCATCAGCTTCAGCCGGCGTGCCGAAAGAAGATGATACGTCGCCGGCGTATGCGGGCAGTTGACCGAAACGATGTCCATCCGGGCGAGCATCTGGTCGAGGCTCTCCCAATAGGTCGCCTCGAGTTCTTCCTCGAGATCGGGCGCGGCCTTGCGGCGGTTGTGATAGTGGATCTGCAGGCCGAAGGCCTTGGCGCGGCGCGCGACCGCAGAGCCGATGCGGCCCATGCCGATGATGCCGAGCCGTTTGCCGGCCATGCGCTTGCCAAGCATCCAGGTCGGCGACCAGCCGGGCCATTCGTCCTCTGCGGTCAGCAAGGTCGAACCTTCCGCAAGCCTGCGCGGCACGGCGAGGATCAGCGCCATGGTCATGTCGGCGACGTCTTCGGTCAGCACGCCTGGCGTATTGGTCACCGTGATGCCGCGCGCGAGCGCGGTCGCGACGTCGATGTGATCGACGCCGTTGCCGAAATTCGCGATCAGTTTGAGATTGGGGCCGGCCTGCGCGAGCACGCCGTTGTCGATGCGGTCGGTAATGGTCGGCACGAGCACGTCCGCCATCTTCACGGCTTCGGCGAGCTCGGTCTGACTCATGGCGCGGTCTTCGACGTTGAGGCGCGCGTCGAACAGTTCGCGCATCCTCGTCTCGACCATGTCGGGCAGCCGCCGGGTCACGACGACGAGCGGCTTTTTCTTCGGCATCGCGCGAATCCGCCTTGGCCTTGCAATCACAACAAGAGGGCCGGTTTCTCGCCGGCCGGTTCCTCGGTTGTCTAGCAGAGGGTTTTTGGAAACTCAAAGCACTCCCGCCAAGGGCGATCCGCTATT
Source organism: Xanthobacteraceae bacterium (assembly GCA_035440445.1). Classification (GTDB taxonomy): domain Bacteria; phylum Pseudomonadota; class Alphaproteobacteria; order Rhizobiales; family Xanthobacteraceae. Next base: position 74,302 of record DAORMJ010000014.1, read on the forward strand.
GACATTGGGGTGTCACGGCGATCTTTTGCTGCTCGGGGACGTAAGGACAGCACAGAACTGGAATGCAGATTTTACTACGCGTCCTTGTTGCCGCCGCGGTCCTGACCGCTGGCTTCCCGGTTCCCGCAGCCGCGCAAAACCCGAACAAGCTGCCGTTGCCGCGCTTCGTCAGCCTGCGCGCCGACAAGGTCCACGTCCGCAATGGCCCAAGTCAGAATCATGACATCCGCTGGACCTTCGCGCGCGCGGGGCTACCGGTAGAAATCATTGCCGAGTTCGAGAACTGGCGCCGCATCCGTGATTCGGACGGCGCCGACGGCTGGGTGCATCAGGCCATGCTGTCTGGACGGCGTACCGCGATCGTGCGCGCGAGCACGGTCGCGAAGACCGTGCCGGTTTACCAGCAGGCGAATGGGGAAGGCCGCCTGATCGCCGAGCTGCAGCCCGGTGTCGTGGCGAGCGTGCGTTCCTGCGCGAAGAACTGGTGCCGTATCTCGGGCGATCGCTTCGACGGCTATATCCTGCAGACGCTCCTGTGGGGCGTCTATCCGGACGAGATCGTCGAGTAAGAGAAGCCGTAAGCTCAGGCTTGCTGTTTGCGGCGCAGCCGCACCACCACATCGACCCGCGCGACTTCGAAACCTTCCGGCGGCGTCGGCAGGCGATCGACCATGACTTCAGCACCCGGAATGTCGAGCAACTCGTTCTGCCCCTCGACATAGAAGTGATGATGGTCGGAAGCATTGGTGTCGAAATAGGTCTTCGAGCCGTCGACGGCGACTTCGCGGAGCAGGCTCACTTCGGTGAACTGATGCAGCGTGTTGTAAACGGTCGCGAGCGAAACCGGGAAGCGCGCACGCAGCGCCTCTTCATGCAGCAATTCCGCGGTGATGTGGCGGTCGCCCTTGGCGAAGAGGAGCCAGCCCAGCGCAAGACGCTGGCGCGTCGGACGCAGGCCTACCTCGCGCAGCATTTCGCGCACGTCATGGAACGGGCAGCCGGTACGGCGGCCTGCGGGCTGTTCGACGCGCAGGCGTTCGACTGGCAGCACCATCTCGTCTTCTTGGAAGACGACGCGGGAGGCGGAGTGGTTGGTGGTCTCGACCATCTTAGATACCGTCACATGACAAAACTGGGTGTAACCAAGATGGCTTGCGCGGAAAAACGGACTTTCCCCGCTGGCGTTTGGTCATGCACTATAATAGGTGTTGGCGCGGGGCGACGCAATAATCTAAAAAAGCTATGGTTTATTAAGTGGTTAGCTGCGGCGTTGGCCCGCCTTCCGTTGGCGGTTTACCTTTGCTACGCAGATTGCGAGATAACGGCCGGAAAACAGACCGAGGAAACATGACCGAGCGGCGCTCAAGTTTTGCCTATGAGGATTTGCTCGCTTGCGGGCGCGGAGAGATGTTCGGCCCCGGCAATGCGCAGCTTCCGCTGCCGCCCATGCTGATGTTCGACCGCATTACCGAGATCTCGGAAACCGGCGGCGAAAACGGCAAGGGCTATATCCGCGCCGAAATGGATGTGAAGCCGGACCTCTGGTTTTTCCAGTGCCACTTCAAGGGCGATCCGGTCATGCCGGGTTGCCTTGGCCTCGACGGCCTGTGGCAGTTGGTCGGCTTTTTCCTCGGCTGGTCCGGGGCCGAAGGCCGCGGCCGCGCGCTCGGCGTCGGTGAGGTAAAGCTCACCGGCCAGATTCAGCCCACGGTGAAGAAGCTCGAATACGGCGTCGAGTTCAAGCGCGTGATGCGCTCCAAACTCGTGCTGGGCATTGCCGACGGCTGGCTCAAGGCCGACGGCGAAGTGGTCTATCGCGTCAGCGACATGAAGGTTGGCCTGTTCAAGGACGCACCCGCAGCCGCGTAAGACTGTGGCATCCGCGTTTACGGCACAGAAAAAGAGGTAAGGCAGATGCGGCGCGTTGTGGTCACCGGAATGGGCATCGTCTCGTCCATCGGGAACAACACCCAGGAAGTGCTCGCTTCATTGCGCGAAGCGAAAAGCGGCATTTCTTTCGCCGAAGATCAGGCGAAGATCGGTTTCCGTAGCCAGGTCGCAGGCGCGCCGACGCTCGATCCGGCAGCGATCGTCGATCGCCGCGCCATGCGCTTCCACGGCGGCGGCACCGCCTGGAATCACGTCGCCATGGATCAGGCGATCCGCGACTCCGCGCTCGAGGAAAGCGACATCTCCAATCCGAAGACCGGCATCATCATGGGCTCGGGCGGACCTTCGACGCGCACGATCGTCGAAGCCGCGCAGACCGCGCAGGAAAAAGGCCCGAAGCGCGTAGGCCCCTTCGCGGTGCCGAAGGCGATGTCGTCCACCGCAAGCGCGACCCTTGCGACCTGGTTCAAGATCAAAGGCTTCAATTATTCGATCTCGTCCGCCTGCGCGACCTCGAACCACTGCATCGGCAATGCCTATGAACTGATCCAGAGCGGCAAGCAGGACACGATGTTTGCGGGCGGCTGCGAGGATCTCGACTGGACGCTCTCCGTTCTGTTCGACGCCATGGGCGCGATGTCGGCGGGCTATAACGACAGACCGTCGGTGGCCTCGCGCGCCTATGACAAAAACCGCGATGGCTTCGTGATCGCCGGTGGCGCGGGTGTGCTCGTGCTGGAAGAGCTTTCCAAAGCGAAAGCCCGCGGCGCGAAGATCTATGGCGAGATCGCGGGCTACGGTGCGACTTCGGACGGCCACGACATGGTGCAGCCTTCCGGCGAAGGTGCTGCGCGCTGCATGCGCATGGCGATGGAAGGCGTAAAGACGCCGATCGATTACATCAATCCGCACGCGACTTCGACGCCGATCGGCGATCAGAAGGAAATCGAAGCCATCCGCGAAGTGTTCGGCAAGACCATTCCGCCGATCTCCGCGACCAAGTCGCTGACCGGTCATTCGCTCGGCGCGACCGGCGTACAGGAGGCGATCTATTCGCTTCTCATGATGAACAACGGCTTCATCTGCGAGAGCGCACATATCGACGAGATCGATCCGGAATTCGCGGATCTCCCGATCGTGCGTAAGCGGCAGGACAATGTGAATCTCGGTTGCGTGCTGTCGAACTCCTTCGGCTTCGGCGGCACCAATGCGACCCTCGTTTTCAAGAAACTGGATGCGTAAGAGTTCTCAATGCAGGGACTGATGCAAGGCAAGCGCGGCGTCATCATGGGCGTCGCCAACGACCATTCGATCGCGTGGGGAATTGCCCAGGCGCTGGCAAAGCACGGCGCGGAAATCGCCTTCACCTATCAGGGCGACGCGCTGGAACGCCGAGTGCGGCCGCTTGCGGAATCGGTGGGCTCGAAGCTCGTGCTCCCTTGCGATGTCGAGGATGTAAGCACCGTGGACGCGGTCTTTGCCGAACTGAAGAAGCAGTGGGGCACGATCGATTTCTACGTTCACGCCATCGGCTTCTCCGACAAGAACGAATTGAAGGGCCGCTTCGCGGATACCTCCCGCGAGAACTTCATCCGCACCATGGTGATTTCGGCGTTCTCCTTTGCCGAAGGCGCGAAGCGTGCAGCAGAATTGATGCCGAATGGCGGCTCGATGATCACGCTCACCTATAACGGCGGCGACCGCGCCATGCCGAATTACAACGTGATGGGACTTGCGAAAGCAGCGCTCGAATCTTCCGTGCGCTATCTCGCGGTCGATTTCGGTCACCAGAAAATCCGCGTGAACGCGATCTCCGCGGGGCCGATGCGGACGCTTGCCGGGGCCGGCATTGGCGACGCGCGCGCGATGTTCGCGTTCCAGCAGCGGCATTCGCCGCTCGGCCGCGGTGTTACGCTCGACGAACTCGGCGGTGCCGGGCTCTATCTGCTTTCCGATCTTTCGGGCGGCGTCACCGGCGAAATTCATTTCGTCGATTCCGGCTATAACGTCATCGCGATGCCGGATCCGGAAGTGCTTCGCCGGGAAGCGGCTGGCAACGGCGCAAAAGTCGCGGAGTAACCATGCGCGGCTTGCCGGGCATCCTGCTCGCCTTGGCCGCGCTGGTCGCCGGAACGCTTGCGTCCCACGCACAGGCGACCGTCTCCTATTACGGTTTCGATTTTCCGTTGAAGATCGGGGCGCTCACGCGCAGCGACATCAATGATCTCGAGAAGGATCGGCCGGGCGCCGGTTACGGCATCCGCTATACGGCGCCGCGCACGCGCGCCGACATCTTCGTTTACGATCTCGGCAAGCACTCGATCAGCTGGGACGTATTCCATGCCGACCAGAAGCAGGAGTTTGAAAACTCCGTCGGAGCGGTGCACCGCGCCAAAGAACGCGGAATCTATCGGGGCGTGACGGAAGGTCCGGAGTTCCACAGTCCGGCGGTGACGAATCCGTTCTTTCGCTGCAAGGCCTTTGTCATCGACCGCGGCGAGGGGCGGCTCGAGGACAGCGCGCTTTGCCTCGGAGCGCGGAAGGGCAAATTCTTCAAAATCAGGATCAGCTTCACGCCATCGACGGGGAATATTGCGGAGCGCTCCAAGGAGCTGCTGCGCGAGATCGCGCGCGCGATGAAATTCTAGCGCGGTCAGAGGTTCGTCAGGTCCTCGATTTTCTCGCGGACCTCGATGCAATAGTAACCCGCGTGGCGGCTGACGAGTTTTTCGCGAATCCATTTGTTGAGAATTCGGCTCACGTTCTCGCGGGCGATCCCGGCCATGGCGGCAATATCGCTTTGCTCGATCTTCTGACGGATGAGCAGGCGGCCGTCGCCGATGTCCTCGCCGAAGGTTTCCGCCATTTCGAGCATCGCGTGCGCCGCGCGTCCTTCCAGCGACAGGAAACTCCAGGCCACCGCAATGTGGTTCATTTCCCGCACGCGCTTTGCAAGAAGTGTCGCGACGTGGCGATAGAGTGCGGGATTTTCGTCGGCGAAGGCGAGAAAGGCGGTTCGGCTGATATAGGACAGCTCCGAATCGCGCAGGCCATAGACCGCTGTGGAGCGCGGTGCGCCATCGACCATCGAGAGTTCTCCGACGATTGCACCCGGACCGAGTACGTCGAGAATGCGTTCGCCGCCGTCGGCTGAAAGAATACTGAGCTTCAGAAGCCCGCTTTCAATCCTGTAACAGCCATCGCCGTCGTCGCCCGTATTGAACAGAAGTTCGTCCGCGCCAAGCTTTACGCGCGTCGCTTTGGCGAACAGCCCCGCCGACAGATCGTCCGGCAAGGCGGTGACGAACTGGTTGCTTCTTCTGAATTGCCCGCGCTTCTCTTCCATCCGGAAATAAAGCCGGGATGAGCGCCAAAAAGCAATCCGCCCGGTGATGAGCCGGGCGGTTCTCAAGGAGGTCAACCAAGAGATTAGCAATGAGAAGTTTCGCTTAGAGGCAAACGTAGGCCTTGCCGTACTTGGTCCACTTCACGAAGCAGCCGGAGGGACCGTAGTAGCTGTAAACATACGGGTTGTAGTAGTAGTGGCCGTGCCAGTGATGCTTGTGCCAGTGCTTGTGCTTCCAGCCGGCTTCGGCAGCGGTCGTACCGGCCGAGAGCGTCAGGAGCGAAAGGGTCAGGGCGGCGGCGGTACCAGCGAGGATCTTCTTCAGGTTGGTCATTTCTCTCTCCATCATTTCGGAGCGACATCCGCTCCGTTCATGAGAAAGAACCTAAGGCAGGCTCGCGTGACGCCGTGTGATGACGATCACAGATCGCAGTCTTCGAGCATCACGCTTGCGTGAATGAATGCCTGTTCAAGCGATTGATAAATAAAGAAAAAGGGCGATTCCGAAGAATCGCCCTTCGTGATTTGCAGCTGGTCTGAATGCCTATTCAGCAGCGATTGCCGTATCGAGTTCTACGCCGACCGCTGCAGCAACGCCTTTTCCGTATTCTGGATCGGCTTTGTAGAAATGCACGAGTTGCCGCTTGATGATTTCAACCGGCACACCGTCCATAGCAGCCTTGATGTTGTGGAAAAGCTGCTGCTTCTGATCGGCCGTCATGAGACGGAAGAGATCGCCGGGCTGACGATAGTCGTCATTGCCGTCGCGATGATTGTAGCGGTCCGCGTCACCCGAGATTTTCAGCGGCGGCTCGCGATATTGCTCCGCTTGCGCGGGGCCGCCGACCGTATTCGGCTCGTAATAAGCATCCGGATTCTCGTGTCCGGCAAGCCGCATCGAACCGTCTGCGTGATACGTGTTCACCGCGGAGCGCGGCTTGTTCACCGGCAGCTGGTGATGATTGACGCCGACGCGATAGCGATGCGCGTCCGCGTAAGAGAAGATGCGGGCCTGCAGCATCTTGTCCGGCGAATGGCCGATGCCCGGCACGATGTTGGAAGGCGCAAGTGCCGCCTGCTCGACTTCCGCGAAGTAGTTTTCGGGGTTCTTGTTGAGTTCAAGCATCCCGACTTCGATCAGCGGATAGTCGCCATGCGGCCAGACTTTCGTGAGATCGAACGGGTTGTACCAGTGCTTGCCGGCTTCTTCTTCCGGCATGATCTGCACGTAGAACTTCCAGCGCGGAAATTCCTTGCGCTCGATCGCTTCATAGAGATCGCGCTGATGCGTTTCGCGGTCGTGGGCGATCTGCTGGCCGCCTTCGGCGTTGGTCCAGTTCTTGATGCCCTGTTCGGTCTTGAAGTGGAACTTGACCCAGAAGCGCTCGTTCTTCGCGTTGATGAACGAGTAAGTGTGCGAGCCGAAGCCGTCGACGTGCCGATAGCTCTGCGGCAGGCCGCGATCCGACATCAGGATCGTCACCTGATGCAGGCTCTCCGGCGAAAGCGACCAGAAGTCCCACATGGCGAGCGGTGAGCGCATATTGGTACGCGGGTGGCGCTTCTGCGTGTGGATGAAATCCGGAAACTTCAAGGGATCGCGCAGGAAGAACACTGGCGTATTGTTGCCGACGATGTCCCAGTTGCCTTCCTCGGTATAGAAGCGAAGTGCGAAACCGCGCACGTCGCGCTCGGCGTCTGCTGCACCGCGCTCGCCCGCGACGGTCGAGAAGCGCAGGAAGGCTTCGGTCTGCTTGCCAGGCTGCAGCGCCTTGGCCTTGGTATATTTCGAGATGTCCTTGGTGATCGTGAGCGTGCCATAGGCGCCCGAGCCCTTGGCGTGCACCGTGCGCTCGGGAATACGTTCGCGGTTCTGGTGCGCGAGCTTTTCGAGCAGGTGGAAGTCCTGCATCAGCAGGGGCCCGCGCGGACCGGCGGAAAGCGAATTCTGGTTGTCGGAGACGGGCGCGCCGCCTGCAGTCGTCATCACGGGTTTCTCGGCCATGACGGTCCTCCTCTTTCTCTGGAAGAACTCCAGATAGGCGCTATCCTTGATAAGGTCTAATCTTATTGCCTGAGCCAACCGATAAGAATATCTTATCGATATGCTTACCCTCCGCCAGCTACGCTACTTCGAGGCTGCCGCCCGGCTCGGCCATTTCGGCGAGGCGGCGGAGGAATGCTCGGTAAGCCAGCCGGCTCTCTCCATGCAGATCAAGGAGCTGGAAGCCGAACTCGGCGCGGCGTTGTTCGAGCGGAGGCCGGGCGAGGTGGTGCTCACCCCGCTGGGTCATGAGATCGCGGATCGCGCTTCCAGGATACTGCTCGCGGCCAACGATCTCTCGGCGATCGCGCGGCACCGGAGCAAGGTGCTGGTCGGCCCGCTGTCGCTCGGCATCATTCCGACGCTCGCCCCCTACATCCTGCCGCGCCTCCTCGTGCATCTGCAGAAAGCGCATCCGCAACTACGGTTGGAACTGCGCGAGGCGCAAACGAAAGCCATGCTTGCAGAACTCGCGCGAGGCGAACTCGACCTGGTGATGGCGGCAATTCCAAACGCAATGCCCGACCTCGACGAGGCGCATCTGTTCGACGATCGCTTTCTGCTCGCTACACCATCGGACGACGGCAGGAAGGCCCGCGTCGACCCCGAGACGCTCGATCCGGCGCAACTGATTCTGCTCGAAGAAGGACATTGCCTGCGCGATCAGGCGCTTTCCTTCTGCGCGCCCGAGCGCGGGCTGATGAAGACCGGGCTCGGCGCGACTTCTCTTTCCACCGTGATGCAGATGGTTGCGAATGGCTATGGCGCGACCTTCATTCCGGAAATCGCAGTGGAATCCGAGACGCGCGGCAGAAATCTTTCGCTGACGCGTTTCACCGCGCCCGAGCCTTCGCGCCGGATTGGTCTCGTCTGGCGCAAGACCTCGCCTCGCAAGCGCGACTTCGAAGCGTTCGGCGAAGCGGTGCGAGACGCGCTGAAGCCAAAGCACAAATAGAAGCGGGCAAAGAAAAAGGGCGGCTGGATCAGCCGCCCTTTTATAATCGGAAGTGAAGCAGGATTACTCGGCTGCCGGTTCGGCGGCAGCCTGCTTCGCCTTGTGCTCGATGTCTTCGCCGGTCTGCTGATCGACCGCCTTCATCGAGAGGCGGACCTTGCCGCGCTCGTCGACGCCGAGGAGCTTCACCTTCACCATGTCGCCTTCCTTGACGACATCGGAGGGCTTGTTCACGCGGCTTGCCGCGAGCTGGCTGACATGCACGAGGCCGTCTTTGGCACCGAAGAAGTTCACGAAGGCGCCGAAGTCGACGACCTTGACGACCTTGCCGTCATAGATCGTGCCGACTTCCGGCTCGGACGTGAGCGACTTGATCCACTTGATCGCGGCTTCGATCGCTTCGCCCTTGGAAGAAGCGACCTTAACGGTGCCGTCGTCCTCGACGTTGATCTTGGCGCCGGTCTTTTCCACGATCTCGCGGATCACCTTGCCGCCGGTGCCGATCACGTCGCGGATCTTGTCGGTCGGGATCTTGATGACCTCGATGCGCGGTGCATGCTCGCCGAGCTGCGGACGCGCGGCGGTCAGTGCCTTCGACATCTCGCCGAGAATATGCAGACGACCGTCCTTCGCCTGGCGAAGGGCTACCTGCATGATTTCTTCGGTGATGCCTGCGATCTTGATGTCCATCTGCAGTGCGGTGACGCCGTTCTCGGTGCCCGCGACCTTGAAGTCCATGTCGCCGAGGTGATCTTCATCACCGAGAATGTCGGAGAGCACCGCATAGCGGTTGCCTTCGAGGATCAGGCCCATCGCGATGCCTGCAACCGGCGAACGCAGCGGCACGCCGGCATCCATCAGCGACAGCGAAGTGCCGCAGACGGTGGCCATCGAGGAGGAGCCGTTCGATTCGAGGATCTCCGACACGACGCGGATCGTGTAGGGGAATTCGGTCTGCGGCGGCAGCATCGGATGCACTGCGCGCCAGGCCAGCTTGCCGTGACCGACTTCGCGGCGGCCGGGCGAACCCATGCGGCCCGCTTCACCGACCGAGAACGGCGGGAAGTTGTAGTGCAGCAGGAAGTTTTCCTTGTAGGTGCCGGGCAGCGCGTCGATCCACTGCTCGTCCTCTGCGGTGCCGAGGGTGGCGATGCAGAGCGCCTGCGTTTCGCCGCGCGTGAAGAGCGCGGAGCCGTGCGTGCGCGGCAACACGCCGACCATCGCCTCGATCGGACGGACGGTCTTCACGTCGCGGCCGTCGATGCGGATGCCAGTGTCGAGGATCGAGTTGCGGACGATGTCGGCCTCGAGTTCCTTGAGCACTTCGCCGACCAGCGAAGGCGCCGGTGCGTCGGGATTGGTCCCGTCGCCGAGGATCGCTTCCTTGGCCTTCTTCTTGGCGGCACCGACCGCGTTGTAGCGGTCCTGCTTGACCTTGTTGCCGTAGGCGGCGCGAAGGTCGGCTTCGGCGAGCGCCTTGAGCTTTTCCTTGAGCGCGGAATTGTCCGGCGCGTTCAGTTCGCGCGGCTCCTTCGCGGCCTTTTCGGCCAGACGAATGATCGCGTCGATCACCGGCTGGAAGTGCCGGTGGCCGAACATGACCGAGCCGAGCATCACTTCTTCGGTGAGTTCCTGCGCTTCGGATTCCACCATCAGCACGGCGTCCTTGGTGCCGGCGACGACGAGATCGAGCGTCGATTCCTTCATCTCTTCGAGCGTCGGGTTGAGCACGTATTCGCCGTTGATGAAGCCGACGCGGGCACCACCGATCGGGCCCATGAAGGGCGCACCGGAGATCGTGAGCGCGGCAGACGAGGCGACCATTGCGAGAATGTCCGGATCGTTTTCCAGATCGTGCTGCAGCACGTGGATCACGACCTGGGTTTCATTGCGCCAGCCTTCGGCGAACAGCGGACGGATCGGGCGGTCGATCAGCCGCGAGATCAGCGTCTCGCGTTCGGTCGGGCGTCCCTCGCGCTTGAAGTAACCGCCCGGGATGCGGCCGGCTGCATAAAACTTCTCGATGAAATGAACCGAGAGCGGCAGGAAATCGATGCCGGCCTTGGCTTCTTTCGCTGCGACCACGGTCGCGAGCAACGTGGTGTCGCCGTAGGTGGCGAGGACGGCGCCGTCGGCCTGACGCGCCATGTGACCGGTTTCGAGGACGAGCTTGCGTCCACCCCAGTCGAGTTCTTCACGATGAATTTCGAACATTTCTCTTTCCCATCATCATCGGCGAACGGGAAAGCCATGGGCAAGATAACGAGACGCTCTTCCGCGTGCGCTTCACGCGAAAGGGGAAAGAGCGTCTGGCAATCCTGCCATGACTTGTCCGGGTCCGTCGCTTTTGCGGCGGCGAATTCCGCCGCGTCATACTGGGCCAGTCGCGCGGGACCATTCCCGCGCGCGGCCGTACTCACCTGCCTTAGCGGCGGATGTTGAGCTTCTCGATGAGCGCCTTGTAGCGCGCTTCATCTTTCTTCTTCAGGTAGTCCAGGATCGAACGGCGATGCGAGACGAGCTTCAGGAGACCGCGACGCGAATGGTTGTCCTTCGTGTGGGTCTTGAAGTGCTCGGTCAGGTTCGCGATGCGCTCGGAGAGGATCGCGACCTGCACTTCCGGAGAACCGGTGTCGTCCTTCTTGGTGGCATTGTCCTTGATGAGCGCCTGTTTGCGCTCGGCAGTGATCGACATCGGATGCTCCTTTTTTGCTGGAGTGGATCGTGGCCCAACCGGGATGTCGTCCAGTAAGGTCGTATGAAGGCTCGGGCTCAGGGCCCGAACGCGCGCGGAATATAGCCAAAAGCCCGCGGAAGGCGAGGAAAAACATTTTAATCGCGGCTTTTCGCTAAGTCCTTATCGCGCAAGGTTAAAAATGCGGCGCGGGTGCAGTTCGCCGGCTTCCATCTCGCCCAGCGCCACCAAAGCGCCATGGACGCAGACCGACACCGGACCCTCGAAAATAGGGGCGTCGCGGCCCCTCAGGAACACGCTCTGGCCTTGCGTGAGCCGCTGGGCATCGTGCTCCGAGACCTTGACCGCGGGCAGCGAACGCAGACCCGCGGCAACCGGGTCCATGAGCGCAAAGAGCGTCGCATCGTCGGTGCTCGCCTGTTCGAGCTCGACCAGGTTGACGGTATCGTCCTCGGCAAAGTCGCCGACCAGCGTGCGGCGGAGCACGCTCACATGGCCGAGGCAGCCGAGCGTGCGGCCGATGTCGCGCGCAAGCGAGCGCACATAGGTGCCCTTGCCACATTCGACCTCGAATTCGGCGTGGTCGGCGTCCGGCATCGAAAGCAGACGGAACGCATCGATTTCGATTTCACGAGGCGCGAGCGCGACGCTTTCGCCCGCGCGCGCGAGATCGTAGGCGCGCTCGCCATCGACCTTCAGCGCGGAAAACTGCGGCGGCGTCTGCAGGATGGTGCCGGTGAAAGAGGGCAGCAGCGCTTCGAGCGCCTCCCGGCTAGGCCGGGTCTCCGAGCGCGCGGTCTCCTTTCCTTCGGCGTCGTCGCTATCGGTCTCGATCCCGAAGCGCACCGTGAAACGATAGATCTTCCGCCCATCCTGCACGAAGGGCACGGTCTTGGTCGCTTCGCCGAGCGCGATCGGCAACACGCCGGTCGCAAGCGGATCGAGCGTGCCCGCATGTCCCGCTTTCTTTGCCTTGAAGATGCGCCGCACGGCGGCAACTGCCGTGGTCGACGTCATGCCGAGTGGCTTGTCGAGCACCACCCAGCCGGATACGTCGCGCTTCTCGCGTCTCGGCTGGCTCATGCTTCGTCCTCGCGCTTGAGGTCGCGCTGCACTTCGGGCTGCTTCAGGAGACGATCGATTTCGTCGGCGCGGTCGAAGCGCTCGTCGATCCGGAAATGCAGATCCGGCGCGAACTTGGCATTGATTTTCTTCGCAACGACGCCCCGCATGTATTTCTTGTTGCGGTTCAGGGCATCCAGCACCGCACGCTCGTCCTTGCCGCCGAGCGGCATGATGTAGGCAGTCGCGTGCCGGAGGTCCGGCGTCATTGCAACTTCGGGGATGGTGATGACGTGGGTTTCCAGCACGGGATCGTGCACTTCGCCGCGCGAGAATATTTCGGCAAGCGCATGGCGCACGAGTTCACCCATGCGCAGCATGCGTTGCGAGGGGGCTTTCTCTTTTCCGCTCATTGTGCGGCTCCAGTCTTTAGCTTGGCGAAAGCCAGTATCCGGTCGGCTTCCGCCTGTGAATCGAATGCGCGGCGCGGCAGGATCAATCCGCTGTTTCTGCCTGTGAAGAGAATGATGCAACCGCGCGCGTCGGCGACGCGCTGCACGGCATCCCAAGGAATCTCCGATACGACCTTCCCGAGCCTCGAAATGATCCCTTGCTCGGTCAATGAAATCTCGCTTTCGCCCTGACCGATCAACTGTCCCGCGAGCGTGTCGCGGATCAGCCACGGGAACAGGACGAAGGTGTGAAACGCGTAAAACAACGCACCCAAAAGCACCACGATGATGACCGGCGCAAAGCTGCCGAAATAGGGGTGAAAGGTCTGGCGGAACGCGCGCGAAAACAGAAACGGCATCGTCAGGATCAGCGCGAGACCCCAATAAGCCGCGGGCGTCAACATCGCGGAAACGCGCTCGGCCCAAGTGTATTTCGTCGCGCGCAAGAGCGCGATGTATTCCTGCATCGTCAGACGAAAACGCAGGACCGCTTGTGGAGGTGAATCGGTGTTTTGCATCGATAAAAACGCCCGCCCGGGATCGAACCGGTGCGGGCGCCTAAGCTAACGTCTAGAGCGCGCGGGCGATCGATTCGACGCGATAGCACTCGATCACGTCGCCCTTGCGCATGTCCTGATAGTTCTCGAACGACATGCCGCATTCCTGGCCGGCGACAACCGAATTGACGTCGTCCTTGAAGCGCTTGAGCGTCGAGAGCTTGCCTTCGTGGATCACGACCTTGTCGCGGATCAGGCGCACATTCGCGCCCTTCTCGACGCGGCCGTCGGTGACGCGGCAACCGGCAATCTTGCCGACCTTGGAAACGGCGAAGACTTCGAGCACTTCCGCGTTGCCGAGCATGGTCTCGCGCAGTTCCGGCGCAAGCAGGCCGGACATCGCAGCTTTCACGTCGTCCACGAGATCGTAGATGATGTTGTAGTAGCGGATTTCGACGCCCGCCTTTTCGGCGGCCGCAGCCGCTTCCTTGTGCGCGCGGACGTTGAAGCCGATGATCGCGGCATTCGACGAGGCGGCAAGCGTCACGTCGGATTCGGTGATGCCGCCGACACCCGTCAGCAAGAGGCGCGCCTTCACTTCGTCCGTGCCGAGCTTTTCGAGCGCACCGGCAATCGCTTCGACCGAGCCCTGCGCGTCGCCCTTGATGACGAGCGGGAATTCGGCCGCACCCGCCGTCTTGAGCTGGCTCATCATCTGCTCGAGCGAGCCGCGCACGGTGGAGGAGCGCGCTGCCGCACGATCGCGGCGCTCGTTCTTGCGATAGTCCGCGATCTCGCGGGCGCGCGCTTCGCTTTCGACAACCGCGAGACGATCGCCGGCTTCCGGCGCGCCGTTGAAGCCGAGGATTTCCACCGGCATCGACGGGCCTGCCGACTTCAACTGTTCGCCCTTGTCGGAGATAAGCGCGCGTACCCGGCCCCATTCGGCTCCGGCGAGAACGATATCGCCGACCTTCAGCGTACCGCGCTGTACGAGCACGGTCGCAACCGTGCCGCGGCCCTTGTCGAGCTTGGCTTCGATCACGGTGCCTTCTGCCGCGCGATCGGGGTTTGCCTTCAGTTCCAGAATTTCGGACTGCAGGCCGACCACTTCAAGCAGCTTGTCGAGGTTGAGTTTCTTCGTTGCCGAAACTTCAACGTCGAGCACGTCGCCGCCCATCGATTCCACCTGCACTTCGTGCTGGAGGAGTTCGGTGCGCACGCGCTCGGGCTTTGCGTCGGGCTTGTCGATCTTGTTGATCGCGACGATCATCGGAACCTTGGCCGCTTTCGCGTGCTGGATTGCTTCGATCGTCTGCGGTTTCACGCCGTCATCCGCGGCGACCACGAGAATCACGATGTCAGTGACTTTCGCGCCGCGCGCGCGCATGGCGGTGAACGCGGCGTGGCCTGGCGTATCGATAAAGGTGATCTTCGCGCCGGACGGCGCGCTCACCTGATAAGCGCCGATGTGCTGCGTGATGCCGCCGGCTTCTCCCGCGACCACGTTGGCCTGACGGATGGAGTCGAGCAGCGAGGTCTTGCCGTGATCGACGTGACCCATGATCGTCACGACCGGCGGACGGGACTTGAGGCTTTCCGGTGCGTCGGGCGCATCGAACAGGCCTTCGACGACGTCGGAGGCGGCGACGCGCTTTACCGTGTGGCCCATTTCCTCGGCGATCAGCTGTGCCGTGTCGGCATCGATGAGGTCGGTGACCAGTTTCATCTGGCCCTGCTTCATCAGAAGCTTCACGACATCGACCGAACGCTCGGCCATGCGGCTTGCGAGTTCCTGAATGGTGATGGTTTCCGGCACGATGATCTCGCGCGCAACCTTTTCCTTCGGCTCGTCGCGGTGTCCGGTAATGCGTTGCGTGCGGCGGCGGAATGAGGCCGTGGAGCGCTGCCGCTCTTCGCCGCTCGACAGAGCATTCGTAAGCGTCAGGCGGCCGCGCTGCTTCACTTCCGTGGTGCGGGTCGGCCGCGGCGGCGGCGGTGCCTTCGTTCCCGGACGGCGCGGACGCGATTCTTCCTCTTCGTCGGCTACGACAACGCGGCCCGGGGTGCCGGGGCGGGCGGGTGCCGCTGCGGTCTTCGGCGCTTCTTCGCCGAAGCGCTTGCGT
Source organism: Xanthobacteraceae bacterium (assembly GCA_035440445.1). GTDB lineage: Bacteria > Pseudomonadota > Alphaproteobacteria > Rhizobiales > Xanthobacteraceae. The sequence continues at coordinate 89,369 of DAORMJ010000014.1, forward strand.
GCTTCCTGCTCGGCTTTTTTCTTGGTTTCTTCGTCGTGCGCGCGGCGGGATTCTTCTTCCTTCTTGCGTGCTTCCGCGGCTTCGCGCTCGACCTTTTCGATCGCGTCGCGTTCTGCGCGGCGCTTGGCCTCTTCGATGGCCTCGCGGCGCTCGTGCTCTTCACGCTCGCGCGCGT
>DAORMJ010000014.1:89559-89765 GCA_035440445.1 Xanthobacteraceae bacterium
CCGCGGGCATCGCGCTCTTCATCGGTAAGCGTGCGCAATACCATGCCGCTGCTGCGGGGTGTCTGCGAGGTCTTTGGCGGCGTGACCGGAGCCTTGCGCTGGGGTGCTGCGGGCGTGGGTGCCGCCGCTGGCGCCGCGGCTTTCGGGGCGGCCGGGGCTGCAGGCTTGGCAGCCGAGCGCGGTCCGCGCTTCACTTCCACCACCAC
>DAORMJ010000015.1:0-12815 GCA_035440445.1 Xanthobacteraceae bacterium
CGACAAAGGTCTCGTAGGTGCCCTGCACGATGCCCTGCGAGCCGATGTAGATCCACGAGCCCGCGGTCATCTGGCCGTACATCATGAGGCCCTTGCGATCGAGCTCATGGAAATGATCCCAGGTGCCCCAGTGCGGCACGAGGTTCGAGTTCGCAATCAAGACGCGCGGTGCATCCGCGTGCGTACGCAGAACGGCGACCGGCTTGCCGGATTGCACGATCAGCGTCTCATCGGCTTCAAGCTTGCGCAGTGCCGCGGTGATGCGGTCGAAGCTTTCCCAGTCGCGCGCGGCGCGGCCGATGCCGCCATAGACGACGAGTTCGTTCGGCCGTTCCGCGACGTCGGGGTCAAGGTTGTTCATCAGCATGCGAAGCGGAGCTTCGGTGAGCCAGCTTTTCGCCGAAAGTTCGGGCCCGTGCGGCGCACGGATCACGCGCGCATTATCGATTCTTGTCATGGTTTCCTCGTTCTCAAGACTTTGCGAATTGAATGCAGGTTTTCAGGATTTCGTGGAGCGTCGCGCGCATCGCAGCGGCTTTTCGATCGTCATACGTGGACGGCCAGTCTGTCTCGCTGACGTGCCCAAGCGGCTCCTGCATGTAGCTGCGGCAGGCGAGTTCCATCTGCACTGCGTGCACGCCTTCCGATGGCTTACCGAAATTGCGGGTGATGAAGCCGCCTTTGAAGCGGCCGTTGACGATATGACTGAACCCGGCAGCTTGCGCGTGTCCGGCGATTGCTTCGGCCAATGTGGGATCGCAACTCGCGCCGGAATTCGTGCCGATGTTCATTTCCGGCAGCGTGCCCTCGAACAGGCGCGGGATCACGGAACGGATCGAATGGCAGTCATAGAGCACGATCTTGCCGTGCGACTTCCGCAGGCGTGCGATCTCGTTGCCGAGTGCCGCGTGATAAGGGTCGAAGAATGCTTCGCGGCGCTGCGCGATGGCCGCGGCATCGAGTACCGCGGATTTGTAGAGCGCTTCGCCGTCGAACGTCGTGGTCGGACAGAGTTCGGTCGTCGCCTGTCCGGGGTAGAGCGAAACACCGGAAGGATCGCGATTGACATCGATCACGGTTCTGGAGATCGCCGTGTGAATGATGGTGGCGTCTAGCTCTGCCGCGAAATCGTAAAGCCGGTCGATCCACCAGTCCGCATCCTTGCGTGCAAGCCAGGGGCTCACGAGATCCCGGTCGAAGGGCGCCGGGATTTCCGTGCCGGTATGCGGCAGAGAAAGAATCAGCGGAGCATCGCCGCGGCGGACCGTCAGCCAGTCGTTCATTGGCCGCTCCACACGCGCTGCCACAGCGGATTAAAGCCGATGCGGTACACCAGTTCTGCGGGGCGTTCGATTTCCCAGATCGCAAGATCGCAGCGTTTGCCCGGCTCGATCGTGCCGATGTCGGTGCGCCCGAGTGCTTTGGCTGCGTTGCGGGTAACGCCGGTAATGACTTCGTCGACAGTCATCCGGAACAGCGTGGCCGCCATGTTCATCGTCATAAGCAGGGAGGTCGCGGGCGAACTGCCGGGATTGCAGTCGGTTGCGACCGCCATCGCGGTGCCGTGCTTGCGGAAGAGTTCGATCGGCGGAAACTGTTTCTCGCGTATGGTGTAGGCAGCAACCGGCAACATGACCGCGACCGTGCCGCTCTTTGCCATCGCGCTGGCACCTTCCTCGTCGGTATATTCAAGATGATCGGCGGAAAGGGCAGCATAGTCGGCCGCGAGCTTCGCCCCGTGCAGATTGGAAAGCTGATCGGCATGCAGCTTCACGGGCAGCTTCGCAGCTTTCGCGGCATCGAACACGCGAGCGGTCTGTTCGGTTGAAAAAGCAATGCCTTCGCAGAAAGCATCAACCGCATCAGCAAGCCCTTCCGAAGCGAGTTCCGGGATCATTGCGCAGACGAGATCGATGTATTTGTCTTTGTCGGTGAATTCGGCTGGAAGGGCGTGCGCGCCGAGAAACGTCGTCACGACATCGACGGAACGCTCTTTGCCAAGGCGGCGGGCCGCCCGAAGCATCCGCTTCTCGGTGTCGGTGTCGAGGCCGTAGCCCGACTTCACTTCTAGGGTCGTAACACCTTCGGCAAGCAGATGATCGAGGCGGCGCAGCGCGCTCTTTACCAGCGCGTCTTCGTCATCGGCGCGGGTCGCCTTGACGGTGGAAACGATGCCGCCGCCGGCGCGCGCGATTTCTTCATAGGTCGCGCCGGCCAGCCGCAATTCGAATTCGTGCGCGCGATTGCCGCCGTGAACAATATGCGTATGGCAGTCGATAAGACCGGGCGTCACCCAGCGGCCGTCGAGTTCGATGCGTTTCGCTGCATTCCATCCGGCAGGTAAGGCAGATTGCGGGCCGCAATAGGCAATTTTGCCATCAAGCGAAGCAATCGCGCCGTTTTCTACGATCCCGAGACCTTCCCGGGATGGATCGAGCGTGGCGATGCGCGCGTTCAGCCAGATCGTATCGAATTTCATCGAAAGCCCTCAGCCGCTGCCGGGCGCCGCAAGCGATCCGGCCCCGGTTATATTGTATATACATAATTGCAGGGCGCGCGCCAATTGTCTATGATGGCTGATCCTCACCGGCACCGAATCCATGAAATCCCACACGGTTTTTTTCGATCACGCCTTTCTCCCCGAAGGTTGGCGCAGAAATGTCAGGATCTCGCTGTCGGGAGCCCGTATCGCCTCCGTTGAAGCCGATGCGACGCCAGCAAGCGGCGAGCGTATCGCCGGGATTGCGTTGCCGGGAATGCCGAACGTGCATTGCCATTCGTTTCAGCGCGCGATGGCGGGTCTCGCCGAACGCCGGGGCCCCGCGAACGACAGTTTCTGGACGTGGCGCGAGATCATGTATCGCTTTCTCGATCGCCTGACGCCGGAAGATGTCGAGGCGATCACCGCTTTCGCCTACATGGAAATGCTCGAGCGCGGCTTCACCGCGGTCGGGGAGTTTCATTATCTGCACCATGCGCCGGATGGCTCGCCTTATGCCGATCTCGGTGAGATGGCGGCGCGCATCGCCGGTGGCGCAAAGCAGACTGGTATCGGTCTCACGATGCTGCCGTCGCTCTATCGTTACGGCACGTTCGGCGGTGTGCCCGCGCATCCGGGGCAGCGCCGGTTTCTGAATACGCCGGATCGCTTCAACGCACTGGTCGCGCGCACGCGCGAAATTGTTTCCTCCGATCCTTCGATCAATGTCGGCATTGCTCCGCACTCGCTGCGTGCCGTCTCGCCCGACGATATGCGGGTCGTGGTTGAGGCCTCGCCGGAAGGTCCTATCCATATCCATGCCGCAGAACAGGTGAAGGAAGTTGAGGACTGCGTGGCGTGGTCCGGCAAACGGCCGGTCGAGTGGCTGCTCGATGAAATGCGGGCCGGGAAACGCTGGTGCCTCATTCACACGACGCACATGACGGATGACGAAACCACGCGGCTCGCGCGCGCGGGAGCGGTTGCAGGGCTTTGTCCGCTAACCGAAGCCTCGCTGGGCGACGGCATCTTCAGCGCCGAAAAATACTTGCCCGCAGACGGGCGTTTCGGGATCGGGACGGATTCCAATATCGACATCGATGCGGCGCTCGAACTGCGCCAGCTTGAATATAGCCAAAGGCTGAAACATCGGGGCCGCAACATGATTGCGACCATCGAAGGCGAGTCGAACGGCAAGCGGCTCTTTTCCGAAGCGCTGCGCGGCGGCGCGCAGGCGCTCGACCGGCCGATCGGCAGCCTGGAAGCAGGCAAGCGCGCGGATATCGTGGTGCTTGATGAAACGCATCCTGACTTCGCTTCGGCTGGTGTCGATCGTTGGCTGGATGCATGGATTTTCGTGGCCGGTCGAAGTGCTGTGCAGCGCGTGATGGCGGGTGGCGAATGGGTCGTGAAAGACGGTCAGCATGTCCGCCGCGAAAGCATCCGCGCAAATTACAATGCTGCGCTGAAGGGACTCGCGCATGGCTAAGACGGCGCGAAAGACGACTACCGTGCGCGGGGACGCCCTGCCGCGTTATGCGCAAATCCGGCGCGCGCTTGAGTCGGAAATTCTTTCCGGCGCGTGGCCGCCGGGCCACCGTGTTCCTTCGGAACACGAGTTGCTCAGCCGCTATCGCTGTTCTCGGATGACTGTGAACAAAGCACTGAGCGCGCTTGCCGCCTCAGGGATGATCGTGCGCAGACGGCGTTGGGGGAGCTTTGTCTCCGCGCCGAGCGGCCGCAACGTTCTGCAGATCCAGGACATCGAGCAGGACGCCCTGCACGCCGGGCGCGATTACCGGATGCAGCTCATGCAGCGCTCCGAGCGCAAAGCGACCAAGCGCGATGCGGAGCTGTTGCAGGGTACGCCCGGCATGCCCGTGCTGTTTTTGCAATGTCTTCACTATGTCGACGAACGGCCATGGATGCTGGAGGACCGGTTGATCAGTCTCGCCGCGGTGCCGGCGGCGCGCAGGGCCGACTTTTCCAAGCGCTCGCCGGGCTCATGGTTGCTTGAGAAAGTGCCATGGAGCCACGCGGAGCACGAAATCCGGGCCGTCAATGCGTCCGGAACGGTCGCAAAGGCGCTCGGTATTGCCGAGGGGTTCGCATGCCTGGTGGTCGAGCGGCGCACGGCGCACAGAGGAAAAGCGATCACGCATGTCGTGCTTTGCTATCCCGGTGATCGTCACAAGCTGACGGCGAGTTTCGATCCTTCAGGCGCCGCGGAACAATAGCGCCTCGCCATCAGCGCTTGAAGGGCCATGTGAGCTGCGCCCCGAACTCGGCGGGTACCGGATCGCCTTTGATACCAACTTCAGGAGGCCAGGAGCCGTCGGGCGGAAGGTGGTAGGTGCCGAACAGGCGGTCGATCCAGGGAAAATGGATCGCGAAATTCTTGTCGATCGGCCTTTCCGCGTGATGCCAGTGATGAAAACGCGGTGTGACGAGAACCTGCTCCAGCCACTTCAGCCGCCATCGCATGTTGACATGAATAAAGGTCGCCTGTGCCGCGACGATGCCGAGCCAGATATAAAGTGCCTGCTCGGCGAAGCCGATGACGAATAGCGGCACGAGAATGAATGCGCGCGTCACGACTGTATCCACGACATGGAGTCGAGAACCTGCAAGCCAGTCCATGTCGCGGGAAGAGTGGTGGATCGCGTGGAACGGCCAGGCCCAGCGAATGCGATGAAAGCTTCTATGCACCCAGTATTGCGTCAGATCGGCCACGATCATGATGAGCACGATCTGGGCGGCAATCGGTAGGCTTTTCACCTGCAGGCCGAATGCCTGGGCCTGCCATGCCTGCGAGACGAGTGTTGCCGGCAGCAGCGTGAAAAAAGTCAGTAGCTCCACGGCGACATGGCTCACGATGAAATAAATGCCGTCGGTAGTCCATCCGGGGCGGAACGTGCCCTGTTCGGGCTTCAAGGGAAAAAGACGTTCCAGCGGGACGAACACCAGGCTTAGAAGCACCACATTCAAAACCAGCCAGTCGATCCCGAGATGCACCGGGGCCTGACGCTGCGTTTCGATTTCGACGCCGGCTCCGCCAAGAATGACCGCGCCGCAGGTCATCGCCATGCCCGCGAGGCCGAGCCGCTTGCTCGGCCGCAAGAGCAGGTTCAGCGCGGAGAAGAAAAAGGCGGCAACGATGGCAAGCGTCAGCAGACCGCGCATCACGTTGACAGGGTAGTGCGCTCTCAACTCGTTGACGGCCAGCCACTCGTGAAAGTGAAATACCAGCACGGCACAAAACGATCCGGCGCCAAGCAGGAGCCCGATCAGACCTGAGAACCAACCTGAGCCGAAATGCTGCGGGCCGTGGTCTCCCAGAACCCGCTCAAACCACAGGTCCAGCCGGGTGTGACTTCGCTTCGGGGTGAGCGAGGAACGCATCGCATCAGCGTGGCCGACACTTTTTTGTTTGGCAAGCACATGCCGCAGTTGCGCACGCCGCCAGCGCATTCCTGTTTGCGCTGCGCGAATTCAAGCAAGCGCTTGACTAAATATTTTTGCGCGGTAGCCTTTTTGCGCAAGGCGGGACCGAGAATCCCGCCTGCAACTGCGACAAGACCGGAAAACCGGCTGGCGCAGCATTAAGGCGGCAAAGATCGCCAAGGCGAGGGGAGGACGCGTGACGGATTTCGCGCAGCAATTGATCAATGGCGCAGCGGCGGGCTGTATCTATGGCCTGATCGCGCTGGGTTTTGTGCTGATCTATAAAGCGACCGAAATGGTCAACTTCGCGCAGGGCGATCTTATGATGCTCGGCGCGTTCGTCGCGTTGAGTCTAATCGCCGGTGCGGGCCTTAATTACTGGCTCGCGTTCGCGGGCGCGATCGCGGTGATGGCGATCTTCGGCTATCTGCTCGACGCAATCGTGCTGCGCCGCGTGATCGGCCAGCCACAATTTGCGATCGTGATGCTGACGATCGGTCTCGGCTTCGTATTCCGCTCTGCCGCTTCGATGATCTGGGGCACGGAAACGCGCGGGTTCGAGACGCCCTTCACCGGCGGCGTCGTGAAGTTCGGCAATATCGTGATTGCCGACGTGAACATCTCGATCATTGTCGGAACCGCGCTGCTCTGCCTCGCTCTTTACTTGTTCTTCCGCTTCACGCGCGTCGGCATCGCCATGCAGGCGGTGTCGCAGAACCAGCTTGCGGCCTACTACATGGGCATTCCGGTGAAGCGCATCTTCTCGCTGATCTGGGCGATTTCCGCGGGTGTCGCGGCGGTGGCCGGTATTCTGCTCGCGCCGGTTGTGCTGATCGACGTCAATATTGGTCTGATCGGGTTGAAGGCTTTTGCGGCCGCGGTGCTCGGTGGGTTTGGCTCGATTCCGGGTGCTGTCGTCGGCGGCATCATCATCGGCATTATCGAGCAGTTCTCCGGCATCTATCTGAAAGAAGGCTTCAAGGATATCGCGGCCTATGCCGTGATCCTCGCGGTGCTCATCTTCTATCCGCAGGGCATGTTCGGTGCGGTCGGAAGGAAGCGGGTTTAATCATGCGCTTCCAGTTCAAGACACGCTACGAACAGGACATCGATCTCTTCCGGGATAACGTCGACAAATTCTGGTACGGTGCGCTCGCGATCGCGCTTCTGGCTGCGCCGCTTCTGCTGCATGAATTCTGGGTCGGCGAGCTGACCTATGTCTTCATCCTCGCGATCGCTGGCGTCGGACTGATGATCCTGACCGGCTATACCGGGCTCGTTTCGCTCGGCCATGCTGCGTTTCTCGGCATCGGCGCCTATACGCATGCGGTGCTTCTGAAGATGGGTTTGCCCGTCGTTGTCACCGTACCGGCGGCGACGCTGCTCTCGGCGCTGTTCGGCGCGATGATCGGCTTTCCGGCGCTGCGGCTCACGGGCGTCTATCTTGCGATTGCGACGCTGGCTTTCGCCTTCATCGTGGAACAGGCGCTGTCGCGCTGGGATAGCGTAACAGGGGGCTTTGCCGGCTTTGCCGTGCCGAAGCCTGAGATTTTCGGCATCACGATCACGGATACGGTGCCGTTCTACTTCATCTCGCTCTTGTTTCTGGTTTTCGCGATCTGGGCGACCCTGAACGTGCTGCGCTCGCCGGTTGGCCGCGCCTTCGTTGCGATCCGCGATAGCGAGATCGCGGCGCAGTCGACGGGCGTCAATCTTGCAGCCTACAAGACGCTGGCTTTCGCCATGTCGGCAGGCCTCACGGGTCTCGCCGGTACGCTTTTCGCACACAAGATCAGCTTTCTTGCGCCGGATGCTTTCAACATCATCCTGTCGATCCAGCTTTTGCTCATGGTCGTGGTCGGAGGGCTCGGCTCGATCCACGGCGCGATTTTCGGAGCAGTCTTTGTCGGCGCGCTGCCGCAGTTGATTGCGATCCTGCGCGACTATCTGCCGGGCTCGATTGCGCGACAGCCCGGGCTTGAGCCCGGCATCTTCGGCATGATCCTCGTGCTCTTTATTCTGTTCGAGCCGCTCGGGATTTACGGACGCTGGCGCAAGATCAAGCTCTATTTCTCGCTGTTTCCGCTTTACAAGCGCGCGACCTTCAGGCGCCAGAAGTCCTATACCAAGTCGGAGCGCTTCCGGTGAACCTGTTCGAAGCGAAAGACGTTGCAGTTCAGTTCGGCGGCATTCGCGCGGTCGATGGCGTGAGCTTCGCCGTGGAGAAGGGCAAGGTCTTCACCATCATCGGTCCGAACGGCGCCGGCAAGACCACGCTGTTTAACCTGATCAGCCGCATCTACGATCCGTCGCAAGGTTCGCTGCATTTTGCAGGAAGCGAGATTACTAAAGTGCCGCCCCACAAGGTCGCGGCGCTCGGAATTGCGCGGACGTTCCAGAACATAGAGCTATTCGAGCATGCGACGGTTTTGCAGAATTTGTTGCTCGGCCGTCATGCGCATCGCAAAAGCAACCTCGTCTCGGAGATTTTCTTCACGCCTTCCGTGAAGCGCATGGAAGTCGAGCATCGCGAGAAGGCCGAGGCGGTGATCGATTTCCTCGATCTCGAACATTATCGCGACAGCCTCGTTGGCGGCCTGCCTTACGGTGTCCGGAAAGTGGTCGAGCTTGGTCGCGCGCTTTGCACCGAGCCCAAGCTTTTGCTGCTCGACGAGCCGTCATCCGGTCTCAACACCGAAGAGACCGAGGACATGGCGTTCTGGATTCACGACATCAAGAACGATCTCGGCATCACCGTGCTGATGGTCGAGCACGACATGGCGCTGGTGAGCGAGGTTTCCGACGAAGTGCTTGCGCTCAATTACGGCCGCGTGCTTGCGACCGGAACACCGCGCGAGGTGCAGGAGCATCCCGAAGTCGTCAAAGCCTATCTGGGGACATGACGATGAACGCTCCTATTCTCACGTTGCGCAACATCGAAACCTATTACGGGCCGATCATGGCGATCCGGGGCGTCAGCCTTGAGGTGCCGGAGGGCTCGATCGTGACAGTGCTCGGTGCGAATGGTGCAGGCAAGACCACGATCCTTAAAGCGATCTCGGGCGTGATGGACCTGCAGAAGGGCAGCATCACCTTCGAGGGCAAGGAAATCCGCAACATGGACCCAGACCGCGTGATGCGGCTCGGGATCGGCCATGTGCCCGAGGGGCGAGAGATTTTTCCGTTCCTGACCGTGCGCGAGAACCTGTTGATGGGCGCTTACACGCGCACGGATGGCGGCATCGAAGCGGATATCGAGGAAGTGTATGGCTACTTCCCCCGGCTGCGCGAGCGCGCGGGGCAAGCGGCAGGCTCCATGTCCGGCGGCGAGCAGCAGATGCTCGCGATCGGCCGCGCCTTGATGGCAAAGCCGCGATTGCTTCTGCTCGACGAGCCTTCGCTGGGGTTGTCGCCGAAGCTCGTGAAGGAAATCTTCGAGATCGTCGGCCGCATCAACAAAGAAAAGAAGACCACGATCCTGCTTGTCGAGCAGAACGCGAATGTCGCGTTGCACGCCGCCGACTATGGCTATGTGCTCGAAGTCGGCCGCATCGTGATGGAAGACACCTGCGCGCGGCTGCTTGAGAAGGAAGACATCAAGGAATTCTATCTCGGTATGAAGCAGGAAGGCGTGCGCGGAAAGCGGCGCTGGAAGAAGCGCAAGACGTGGCGCTAGGCATGGCGTTAAAGGAGCAGGGAGACATCGCATGAACATGGCATTGTCCCGCGACCCGATCACCGGCGTCGAGATCGATCCCGCGATCCTGCAACTGATCGATCGCGAGACGCTGCCGCGCTTTTTCTGGCAGAAGGTGCAGGAGCGCGGCGACAAGATCGCGATGCGCTACAAGCATCTCGGAATCTGGCGCTCGACGACCTGGACGCAATACGGCGAGAACGTAAAGCATACCGGCCTCGGACTGGCCTCGCTCGGCGTGAAGCGCGGCGATGTCGTCGCGATCATGGCCGAGGGTATGCCGGAGTGGCTCTATAGTGACATCGGCACGCAGGCGATCGGCGGCGTCACCAACGGCGTCTATACGACCGACTCCGCGAAGCAGGTGCAGTACATCGTCAGCGATTCAAACACGGCCGTTTTCATCGCGGAAAACGAAGAGCAGCTCGACAAAATTCTGGAAGTTCGCGACCGCTGCCCGAGCCTCAAGAAGATCGTCGTTATCGATCAGGAGGGCCTCAAGGACTTCTCCGATCCGATGGTGATTTCTTTTGAAGAGCTGATGCAGCACGGCCGCGATTTCGAGGGGCAGAACCCCGGCTACTGGGACCGCGAACTGGCCGCCGGGAAGCCGAGCGATCTCGCGATCCTCATCTATACGTCGGGCACGACGGGCGCACCCAAGGGCGCGATGATCAGCCATCGCAATATCCTGTTTCAGATGCTGAACGTCGGTAATGTCTTCGAGCTGCGCGAGGGCGACGAGCAGCTAAGCTTTCTGCCGCTCTGCCACATCGCCGAGCGTTCCTTCACCGCCTATTGGCAGATCGTTGCGGGCACAGTGGTGAACTTCGCCGAGAGCCCGGAAACCATCGTCGAGAACATGCAGGAAGTGCAGCCGACGGTGTTCTTCGCCGTGCCGCGGCTCTGGGAGAAGTTTTACTCAAGCCTCGTGCTGCGGCTTCGCGACTCCGGTCCGCTCAGTCAGCTTGCGTACAAGACGGCACTTGGGATCGGCAGCAGGATCGTTGAGCAGAAGATGGAGGGGAAGCAGCCTTCCGCGCTCCTGAAAGGTGCGTTCTGGCTCGCGGACGTGCTGGTGCTGCGCAACCTGAAGCGCATGGTCGGTCTGCATCGCACGCGCTGGATCGTCACCAGTGCCGCGCCGATCTCACCGGATCTCATCAAGTGGTACCATTCGATGGGGCTCGATCTGCGTGAGGTATATGGCCAGACCGAGAGTGTCGGGATCGTCACTTGTCCGCGACTGGGCGAACTGCGTCTCGGCACGATCGGCGTTGCCATGCCCAACATGCAGGTGAAGCTCTCGCGCGAAAACGAAATCCTGCTGCGCGGGCCCCACGTCTTTATGGGCTATCTCAACAATCCTTCGAAGACTTCGGAAACGATCGTGGACGGCTGGCTGCATACCGGCGATGTCGGGGTGATGGACAATCAAGGCTGGTTCCGTATTACCGACCGCATGAAGGACATCATCATCACCGCGGGCGGCAAGAATATCACGCCGTCCGAGATCGAGAATCAACTCAAGTTCTCGCCCTATATCTCGGATGCTGTTGTGATCGGCGATCAGCGCAAGTTTCTGTCCGCCCTCGTGATGATCGATTACGACAACGTGGTGAAATACGCGCAGGACAGGGATGTTCCGTTTACAAATTTCACCTCGCTCTGCCGCACCAAGGAGGTGCAGGACCTGATCGAGAGTGAAATCGAAAGGGTGAACAAGAATTTCGCGCGGGTCGAAACGATCAAGCGGTTCCGCCTGATCGACCAGCAACTGACCGCCGAAGACGACGAACTGACGCCGACCATGAAACTGAAAAGAAAATTCGTCAGCGAGAAGTACAAGACGCTCATCGACGAAATGTACGCCGGTGCGTGAAACAAAAAGCCTATAAACGAGCAGGGAGTGAAGACATGAGAACAACCAGACTGCTGATCGGTGCTGCGATCGTATCGCTCGCCGGAAGCACCGCAATCGCGACCGCGCAGGTGCGTGGCGTGACCAAGACCGAGATCGTCCTCGGCACGCATACCGACCTTTCCGGCCCGGCAGCGTCCTATGGCGTGACCTCGACCAACGCCATCCGCATGAAGTTCGACGAAGTGAACGAGAAGGGCGGCATTCACGGGCGCAAGATCCGCTACATCGTCGAAGACGCACAGTACCAGATTCCTCGCGCGGTGCAGGCCACGAACAAGCTAATCCAGAAGGACAATGTGTTCGCGATCGTCGCCGCCATGGGTACGCCAATGAATAACGCGGTGTTGCCGGATCAGCTGAAGGCGAACGTGCCGAATCTCTTTCCGGTCACCGCCGCCCGCTCGATGAGTGAACCGTTTCACAGGCTCAAGTTTGGCGTGTTCTTCTCGCTTTATCACGAGCAGATCCGCGCCGGCGTGAAGTACCTTGTCGAGACCAAGAAGAAGAACAAGGTCTGCGTTCTCTATCAGGACACCGACTTCGGCAAGGAAATCCTGGAAGGCGTGCAGGATCTCGCCAAGACCATGAAATTCCAGATCGTCGAGACGGCGACCAACCGTCCCACCGATACGGACTTCTCGGCCCAGATCACGAAGCTCCGCGCTGCGGGCTGCGAGATCGTCGCGATGGGCGTGATTGTGCGTGACGCGATCATTCCATATGGCACCGCCCGAAAGATGGGTTGGACCGATGTCGACTTCGTCGCCACCTCGGCGAGCTTCGATCAAATCGTTGCTTCCGCGCCGGGCAATGCCACGGAAGGCCTCTATGTCGCGTCGGGCTTCGTGATGCCCTATCGCGACACGGCGTCGCCGGAAGTCCAGAAGTGGTGGGATGCTTATAAGGCGAAGTACAACACCGAGCCGAACATCGGTGCGTTCTACGGGCAGGTCATGGCCGACGTGCTGGTCCGCGCGCTGGATGCCGCCGGCCCGAACCTCAATGTCGACAGCTTCATTAAGGCGCTGGAAACCGCGAAGCCGTTCCGCTCGTTGTTCGGCGGTCCGGAGATCGCCTACGGACCGAAAGTCCGCCAGGGCTCCAAGGTCGTGATGTTGCATCAGATCAAGGGCGGCCGCTTCGTCATGGTGGACGAGAACGTCAAGTATTGACCGCATGAAAAGCCGGCGCGCCGCTTGCGGCGCGCCGGCGCTTCGTTCTGGAGTTTGGTATGGCGGCACCCGGAAAATCACGAGCGCAGCAGTCCGCGA
>DAORMJ010000015.1:12919-49500 GCA_035440445.1 Xanthobacteraceae bacterium
ATATTTCTGCCGCCGCAGGCATCCATTCCGGAAGCTGGTTTTATTACTTCAAGACCAAGCACGATATTCTGGTCGCGGTGATCGAGGAGGGTATGCGGCAAGCGCTCTCTCTCATGGAAGAGATCGGTGCTGATGCGTCTCCGCCGCGCGAGAAGTTCCGCAGGCTCGTGAACGCGCATTTGCGCATCGTTTTGCTCCCCGACCAGCACTTTATTCCGCTTCTGCTTTACGAATGGCGCTCGCTCGGCCGCGCCGAGAAGAAGCGCGTGGTTGCGATCAAGGACCGCTACGAGGCGATCTGGGACAAGGTGATCGCGGAACTGCACAGCTCGGGCGATTGGTCGATGCCGACACATGTTGACCGGCTTTTCCTGTTCGGTGCGTTGAACTGGACCGCGCAGTGGTATCGCCCCGGGCAGGCACTCTCGATCGACCAACTCGCAGAGCGTGCAATGACGTTCTGCCTCCGGACCACTGAAGCGGAGAAGATCGTGGCTTTGCCGCGCAAGGCCAAACGGCAGGAAAGGCTATGAAGTATCGCTCCATATTTCGCGAAGGATTGCTGGCGGATCAGGTCGTCGTTGTTTCCGGTGGTGGCAGCGGTATCGGCCGCTGTATTGCTCACGAGGTGGGAGCACTGGGCGCTCAATGCGTGTTGATTGGCCGCCGCGCAGAGAACCTCGAGAAGGTCGCGAGTGAAATCGTGGAGGACGGCGGTAAGGCGGATTTTCTCGCTTGCGATATCCGCGACGAGGCGCGCGTCAAAGAAACGGTCGAGGAGATCGTAGCGCGTCACGGCCGCATCGATGGTCTAGTCAATAATGCTGGTGGCCAGTTTCCAGCGCCTCTCGAAAAGATTTCTGCCAATGGCTGGCAGGCGGTGCTGAACACCAATCTCATGGGCGGGTTTGTGTTCGCACGCGAATGCTACACGCAGTCGATGAAAGGCCGCGGCGGCGGGATTGTGAATATCATCGCGGATATGTGGGGCGGTATGCCCGGCATGGGCCATAGCGGCGCGGCGCGCGCTGGCATGCTGAACTTCACTGAGACAGCAGCAAGCGAATGGGCGCCGGTGCGGGTGAATGCAGTCGCGCCGGGCTGGATCGCATCGAGTGGGCTCGATACCTATCCGCCGGCGATGCAGCAGATGATCCGTGGTCTCGGCGAGCATGTGCCGCTAGCCCGCGTTGGGCGCGAGGCGGAGGTATCTTCGGCCGTCGTGTTTCTGCTGTCGGAAGGTGCGGCGTTCATCTCGGGTACCTGCCTTCGCGTGGACGGCGGCGCTCCAAATGCGCGGCGTCACATGCCGCTTCCCGCCCGAAAGCCGAGTGCGATCTATGAAGGCTTTCATCGCGCTGTGAAGCCCAAAGTGTTTCAGGACTGACAATCATGCCGGTGTTTGCGTCCCGCATTTCGCAAGACGCCGCCTTCGCGGAGAATCGCGAGCATATGCTCGCGCAGATCGCCGAAATGCGTGCGCTCGAGCAGCGGACTCGCGAGGCTTCCGCTAAAGCCGGGCCTCGTTTCGCCAAGCGCGGGCAGTTGCTGCCGCGCGAGCGGCTTGCGCTGCTGCTTGATAGCAATGCGCCGGTTCTCGAACTATCTGCGCTTTCGGGTTACCTGCTCGATAAGCCCGATCCCGCCGCCTCGATCCCCGGAAGCGGAATCGCGGTTTGCATCGGTTATGTTTCCGGCGTGCGCTGCCTTGTGATAGCGGATGATTCCGGCATTGAGGCGGGCGCGTTGCAGCCCATGGGGCTCGAGAAGTTCCAGCGCGCGCAGAAGATCGCGCTCGATCATAAGCTGCCTTTCATTCATCTCGTGGAATCCGCCGGTGCGAACCTGCTTGGCTATCGCGTGGAAGACTTCGTGCGGGGCGGCGGGAATTTTTGCGGGCTCGCACGGCTCTCGGCGGCCGGCAACCCGGTGATTGCGCTCGTGCACGGCTCTTCGACTGCGGGCGGTGCCTACATGACGGGTCTCTCGGATTATGTCGTCATGGTCCGTGACCGCGCCAAGGCGTTTCTTGCCGGCCCGCCGCTCCTTAAAGCTGCCACGGGCGAGATTGCAACCGACGAAGAACTTGGCGGCGCGCAAATGCACGCTTCGGTTTCTGGGCTGGCGGAGTACCTTGCCGAGAACGATGCCGAGGGGATTCGGATCGTTCGCGATCTGATGAAGAACATTAGTGGGCCGGACGCATGGCCTTCCGACGATGGCGTGAAAGCGCCGCGCTTCTCGGCGGAAGATTTGCTCGGGCTCATGCCGAAAGATGGCCGGAAGCCCATCGATATGCGCGAGATTGCCGGGCGCATTGCGGATGATTCCGAGCTCCTTGAGTTCAAGGCTGATTACGGGGGGGGCACGGTTTGTCTGCACGCAAGCATTCATGGTCAGCCCGTCGGCATTCTCACGAACAATGGTCCGATCGATCCGGCGGGTGCCAACAAAGCAACGCATTTCATTCAGGCCTGCTGCCAGAGCGACGTGGCGCTGGTCTATCTCCAGAACACGACCGGCTATCTCGTCGGCAAAGAGCCTGAGCGCGCCGGCATGATCAAGCACGGTTCGAAAATGATTCAGGCGGTTGCCAATGCTTCGGTGCCGCAGATTACGATCATGTGCGGGGCGTCTTACGGGGCAGGCAATTACGGCATGTGCGGCCGCGGTTTCGAGCCCGATTTTCTGTTCTCATGGCCGAACGCGCGCACAGCCGTCATGGGCGCGGAGCAGGCCGCAAACACCATGGTCAACGTCATGGCCGACGCTGCAAAAGCCAAAGGCAACGGCGTGGACATGTCGATGCTCGAGATGCTGCGCAAGAAAGTCGTCGAGAATTTCGAGCGGCAGATGCCTGCCTTTTACACCTCCGGCCGGATGCTCGACGATGGCGTGATCGATCCGCGCGACACGCGCAACGTGATCGCTTTTGCGCTTTCGATCTGCCGCGCCGGCCAAAGAAAACAATTGCGGCCCATGAGCTTCGGCGTCGCGCGTCCGTAACGGGAGAGAAGCATGTTCACAGAGGAACACGAAGCCGTCCGTCGCACCGTCGCTCGCTTCGTGCAGGAGGAGCTCAATCCCCACGTCAACGAATGGGAAGATGCGGAAACCTATCCAGCACATGAAGTGATCAAGAAGCTCGGCAAGCTGGGTCTTCTCGGGCTGACCAAGCCCGAAGCTTTCGGCGGCGCCGGCCTCGACCATTCCTATTCCGTGATCATGGCCGAAGAGCTCGGCGCCTGTCGTTGCGGCGGCGTGCCGATGTCGATCGGCGTGCATACCGATATGGCGACGCCGGCGCTGGCGCGCTTTGGCTCGGACGATTTGCGCAAGGAATTTCTGGCCCCCGCGATCGCGGGGGACTTGCTCTCCTGCATCGGCGTCTCCGAGCCGGGTGCGGGTTCCGATGTTTCCTCGATCAAAACGCGGGCGCGCAAGGACGGCGACGACTATGTGATCGATGGCGGCAAGATGTGGATTACGAACGGCACGCAAGCGGATTTCATGTGCTGTCTTGCCAATACCTCCGAGGGCGATCCGCATCGTAACAAGTCGCTAATTGTTATTCCGATGAAGTCGAAAGGTGTTTCCGTCGAAAGGAAGCTCAAGAAGATCGGCATGAACGCATCCGACACCGCGCTCATTCATTTCGATGGTGTGCGTGTCCCGCAGCGGAACCGCATCGGTGAAGAGGGCAAGGGCTTCACCTACCAAATGTTGCAGTTTCAGGAAGAGCGGCTATGGGGGGCTGCGAACTGCCTGAAGATGATGGAAACCGCGATCAACGACACGATCGACTACACCCGCCAGCGCAAGATCTTTGGCGAGCCCGTGCTGAACAATCAGTCGGTGCATTTCAAGCTCGCGGAATTGCAGAGCGAGGTCGAGGCACTTCGCGCACTGGTCTATCGCACAACCGAGATGCTGGTTGCGGGCGGCGACATGACCAAGCTTGCGTCCATGGCGAAACTGAAGGCAGGCCGCCTGGTGCGGCAGGTCGCCGACGAGTGTCTGCAATATTGGGGCGGGATGGGCTTTACGTGGGAGAACCAGGTTTCGCGCCTGTTCCGCGATGGCCGTCTTGTTTCGATCGGCGCGGGCGCGGACGAGGTGATGCTTTCCATCATTTCGAAATACATGGGCATCCTGCCGCCCCGGACACAGTGATGAAGAAGCTTTCGCGCCTGCTCATCGCCAATCGCGGAGAGATCGTTCTGCGTATTGCGCGCACGGCGAGGGCGATGGGTATTGAAACAGTGGCCGTCTATTCTGACGCCGACGGCGCGAGCACGCATGCGGTTGCTTGCGATCACGCAATCTGCATTGGCGGCAAGGCGGCTGCAGAGTCTTACTTGCTGATCGACAAGATCATCGCCGCGGCGCGCGAAAGCGGCGCGGATGCGGTTCATCCAGGCTATGGCTTTCTCTCTGAGAATGCTGCCTTCGCGCAGGCTGTCTCAGATGCAGGGTTTGTCTTCGTCGGGCCGCCGCCATCGGCAATTGGTGCGATGGGCGACAAAGCCGCTGCGCGACAGCGTATGGCGAAAGCGGGAATTCCCATCGTGCCCGGCTATGACGGGGGAGATCAAAGCGGAGCGCGTTTTCTTGATGAAGCGAAGCGTATTGGCTTTCCGGTCATGATCAAGGCATCCGCCGGTGGCGGTGGCCGCGGAATGCGAAAGGTCGTTTCCGAGAAAGAGTTTTTGGCGGAACTGCGTGCGGCTTCCAGTGAAGCCAAAAAATCCTTCGGCGACGGACGGCTTATTCTCGAACGTGCGGTAGAACGTGCGCGTCATGTCGAAATTCAGGTCTTTGCAGATGCGCATGGCAATGTCGTGCATCTCGGCGAGCGCGACTGCTCCGTGCAGCGGCGTCATCAGAAGGTGCTTGAGGAAGCGCCGTCTCCCGCGGTCGATGCCAACTTGCGCGAGAAGATGGGTGCTGCTGCCACGGCTGTCGCGCGGGCGATCGGTTATCACGGAGCAGGAACGGTTGAGTTCTTGTTAGATAGCAGCGGCAATTTCTATTTCATGGAAATGAATACACGGCTGCAGGTCGAGCATCCGGTCACCGAGATGATCACGGGGATCGATCTGGTCGAATGGCAACTGCGCGTGGCGCAGGGCGAGCGGCTACCGAAGCGGCAGGAAGAAATCGGGTTCAAGGGTCACGCGATCGAGGCGCGGCTCTGTGCGGAAGATCCCTCCAAAAACTTCCTGCCCCGCACCGGGAAAGTGTTGCGCTGGAGCCCCGGCGGCGAGGCGCGCTTCGACGTGATGCTGCAGGAAGGCATGGAGGTTTCGCCATATTATGACTCCATGCTTGGAAAAGTGATCGCATGGGGTGAAACGCGAGAGACCGCGCTGGAACGGCTAGCTACCGCGCTCGAAAGCTCGATCTTGCTTGGCGTTACCACGAACCGTGGCTTCCTCTTGAAGCTGTTGCGCCATCATGAATTCCGCGAAGGCGAGAATGTTTCCACTGCCTTCATCCCCGAGCATTTTCCGGACGACGCCAGCCGTGCCGACAAAGCCGACGAAAACACATGGTTGCTCGCGGCATGGCTCGCCGATCGCAAAGGCATGAAGGCCGAGCAAAATGCATGGTGTGGCTGGAGCAATGCCGAGCCCCTGCCGCGTATCTGGTGGCTCTCGCACGACGATGCGTTGCGGCGCGGCACGATCGCTAATGCGCGAGGCAGTGCCGACGTTCGTGGCGAAAATGCGCATGCGCAGTTCGAGTCCGATCACATTCCGCCCGCTCACGCGTGGCACGACGATGCTCTATGGCTGAAAAGTGGGGCTGGCGATTACTGCTTTCAACGAGAGACCTTTCGCCAGCCCGTGCGCAAACGCGAGGAAGATAACGATGGCATTTCGCGTGCTCCACTCAACGCCAAGGTCTCGCAGGTGTCGGTCTCGGCGGGTGACACCGTCGCTGCCGGTCAGTCGCTGATGGTGCTGGAAGCAATGAAGATGGAACATCACATCGTCGCGGGTCTCTCGGGCAAAGTAAAAACCGTTTCGGTCAGTGCGGGGGATCAGGTCATGCCCGGGCAGATGCTTGCGGAGATCGAGGTGGCTGTTCCGGAAGCGAGACACTGAGCGATGAGCGATCTTGCCATTATAACCTGTGCAATCACCGGCGTTCTCACCGATCCGAGGCAGCATCCGGTTCCGGTTACTCCTCAGGAGCTTGCCCGCGAGGCAAAACGCGCGGCGGATGCAGGCGCCGCTGTCATTCATGTTCACTTCCGCCAGCAGGCGGCAGGCAAGGGGCATCTGCCGTCGTGGGAGCCGCAAGTCGCACGCGATTGCGTAAGCGCGATCCGTGCTGCGTGCCCTGACATCATCATCAACCAGACCACGGGCGTGGTCGGCGCGGATGTCGGCGGACCACTCGAATGTATTCGCGCAACGAAGCCGGAGATCGCGGCCTGCAATGCCGGCTCGTTGAACTACCTGAAAGTTCGGTCGGACGGACAGTGGGCATGGCCGCCGATGCTCTTCGACAATCCGGTCGAGAAAGTCGGCAAGTTTCTCGCGGTCATGAAGGAATGCGATACGCGGCCGGAGTTCGAATGTTTCGATACCGGTATCGTGCGCTCCGTCGGCATGTTCCGCAGCACGGGTATGTATGCAGGCAAGCTGCAGTATAACTTCGTCATGGGCGTGGAATCCGGCATGCCGGCCGAGCCTGAGTTGCTGCCGATCCTCACCAGGCTCACCGAGCAGAACGCGGTCTGGAGTGTTACCGCGATCGGCCGCGAGAATATCTGGCCGTTGCACAGGCGGGCCGCGGAGCTTGGCGGTCAGCTGCGCACTGGCGTCGAAGATACGTTCTATCTTCCGAACGGTAACAAGACCGACTCGAATGGGCCGCTAATTGAAACGCTTGCGCAGTATGCGCGGGAAGCCGGCCGCAAGATCGCATCTCCTGCGGACGCTCGGCAACTGCTTGGTATGACATGAGCCGCGGGCTGGAGAAGTCGCCCTACTTCACGGCGGACCACGAAGCGTTTCGCGACGTGGTCGCGCGCTTCGTTGCAAGGGAGATCGAGCCTTTTGCAGCCGAGTGGGACGAGGCAGGGGAGTTTCCGCGTGAACTCTACAAGAAGGCATCTGAGATCGGTCTTCTCCAGCTCGGCTTTCCGGAAGACTACGGCGGCGTGCCCTGCGACCGCTTCTATATGATCGCCGCGGCGCAAGCGCTTGCAAATGCGGGGAGTGGGGGCATTGCGGCAGGCTTGATGAGCCATACGATCGGATCGCCGCCGATTGCGAAGCTTGGCTCGCCGGAATTGAAACAGCAGGTTCTGCCCGCAGTGCTCGCAGGCGAGAAGATTTCGGCGCTCGCGATCACCGAGCCCAATGCGGGCTCTGACGTCGCGAACTTGAAAACAAGCGCGCGTCGTGAAGGCGATCACTACGTCATTCGTGGCGAGAAGACATTCATTACCTCCGGCATGCGCGCCGACTATTATACGGTTGCCGTGCGCACGGGAGAGCCGGGATTGGGCGGCATTTCGCTGATCGTCGTTGAGCGCAATACGCCGGGCTTCTCGCGCACGCCCTTGAAGAAGATGGGCTGGTGGGCGTCCGACACCGCGACACTCCATTTCGATGATTGCCGTGTTCCTGCTGCGAATCTCATCGGCAAGGAGAATGCAGGGTTTATGGCCGTGATGCTCAATTTTAATGATGAGCGGCTTTCGCTGGCGGCCTCGTCGGTAGGCTTTGCGCGGACTGCATACGAAGAAGCACTAGCCTACGCCCAACTTCGCGAGACGTTCAGCCGGCCGATCATCAAGCACCAGGTAATTCGCCACAAATTGGTTGATATGGCGCAGCGGATTTCCGCGACGCAGGCTTATCTCGAACGTGTTGCCTGGGCGCTGGATCAGGGCGAAAGCCCCGTTGCAGAGCTTTGCATGCTCAAGAACCAGGCCACGCAGACGCTTGCCTTTTGCGCGTCGGAAGCCGTGCAGATTTTCGGCGGCGCCGGTTTCATGCGCGGCGGCAAGGCCGAGCGCATCTATCGCGAAGTGAAGGTGAATGCGATCGGCGGCGGCACGGAGGAGATCATGAAAGATCTCGCGGCACGCCAGATGGGGATGTGAAGCATATGGCTGACAGCAATGTCGTGATTGTCTCCCAGCGCGGCGCGGTCGCGACCGTGACGCTCAACCGGCCGCAATTTCACAATGCGTTCAATGACGACGTCGTCAATTCGCTCGCGTCGGCCTGGGAACGGGTCGGCAACAGCCAGGAAATTCGGGTCGTCGTGATCAAGGGTGCCGGCGCGAGCTTTTCCGGCGGCGGCGATCTCGATTATATGCGCAGGGCGGGCGCCGCATCGCGCGAACAGAATCTCGCCGGGACAACAGCAATGGCGCGGATGCTGCGAGCCCTTCGCGATCTTCCCCAAGCGACGCTCGCGATCGTGCACGGGAACTGCATGGCGGGTGCGATCGGTCTCGTCGCGGCGGCAGATATTGCGATTTCGACGTTGAACGCGAAGTTTGCCTTTTCAGAAGTGAAACTGGGTTTGACGCCCGCGACGATCTCGCCGCATGTCGTGCGCGCAATCGGAGCGCGGAACGCACAGCGCTATTTTCTGACTGGTGAACGCTTCTCCGCCGCAGACGCGCAGCAAATGGGGCTGATTCACGAAACGGTCGCGGATGAAGCTGCGCTCGCGGCAAAAGAACAGGAAATTAGGGCATCTCTCCTGCAGGGCGCGCCGGGAGCTATTGCGGCCATCAAGAAACTGATCCGCGAAGTATCGGGGCGGCCGCTTGACGACGCCATGATGGCGTCGACGGCAACGAACATTGCTGATCGCATGGCATCCGCCGAAGGGCAGGAAGGTCTCGCTTCGTTCTTTGAAAAGCGAAAGCCGAAGTGGGTATCTGAATAGCCGCGCGCTACCCTGCGTGCGCCGATCCGAGATAAGCGGCGATCACCTTCGGATCCTTCAGCACTTTCTCGGCGCTGCCTTCGGCGACGCTGCGCCCGTATTCGAGCACATGGAGCCGGTCGGAGAGATCGGCCACCATCTGCATATCGTGTTCGATCCAGATCATGGCAATGCCCAGTTCGTGCTTGATCCGCAGAATGAAGCGCGCAAGATCCTCGCGCTCGTCACGGTTCAGTCCGGCGGACGGCTCGTCGAGGAGCAAGATCGCAGGCTCCATGGCGAGCGCGCGAGCGAAGCCCACGATCTTCTGGATGCCGAACGGCAGGTTTGCGACCTGCGCGTTGCGATAACGCTCAAGCTCGACGAAATCGATGATCTTCTCAACGGCTTCGCGATGCGCAATCTCCTCACGGCGGGTCGAGCGCGAGAAGAACATCTCGGTCAGCGGATTGGTGCGAATGCGCGCATGGCGTCCGGTTAACAGGTTTTCCGCAACCGTCATGTGCGGAAATAGCTCGCCATGCTGAAACGTTCGGGCTATTCCGAGGCGCGCGATATGATGCGGTGTCTTTTCCATGATGCTCTCGCCGCGAAAGCGGATGGCGCCTTCACCCGGATAGAGACCGCTGATGCAATTCAACACGCTTGTCTTGCCGGCACCGTTCGGCCCGATTAGCGCAAACAGTTCGGCCTTCTGCACGGCGAAGGAAACGCCACTCAGCACAGTCAGGCCGCCGAAGCGGAGCGTGAGCTTGTCGACTTCCAGCTCAGCCATACCATCTCCGGCTTCTGCGATACTGCTTCACGTCGCGATAGGAGCGGCGCTCTCCGGCGCCACCCAGATAGAATTCCTGAATGTCGGGGTGGTTCTTGAGGCGCGTCGCGTCGCCATCGAGCACTACCCGGCCGTTTTCCAGCACGTATCCGCGGTCGGCAATCGAGAGCGCGACGGAGGCATTCTGCTCGACAAGCAGGATCGTGATACCAAGCGTGTCACGTACTTCCACCAGCCGTTTGGCGAGATCCTCGACTACGACCGGTGCCAGGCCGAGCGAAAGTTCGTCCACCAGCAGCAATTGCGGGCCACATACGATCGCGGCAGCAAGCGCCAGCATCTGCCGCTCGCCGCCGGAGAGGAGGCCTGCGGTGCGCGCGCGCAAGTCGGCGAGTCGCGGGAAAAACGTGAAAGCCATCTCTTCCAGACGCGCGCGGTTCGCACCCGCCGAAGCAACCGATGCTGAGAGATTCTCGACGACCGAAAGGTTCGGGAAAACCTTCTCGCGTTCGGGAACCAGGACGACGCCCAGTTTGGTGGTCAGGTAAGGTGGCCGGTTCGCCAGATTCTCGCCTTTGAAGCGGACAGTGCCTTCGGTGACGCGGGCATCGTCCAAACCGAGGAAGCCAGAAATTGCGCGCAAGGTGGTCGATTTTCCCGCGCCGTTGGTGCCGAGAAGCGCAACAATCTCGCCCTCATTGGCGTCCAGCGTGATGCCCTGAATAGCGGTGATCGCGCGGCCGTAAACGACCTCGAGCTTTTCAACTTGCAGGAGCGCCGTCACTTGCGGCCTCCGCCAAGCGGCTTTTGCTTGAAAGGCCAGAGCAGAAAGTAATTCTGTATGCGCCGCCATATGCCGACGAGACCCTGCGGCTCAAAGACGAGAAACAATATCATGACGATGCCGAAGGCCGCGTAATTGAAGGCGGCGAGCATGCCTGCATAGCTGCGCGCATTGGGGAGCATGCCAACGGCATATTCGATCGCATAGGGCAGGAGCGTCACGAAAATAGCGCCGAGAATTGCACCGAGCATTGAGCCCATGCCGCCGATGATGATCATGGCGACATACTGAATCGAAAGAAACAGCGAGAACGCCTCTACAGAGACGAAGCCACGGTAGTAACCGAATAGCGCCCCCGCTACGGCCGTCATCGACGACGAAATCACAAAGGCGAGCAATTTGTGCGCAGGTACGCTGATGCCAAGCGCTTCCGCAATGGTTTCGTGCGAGCGGATCGCGGCCCAGGCGCGACCCGTTCGCGAGCGTAGAAGATTGAGCGAGATCAGCAGTGTGAATGCGGCGAAGGCCAGCAGCACGAAGTACCAGACCTTGCGATCGCGGAGAATGAAATCGCCAATTCGCGGCGCGTCGATCACGATGCCGGTGGAGAAGCCGCGTTTGGTTTCGTATTCACCGCCGAGGTAAACCACGATGAAGTGCAGAGCGAGCGTGGACACTGCGAGGTAGAGCCCGCGCAGGCGCAGCGAGGGAAGGCCGAAGATCAAGCCGATCAATGCGCCGACCACGGCCGCGGCGGGAATCGTGATCCAGAACTTCGCGCCAAATTCCTTGAACAGGATACCCGCTGTGAAAGCACCTGCTGCGATCAGCCCTGCATGACCGAGCGAGACTTGTCCGGCGTATCCCGTAAGCAGCATCAGCGCGATCGATCCGATCGCGGCGAGAAAGACCTGGTTCGCTAGATCGAGCTGAAAGGACGATGCCAGAAACGGAAATATGCCGAGTGCCGCAAGAAACAGCACAAGGCTCGTCCATTGCATACGCGTTTCGATCAGCCGGAGGCCTTGATCGTAACTGGAGCGGAAATAGCCGCTGGCGCGCGGTTCGCGGCTAGACACGGTCGAGCTCCTCGCGCGTCCCGAACAGTCCCCAGGGACGAACGACGAGCATCAGGATCAGAACGAGAAATGGAACGACGTCGGATAGGAGTGCGTCGACATAATAAATCATGAGCACTTCTGCGGCGGCAATGATGAGTGCGCCGAGCAGGGCGCCGACGAGGCTATCGAGGCCGCCGACGAGTGCTGCGGGAAACGCCTTCAGGCCGATCAGCACCATGGTGCTGTCGAGGCCGCTGTCGAGCGAGATCAGGATTCCGGCAAGCGCGCCGGTGAGCGTCGAGAGTCCCCAGGCGAGCGCGTAAATGACATGCAACGAGATGCCGCGCTGCGCCGCAAGCAACGGGTTCTGCCCCGCCGCGCGCATGCGGATGCCGTAGCGGCTGAAGCGAAGGAACAGGAAAAGTCCCGCGTAAACCAATGCCGTAGTGCAGACGAGTGCCGCACCGGCAGCGGAAATGCGTCCACCAAAGATGGGGATCGAGGAGTTCACCCAGCCGAGCGCTTGCGCCGGGTTCTGTTGCTGCGCGGACCATACCATCACGACGAGCCCCCGCAACAAAACGCCAAGCGCAACCGTTGTCAGGACCGCGGCGAGCACCATTTCTCCGGTCATGCGTCGCATGAGAAAGACATAGACCAGCACACCGACGCAGAGGCTCAGGAAAATAGCGGCGCCGATCGCAACCGCAGGGTTCTTCGAAAACAGCGACGCGGTAGTGATCAGGAGATAGGCGGAGAGCATCATCAGTTCGCCATGCGCGAGATTTAGCACGCGGCTCACGCGATAAATCAGCACGTAGCCGCAGGCGATCAGCGCGTAGATGGCCGCGAGCACCGCGATGTTGATGGCGAGTTGCAAAGTTCGAGCTTCCTGTTCAGGCGTGCCGTCTGCGATTTGAATATAATGCCCCCACCCTTTGTCGCTCCCGGCAAGCGAGGGACTGGGTGAGGGCCTTCTCTTGCTTCGTTACTTCACGTCGAAGGCTTGCCAGTCGCGCACCTGCACGATCGCGCCTTTCGTCTCGTCCCAGCGATAGACGCGATAGTATTGCTTGGTGCGGAAGTGATTGTCCTTGGTCCATTGCAACTCGCCGCCGCGCAGGCCCTTCAGATCCACTTTCAGGTTGGAGAGCGACGCGGTAACTTTCTCCGCGTTCGCGGGCCAGCCCGCGGACTTCAGCGCCGCTTCGATCACCATGCCGGCGATCCAGCCCTCGGCCATCTGGTTCACCGGATACTGCGACTTCGCAGCCTTTGCGGCGTCCGTGATTTCCTTGTGGATCGGAAGGTTATCCTGGAACAGTGCGTTCGCGCCGACGACATAGAACTTGCCGTCTTTTAATCGCGCCAACTCATTCTCTGCTTCGAGATGGGCCCAGGCGACGTAGTCGCCGGTCCAGCCGAGACGGCGCAGGCCCTCAAGGGTGCGCACCTGCGTGACCCAGGGCGCCCAGGAATAGGCCCAGTTCGCGCCCGCATCCTTGATCAGCGTCGCAAACGGCGTGTAGTCCGGCGTCGGCGGCGGGATGATCTGCTTCGAGACCGGCGTCATGCCCAGCGTCTTTGAAAGCTCTTCGGCGAAATCGATCTCGCCGCGCGAAATCGGAATGGCCATGGCGGAGAGGCCGAGCTTGACCGGTTCCTTTGCTGTTGCCTTCACGAAATCGAGTACGGCGCGGCTGTCATAGGTCGCGGCAAAGGCGGTGGTGCAGAACTGCAGCGCATTCGCAGGCGGATAGACGTCCTTCGGACAGACTGAGCTTGCGAAAATGAGCGGGATATTCGCTTTCTGCGACTCGGCAACGACCGGTGCATAGGTCGATGAAAGGCTGGCGTTGAGAAGCAACACGACCTTGTCGTCGGTGACGAGGCGAGTCGCATTGGCTGCGGCGCGGGCCGGCTGCGCGGAGTCGTCGAGCAGGATCAGATTGATCTTCTTGCCGTTGACGCCGCCGGCGGCGTTCACCTTGTCGATATAGATACGCAGACCATCGACCGCCGGGGCATAGGTGCCCGCGGCTGGGCCGGTCAGTGCGCCGGTGAGGCCCACATTATAAGTATCCTGCGCGGCGGCACCGCCGGTGAGACCGGCGATCGCAGCGGTCACGATCAGACTTCGTTTTAGCATTTCCTTCCTCCTGATTTTTTTATTGAACGATGCCGCCGCTTGCCGCGGAGAGCATGCGTTCTTCGGCGTCGTCGTACATGGCATCCACGAGTGCCTTGAAGCGCTCATACATGAGATTTCGCTTCACTTTCCGGGTCGGCGTTACCGGCTCGCCTTCTTCTTCCGGGTCTAGTTCTTTCGGCAGAATTCGAAAGGTCTTGATTTGCTCGACGCGCGCGACCTGTTCGTTGGCCTTGTCGATCTCTTTGCGGATCTGTCTCTCGAGCGCTGGATTGGTCGCGAGATTGGTGAAGCCGGTATAGGCGATGTCATTCGCGCGTGCCCAATCGGCCGCGGTGTCGAAGTCGATCTCGATCAGGGCAACGAGATATTTTTTCCCGTGGCCGAATACGACCGCCTCAGCCACGAAGGGAGAAGCGCGCAGGATGTTCTCGATATAGGCAGGCGAGATCGTCTTGCCGCCCGAAGTGACGATGAAATCGCGTGCGCGATCGATCAGCCGCAGTTGCTCGCCGCGCATTTCGCCGACGTCGCCGGTTTTCAGCCAGCCGTCGTCCTGCAAGACGGATCTGCTTGCTTCCTCATTCTGCCAATAGCCTTCGAAGAGGTCTTTGCCGTGAACGAGGATTTCGTTGTCCTTGCCGAATTTGATCTGCCAGCCCTCTGGAACGGTCCCGACATCGCCCGGACGCGGGAAGGGGCCGCGCTGTCCGGAGATGATCGCGCCTGCGGTTTCGGTCTGGCCATACATCTCGCAGACATTGACGCCGAACATATGCCAGAGCGCCATCGTGTCGGCAGGCAGCGGCGCGCCGCCGGACAGCACGAGTTCGAGCTTGTCGAAGCCGAGCTTGTTCAGGATCGGCCGGAACACGGCAACCCAGGCGGCGTGATACAGCGCGTTCTGGTGCCCGCTCGCGCGCTTCTCGTAGAGCCGTTTCACATGCTCGCGTGCAAGCCGCATAGCCATGCGGTAGGCCGCGCGCTTCACGGAGGAAGAAGTACCGATATTGACGAGAATAGTGGACGCGAATTTCTGCAGATAGCGCGGTACCGTGAAGAGAATCTGCGGCGCCACTTCGAACATCGTCGCGCCAATGTCGTTCACGTCTTCTCCGAAATGCGGCACGAGTCCCGAAATCAGCGGCAGCGTTACTGCGGCGTCACGACCGAGCACATGGCAGAGCGGCAGATAGATCACCGTACGGAGCGGCTTCTCCGTAAGGACAGGATAATGCGTGACGATGTTATAAGTGCCGGCGAGATGCTTGCCGTGCGTGATCAGCGCACCTTTCGGATTGCCGGTGGTGCCGGACGTATAGACGATAAACGCTGGTGATTCCGGCGAGACCTTCGCGGCTTTCTCCTCGAGCCAGCTGATATCGGCTGTGTCATTCGCTTCAAGCAAAGCGCGATAGCTCGACAATTTTTCGTGGCGATAGGCGAACAACGCGGAGTCGTCGATCACGACGATGTTGCGCAGGTTCGGCAGTTTGTCCGCGAGCGGCAGGATGCGATCAACATATTCCTGGTCTTCCGCGACGAACAGAACCGCGCCGCCATCCTGCATCTGGTATTCGGTCTCGCTAGCCGATGCTGTCGGATAGATTCCGAACACGACAGCCCCGAGCGACTGCGCGGCGAGGTCGCAGATCATCCATTCTTCGCAGGCGTCGCCCATAATGGCGACGCGTTCACCGGCTTTCAGGCCCAGCGCCTCGAATGCTTTCGCCGTGCGCGCAACGAGCAGCGCATAGTTTCGCTATGTGCGCTCTCGATAGATCCCAAGATGTTTGGATCGAAACGCAACGGCTGCGGGATCCGTGCGCGCACGCTCGCAAAGCAATGCAGGCGCCGTCTTCTGGCGTAGTTCTTCCGGTGTCCATCCCTGCAGCGCGGCCATTGGCTGGCCCTTTTTTCATCGAGCGGCGTTCAGGAATAATTCTATAGATCAATTGAAAAGGCAACGGGCGAATTCGCTGGCCTTTCAATGCCGCGGGTTGCCAATGCCGACGAGGAGGATGCGCGCATATTGCTCCGCAACCACAGGCACTTGGTAGGATTCGCCTTTTCCCATCCACGCCGAGACCGATTTGCACATGCCGAGCAGCGCGAGCGTCATCAATCGCGGATCGATATCCTTGCGAAGCTCGCCGCTTGCGATGCCTTCGGCGATCACCTTTTCGATGACTTTCTCATAGGCGCGGGAAAGTTTGCCGACCTTCTTGCGCGAGGCTGGCGGCAAATACTGGCGTTCGTTCAGGAACGTCTTGACATAGTCGGCGCGGTCCATCAGCGGCGCGAGATGGGCCTCGACCAGCCCGTGAACTTTCTCAGCCGCGCTGATTTCCTTCGCTGCGACGTCCGCTGCCGCCTCAAAGAAGCCCTCGACGCCTTTCAGGCAAACGAGTTCGAGTGCGATCTCCTTCGACGAGAAATAATAATAGAGGCTCGCCTGCCGGATACCGAGAACGTCGGCGATGTCCTGCGTGCTTGCGCCGTAATAGCCGCGCTCGGCAAAAACCTTCGCGGCGGCGTCGAGAATTTCGCTCTGGCGGCGGCGCTGGTTCGGCGCGGCCGCGCGCGGGCTGGCACCCTTCGCCTGCAGTTCGGGTTTGCGCTGCGA
This sequence comes from Xanthobacteraceae bacterium, assembly GCA_035440445.1. Classification (GTDB taxonomy): domain Bacteria; phylum Pseudomonadota; class Alphaproteobacteria; order Rhizobiales; family Xanthobacteraceae. The sequence goes on from DAORMJ010000015.1 coordinate 29,240, forward strand.
TCTCATCCGCGCTTGTCTCCTCGCTCGTTCCGCGGCCGGGGACTGCTTTTTGACATGACGCGCGGTTTCGATCTATCTATTGATCTATAGAATCCGGTAGCAAGCCGGAAGTCCGGGAGAAGCGCCATGTCTCGCCTCGCGTCAGGCCGTCCGCCGTTTCGTGCCGATCATGTCGGCAGCTTGTTGCGTCCGCCCGCATTGCGGCAGGCGTTCAAGCAGCACATGAACGGCTCGATCGACGACACCGCCTTCACGAAAATCCAGGACGACTGCATCCGCGAGGTTTTGCAGCTACAGGAAAGCGCCGGGCTGAAGGTGGTGAACGACGGCGAGTTCCGCCGCGGTTCCTACTGGAGCCGTTTCGTCGAGCGCACGGAAGGCTTCGAGATCAAGGGCGCGGTCTATACCTTCCGCGACGACACCGGGCACGAGTACGAATTCACCGCTCCTTACGCGAGCAGCAAGATCAAGCGCGTGCGGCCGCTTGCGGTCGACGAGTTCGACTTCGTGAAGGCGCATACAAAGCTCACGCCGAAGATCACCATTCCGGCGCCTTCGACCATGCACTTCTATCGTTGCAGCGATTTCGCCGACGCGAAGATCTATCCGGATCCGAAGAGCTTCTTCCGCGATCTCGGAAAGGTGTTTCAGGAGGAGATCGCCGATCTCGCCAAAGCCGGCTGCGAATACGTGCAGCTCGACGAAGTGGCGATTGCGATGCTGTGCGATCCGGCGATCCGCGAGAAGGTGCAGTCGGTCGGGCAAGACCCGGACGAACTCGTCGATCTTTATATCGATGCGATCAACGAGGCAGTATCGGTGCTGCCGGACAACGTGCGGGTCGGGGTGCATATGTGCCGCGGCAATCTGAAAGGGCACTATCTGGCCGCGGGCGGATACGAAGACATCGCCGAGCGCTTCTTCAGCCGCGCCAAGATCAATCATTTCCTGCTCGAGTTCGACACCGCGCGCGCGGGCGATTTTTCTCCGCTGCGTTTCGTGCCGAAGGGCGTCGGCGTCGTGCTCGGTCTCGTCACCAGCAAGTCGCCGGAGCTTGAAAAGCAGGACGACCTCATGCGCCGCGTGGAAGAAGCGACCCAATACATCGATCTGGATCGCCTCGCGATCAGTCCGCAATGCGGCTTTGCATCGACCGTTGCCGGCAATCCGGTCACAGAAGCGGACGAGAAGGCCAAACTCAGCCTTTGCGTCGAGACGGCAGACCGCATCTGGAAGTAGCGCCTTAGGCGCGGGCAATTTTCGCGTTTCTAACGCTGACGGCGGGCCGCGTATCCGGGCGGCCGCCTGCGTCCCCAAGCGAGCGGTAGCTTTCCAGCGGCGTGCTGGATAGGTTGCGCAGCAGCAGCCGTGAGTCACGCGGGACCGCCGATGAAGAAGCAGAAACGCTCACCCTCCGACGAGAACGGCGCGAAGGTATCGTCGCCGGAGCCGCTGTTGCGTGATTTTTCGCAGTCGCTGCCAATGTCGCTGCTGCGGGCGCGGGAATCAGTCATGCGGCAGTTTCGGCCGCATTTGCGGAAGTTCGGCCTGACCGAGCAGCAATGGCGGATTCTGCGCGCGCTTTCGTCCGCCGAATCCATGGAGGTTGCGCAACTGGCCGAAGCGACGTTTCTGCTGGGGCCGAGCCTGTCGCGCATCCTCAAAGACCTCGACAAGCGCGGGCTTTTGCGCAGGAAATCATCCGACAGCGATCTGCGCCGTGGCGTTATCAGTATCACGGCGAAGGGCCTGCAACTGATCGACCGCGCGGGCGAGGATTCCGAGCGCATCTACGCGCAGATCACCAAATATTATGGCGCGACGAAACTCTCGACGCTGCAATCGATGCTGCGCGATCTCGAAGAACAACTCGCCTCATTGAACGGCAAGCCTGCGCCGGCTGCGAAGAAGCAGGCTGCAATCAAGGCGCGATAATCGGCGTCGCTTTCAGGTCGGCGGCGCGAACCGGCGTATTTGCGAATACGCTGCCTTCCTCGAACCAGGATCGCGGCGCGGGTGCGCCCCAGAGCGTCTGCCGTTGCGGGTCTTTCAGTCCCCAGCGGATCGGCTCGTGATCGGGGTCGATCGTCTGGTAATCGGAGCAATAGATTTCGATGCGGTGACCGTCCGGATCGCGCACATAAAGGAAGAAGGCATTCGAAATGCCGTGGCGGCCGGGTCCGCGCTCGATGTTCGAGACATAGCCGGTGGTGGACATGACATCGAGGAGATCGATGATGTTGAGGGGCGTCGGCACCCAGAAAGCGACATGATGCAGCCGGGGCCCCGAGCCATTGGTGAAGGCCATGTCGTGCACGCCGCCTTTGCGGTGCATCCAGGCGGCCCAGAGTTCATCCGTTTCTTCGGTCGCCGTGTATTCCGTCACGCGAAAGCCGATCGAATTGTAGAAGTGGACAGCGTCCAAAACGTTGGGGCTGAAGCAGTTGAAGTGGTCGATGCGCAGCGGACGCACGCCCCGATAAAGCTTATACTGCTGATGAATATGCGGCAGACGATCCATCCTGGCGTAGAATTCCAGCGGAATTCCCTGCGGGTCGCGCGCGCGGAGCGTGCGGCCCTGATAAGGCACTTCCGCCCATTCCGCGCGTAGTTCCTGCTTGTCGAAATAATCCTTCGCGCGGTCCAACTGCTTCTCGTCGGCCACCTTGAAGCCAAGCTCCTGCGCGACCGCGATGTCGCCTTGCTCCAGCACCAGACAATGGTGGCCGCGCTCTTCCATCGCACGCAGATAAATGCGGCGGTCGTCCTCTCCCGTGACCTGGAGTCCTAGCGTGTCGACATAGAACGCACGCGAGGCCTCCAAGTCGGTCACCGTGAGCACGACGTGGCTGAGCCTTACAATATTGAAGGGAGGGTTGAATACGCTTGCGGGTATTGCCATGTCTTCCTCGCCAGTCAGGATTTCGCTTTCAAGCGATCGTGCAGGTTGTTCAGTTTCAGGGAAGCGGTCTGATCGATCTCGCGAACCTCGACCGAGATGCCGAGGCCGTACTGCTTCATGACTTCTTTCGTGTGGTTTCCGATCACATCGAGAATGGCCTGCGCAACCTCTTTTCTGGTCTCGGGGCTGCGGCCCGGCGCGATGCGCATATCGACGTGAATGAAGCCGTTGTCCGGATTGCCGTCGGCGACCACGTAAAGATCCTGCGAGATTGCGCGCGTGCGCACGCCGCCGATCGGGAAGGCCGGGTTTGCGACCACTGCCGCGTGAACGCCTTCGATCACATCGCGCATGGAAATGCGCTGATCGAGATTGCTGGAATATTCGACGGTGATGTGTGGCATCGGATTGCTCGATCTTTCGTTCAGGCCGCTTCGCTCTCGTCGGCCACGCCGTTTCGCAAGAGGCCGATGTTCTCCGCTTCGACTTCAATCACGTCGCCCGGCTTCAGGTAGCGCGGCGGATCGAACCGCGCGCCGGCGCCTGTCGGGGTGCCGGTGACGATCACGTCGCCGGGCTGCAGCGTCGTGAAGGTCGAAATGTAATTCAGAAGATAGCGGAAGCCGAAGATCATGCGGCTGGTACGGTCGTCCTGCCGCAATTCTCCGTTGACGCGGGCGGTGAGGCGGATGTCGCCGATGGTTTCCTCGCCTTCGACGGGCACGAGCCAGGGGCCGAGGCTACCGGTCGCGTCGAAGTTCTTCCCTTGCGTCACGTTGAATTTCGCGTGCCGCACCCAGTCGCGAATGGTGCCTTCGTTGCAGAGCGTCGCCGCTGCGATGTGATCGTAGGCGGCGGCTTCCGGAATGTGCCGTCCGGCCTTGCCGATCACGAGCACGACCTCCGCTTCGTAATCGAGTTGCGCGGATGCGCGCGGGCGGATCAGCGGCGTATCGTGTCCGACAAAGGAGCGGGGATTGCGCAAAAACATGCTCGGATATTTCGGCGCGGCCTGACCGTCTTTGTATTCCTCGTTCCGGTCCGGGTAGTTCACGCCGATACAGATGATCTTTTCCGGGGCGGGAATGGGCGGCAGCAGCGTGACCGCGCCCGGCGCATGATCGGCCGGACGCCGCGACGCTTCTTCCGCGAGCGCGGGCATCGCTTGCGCGGCAATCACTTCGCGAAGCGTGGGGTATTCCTTGCCGAAGCGCGCGGAGAGATCGACGATGCCGTCGTTCGTGACTGCGCCAAAGCGGGTCGCGCCATCGGCTGCATAAGACACAAGGCGCAATTGGGAGTTCATATTATCTCGTCTCTTCGTTTTACTATTCGAAGCGGCAACTGACGGTGCCATAGGGGCCGAAGTCAGCGCGAATGGTAACACCGTTTGGTGCCTCGATGGGGCGGATGAACGAGCCCGCGAGCACAAGCTCGCCGGCTTCGAGTTGCTGGCCGCGCTCTGCCATGCGGTTCGCTAGCCAGGCGACGCCCATTGCCGGATGATCCAGCACGCCCGCCGCAAGGCCGGTTTCTTCCAGACTGTCGTCCCGGTAACAGATGACGCCGATCCAGCGCAGGTCGGTTTCATCGGGACGAATATGGCGCTCGCCAACGACAATGCCTGCATTCGCCGCGTTGTCCGCGATGGTGTCGAAGATCTTGCGGCTCGCCCCGGTCTGTTCATCAACGCGCTGAATGCGGGTGTCGAGAATTTCCAGCGCCGGGACGACGTAATCGGTCGCCTCGAGCACCTTTTCGATCGTGCAGTCCGGGCCGGAGAGCGGCGCCTTCAGCACGAAAGCAAGTTCCGCTTCGATGCGCGTGCCGATGAAGCGATTTCTCGGGATGACGCTGCCGTTTTGAAAGAACATGTCGTCGAACAGGACGCCAGAGTCCGGTTCGTCGATGCCGAGCGCGCTCTGCATGGCTTTCGAGGTGAGCCCGATTTTATGCCCGCGGATGGTTCCGCCATCGGCGAGCTTCTTAGAAACCAGTGCTGCCTGAATGGCATAGGCATCGTCGAGCGTGACACCGGGATGGCGCGCGGAGATATGACGGATCTGGATGCGGGTCCGCTCCGCTTCATTGAGCTCTGCAGCGAGCCGGTCGATGACTTCGGTGGGAAGCGCCATGATATCCCTCACTCCGGAAACTATCTAACATGTTAATTGACTGCCGGCAAATTGCGCGGAGGCCGCGTTTTGCCGCGATGCGGCGGAAGATGTCGGCTCTTGTCACCGTCGTGATAACGGTGTTCCTAGCCGGATCCATTCGCGGCGCGGCAGGCCGCATCGTGCTCCAATTCTGCCGGCGTAAAATAGCGGGAATTGCCTTCATGCGGAATTTTCAGACCCCTTCGCGTTCGCTTGCCGTGGCCGAACGGGGAATGGCTGCCACGTCTCATCCAGCCGCGACGCTCGCGGCAATCGAGATCCTGCGCGAGGGTGGCAATGCGGTGGATGCGGCCGTCGCCGCAGTTGCGGTGCAGAGTGTGGTCGAACCGGCGATGACCGGTATTGGCGGAGACTGCTTTGCACTTTATTCACCGAACGCGGGGTTGCCGATTGCGCTGAACGGTTCGGGACGCACGCCCGCGGCGATCGATTCCGGCCGTTTTGTAAATGCGAGCCAGATCGCACCGACTTCCGTCGATGCGGTGACAATCCCGGGTGCGGTTGCAAGCTGGTGCATGCTGATCGACGGCTATGGCTCGATGCCGCTTGCACGAGTTCTGAAGCCCGCCATTGAAGCCGCGCGCCACGGCTTTCGCATCACGCCGCGCGTTGCGCGCGACTGGCATCGTTCCCGCGAACGGCTGGAAAGCAACGAGGCTGCGCGCGCGCATTTTCTGCCCGGCGGTGCGGCGGCGCAGATCGGCGACAAGCGCAGCGATCCGGCGCTTGCAGATACCTTGGAGAAGATCGCGCGCGGCGGCGCGAAGGCGTTTTACGAAGGCGAGATTGCGGAAGAGATCGTGCGCGAGCTGCGGCGGCTCGGCGGTTCTCATCATGCCGATGATTTTGCCGCGCACCGCTCCGATTATGTTGCGCCAGTGTCTGCGGGCTATCGCGGTCACGATGTTTACGAATGTCCGCCGAACGGGCAGGGCGTGATCGCATTGATGATCCTGCGGCTCCTTTCCGGCTATGACCTGCGCGCGCTTTCGGAGGCCGACCGCATTCACGTGCTCGCGGAGGCGACCAAGGCCGCCTATCGCCGCCGCGACATCTATTTCGGCGATCCCGCGGCGATGACGCATGATGCGGCGTCGTTCCTGAGCGAGCCGAACATTGCCGCGATCCGGGCGGGGATCGACATGCAGAAAGCGTCTTCCGCCCAATCGTGGGACGAGATCGAGCATCGCGATACGGTTTATGTTTGCGTTGTGGATCGCGACCGCAACGCGATCTCGCTCATCAATTCGCTGTTCAATCCGTTCGGGAGCGGCATCTACGTGCCGACAGCTGGCGTCCTCATGCACAATCGCGGCTACGGTTTTCGCACGCAGCCGGGCTTCGCCAATTCCATCGCGCCGCGCAAGCGCCCGATGCACACCATCATCCCGGGCATGGTGGTGAAGGATGGCCGCAGCGTCATGCCGTTCGGCGTCATGGGCGGGCATTATCAGTCAACCGGTCATGCCGCTTTCCTGTCGAGCGTATTTGACCTCGGTTTCGACATTCAGGCGGCCTCCGAGCTGCCGCGCAGCTTCGCGATCGACGGGGTGCTGCAGCTGGAAGAAACCATCGCGCGGGATGTGGGCGAAAACCTTGCCGCGCGTGGCCATAAACTGATGTGGACGAAAGACCCGCTCGGCGGCAGCCAGGCGATTCAGATCGATCATGAGCGCGGGGTTCTCCTCGGCTCCTCGGACCACAGGAAAGACGGTCTGGCGCTCGGCTTTTAGGTCTGCGAGCGCCCGAGGCTACACTTGACGCGGGGAGGCGGCAGAGTTACTTAACAAGTTAATTAATATCCATTCTCTTGAGGATATTGCGATGAACAAGCCGCTTCCCGAAAACGCGCTCAGCGAAAATCTCCGCAAGGCGGGCGAGTATCTCCGTCCGTTTCAGGCCGGGCCGGTTCCGCACCTGATCGCCGGAGAAAAAGTGAGCAGCGGCGAGGTGTTCGACGATCTCGATCCCGCGACCAACACGCAATTCTGCAAAATCGCCTCTGGAGGCGCCGCGGAAATCGATCGCGCGGCCCGTGCGGCTGAGGCCGCGTTTCATGTGTGGCGCCGTGTGAGCGGAGAAAAGCGTCAGGCATTGCTTCACGAGATCGCCGACAAGATCGAGGCGCGCGCCGAAGAAATCGCGCTCGTCGAAAGTTTCGATACCGGCCAGCCGATCCGTTACATGGAAAAAGCCGCGCGGCGGGGCGCAGAAAATTTCCGCTACTATGCCGACAAAGCGCCGATGGCGATGGATGGCGTGTCGCTGCCGACCGCGACCCACATCAATTACACGATGCGCGAGCCGATCGGACCGATCGGCGTGATTACGCCATGGAACACACCTTTCATGCTTTCGACGTGGAAGATCGCGCCGGCGCTGTCGGCGGGCTGCACGATCGTTCACAAGCCGGCCGAATGGAGCCCGCTTACGGCCTATCTCCTTTGCGAGATCATGAGCGGCGTCTTCGAGAAGGCAGGTCTGCCGAAAGGCATCGTCAATCTGGTGCATGGATTTGGCGAGAGTGCCGGCAAGGCGCTGACCGAACATCCGGCGATCAAGGCGATTGCTTTCGTCGGGGAATCGATCACCGGTAGCCACATCATGGCGCAGGGAGCGCCGACTCTGAAGCGCGTGCATTTCGAACTCGGCGGCAAGAACCCGGTTATCGTGTTCGATGACGCGGATCTCGATCGCGCGCTCGATGCTGTTCTCTTCATGATCTACAGTCTCAACGGCCAGCGCTGCACGTCCTCAAGCCGCGCGCTGATCCAGCGTTCGATCTACGACAAGTTCGTTGACCGGCTGAAAGAGCGGGTAGAGCGCATCAAGGTCGGTCATCCGCTGGACCCTGCGACCGAAATCGGACCGCTGATCCATTCGCGTCATGCCGAGAAAGTTCTGAGCTATGCGGAGCATGCCCGCAAGGACGGCGCAACGATCGCGACCGGCGGCAATCGTGCAATGGACGGGAAGGGCAACTATGTTTCGCCGACCTTGTTCACGAGCGCGCAGAACCGGATGCGCATCGCGCAGGAGGAAATCTTCGGTCCGGTGCTCACCGCCATTCCCTTCGATGACGAGGCCGATGCGCTGAAGATCGCAAACGACGTGCGCTATGGTCTTGCGGCCTATATCTGGACCGGCAATGTCGGCCGCGCGCATCGCTTTGCGCAAGGTGTGGAAGCCGGCATGGTGTGGGTGAATTCCGAGAACGTCCGTCATCTGCCGACGCCGTTCGGCGGCGTGAAGGCCAGTGGCATCGGCCGCGACGGCGGCGAATATGGCTACGAAGTCTATATGGAGCAGAAGAACATCGCGATCGCTCTCGACAACCACAAGACGCCAAAGATCGGCGTTTAGTTTTGCGCGTTCCCGGACTGTGGCCAGTAGTGCTCGTCCGGTAGCGCACGGGGGCCGAATACGGCCTGTCCCACGCGCACGACCGTGGCCCCTTCCTCGATGGCCCATTCGTAGTCGCCCGACATGCCCATCGAGAGTTCGGAAAGCGCCGATCCTTGCGGTGCCTCTTCGCGCGCATGGTCGCGGATTTCGCGCAACAGCCGAAAGCAGCGGCGAACTTCATTCTGTTCTTGCGTGAAGGTCGCGAGTGTCATGAAGCCCCTGGGCTTCAGCGTGGAGAAAGCCTGCAATTCGCGCAAAAATTGCGGTACGTCTTCCGGTGCAAGCCCGTATTTGCTGGCTTCCCCGGATGTGTTGACCTGAACCAGCACGTCGAGGCTTCGCCCAAGCTGCTGGAGCCGCTTTTCAAGGGCCGCGGCGAGCGGCAGCCGGTCGAGCGATTGCACTTCAGCGGCGAAGCGCAGCACGTCTTTCACCTTGTTGGTCTGCAGGTGCCCGATCATGCTCCAGCGAATGTCATGCGCGGCGAGCGCTTCGGATTTGCGCAATCCTTCCTGAACCTTGTTCTCGCCGAGATCGCGCTGGCCGTCTTGCAGGGCGATCGCAATCCGGTCGGGCGAGACGGTTTTGGTCACCAGAACAAGACGCACTGCATGTGGCGCTCTGCTCGCGCGTGCAGCGGCCGCGGCGATCCGGTGCCTTACGGTGGTGAGATTGGCAGTTACGCGATCCATTACGCTTTACTATAGCGAGCCTCTCGCTGATAGGCAGCGGCCATTCCTGCATGAAGGACGTGTCGCAGATGCAAGGTTGCGGATAGGGTGCCGTTCGCTGCGCAGATAGATCGGAAGCCGATGCCTGCCGCTTACGACTTCGGCTTGTCTTCGTCGAACAAAATGCGCTCGGACGCGCCGTCGAGGTCTTCATACTGACCGCTTCGGAGCGACCACATGAAAGCGCCGAGCCCCGCAATACCGAGTGCGATCGCGATCGGGATCAGGAAGAAGAAATCGATCATCCCGCGCTCCCGGCTTCTACGGTGCGGGCCGCCCTGGCGGGCATCTGCTTGCTCTCCGATTTCTTCCGGCCGCGCAGCCGCAACGCATTCACGATCACGATGAGCGACGAGACCGACATCGCGATGGCCGCGACCAATGGTGTCACGAAGCCTGCGATGGCGACCGGCATTGCGATCGCGTTGTAAGCGACCGAGAGCAGAAGGTTCTGACGCACGAGGCTGTTGGCATTTCTCGCGATTGCGATTGCCTCCGGCACTGCGAGCAGACTTTCGTGCAGGAAGACGAGGTCGGCGGCGTTGCGTCCGACATCGGCTGCCGTAGCCGGCGCCATGGACGTATGCGCGGCTGCAAGAGCGGGCGCATCGTTCAGGCCGTCGCCGACCATCAGCGCCTTCTTGCCTTCCGCCTGCAGCGCGGCAATGCGCGCGGTTTTCCCGGCAGGCGTGAGTTCGGCGAGATAGGGCAGGCCAAGCGCGTCCGCGATCTGTTGCGCCGGGCGGTTGCGATCGCCGGAGAGAATTTCGACCGAGAGCCCCTGCTTTTTCAGTTGCGCAATCGCCTCGATGGCGTCGCGGCGCAGGCGATCCGTAAATTCGAACGACGCGAGCAGCACGCCGTTTTTGCTCAGCACGACGCTCGTGCTTTCGGGCGTGGCGGTCTTGGCTGCAAGCGCCCATGCGGGACGCCCCAGCCGGAACAGATCGTTTCCTATCTTTGCTTCCACGCCATTGCCTGCGTGTTCGGCGACGGCATCCGGCGCAATGCTCTGCTTGCGCGATGTGCTTGCCGCAAGCGCACGCGAATAGGGATGGCGTGAATGCGCGGCGATGCCAGCGGCGAGGGCCAGCGTCTCCGGGTCGATGTCGTTATTCGCGAGCTGCGGATGGCCGGTCGTGAGCGTGCCGGTCTTGTCGAACAGCACGGAATCGATTTCGGCGAGCCGCTCGAGCCCGCCGCCGTCCTTGACCATGATACCGCGCTCGAACAGCCGCCGCGCCGCGACGACCTGCACCATCGGTACGGCGAGTCCCAGCGCGCAAGGGCACGTAATAATGAGGACTGCGACCGCGATCGTAATCGCGCGGTGCATATCGCCGCTTGCGGCCATCCAGCCGAGGAAGGTGAGGAAGGCTGCGAGATGCACGACCGGCGCGTAAAGCCGCGAAGCGCGATCGGAGATGCGCCGGTAGCGCGAGCGCCCGGACTCCGCCGCTTCCATCATGCGCAGCATGTCGGCGAGAAAGGAATCCTTCGCCGCTGCCGTGGCGCTCATCGTGAGCGGTCCGGTCAGGTTCAACATACCCGCGCGTAATGTATCGCCTGCGGCGGCAGCGCGCGGTGCGCTTTCACCGGAGATCAGCGAACAATCGAGATCGGATTTTCCGGCCGCGATGACCCCGTCCACGGGAATGCGATCGCCGGGCGAAACGCGCAGTAGCATGCCCGGTGCGATTTCCTGGATCGGCAGGTAACGCTCCGTGCCGTCCGCGGAGATGGCATAAGCCCCGCGCGCGGCAAGCCGGGCAAGGCCTTTGACGGCGACGCGTGCGCGGTCGCGCATGACATAGTCGAGCGTGCGGCCGATCAACAGGAAAAACAGAAGCGATACCGACGCGTCGAAATATGCATGCGGGCCGCGGTTCACGGTTTCGTAGAGGCTGAGGCCGAAGGCGAGCAGCACGCCGATTGTAATCGGCACGTCCATGTTGGTGCGGCCATGGCGCAGCGCACGCCATGCCGAGCGAAAGAAGATGCGTCCCGAATAGGCCAGCGTCGGCAGCGCGATCGCAGCCGAAAGCCAGTGAAACAGGTCGCGCGTTTCCGCGCTCGCGCCCGACCACACCGAAACCGAAAGCAGCATGATATTGCTTGCGGCAAATCCTGCGACCGCCAGCGCGCGGATCATCTCGCTCAATCCCGGATCTCCGGCCTCGGGCTCTGCATCATGCAGATGTGCGTCGAAGCCGATGCCTTTCAGGCTTGCCAGAAGCGGCGGCGGCTCGCTGCCCTTCCAGGTGACGGAGGCGCGCTTGGTCGAAAGGTTGACGCGCGCGGTTTCGACATTGGGCAGCGCCGCAAGCGTGCGCTCGATCCGCTGCACGCAGCCGCCGCAATGAATTGCGGGAACCGAAAGGCTGGTCTGGTGGAGGCCGCCGGGAAGTGCGCGGCTTGCAAGTAGCATCTCGTCGCCCGCGTGGCGGACGGGTGCTGCAATACTTTTCTGTTCGGCTGCGCAACAACTCATGGACGCGGATACCCCCGCTTGTGACTCAGCTCTGCTTTGGCGCGCGGATGGCTTCATAGGCGTGCCAGGTTCCGTGCCCGATTGCCGGAAACACTACGACAAGCGCCAGCATTCCGGTGACGAGACTGAAGAGAAACAGCACGAGCACGATCGTGCCCCATACCAGCATAACCGGCAGGTTGTTCCACACCAGCGCAACGCTCGATCCCATTGCGGTCAGCGCATCGACGCGCTCGTTCAACTGCATCGGGATCGAGAATGCGCTGATCGCAAAAGAGAACGCCGCAAACAGGCCGCCGATGGCGCCGCCGACCAGAAGCATCGCGAGACCGACCGGTGTCGTGAACAGCATGGCTGCGACGTGTTCGAGGCCCGGAAACGGCTGCAGGCCGAAGAAAAGCGCATAGACGATGACGGCGGCGCGCATCCATAGCAGCACGAGCAGGCAGAGGAGCACGCCGGTGAAGAGAAACTGTCCGCCGGATTGCGGCCGCACGAAGATCATCTGCGCAAGCGACACGCGCTCGCCGGCTGCAAGCCTGCGGCTCTTTTCATAAAGACCAAGTGCCAGCAGCGGACCCACGATCATGAAGCCCGCGAAGGCGGGAAACAGAATGAAGTCCCAGCCAAGGAACACCAGTCCGGCGACGACCGCGATCGACACGAAGAAAACCAGCAAGCCATAAGCAAGGCTCTGCATCGGATCGATGGTCATGTCGCGCCAGCCGGCGGCGAGCCAGCCGAATGCCGCCGAAGGCGGGATGTTGCGGGTCCAGGCATTCTGCTTGGGCGTCGGCGGAACGAGAGCGGGGATGACGGTCATGGTTTTCTCTTGTGGCGACGAAGCCACGTTTATCCGGGCGAACAGGAAGATTTTGCTGCGCTGAACTGCTGGCTATTGCCTTCGCCGGGCCGTGCGTGCGCGACGCATTCCGGCTGCGAGGATGTTGCGACATAGACAAGATGCAGGTTTGCGGCGAGCAGCACCGCAATGCCTGCGCCTACCGCGATCCAGATTGCTGCTTTCTGCCGATTCGCCACCATCGTCTCGCTTCGCTCACGGCTGTCTGGTTTGCAGGTCGAGGAGATAGAGCACGAGAATCTTGCGATCGGCAGCCGACAGCCGCGACTCCCATGCCGGCATGTAGCCTTTGCGGCCGTGCCAGATCGTGTCGAGCAAAGCCTGCTGGTCGCCGCCATAGATCCAATGCTTGTCGGTCAGGTCGGGCGTCCCTTGTTCGAGTTTGCCTTTGGCATTGTCGCCATGACACGTCGCGCATTGAGCGGCGAAAAGCTTCGCACCTTCCTCGCGCTGCGCAGCAGGCACCGGCGTTTTCGGGGTCTCGCCCGAAAGCGTCTGCAGATAAGCGATGACATCGTTCACCTGCGCGCGGTTCAGCACCTGCGTGCGGCCGAAGCCTAGCATTTCGGAGACGCGCGTATTCGCGTGCTCAGTATTGATGCCGACGCGAATGGTTTCCGCGAGCGTGTCGGGATCGCCGCCCCATAGCCATGCGCGTGCGGTGAGGTCAGGGAAGCCTTTGCTGCCCTTCGCGTTCAGGCCGTGGCAGACCGCGCAATTGTCGCCGAAGAGCGTCTTGCCGGACTGGCGGACGATCTTCATCAGGTCGGCGTCGGCCTGAATGGCGGCGTAGCTCTGCGTTTCGATGCGTTTGGTCCATGCCGCACGCTGGCGTTCGGACTGCTTCAGGGCGTTCTCGACCGTTGTGGTCTGGTCGATGCCGAGCAGGCCGCGCGTGTAGCTCACGCCGAGCGGCCACGCCGGCATCAGGATCCAGTAGATGATCGAGAACAGGGCCGTTGTGATGAGAAAGAAATAGACGGCGCGCGGCACCGGCGTATTCAGTTCCTTGATGCCGTTCCACTCGTGGCCGGTGGTCATGTACCCGGTATGCGGGTCGCGCTCGTTTACCGCCATGGCTTGTCTTCGCTCTCAAGAATGGATTCGGCGGCCTGATCGAACGATTTCTTGTTCGAAGGCCAGTAGGCGTAGAGGACGATGATCGCCGACAGCGCGAGCAGATAGAACAGGCCGTAGGACTTGGAGAACCAAACCAGCGTTTCGTGATCGAATGGCATCACTTGACCTCCGCGATCGGCTTGTTGGCGATTTCGGTGAGCTTGCCGAGGATCTGGAGATAGGCGACGAGCGCATCCATTTCCGTGACCATGCCGGGATTGCCGTCGAAGGCCCGCACATTGGTCGCCTTGCCGTAACGCTTCAGGAGATCGTCAGCGAAGTTGGAGTCCGGTGTCGCCTGGCTATAGGCGTCGGTCGCCGCGTTCGCGATCATCTCTTCGGTATAAGGAACGCCAACCGCGCGCATGGCCTTCAGGTTTCCGGGAAGATCGTCGAGCCGCAAGGCCGTCGTCTGCAGCCAGCGGTAAGACGGCATGATCGACTGCGGCATGACCTGCCGCGGATTGATCAGATGCGCGACATGCCACTCGTCGGAATATTTGCCGCCGATGCGGGCGAGGTCCGGTCCCGTGCGCTTCGATCCCCACAGCATGGGGTGGTCGTATTGCGACTCGACCGCGCGCGAATAGGGACCGTAGCGATGCACTTCATCCCGCAGCGTGCGGATCATCTGCGAGTGGCAGGCATAGCATCCATCGCGGATGTAGATGTTGCGGCCCGCCAGTTCCAGCGGCGTATAGACCCGCATGTCCGGCGCCTGCTCGACCGTGTTGTGAATGGTGAAGAGCGGTGCGATTTCGACGAGGCCGCCGATGCTCGACACGCCGATAATCGCGAGTACAAAACCGATCGCCTTGCGTTCCAGCTTGTAATGAAATCCGAACATGTCGCTTATTCTCCCGGCTGCATGGCGCCGGCGATCACGGCGTCGGGCTTTGCGTCGACCGGCTCGGCTGCGGCCGCTGGCGCGTTCCGGATGGTCATCCAGATGTTGTAGGAGCCGACGACCGCGCCGATGAAAAACAACAGGCCGCCGATTGCGCGCGCGATGTAATAGGGCCGCATCGCTACGACGGATTCGATGAAGGAATAGGTGAGCGTGCCGCTCTCGCCGTAGGTTCTCCACATCAGCCCTTGAATGATGCCGGAGTTCCACATCGCGAAGACATAGATAATGGTGCCGGTAAGCGCGAGCCAGAAGTGCACTTCCACAAGACGCGCGGAGTACATGCTTGGCCGCTTCCACAGCCACGGCACCGACGCATAGATCGCACCGAAGGTAATCATCGCAACCCAGCCTAGCGCGCCGGCGTGCACGTGGCCGACGGTCCAGTCGGTGTAATGCGAGAGCGAATTGACAGAGCGGATCGCCATGAACGACCCCTCGAAAGTCGAGATGCCGTAGAATACGGCCGCCACCATCATGAAGCGCAGGGTCGCGTCGTCGCGCACCTTGTGCCATGCGCCGTTCAGCGTGAGCAATGCATTCGCCGCGGAAGCCCATGAGGGCACCAGCAACATGACCGAGAAGGTCATGCCGAGCGTCTGCACCCAGTGCGGCAGCGCGGTGTAATGCAGGTGGTGCGAGCCCGCCCACATATAGAAGAAGGTGATGCCCCAGAAGCTGATGATCGACAAACGATAGGAGAAGATCGGCCGTTCGGCGCGCTTCGGCAGATAGTAATACATCATGCCGAGGAAGCCCGCGGTCAGGAAGAAGGCGACGGCGTTGTGGCCGTACCACCATTGCGTCATCGCATCCTGCACGCCGGAGAAGATCGAATAGCTCTTCGCGCTGCCAAGCGAGACGGGGACTGCAAGGTTGTTGACGATGTGCAGCACCGCCACCACCAGGATGAAGGCCATGTAGTACCAGTTGGCCACGTAGATGTGCGGCTCTTTCCGGCGCACCAGCGTTCGCAGATAGATCGCGAAATACGTGACCCAGACGATGACGAGCCAGAGGTCCGCGTACCACTCGGGTTCGGCGTATTCCTTGGACTGTGTGATGCCCATCAGGTAGCCGCTGACCGCGAGCACGCAGAACAGATTGTAGCCGGCAAGCACGAACCACGGGCTCAGTTGATCCGGCAGGCGCGCGCGCGACGTGCGCTGCAAGACATAGAGCGAAGTCGCAATCAGCGCATTGCCGCCGAAGCCGAAAATCACGCCGGTCGTATGCACAGGACGGATTCTGCCGAAGCTTGCCCAAGGCGCATCGAATGTCAGCTCGGGATAGACCAGCAGCCAGGCCACCCAGTCGCCGACGAAAAGGCCGATGACAGCCCAGCCCATGGACAGGATGATCCCGACCTTGGTCGGATCGTCATAGTAATTCTCGAGGCGGCTCTCCGATGGCTCGGGCGCGTAGAAATGTGCGATGATCGCGAATGCACAAAGCAGCGCAAAAATCGCGATGATGCCGCCATGAATGCCGATCGGATCGTTTCTCCCGATCGCAGCCATTGCAATTCCGCACAAGGCGACTGCCGCCGCGATGAGAAGACCGTTCTGCCGTTCGTTCTTTGTGAGTTGCGCGAGCATGAGACTCTTTTCAACTGTTGGCGATCGACCGTGCGCTGTGTCGAACCGTTCTAACCGTCTATGCAACGGACGGATAAACGCATTTGATCTGGATCAAAAACAAAACGCGATCAGCCAATGTTTTGCACGGTTGTGTTTGTTGCGATGCCGCGCCGCCGCAGCCGTTGCTTCTTCGGTTGATGAATATCAATTTCAAGAATCCTGTCGGACCGGATTTCTTGATCTGCGACAACAGGTGCTGCGTAGCCATCTGTCATGTTCGTTGCTTCGCAGAGTTTACTTCGAAGCGTCGTCGATCGGGTTTGCAACATGAATGCCGGTAACAGCGCGCGAGACTATCGCGGCTACGCCTTGTTCTCTTACGGCTTCCGGCCGTTCTTCCTGTTCGGTGCGCTTTATGCGGGCCTTGCCGTGCTTGCGTGGCTCCATCTGCTAAGCGCAGGAAGCCGCTTTGAAACGGCGTTTACTTGGCTCGACTGGCACGTCCACGAGATGCTTTACGGCTTCGTGCCTGCGATCGTGACGGGCTTTTTGTTCACGGCGATTCCGAACTGGACGGGGCGGCTCCCCGTCCGCGGGCTTCCGCTATTCGCACTCTTTCTTCTCTGGCTCGCGGGCCGGTTCGCAATGCTCGGTTCGACGTGGGTCGGTTGGGCTGCCACCGCTGCAATCGATGTGGGCTTTCTTGTCGTGGTCGCGGCGGTCGCCGGGCGCGAAATCGTAGTGGGCAAGAACTGGCGCAATCTCAGGGTGATCGGTGTGGTCAGCATCCTGATTGCGGGTAACGCCGTCTTTCATCTTGAGGCGCATTATGCGGGCAGCGCAGACTACGGAACGCGCATCGGCCTCGCGGCGGTGATCCTGCTCATTTCGCTTGTCGGCGGACGAATTGTGCCGAGCTTCACGCATAACTGGCTTGCCAAACAGGCCGCGGGACGCATGCCGGTCAGTTTCGGGAGGTTCGACGTCATCACCCTTGTGCTGAGCCTGCTCGCGCTGCTTGCCTGGATCGTGGAGCCTTTCTCACCGCTAACCGGAATTGTATTGCTCGCAGCGGGTTTGGCGCAGGCATGGCGTCTCCTGCGTTGGGCGGGGGAGCGGACCGTCCGCTCGCCGATCGTGCTTGTGCTTCACCTTGCTTACGCATTCATTCCTGCGGGATTTGTTCTGCTGGCTTTCGCCGCCTTCGGCGCGCTTCCGAGAAGTGCCGGTGTTCACGCGTGGACTGCGGGGGCGGTCGGCACCATGATCCTCGCCGTTATGACGCGCGCGAGCCTCGGCCATACCGGGAGGGCGCTGATTGCTTCTCGTGCGGTGCAGCTGATCTATCTCGCCGTGATCGGAAGCGCGCTGCTGCGAATTTTCAGTCCATTGCTTCCGCAATGGGACGTCGCGCTGCTTCGGGCTTCCGGGGTTTTATGGTCGGCCGCGTTTCTCGGTTTCGCGGCGGTTTACGGCCCGATCCTGTGGCGTGCGCCGCCTTCGAGAGAGGAACGCTAGCAATGGCCTTTTCCGCATCGGTTGCCGGGGTGCCGGAAGAAAGACCGGGTTTGGAGCCGCGCAGGCTGCTTGGGCTTGTTTACGAGGATGGTTTCGAGGCCGACCGGATGCTCTCCGCGCTAGGCTACGCCTTGCGCGAGCAGGGTGTCGCCGTGCGCGGTCTGGTGCAGCGAAATACGCCGGTTAGCGATCGCATCAAATGCGACATGGATCTCGAAGAACTCGGCAGCGGCAAGGTCTTTCACATTTCAAAAGATCGCGGCGCGCTGGCCCGCGGTTGCCGCCTCGATGTGGAGATGCTGCTGATCGCAGGCGAAGTGCTCGAAGATGTCCTGGAGCATGGTTGCGGCCTTCTGATCGTCAACAAGTTCGGACGAACCGAGGCGGAAGGAGGAGGCTTGCGCAATCTCCTTGCCCGATCTGCTTCCCACGAAATCACGACGATTGTCGGCGTGCCGCGGCGAAACGTCGACGCATGGCTGGAATTTTCCGGTGGACTTTCCGACCTCTGCGACGTTGAGGACGTGGCGTGTTTGACTGCATGGGTGCGGCAGCGAACGGGAGTGTCGTACGACTTCAATGCCTCGAAAGGCGTCTCCTAGCCATCGCCGTCGATCAAAGGTGAGGGGTTCGCGCTTGCGCGCAGGTTGTCGATGTTGGCGATCGTGATGGTTCTGCCCGCTGTCTTCACGCCCACGGCTTCGAGTTGTGCCAGCGCGCGGGAAAGATTTTCGGGCGTGGTGCCGAGCAGGGAGGCCAGCGTCTTCTTCTCGAAATCGAGCGTCAGCGTGCCGGTGTTGTCCTGCTGGACCGCAGTCTTCAGAAGCCAGTTTGCGAGACGCTCCGGCGTCAGCCGTAGTTTCTGATCCTTCAGAAGTTTCACGACGCTGCGGTAGCGATCCGCAAGCTCGGCGGTGACGGCATAGGCGAATTCGGAATCCTCGCGGAATACGGCGCGCAGCGCATTGGCCGGAAGCAGCAACACGCGCGATTCAAGCAGCGTCTTTGCGGACTTCAGATAGGGCTGATCGAGAATGGCGGCGGCAAGGATGAAGGTCGTCGTCGGGCGGATGATCTCGATCGTTGTCTGCCGCCCGTTATGCGATGCGAACAACTCCACGCAGCCCTCTACGAGAACATGCAGGAATTCCGGCTTGCCGCCTTCCGAAATGAGAAGCGTATTGGCCGGATAGCGCTGCAGCGAGGCGGGTCGCGTCAGCCGCTCCAGCTGGCGGTCGGCCATCTTGCTGAACAGCGGAAGCGCCCGCAGCATTTCCAGATCCGATTCCCGCATTTGTCGTTCCCCCTATCGACTTTCCGCCG
Organism: Xanthobacteraceae bacterium; assembly: GCA_035440445.1. Classification (GTDB taxonomy): domain Bacteria; phylum Pseudomonadota; class Alphaproteobacteria; order Rhizobiales; family Xanthobacteraceae. The sequence continues at coordinate 48,255 of DAORMJ010000015.1, forward strand.
TCGGCTTGATGATCATCAAATGATCGCTTGAAGTATGCTAAGCGGCGAAGTTGTTTTGAACCCCTAAAAGATAGTTTCGCTATTTTGGCTATGTGGTGCTTGACCCAGGTCAATAATCGCCGCGCGTGCATGAAGCTCTATCTCCCCGCGTCATTCCAGCGAGTGCGCGGGAGAGGGAAATGCAGGAAAGTCAGACGAGTGCGCCAAGTGGGCAGCGAGCAGCGCTATGGATGTCGACGATTGCGTTCACCGTTTGCTTTGCGGTCTGGACGATCTTCGCGATCATCGGCATCACAATCAAGCAGCAGCTCAACCTCAGCGAGACGCAGTTCGGCCTGCTCGTTGGTACGCCGATACTGACTGGCTCGCTGATTCGCATTGCGCTCGGCGTTTGGGCCGATCAATACGGTGGCCGCATCGTCTATACCGCGACCATGCTGGCCGCCGCATTGGCGACCTATCTGCTGACCTGGGCCACGACCTATCCGCAGTTTCTGCTGGCAGCGCTCGGTGTCGGTATCGCGGGCGGGGCGTTCTCGGTCGGCGTCGCTTATGTGTCACGCTGGTATCCGCCGGAGAAGCAGGGGATCGCGCTCGGCATTTTCGGCGCCGGCAATGTCGGCGCGGCGGTCACGAAGTTCTTCGCGCCGTTCGTGCTCGTGGCCTATGGCTGGCAGACCGCGGCAAATGTCTGGGCCGCTGCAATCGCCATCATGGCGGTGGTGTTCTGGTTCACGACCAGCGACGATCCGGTTTTGAAAGCGCGCCGCGCGCGCGGTGAAAAGCCGAAGAGTGCATGGCTGGAACTTGCGCCGCTCCGGAACGTGCAGGTCTGGCGCTTCTCGCTCTACTATTTCTTTGTTTTCGGGGCTTTCGTCGCGCTTTCGCTCTGGCTGCCGCGCTATCTGATCGGCGTTTATGGCCTCGATATTCGCACGGCCGGCATGTTCGCCGCTGCCTACTCGATCCCCGCAAGCATTTTCCGCGCTTACGGCGGGCATCTGTCGGATCGTTACGGCGCGCGGCGCGTGATGTACTGGACCTTCCTGGTTTCGGTCGCGGCCGCCTTCATCCTTTCCTATCCGCCCACGTCCTACACAATCCAGACGACGCGCGGGCCGTTGCACTTCGAATTCGCCACTAGCCTGATCGGCTTCACGGTGCTGGTCTTCATCCTCGGCTTCTTCATGAGCCTGGGGAAGGCCGCGGTTTTCAAGCATATCCCGGTTTATTATCCGAACAATGT
>DAORMJ010000015.1:49510-87246 GCA_035440445.1 Xanthobacteraceae bacterium
CAGTCGGCGGTCTCGTCGGCATGATCGGCGGTCTCGGCGGGTTCGTACTGCCGATCGTGTTCGGACTGCTCAACGATCTCACCGGCATCTGGACGAGCTGCTTCATGCTGCTCTTCGTGATCGCAGCGGTATCGCTGATCTGGATGCATTTCGCGATCCGCAGCATGGAAAGCAGCGTTGCGATCGAAAAACGTGAGACGCTGCCGCAATTCGCCGAGCTGCAAGGCGTGCACGAAGCCAGGCACGCCGCCATCACCAATCCCAAGCTCATCCAGAAGTGGGAGCCGGAGGACGCCGCGTTCTGGAAGAATAGCGGCAAGGCGATCGCGCAGCGCAATCTCTGGATCTCGATCCCCGCGCTTCTTCTCTCCTTTGCGGTCTGGATGGTCTGGTCCATCGTGGTCGCGAAGCTGCCCGCGGTCGGCTTCAAGTTTTCGACCGATCAGCTGTTCTGGCTGGCGGCGCTCCCGGGGCTGTCCGGCGCTACGCTGCGCATCTTCTACTCCTTCATGCCGCCGATCTTCGGCGGGCGTTTGTGGACGACGCTTGCGACCTGGTCGCTGATTATTCCTGCGCTTGGCATCGGGTTCGCGGTGCGCAATCCCGAGACGCCGTACTTCATCTTCCTTGCGCTTGCGCTTCTCTGCGGCTTCGGCGGCGGCAACTTTGCGTCGTCGATGGCGAACATCAGCTTCTTCTTCCCCAAGTCGGAAAAGGGGAACGCGCTTGCGCTCAATGCGGGTCTCGGCAATCTCGGCGTCAGTGTCGCGCAATTCCTGATCCCGCTCGTCATCGTCTATGGCGTATTCGGGGTGCTCGGCGGCGAGCCGCAGACGGCGATCGAAGCCGGCAGGACGACGCATATCTTCCTGCAGAATGCCGGATTCATCTGGGTGCCGTTCATCGTGGCGTCGGCTTTCGCGGCATGGTTCGGTATGGACGATATCGCGTCGATGCGCGCGTCGTTCTCCGAGCAATCCGTGATTTTCCAGCGCAAGCACAACTGGATCATGTGCTGGCTCTATACCGGCACGTTCGGCTCGTTCATCGGCTATTCGGCGGCATTCCCGCTCCTTACCAAGACGCAATTTCCCGCCGTCGATGCTCTGCAGGTCGCCTTCCTCGGGCCGCTTGTCGGCGCAATCTCGCGCTCGGCAACCGGCTGGATTTCGGACCGCTTCGGTGGCGGCCGCGTGACGTTCTGGGTCTTCGTGCTGATGGGACTGGGCGTGCTCGGCGTTCTCTATTTCCTGGGTATCAAGGATCAGCCTTACGCCTTTGCCGGCTTCTTCGCGAGCTTCCTGCTCCTGTTCTTCGCAACCGGTGTCGGCAACGCATCCACCTTCCAGATGATTCCCGCGATCATGCGCAAGGAAATGCTGCGGCTGATGCCGGAAGCGAGTGTCAACGAGCGCAACAAGCAGGTCGAAATGGAATCGGCCGCGATCATCGGCTTCACTTCCGCAATCGCAGCTTACGGCGCCTTCTTCATCCCCAAGAGCTACGGCACCTCCATTGCAATGACAGGCGGCGTCGAAGCCGCTTTGTGGGGTTTCCTGGTCTTCTACGCCAGCTGCCTCGTCATCACGTGGTTCTTCTACACGCGACGCGGCGGCCTTCTCTACGACGTCGAAAGAAACAGCAAGCCTTCGCTAGCAATTGCAGGAGCTTCGAAATGAGTCACTTTCTCGATCGGCTGACGTTCTTCCGCCGCGCGAACGAGACGTTCTCGGATGGACACGGCATCACGACGTCGGAGGATCGCCGCTGGGAAGACGGCTATCGCAAGCGCTGGCAGCACGACAAGATCGTTCGCTCCACGCATGGCGTGAACTGCACCGGCTCGTGCTCCTGGAAGATCTACGTCAAGGGCGGGATCGTTACATGGGAAACGCAGCAGACCGACTATCCCCGAACGCGGCCCGAACTGCCGAACCATGAACCGCGCGGCTGCTCCCGCGGCGCCAGCTATTCCTGGTATCTCTATTCCGGCAACCGCGTGAAATATCCGCTGGTGCGCTCGCGTCTCCTGCGTTTGTGGCGCGAAGCGAGAGTGATGCGCACGCCGGTCGCGGCCTGGGCGTCGATCGTGGAAGATCCCAAGCAACGCACGGAATACACTTCCAGGCGCGGCCTCGGCGGTTTTGTGCGCGCGACCTGGGATGAAGTCACGGAGATCATCGCGGCGGCGAACGCCTATACGATCAGGAAGCACGGACCCGACCGCGTCATCGGCTTCTCGCCGATCCCGGCGATGTCGATGGTCTCCTATGCTGCGGGCTCCCGTTACCTTTCGCTGATCGGCGGCGTCTGCATGTCGTTCTACGACTGGTATTGCGACCTGCCGCCGTCCAGCCCCCAGACGTGGGGCGAACAGACCGACGTACCGGAGAGTGCCGACTGGTACAACGCAGGCTTTCTTATTCTCTGGGGCTCGAACGTCCCGCAGACGCGGACCCCTGACGCACATTTCTATACGGAAGCGCGCTATCGGGGTGCAAAGAGCGTCGTCATCTGTCCCGACTATTCGGAAGCATCGAAGTTTGCCGATCTATGGATTTCGGTGAAGCAGGGGACCGATGCAGCACTCGCCATGGCGATGGGCCATGTCATCCTGCGCGAATTCTATCTCGACCGGCAGGCGAAGTATTTCCAGGATTATGTCCGGCAGTACACGGACATGCCAATGCTGGTGAAGCTCGTCGAGCAGAACGGCAGGCTCGTGCCCGACCGGCAATTGCGGGCATCGGATTTTCCGGGCGACCTTGGCGAAACCAATAATGCAGAGTGGAAGACCGTTGCCTTCGACGAGACCTCGGAGGGCATCGTGGTGCCGCGCGGATCGGTCGGGTTCCGCTGGGGCGAGAAGGGCAAGTGGAATCTGGAGGAGAAGTCCTCGGATGGCAGCGAGACTTCGCTTCGCCTTACGCTTGCGATGAACAAGGACGCATTCGCCGATGTGGGTTTTCCTTACTTCGGCAATCGTCAGCACGACCACTTTGAAGGAACCGATCACCCGGACGTTTTGCTGCGCAAGGTTCCGGTCAAGCGCGTGACGCTCAAAGAGGGCGAGGCGCTGGTCGCAACCGTATTCGATCTCTTCGTTGCGAATTACGGGCTCGAGCGTGGCTTCGGCGATCCCAACGTCGCAAAATCCTATGACGACGTTGCACCCTATACACCCGCCTGGGCCGAGAAGATCACGGGCGTGCCGCGCGACCAGATCATCACGGTCGCGCGTGAGTTCGCGCGCAACGCCGAGAAAACCAATGGCCGCTCCATGGTGATCATCGGAGCTGCCATGAACCACTGGTATCACTGCGACATGAACTACCGCGGCGTCATCAACATGCTGGTGATGTGCGGATGCGTGGGGCAGTCGGGTGGCGGCTGGTCGCATTATGTCGGGCAGGAGAAGCTGCGCCCGCAGTCTGGCTGGCTGCCGCTCGCCTTCGGTCTCGACTGGGGACGCCCGCCGCGCCAGCAGAATTCGACTTCGTTTTTCTACGCGCATACCGACCAGTGGCGCTACGAAACTCTCGGCGTCGAGGAAATCCTTTCGCCGACTGCGCCCCCGGGGCCATGGGATGGCGCGCTGATCGACTACAACGTGCGCGCCGAGCGCATGGGCTGGCTACCGTCCGCGCCGCAACTCCGGCAAAACCCGCTTGATGTTGCGAAGAAGGCGGCGGCCGCGGGCGTCGAGGCCAAGGATTTCGTTGCGAGTGGCTTGAAGTCGGGCGACCTGCAGATGGCCTGTGAGGATCCCGACCATCCCGACAACTGGCCGCGCAACATGTTCGTGTGGCGCTCGAACCTCCTCGGTTCGTCCGGCAAGGGCCACGAGTATTTCCTGAAGCATCTCCTCGGCACCACGCATGGCGTGCAGGGGAAGGATCTCGGCGAGACCGGACAGAAGAAGCCGAAGGAAGTCGCTTGGCGGGATCAGGGGCCGGAAGGAAAGCTCGATCTTCTGGTGACGCTCGATTTCCGGATGTCCACCACCTGCATGTATTCGGACATCGTGCTGCCGACTGCGACCTGGTACGAGAAAAACGATCTCAATACCTCGGATATGCATCCCTTTATCCATCCGCTTTCGGCTGCGGTCGATCCGGCGTGGGAATCGAAGAGCGACTGGGATATCTACAAGGCGATCGCCAAAAAGTTCTCCGAGGTCGCGCCGGAAGTGCTCGGCATCGAGAGCGACGTGGTGCTGACGCCGATCCAGCATGACAGCGCCAACGAGATCGCGCAGCCCTTCGACGTGAAAGAATGGAAGAAAGGCGAGGTCGAGCCTATCCCCGGCAGGACCATGCCCGCGGTGACTGTAGTCGAGCGCGACTATCCAAACACCTACAAGCGTTTCACTGCGCTCGGGCCGCTGATGGACAAGCTCGGCAATGCCGTCAAAGGCATGGCCTGGAATACGCAGCACGAAGTCGAATTGCTCAAGCGGTTAAACGGCGTCGTCACCGATGCCGGCGCAACCAAAGGCCTTGCGCGGATCGACTCCGACATCGATGCGACTGAAGTCATTCTTTCGCTTGCGCCGGAAACCAACGGCGAGGTTGCGGTCAAGGCATGGGCCGCGCTCTCGAAGACAACGGGCCTCGATCACACCCATCTCGCAATCCCGAAAGAAGATGAGAAAATCCGCTTCCGCGATGTGGTCGCGCAACCCCGCAAGATCATCTCGGCCCCGACCTGGTCGGGACTGGAGTCGGAGAAGGTTTGCTACAACGCGGGCTACACCAACGTCCATGAACTGATCCCGTGGCGGACGCTTTCCGGCCGGCAACAGCTTTATCAGGATCACCTATGGATGCGCGCCTTCGGCGAAGCGCTTTGCGTCTATCGCCCGCCGGTCGATCTCAAGGCCGTGAAGCCGATGATCGATCAGAAGCCGAACGGCGAGAAGCAGATTGTTCTCAACTTCATTACGCCGCATCAGAAGTGGGGCATCCACTCCACTTACACCGACAACCTGTTGATGCTCACGCTTTCGCGCGGCGGGCCGATCGTGTGGATTTCCGAGAACGACGCGGCCAAGGCCGGCATCCGGGATAACGACTGGATCGAAGCCTATAACGCGAACGGTGCTTTGACGGCTCGCGCCGTGGTCTCCCAGCGCGTGAAAGACGGCATGTGCCTGATGTATCACGCGCAGGAGAAGATCGTGAACGTGCCGGGATCGGAAATCACCGGCCAGCGCGGCGGCATCCATAACTCCGTGACGAGGGCGGTGCTGAAGCCGACGCATATGATCGGCGGCTACGCGCAGCTTTCCTACGGCTTCAACTATTACGGCACCATCGGAACCAATCGCGACGAGTTCGTCATCATCCGCAAGATGGCGAAGGTCGATTGGCTCGATACGCCGGCTTCCGAACAACCCGCCAACCCCGAAGCAATCGCCAGACTGGAGGCAGCGGAATGAAAGTGCGTGCGCAAATCGCGATGGTGCTGAACCTCGATAAATGCATCGGGTGTCACACCTGCTCGGTGACCTGCAAGAACGTCTGGACCAACCGCGAGGGCATGGAATACGCCTGGTTCAACAACGTCGAGACCAAGCCCGGTATCGGTTATCCCAAGGACTGGGAAAACCAGAAGCGCTGGAATGGCGGCTGGGTTCGCAAGAAGAGCGGCAAGATCGAGCCGCGCATAGGCGCGAAGTGGCGCGTGCTCGCGAACATTTTTGCCAATCCCGATCTGCCGGAGATCGACGACTACTACGAGCCTTTCACCTTCGATTACGAGCATCTGCAGAAAGCGCCGGAATCCAAAGCCGTTCCGACCGCGCGGCCGCGTTCCCTGATTTCCGGTGAACGCATGGAGAAGATCGAGTGGGGGCCGAACTGGGAGGAGATTCTCGGCGGCGAATTTTCCAAGCGCGCGAAGGACGTGAACTTCGAGGGCGTGCAGAAAGACATCTACGGCCAGTTCGAAAACACGTTCATGATGTATCTGCCGCGGCTCTGCGAGCATTGCCTCAACCCGACTTGCGTTGCGTCGTGTCCGTCGGGCGCGATCTACAAGCGCGAGGAAGACGGCATCGTCCTGATCGATCAGGACAAATGCCGCGGCTGGCGCATGTGCGTTTCCGGCTGTCCGTACAAGAAAATCTATTACAACTGGTCGAGCGGAAAATCCGAGAAGTGCATCTTCTGTTTCCCCCGCATCGAGGCGGGCCAGCCGACGGTCTGCTCCGAAACCTGCGTCGGCCGCATCCGCTATCTCGGCGTCATTCTCTATGACGCCGACCGGATCGAGGAAGCCGCAAGCGTCCCGGACGAGAAGGATCTCTATGAGGCGCAGCTCGGCGTTTTCCTGAACCCGAGCGACCCTGACGTCATCGCCGCTGCGCGCCGCGACGGCGTGCCGGAGGCCTGGCTGGAGGGCGCGCGCCGCTCGCCGATCTGGAAGATGGCGATGGAGTGGAAGGTCGCGTTTCCGCTGCATCCCGAATACCGCACGCTGCCGATGGTCTGGTACGTGCCGCCGCTTTCGCCGATTCAGTCCGCGGCCGCCGCGGGCAAGATCGGGCTCGATGGCGAAATGCCGGACGTCCGTTCGCTGCGTATTCCGCTCAAGTATCTCGCGAACCTGCTCACCGCCGGAAAGGAAGAGCCGGTCGCGCTCGGACTGGAGCGGATGCTCGCGATGCGCGCCTATATGCGGGCAAAGACGGTGGACGGCGTGCTCGACGAGAATATCGCGAGCCGCGTGGGTCTCACCGGTCAGGCGATCGAGGAGATGTACCAGATCATGGCGATCGCGAATTACGAAGACCGCTTTGTGATTCCGACCGCGCATCGCGAGATCGACGAAGACGCCTACGACATTCGCGGTGCATGCGGCTTCACCTTCGGCAATGGCTGCTCGACCGGCTCGAACGAAGTCGATCTGTTCGGCGCGAAGAAGCGCGCGAAGACACCCATGGAGGTTGCGTGATGAACATGCTCAAAGCGCTGTCGGCACTTCTGACGTATCCGTCGCGCGAACTGCAGGATGCCGTTCCGGAAATCGAGCGCATTTTCGAGGCTTCCGCAAACCTTTCCGATGGTGCACGCGTTCAGCTTCGCCTGTTGACGCGAAGCATTGCGCAGGAAGATCTTTACGATCTGCAGGAGCGCTACACCGACCTGTTCGACCGCACCCGCTCGCTCTCGCTGCATATCTTCGAGCATATCCACGGCGAAAGCCGCGATCGCGGGCAGGCGATGGTCGATCTGCGCAATCATTATGCGGGGCACGGACTGGAGATCGACGCCTCCGAGCTGCCCGACTTCGTGCCGATGTTTCTGGAGTTTCTCTCGACGCTGCCGCCGAGCGAAGCGGCCGATCTTCTGGGACAGCCGATCAACATCCTCACCGCATTGGGCGAGCGTCTTGCGAAAAGACAGTCTGCCTATCAGGGCGTGTTTCAGGCGCTGGTCTCGCTGTCGAGCGAATTGCCCGCGCGCGAAGCGGTGCAGGAACTTCTCGCCGAGCCTGATCCCGCCGCGGACGATCTCGAAGCGCTGGAGGCCGCGTGGGAAGACGAGGCCGTACAGTTCGGCCCCGGCGCAAGTCCGTCCTGCAAGGACGAAATCATGACTAAGGTGCGTGCCGGCCGGCGTCTGGCGCCGGGCATGCAGGTCGCAAGCAACAAGCCGGTCATCCGGTATGCAGCGGGAGGCGAAAATGCGTGATGCCATCAATCATATCTTGTTCGGCTGGTACCCGTATCTTTGTCTTACGGTGTTCCTTGTCGGAAGCTGGCTGCGCTTCGACCGCGAGCAATACACATGGCGCAGCGGTTCCAGCCAGCTTTTGCGACGCCGCCAATTGAGCTGGGGTTCGAACCTCTTTCATGTCGGCATTCTCGTAATTTTCATGGGTCACTTCGTGGGTCTGCTCACGCCGATATGGATCTTCGACATGCTTGGCGTTTCGCATGGCGCGAAGCAGTGGCTCGCGATCATCGCGGGCGGTGTCGCGGGCGTAATGTGTTTCGTCGGAATCACAATGCTCGTACACCGGCGGCTGTTCGATGCGCGCATCCGCAGCACTTCCTCGTTCGGCGATATCGCGATCCTGTTGATGCTCTATGCGCAGCTTGTTCTTGGTCTCTCGACCATTCCTCTGTCGCTCGGTCATCTCGACGGGCATGAGATGGTCAAGTTCATGAACTGGGCGCAGGGAATTTTGACGTTGAGGCCCGGCGTATCCGCGCTGGTCGCGGATGTTCACATCATTTTCAAGCTGCATCTGTTGCTCGGCATGACGCTATTTCTCGTCTTCCCGTTCACGCGTCTCGTGCACATCTGGAGCGCGCCCGTCTGGTATCTGGGACGCCGCGGTTACCAGATCGTGCGCACGCGGAAGGTTTCGTCATCCGGCCGCGAGGCCGCAGCGAAAACCTACACCGTGCAGGCAAAACGCCCATACTGACGAAGAGAGTGCCATGTCCTGTTCAGTACACAGCATCACGCTGCCCAAACCGAAGGCAATCAAGGTGAACGGCATCGAAGTGCCGCGCGCGGAGATTTCGCGGGAAGCACAGTATTATCCGGCTCAGAAACCGATCGACGCCTGGCATAGCGCCGCGAAAGCGCTCGTTATCCGCCGGCTGCTGCTTGCAGAAGCGCATCGCCTTGCCGTCGCGAGTACGCCGAGCACACAAGGCGGCCGTACCGAAACCGGCGACGAGGCCTTGATCCGCGAACTCTTCGAGCGGGAGGTGGTCACACCGGAGCCTGATGAAGCCGCTTGCCGCCGCTACTACGAGAACAACCGAAAGCGCTTCTGTGCGGCCACGATCTACGAAGCCGCACACATTCTTATTGCTGCTGACAGGCGCGATGCGCAGAGCTTCGCCGTTGCGAAGGAAACGGCGGAGAAGATCGTTGCGGAGCTGCGCCTGTTTCCAGAGAAGTTCGACATGATGGCCGCGCTTCACTCGGATTGTCCGTCCGCCGAGCATCACGGCAATCTCGGGCAACTGACGTCCGGGCAGACTACGCCGGAGTTCGAGACGGCGCTTGCCGCGAGTGAGCCCGGAACGATCAGCAGTGTCGTCGAAAGCCGCTACGGACTGCATATCATACGCCTCGACCGGAAAATTGAGGGCAGGCCGCTTCCGTTCGATGCCGTGCGCGAACGCATCGGCGAATATCTGCGCGAATCCGTGGAACGCCGCGCCGCCGCGCAATATATCGCTCGCCTGATCTCCGGCGCGGAAATTGAGGGCATCGACCTTGCGGGCGCGGAAGCGCACCGCGTGAATTGAAGAGGGCGCCGCGCATGCTCCTCGGCGATATCCTCAAGACCTTCGCGGATGAATCCGCCGTGACCGAATATCTCGTTTCGTTCGGCGATATGCTGTTGGTCGCGCGCCTTCAGGCGCTGGCGGCGGCGGAAGGAGAATCGCTCGGAGAATTCGCGAGCGCTTCGGTCAAGCGCTATGCCTCGGAGGCGTCTGATGAAGAGTGGCTGACGCTGCTTGGCCTGATCTCGCGTAGCGACGATCCGGCGGGAGTGTGCCTGCGCCGCGCGCTTGAGCAGGCCGCGGCGGCACCGCCGGTTCGCTGATGGGACGCACGCTGGAGCTGTTGCTCGCGCGAAATCAGCAGTGGGCCCGGCGAAAGACCGCGAACGATCCTGCGTTTTTTCAACGAACTGCCGCGCAGCAGCGGCCAAACTATCTCTGGATCGGTTGTTCGGACAGCCGGATCGCAGCAAACGATGTTTTGGAGCTCGATCCGGGGCAGGTTTTCGTGCACCGGAATATTGCGAATGTGGTGCATACCAGCGATCTCAATATCCTTTCGGTACTCGAATTCGCAGTCGATCATCTGAAGGTTCAGCACATCATTGTTTGCGGTAACTACGGTTGCGGCGGCATCGAGCGCGTGTTCGCGCCGGAGCGCGGCGAGCTGTTCGATCACTGGCTGCAGCCGGTTTCGATGTTTTATCGCAAGCACCGCAAGGTGTTCAATGCGCTGGCGCCGCAAGAGCGGCTGCAACGGATGTGCGAGGTCAATATCGAGATGCAGGTGCGCCGTCTCGCCGCGACGCCGATTGTCGAGAATGCCTGGGCGCGCGGGCAGGAACTACACCTACATGGCTGGATCTACCGGATCGGCAATGGCCTGCTGCATGACCTCGGTCCGCACCTGTCATCGATCGCGGAGCGTGACGCGCTTCCTTCCATTGATGATTGCGTCTCGAAGGCTTGAGAGACTGTTCGAACAGTATGTCACGGTAATAACTGGCCCGAAAAGGAAGCAATAAATTCAAGCGCCTACAAAACTCGTCATGTCCGGCCTTGTGCCGGCCATCCACGCCTTCGCAGCATCTCAACACAGTAAAGGCGTGGATGGCCGGGACGAGCCCGGCCATGAGGACTCTTATTCGCTGAATTTTTCCGCCCACCTTCACGACAGCGGGAAGGGGCCGCTGAATTCGTCCACAAAAGCGACATGACTCGTGAGACCGCTTTCGCCGCTCCAGCGGTGCACCAGAAACTGCGGCGGCTCTTCGATAAAATTCAGCGATGGCCGCTCGCCGAGGTCGAGTTCGAAAGCAAGCGACGAGGCTGGCGCGACGAGAACCGGCACGCCGGAAAGACTGCCGAAAATGGTTCGGTGTACGTGTCCCGAAACAATCGCACGAATATCGCCCGTGTATTTTGCGACGAGCGAAGCAAAGGCCTCCGTGCCTTGCCGGATGCCGTAATTGTCCATAGCAAGGAAGCCGGTTTTGACCGGCGGGTGATGCATCGCGAGCAGCGTTGACTTGCCGCGGCCGCGTTCGAGGGCTTGCTCGAGCCACGCGAGCCGTTGTTCGCAAAGCTCGCCGTTCACTTCTCCCGGAATGATGGTGTCGAGCCCGATCACGCGAAGCGGCAGCGCGTCATGGACGAAGCTCAAATGGCCGCCATCCTGCGCGCATACATAGTCCGGCAGCTTGCGCAGCATCTCTTCGCGAATGTCGTGGTTGCCGGGGATCGCAACCACCGGGCAGGACATGCGCGAAAGTTGTTCGGCGATGAAGTCATATTCTTCCGGCGCGCCGGTTTCCGCGAGATCTCCGGAAAGCAGGAGGAGATCGGGCTTCGGATTGAGCGAGCCGATACGCGAAAGCGCGCGCTTGAATGCTTCGCGCGTATCCTTGCGCCCGCCGAAGCGCTTGCCGGGATTGGAAACATGCGTGTCGGAAAGTTGCGCGATCAGCACGGGCCGTTGGCTCCTCGAAAGCTATGCAGGGATAGTGCAGCGCAGCATCGAATGCAAAAGACTGATCGGTCTGGCGAAGTTGGTGTCGCGGCGCCTGTCATAAAACTGTAATATGAATGTTAGAACGAGATAACAGAAAAAATTCTTCAGGGGCGGCATGGCTTTCATCGAACTACAGGGCGCGACCAAGAAGTGGGGCGCGGCGGTCGGTGTGGATCGTGTCAGTCTCGCTATCGAACAGGGGTCGTTCGTGGTGCTCCTCGGGCCTTCCGGTTGCGGGAAGTCGACCACGCTGCGTCTGATCGCCGGTCTGGAGTCGCCCGACGAGGGACGTGTTTTGATCGGCGGACGCGACGTCACCGCGGAGCCGCCGTCCAAGCGCGGCATCTCGATGGTGTTTCAGTCCTATGCGCTGTTTCCGCATCTGAGTGTCGCGGAAAATATCGTGTTCGGCCTCAAGGTGCGCGGCGTCGGCCGGGCCGAGCGCGACCAGCGGCTCGACCTTGCACTCCAGCGCACCGGTCTCAAGGGATACGAATCGCGCAAGCCTGCGCAGCTTTCCGGCGGCCAGCGCCAGCGCGTCGCGCTCGCGCGCGCGATCATTGCCGATCATCCGATCTGTCTGATGGACGAGCCGCTTTCCAATCTCGACGCCAAGCTGCGGCATTCGGTGCGGCAGGAAATCCGCTCGCTGCAGCGCGACCTCAATATGACTGTCATATATGTCACGCACGATCAGACCGAGGCGATGGCGATGGCCGACGTCGTGGTGTTGATGAAGGACGGGCGCATCGAGCAATCCGGTTCGCCCGCGGAGCTCTATGAAAATCCGGCAACTGCGTTTTCGGCGTCGTTCATCGGTACGCCGCCGATGACGCTGCTTGCCGCCGAACGGCTTCCCGAAAGCCTGCTTCCGGCTGCGCCGCAGGTGCGCGAGCGAGCGCAGTTTCTGCTTGGCATCCGGCCGGAAAGTATCCGCGTGACACAGACGCAAGGCGGTCTCGCGGGGCGGGTGCAGAACAGCGAGTTCATGGGTGCCGAGACCTTTCTCTATGCCGACACCGAGGCGGGACCCTTGATCGCGCGCATTCCCGGAAGGGTTTCGCGCGAGCCGGGTTCGGACATCGTACTCGAATGGAAGCGTGACGATGCGGTGCTGTTCGAGAAGAGCAGCGGCGCACGCGCCACGGCAATGACAGCGTAACGATCGAATAAAAACGAGGAGAGAAGAGGATGAAGAACTTTCTGAAAGGAATCGTCGCAGGAACCATGTTCCTGTGCGCGGCCGGTGTCGCCGCCGCGCAGACGCAACTGACGATGTATTACCCGATCGCGGTTGGCGGCGCGCTGACCAAGGTGATCGACGGCATGATCGCCGAATTTCACAAGGCCAACCCCGGCATCAAGGTGAACGCGATCTATGCCGGCAACTACGACGAGACGCGCGTGCGCGCACTTTCGGCGATCAAGGGCGGGCAGCCGGCGCAGCTTTCGGTGCTGTTCTCGATCGACGTTTACGACCTCATCGAGCAGAACCTGATCGTGCCCTTCGACGACGCGGTTTCGACCGACGAAGAACGCGCGTGGCTGAAGAGCTTCTATCCGGCGCTGATGCAGAACGGCCAGGTCAACGGCAAGACTTGGGGCATTCCGTTCCAGCGCTCGACCATCGTGCTCTATTACAACAAGGACCTGTTCAAGGCCGCCGGGCTCGATCCGAACAAGCCGCCGAAGACCTGGGCGGAGTTCGTCGAGATTTCGAAGAAGCTCACCAAGGACGGCCAGTACGGCATCATGGTGCCCTCGACCGGCTATCCCTACTGGATGTTCCAGGCTTTCGCGATCCAGAACGGCCAGGAGCTGATGAGCGACAACGGCACCAAGGTGCACTTCAACAATCCCGCGACCATCGAGGCGCTGCAGTTCTGGCGTGATCTCGCCGCCAAGCACAAGGTGATGCCGGAAGGCACCATCGAGTGGGGCACGCTGCGCCAGGCCTTCACGCAGGGCAAGACCGCGATGATGTGGCACACGACCGGCAACCTCACCGCGGTGAAAGCCGAAGCGAAGTTCGACTTCGGCGTCGCCATGCTGCCCGCGAACAAGCGGCTCGGCTCGCCGACCGGCGGCGGCAACTTCTACCTCTTCAAGGGCGCTACCAAGGAAGAGCAGAAGGCGGCACTCACCTTCGTGCGCTTCATGACCGCGCCGGAGCGGGCGGCAGCCTGGTCGATTGCGACCGGCTATGTCGGCGTCTCGGCCGCGTCCTACCAGACCGATTTGCTGAAGAAGTATGCCGAAGGCTTCCCGCAGGCGATCGTCGCCCGCGATCAGCTCGAGCATGCGGTCGCCGAGTTCTCCACCTACCAGACCGCGCGCGTCCGCGAGATCCTGTCGAACGCGGTGCAGTCCGCTTTGACCGGCAAGCAGACGCCGGAAGCGGCGATGAAGGGTGCGCAGGAAGCGGCCGACCGTCTCCTGAAGGACTACAAGTAACGCGAAAACGGGCAGGAGCATTCGTGCTTCTGCCCACCACTTCTTTCGGACCTCATGTCGAATCCCGCCGCAGACCTCGAACGCCGCCGCTTCGCCCTTTACGGGTGGATGCTGCTTGCGCCCGCGCTGATCCTGCTTATCACCTTCGCGTTCCTGCCGGCGTTCGAAACGATCTGGGCGAGCCTTTATTCGAAGGGCACGATCCGCCGCCCGTCGCAATTCGTCGGGCTCGACAATTATTTCACGCTGTTTTCCGATCCGTCCTTCCGCAAGGTTGTCGTCAACAACCTGATCTATGCCGGCGTCACCATCCCGGTCTCGGTCGCGATTGCGCTCGGCATGGCGCTCTGGGCGAACGCGCAGATCATCGGGCGCGGCTTTGTGCGCGCGGCCTATTTCACGCCGACGATGCTGCCGATGATCGCGGCGGCGAACCTCTGGCTCTTCTTCTATACGCCCGATCTCGGCGTGATCGACCGCATTACTGCGCTGTTCGGTTTTCCTTCGGTGAACTGGCTCGGCCAGCAGGAAACCGCGCTTTTTTCCGTGATCGGGGTGACGATCTGGAAGGAAGCCGGCTTCTACATGATCTTCTATCTCGCGGCCTTGCAGACGATCTCGCCGGAGCTGCGCGAGGCGGCGACGGTGGAAGGTGCCGGCCGCTGGACCTATACGCGCCGCGTCGTGCTGCCGCTCCTGATGCCGACCACGATGTTCGTGCTCGTGAACGCGGTCATCAACTCGGTGAAGCTGATCGACCATCTCTTCATTCTCACCAAAGGCGGGCCGGATAACGCTTCCAAGCTCGTGCTCTACTGGGTGTGGGAAATGGCCTTCGCCTATTTCGACATGCCGGCCGCCGCGACCATGACCACGCTCATACTCATCGTACTCGGCGTGGTGGCGGCGATCCAGTTCGTGGTGCTCGAACGGCGGGTGCATTATCGATGAACGCCGCCGCGATCTCGCAATCCAAGCCCAAGTTATTCTCGCTTCCCACGCTCGACGCGATCGGTGCGTGGCTGCTCGCGATCGTGTGGGTGTCGCCGCTCGTATTCGCGGTGTGGGCGGCGTTTCACACGCCGGACGGCGCGCTGTCGTTCAAGCTCAACGCGCCGCTCACGCTCGAGAATTTTCGCATTGCCTGGGATAGCGCGCCCTGGCCGCGTTACTTTCTGAACACGACGCTTCTGGTCACGATCATCCTGATCGGGCAGCTCACGCTCTGCACGCTCGCGGGTTACGCCTTCGCGCGCTTCCAGTTTCCCGGCCGCGACGTGATCTTCATTCTCGTGCTCCTGCAGTTGTTCGTCCTGCCGGAAGTGCTGATCGTTGAAAACTACGTGATGATTTCGCGGCTCGGTCTGTTCGACACCATCTTCGGCATCGGCGTGCCCTATATGGCGAGCGCCTTCGGCATCTTCCTGTTGCGGCAGGCGTTCAAATCGGTGCCGCAGGAACTGGAAGAAGCCGCGCGCGTCGAAGGCTGCGGCTGGTTCGGCGTGTTATGGCGCGTCTATATCCCGGCCGCGCGGCCGACTTATCTGGCCTATGCGCTGGTTTCGGTCGCGACCCACTGGAACAACTTCCTCTGGCCGCTGATCGTGACCAACTCGACCAGCACGCGGCCTCTGACCGTCGGTCTGTCGCTGTTCGGCGCGACCGAAAGCGGCGTCAACATCGCGGTCGTCAGTGCCGCGACGCTGATGGTGATCGCGCCGCTCTTCTTCGGCTTCATCCTGTTCCAGCGGCAGTTCATTCAGGCCTTCCTGCGCGCCGGTATTCGCTAGATTACAACCCTTTACCGAGAAAGCCGCCATCGACCGCAAGGTCGGCGCCGGTGACGTAGCTTGCGTCTTCGGAGGCAAGGAATACGGCTGCACCCTGCAGTTCCGGCAATTCGCCGAAGCGGCCCATGGGCGTGCGCGATGTGGCAAGCTGCACGCGCTCGGGCTTCAGCGTGCTGGTCAATTCGGTGCGGAAATAGCCGGGCGAGATGGTGTTGAGCCTGATCTTGTCCGCAGCCCATTCGGTTGCGAGCGTCTTCGTGATCGCCACCACACCATGCTTGCTTGCGGCATAGGGCGCTGCCAGCGGCCAGCCGCGGTGCGCGGCAATCGATGCAATGGAGATGATCGATCCGCCTTTGCCGCGCATGTGCTTGTAGGCGGCCTGACAGGAAAAGAAGACGCTGTTCAGGTCGGTATCGATGACGCCGAGATATTCCTCCTCGGTCATCTCGGCGGAGGGTTTCACGACCGTGATGCCCTGGCTGTTCACGAGGATGTCGAGCCCGCCGAGATCGGCGGCGATTTTGTCGATCGCATCCGTGCAGGCTTTGGCGCCGCGCATGTCGGCGGCGAGCGCGATCACGTTGGCGGTTTGATCGCGGAGCGTTGCGGTTGCAGCGTCGAGCTTTTCCTGACGGCGGCCGATGAGGGCGAGGCGCGCGCCTTCCGCGGCAAAGCCTTGCGCGATGCTCAGCCCGATGCCGCTTGATCCACCGATGACGAGCGCGTTCTTGTTCTTCAGCCGCATTATTTCCTCCCGTTTGGGGAGGGACTTTAGGCAATCGCCGGACGCGGGCAAGCGCTGCCACGCGTCCGCGATCGTTGTTGCTAAATTCTACCCGGCCAGCGCGAGCAGACGGCGCTCGAAATCGGTTCGCACATATGCGAAACGCGCCGCCCGGTTGCGTTGCCCGAGATGGTCGCGACGCGTCCCGGAGGACAGTCGCCAGCGACGACCTTGGAGACGTGTCCGCGCGAGACGAAGATCGAACCGATCGCGCCTACCGGCGCGGCCGTGCCGATCCGGCACCAGTGGCTCACAAGATTGAATTGCGGTCCGGGATCGCCGTGGCCCTGCGACACCATTTCCATGCGCATGGCGTAACCGCACCAAGCGCCGGGAGCGCCGGCGGGGCGCGATGCGCCGAGATTGGACGCAAGCCACGAGCCGCCGAGATTGACGCCGGCAAACGGATTGCTGCGCACTGCCGAGACCGGCTGCGCCTGCGCCGGCACCGGGATCCGGACGCGCTGTTGGCTTTGGAATTCCTGCCGCTGTGCTTTCTGCGCGCGGCGTTTGGTATGCGGTGTGGAAAATTCCCCTCGCGCTTCTGCAGCGAAAAATTGTTGCGCCGACAACTCCTGTGCCGTCACGGTCGATGAATGATTTGAAACAACGAAAATTGCCGCGGCCGCCAAAGCGAGCGGCGCGAAAACGTTCCTACGCTCCATCATGTACTCCTCATTGCCCCTTGCGCGAGACAACTACGGAGCAATGAGTCAGCAAGGAGAGACAAACGTGGAGTTTTCGAGAATACGGAACCCAGCGCGCAATCGCGCGCCAACAGTTTGTTTCGGAATGTTGCGCGTTAACTTATGCGAAATCAATCAGGCGCGAACGAGGCCAAGCCAGTCGCGTACGCGCTGATCGGGGTCCGCGTTCAGCGTTACATCGCTGACGACTGCGATGGAATCTGCGCCTGCAGCGAAGATGTCTTTGGCGTGTTCGAGCTTGATGCCGCCGATAGCGATGAGCGGAATTTTTCCGATCAGTTTTTTCCACTCGCTAATGCGCTCATATCCTTGCGGTGCGAAGCGCATCTTCTTCAAGGTTGTTTCGTAGATTGGTCCAAGCGCGACATAATCGGGCTGATGACGCAGCGCGATTTCCAGCTCCGCATGATCGTGCGTCGAAATGCCCAAGGTCAGCCCGGACTTCTTGATGGTCGAAACGTCAGCAGTCTCGATGTCTTCCTGTCCGAGGTGGACATGAAACGCGCCTTCCGCGATCGCGGCCTGCCAGTAGTCGTTGATGACGACTTCGCAGCGCGTGCCATCGACGGCTTTCAAGGCGTCGCGCACGAGTTCGCGTGCTGCCGTAGCGTCGAGATCCTTGGTTCGGAGCTGCAGGGTGCGAACGCCCAGTTTCGCGAGCCGTTCGACCCACGCAATCGTATCGACAATCGGAT
This sequence comes from Xanthobacteraceae bacterium, assembly GCA_035440445.1. Lineage (GTDB taxonomy): Bacteria > Pseudomonadota > Alphaproteobacteria > Rhizobiales > Xanthobacteraceae. The sequence continues at coordinate 67,211 of DAORMJ010000015.1, forward strand.
AAAAACGATCAGGATGAGCGCGCATTTGCGGTATTCGCGGCAAAAGGAGTTCCTGCGACGGGCGTGGAAGGCTGCGCAAGCTCGCGCGGCTTCATCATGCCTGCCTCGAAGGCGGCGCGGCCCGCTTCGAGCGCCAGCGAAAAGGCTTTCGCCATCTTCACCGGATTGCCCGAGCCCGCGACGGCGGTGTTCAGCAACACCGCGTCGAAGCCCATTTCGAGCGCCTTCGCCGCGTGCGAGGGCAGGCCGATGCCGGCATCGATGATGAGGGAAACGCCGGGCAATTCCGTCCGCATGCGCTTCAGCGCTTCTTCGTGGAGAATGCCTTTTCCGCTGCCGATCTGCGAGCCCCAGGGCATGATGACCTTGCAGCCTGCTTCGGCGAGCTTCAGCGCGACGGTCAGGTCTTCCGTGCAATAGGGGAAAACTTCGAAGCCTTCGGCAATGAGTATCTTCGCGGCTTCCAGCGTGCCGACGACGTCGGGCTGAAGTGTGGCCTTGTGGCCCAGCACTTCGAGCTTGATCCACTTCGTGTTGAAAAGCTCGCGCGCGAGCTGGGCGGTAGAGACCGCATCCTCGACCGAATAACAACCGGCGGTGTTCGGCAGCACGTCCACATTCAGGTCGCGGATGATCTTCCAGAAGGTGTCGCCGTCCTTGCCGCCGGCGTTCTCGCGGCGCACGGAAACGGTGACGATTTCCGCGCCGGAGGTCTTCACCGCTTCTTCCATGACCGCGAGCGAGGGATAGCGCGCAGTGCCGATGAGGAGGCGCGAATTGAATTTTTTTCCGTAGAGTTCGAGCATGATTTTTAGCCGCCTTGCCGGGGAGTTACGATTTCGATGCTGTCGCCGTTCTGCAATAGCGCCTCGTCCCACTCGCTACGGCGAATGACGCGGCGGTTCACCGCGATCGCGAAAAATTCGCCTTCGAGTTCGAGTTCGGCGAGGAGTGCGCGCGGGGTGGTGGCGCGCACGCTGTGCTTCTCGCCATTCACGGTGAGCGTGATCGCGGTGTTTTGCTGCACGGCTTCTTTCTGCATCTACCGTCCCTCCGCCGATCTTAATCGGATCAGGTTCAAAGGGTTTGGCTTTCGCCATCTCAGCCTTTTTTGCGCGTGACCTGGTCCGAAAACCGGTTTCCACTTTTCGGGGTCACGCGATTTAGCGCGCAACCTGGTCCGAAAGCCGGTTTCCACTTTTCGGGGTCACGCGATTGCCAGGCACCCCTCGGATGGGGCGGAACATAGGCGTTTGGCCCCCGTTCACGCAAGGCTTTGCGGGGCAGGGGTGGTATCTTCGGCCTGCAGGCAGGAGAATCGATGTCCCGGATCGCGCTGATTCTGATCGTGCTCATCGCGTTGCCGTTCGCGGGACAGGTTTCCGGTCAGACGGGACCGGCGAGCCCGCGGCAGACGCCGCGCGGCGAATGTCTGGCGCCGGAGCAGTTCTTCGACGAAGACGGCGACGTCATGCGCAATCGCGCAGCACTCGCCTCACGCGACCTTTGCCTGCGGCTCGAGGTCTTCACCGAAGGCCGCCTGCATTGGGTGCTGCAGGTCATCCAGAATCGCAAGATACCCAATGGTCCACTCTGGGCGGTTCCGCATGACGACGAGGACGTCGCGTTCGACTCCGCCGTTTACGCTGTGCAGCGCTATGGCGGCACGGTGGTCGCCGTCGAGCAGAACCATGACCGCTACAACCGCATCGGCCGGCGCAAGCAGGACCCGAACCGGAATTTCCAGATCCGCGGACAGGAGAAATGCCAGCTCCAGCTGTTTGCGTCGCCGATCTTTACGCGCCGTTTCATGCAGGGGCTGCGCAAAGGGCAGCCGATCATCGCGCTGCATACCAATAAGCAGGGGTTCGACCCCATCCCCGTCCTCGACGAGGAGAAAAGCAAGGGAAACGTGTCCATCGGCATTCCGCGGAAGGCTGACTCCAACATTACGGAATTCCCGGCCCCGCGGCCGATGCGGGCGCGCTCGCCGGACGACACTCTTATATATGTGGCGTCACTGTTACCCCCGGATGCCGATGGGCAGGCCCTGCGTTTTGTGACTGCACTCAACGCGGCCGGTATTCATGTGCTCTACGAGCATGTGCGGAAAAACGACTGCTCGCTGTCCAACTATGCAGTCCGTCACGCCATTCCCTATACTAATCTCGAGGTGGTCGACGGCGACGATACCGGCGCGCAGACCCGCATGATCGACGTGGTCCTGCGCCTGATGCGGGCAGGAGAGGGGCCGCTCGCGCCGGGAAGATAGTTTGCTCTCCGGTTCTTGGCCCACAAAGGATTTCCCGATCACAAAATTTCGACTGGCCGGAATTGCCGGCCTCGCGCACAATGCGGGCGCGTGCTGAAGCGTGGGTTGGGGAGTGGCCGGGCGGCGATCATAGAAGCTAAGTGCCGGACAGCACTTGGTTTTTTACTCGAATCGGGGCGATCATGCCGTTGCCTTGGCCGCGAAACGGCGACTATTCTTCCTCGATCGACAACCCACTGTTGAGCAGCGCAACGGAATAAACCTGCCTTGCGGGCGTCAGCGGACCGCAGGCCAACGAGAAGCGACCCGCATGGACGATTTCGTCGACGTCGAGATGATCAAGGACGGTCAGCGCACGCACGGCCGCCATAAACTGCCACTCAAGATCGGGCGCGGTACCGGCAACAGCATCCGCATCGGACACGAGCCCAACGACCAGACGGTTTCGCGGGTCCATACCACGATCGAATTGCACGGCGACCAGCTTCGCATCGTCGACAAAAGCACCAACGGCACCCAGTTCGGCGGCCGGATGATGAAAACCGGGGAGGCGCTGGCGTTCAACGACGGCGACCGCTTCGAAATCCGCGGACACCAGTTTCGCGTCTCCCGGGCCAAGCGCGACCCGAGCATCCCGATCGCGTTTTATGCCGCGATCCGTATCGGCGGCGAGCAGAAGCTGTTTCCGATCGGGGAAACGCTGCTTCTGTGCGTGAAAAGCGGCAACGGCATCCGCTTCGAGGAAGCGCCGATGACGCCGGGCACCAATTTCCAGGACATCATCGGACGGCAGCGGCTGGACGGCGAAAGCCTGCTCGCCGTCATCCACGCGGGCGGCAAGCTCGGCGTCGTCAAGTCCGCGGCGGATTCGACGACCCCCGTCATCGTGAACAATCACACCGAAGTGAAGAGCGGCATGCAGCTCGATCTCCGGCCTCTCGATGTTGTGAGCATCGGCGGGGTGCCGGTCGACATCTTGTTACCCGACATGAAGGCGAGCAGGTGCCACAATTACAGCTGCCGCCTTCTCAATCCGTATGACCCGCACGGCAACTGCCGCTGGTGCGGGCACCGGCTTACGGAAAGCGTCACCGAAATCGCGCTCGTGCGGAAGAAGCGCTGAGGAAGAATATAATGGTCAAGTTTCCGATCCTGCTCGATATCTATCAGCGCGGCGAAGGACCGCTGAAGCGCGTCGAACGCATCTCGCTTCCCGAAGCCGGCGACTATGCCATCGGCCGCGTCGGCGACAACCAGATCGTGCTCGACACGCCGGAAGTCTCCAAGCACCACGCCTGGCTCTTGGTGCGCGAGGACGGCATCGCGGTGTCCGATCGCGGCAGCACCAACCGCACCTATATCGGCGACAGCGAAGTCGATACCTCGCCGTGGGACGGCGCGCTGCCGGTCCGTATTGCGCAGTTCGAAATTCACCTCGTCCCGCAGACTTCGGCCGGTGAAACGCGCGTCAATGTCGCGCAAGAGAATGCGACCCGCGCGGTGTCCTCCAACGCGACACCCTCCGCACCGGCGGCACCCGCGCCGCGCGGACAGTCGATCGAAGTCGCGCTGAACGCGCCGAGCGCGCCGAACGAAACGCGCTTTCCGCGCAATATCTTCAAGGGCGAAATCGTTTCCGCCCAGGAAATCAAGGCGAGCGAGTTTTTCGCAGGCGAAACGACCTACATCACAGTCGGCGCGGGGCTGGGCAGTTTCGTTTGGGCCGATCACCTGCGCATTTTCGGGGTCAGCACTGGAGAAATCCGCGCGATCGGCGATGCGGTCGTTCCTTACGCCAATTACCAGCGCCTGTGCCGCAACTCGCAGATCCCGCCGCACGAGCGGCTTCGTTCCAACTCGCTTTCGACGCCGGACAATATCTGGGGCTTTCCCGGCTATGCCAGCCGCGAGACCTGGAAGGATCTGAAGGAATTCCGCTTCAGCGGTCTTAAGCACATTTTCCAGGTCTTCGGCGAAGCCTCGCTTGCGCAGACCTTCACGCCGCGCTCCGGCGAGGTGTTCAAGTCCATCGACAAGGAAGCGGAGCGCATCGGCTGGCGCGAGATGTTCGTTGCCGGACGCGTGCTCGGCATTCGCAAGACCAATGACGAGCGCTATGCGGTCGCCTATCGCGTGCCGGAAGACGAAGCACGCGCGGGCGTGCGCGAGCGCGTGATGATCGGCAAGTTTCTGCATATCTCGACCGGTTATCCGGCGACGCGTTTCACCGAGGACCTGCAGGCTTTCAAGGCGCGCTTCCCGGAAGAGGCGCGCGTGTTCAACGCCTATGAGAACCACGAGGTTGTTTACCGCAATCTCCAGAGCAATCCCGCACCGGCGACCGTGGTCGTCCGCGGCCGCGGCATTGTTGCCTCGCGCATCATCCAGCGGCTGTACGAGGAGCGGGCCAAGAACAAGGGCATCACCATCGTCCATCAGATGCGCAACCCGATCGGCAAGAACGAAGGGTACCGCTACAAGCGCGCGCAGCGCTACGTTTACAACCACATCGAGAACCAGGCCTTCAACTGGCCGAAGGCGTGCTGGGGCGGGCAATTGCTGCGCGAAACCGAGCGTGCGTCGCCGGAAGAGCGCGTGAAGATTTATGAGGCGCTGGGCGGCACCACCACCGCCGACCGCCGCGACTGGCGCAACATCATTCAGCTCGGCCTCGGCGACGGCTGGTACAAGCCGGTGTTCGGACATTTCGAGACCCTCGAACTGGTGAAGACCGATCAGGGTCCGAAGATTCAGATGAAGCTGAAGGCGCAGCGCAATCAGCCGCCGGTGGAAGTGGTCGCCGACTACGTGCTCGATTGCACCGGCCTCATCGGCGACATTTCGCATTCGCCGCTGCTGCGCGATCTAGCGGAAACTTATAAATTGCCGCGCACGCTTGGCGTCGGCGGCGGGAAGATCGGCGGCATCTTCGTGACCCCGGATTTCGAAATTTCGGCGCTCAGGAATGGCAACGGCCGCGCCTATGCGGCGGGTCAGATCACGCTGGGTGGGCCGCAGCCGGGAGTGGATACCTTCCTCGGCATGCAATATTCCGCGCTTCGCTCGGTCGATCATATGGCGGTGCTGGGTGCGCCCCATCTTTCGCTGTTCGGGCCGCTGCGCTCGTTCTCGCAATGGATCAGATGGTGCACGAACGCCACGCCCTGAGGCGAAGCGTTTTCGTAGCCACATCGCAATATTTGCTGGGGGTTTGAATGGTACCGACACTCAAGGGCCGCTGGGCGACCAGAATTCTGCTTTTTCTCTGGATCGGCGTGCCGATTACGTTTCTGTTTTCTCTGTTCGTCGCGGGGCCGGACAGTGCGCGGCTGCCGCTGATCGGCCTGCGTTACGACATCCTGCCGTTTCAGATTCTCTCGCTGCTTTTGATCGTCGGGCTGATCCTCGATCCGGTCTATTTCTATATCCAGCAGTTCCGCTGGGAGCGTGACTGGCCGTTCGCATTCCAGTTCTTCTTCTCGATCATCGAGTTCGTGATCGTGCTCGGACTGGTGTGGTGGGGCGTGCTCGATTTCTCGCGTCCGCGCGCCGATCTGCACTCGAGCGAAAGCTACTTCCTCTACACGCTGCATTTCGCGTTCGTCTTCATTCCGTCCTTCATCGCCGTGCTCGGCTTCATTCAGATCTTCATGATCCGCTGGCGCTTCAAGAGCGGCGAATGGGGTAGAATGTGAGAATTCTCCGCCGGGAATTGCTGCTGGTGCTTGCTGCAAGCGCCTGGCTCGCAGTCCCCGCGGGCCTGCATTCCGCTTTTTCCCAGACCCCGACCTTCGTGCCCGCGGCAACGGTGCGGGACAATATCGCGACCACGATCGAGGATGTGCGCCTCCTGCGCGGCGTGCCCGACGGCACGGTTGCGTGCCGCGGCAATCGCGGGCTGTCGCGGCCGGTGCTGCGCTGCGACGTGCGCTATACGGATTCCATTGCCGTGACCGGCATTGAAATCACGGAGCGCGACAATCCGGCGAGCATCTGGATGGCGTCGTTTCGACCCTATACGCATGAGGAAGACCAGACCGCGTATCTGTTGCTGGTCGACCGCAGCAATCCTTCGCGCGGGGAATCGATCCGGCGTTCGACCCGTGATCTTGCCGAACTCTTCTTCCAGATCGCGCCGAAGCAGCGCGTCGCGGTGGCGGCGTTCGATACCAAACTCGATGTGCTGCAGGACTTCACGCAGGACGGCAAAGCCGTCGCGGCGGCGCTCGATCGTATCCGCGCAGGAAATACGACGACCGAACTCTACCGTCTTTCGCTGGAGGCCGTGCAGAAGCTCGGCCAGTTCGACGCGCCGCGCAAAGTGCTCGTGATCGTATCGGACGGCAGTTTCGACGACACCGCTTATCGGCATAACCAGGTCGTGCAGGAAGCGAACCGCCAGAATGTGCGGATCGTCACCATCGGCTACTACGAGCGGGCGGGGGACGTGCGCAACCTGCAATCGCTGCGCCGTCTGAGTGCGGAAACCCGCGGCTTCTTTTTCGAGACGCCGGGGCCGCAGCGTTCGCTCACCCCGAGAAACCGCAACGACTTTCTTTCGCGCCTGCAGGCAGGCGTCGTCATCGAAGCGGAAGCGCTGGCGCGCGGCGTTCCGGCCGCACTCCAGATTTCGCTGCGACATCCGCAAGGTGCCACGACCTCCTTCGTCGCGCTGCTGCGTCCGGGGGTTGCCGCGCCGGACAGCGGATTGAACGATCCGGTCCCGATGACCAGTGAAGGCTTTTTCAGCCGGGCGCTGCACTGGATCTTCGAGGATCTGACGCGCGCCGCTGCGCTGCTCGCCGGCGTTGCCATTCTGCTGTTCGGATTTCTGATCACGGGTTTCGTCTGGCGCCGCTCCGCGCGCCGCGGGGCCGCCCTGGCAAGTCCGATTGCGCCGGAACTTCCCGCGCCTTCGCTGACGCCAAAAATCCTTGCCGCCGAACCGCCGACCGCGCCCGAGATTCCGGCTCGCCCCGAGCCCCGGCCGCAACTAGCCTCGGCGACCGTAATCCGCGCCCCGTCGCCGCTGGCATGGCTGGAATTCAACGGCACCCCCGGCACCGTCGCCATGTACAAGCCGCGCATTGCCATAGGCCGCGAGCGAGACAATGATGTGGTGACGGACGCGCAGGAACTCAGTGTGTCCCGTCACCATGTTGAGATTGCCGTTTCGGCGGAGGGCTTTTTCGAGATCGTCAACCGCTCGAAAGATTACCGCAGCGAGCCGAACCCGGTGCTGATCAATGGCATTCCGCGCGAGAATGCGCGGATCTCCGATGGCGACGTGGTCAAGCTGGGGACTGGAAATTACGGATTTCTGTTCCGCGATGCCCGCGAGAGCAGTCACTGGCGTAACTAGATTTCGAAGAAAGCAGGGTGAAGGAAAATGGCAAACGGAAACAACGACGACGGCTCTTCGGCACCGACGCGAATCCGCGAAGTGCGGCCTGCGGGCAAGCCCGATGCCATGCGCGAGGCGGCCGAGCCGAAACCCATGCAATCGCCAACGCCGATGCAGTCGTCAACGCCTGCACCCACGCCAACGCCCATGCAGGCCGATATCGGCGCCGGCGCTTCCGGCGCGACGCAGATCAGGGGATATAGTGGAATGGCGCAGGGACAGATGTCGGAAAAAGATACGGGCGGTTTCGATCCGGTGGTCGGCTGGCTCGTGGTGGTCGCAGGGCCCGGCCGCGGCAATGCCGTGAACATCAAGGCCGGCATGAACAGCGTCGGCCGCAATGCGAACCAGCGCATCAGCCTGAACTTCGGAGATCCCGCGATTTCGGCGGAAGGTGCCGCCTTCATCACCTTCGAGCCGAAGCGCGGCACGTTCCACATCAACCACGGCGGCAAGGCGAACATCGTTTACCTGAACGAGGAAGCTGTGCTGACGCCGATGCTGATGGCGGCCGGCAACATGGTTTCGATCGGCGAGACCAAGCTGCGCTTCGTACCGCTTTGCGGGCCGGAATTTAACTGGGATGAAATGAAATGAAGTTTCAGGCCGCTGCCCGCGCCATTCGGGGCAGCAAGGATACGCAGGAAGATGCCTGGCGCGTCTATGACGCGAAAGGCGGCGATGCCGGGGAGATCGCGGCAAGCGACGCCGGCGTCACGCTCTCGGGCGGCGGTCTGCTTCTCGTCGCAGACGGGATCGGCGGCCATTACGGCGGCGACGTCGCGAGCCGCATCACGGCAGACGTCTTTGTCAAAACCTTCTTCGGCAATCCGGGCGAATGCGATGACCGCTTCACGGCTTCGCTGAACGCCGCCAATCAGGCGGTCGCGGCGGAGCAGGAGAAAGAGCCGGGGCTCAAAGACATGGGCGCGACGCTGGTCGCGGGACATGTGCATGACGGCGAACTGTGTTTCGTCAGCATCGGCGACTCGCTGATCCTGCGCTATCGCGACGACGAACTGCATCGCGTGAATGCCGATCACTCCTACATGGAGATTGCGGATCGCGAGGCGCTGGGCTCGGGCGATCCTGATCGCTGGCGCGATGTCATGACGCGCAAGGGCAGGGACTCGATCACGATCGCCGTGCTCGGGCGCGGGCTCGAGGATTTCGGTCACAAGCCGCAGATCGCGAGCCGCAAGATCTTGCCGGGCGATCTTCTGATCTTTTCGAGCGACGGGCTCGAAACGCTCACCATGGTGCAGATCCATAACTTCATCCGCGTGCTGTTGCCGCGCGGGGTCGGTGCTGTCGCGGACGGCCTCATCAAGGCAGTCGATGGCATCGGCAAGAACCGCAACTATCAGGACAATGCGACGCTGATCGTTGCGCTCGCGGAAGATGCGCCCGCAGCGACGCGGCTGACCGGCGGCGAGCGCGAATCCGCAAAGACCGCGCCGGTGGTCTCTGCCTCTGCTCCTGCACCGGTGCAACCGGCTCCCGCGGCTGCTGCCGCGGCGGGACCTGAGCCTGCGAAGCCCGTGCCGGTGCAATCCGGCAGCATCAACGAGGCCGCTAAATCGGGACGCTGGTCGCCGGCGAAGCTCTTGCTCGGCATCGCAATCGGCCTGCTGGGTGTCGCAGCGGTTTTATTCGCGACCGGCAAGTTCAACATGTTCCGCGCGAGTCAGGTGAAAGTGGAGGCGCCGGCTTCGGCTCCGGCTGCAGCGCCGGCCTCTGCACCTGCCGCGGCCCCAGCACCGGCACCGGCTGCAGCGCCGCCGCCGCAGGAACGGAGTCTGCGTCCGCAGCCGGCGCTCACACCGGATACCGACTCGCCGCAGCGTCCGTCGCAGGGCATCTCGCCCAATCAGGGCGGCGATCTGCAGCAACACCAACGTCACGCAGCGCGCTGAAATTTTCAGCGCGTTTCGTTCGCCGCCGTTTCAAATGCGACGGCAATGCGGCGCTGCTCTTTCCTTGATCACACGCGCATACTCTTCGCGCGTTTTGCCGCGGAACGTTAATGCGGTGACGCCGTTGGTTTCCTGTTGCTGCATTGCAGCGTAACAGGGGAATCCTTCGATGAGAATCGCGCAAATCAGCCCGCTGATCGAAAGCACGCCGCCGAAGCTCTATGGCGGAACCGAACGCATGGTTTCCTGGCTTACCGAGGAACTCGTGCGGCAGGGACATGATGTCACGCTGTTTGCGAGCGGCGATTCCATCACCGATGCTAAGTTAGAGGCCTGTTGCCCGGAAGCGCTGCGGCTCGACCCGCGCGTCAAGGAAACCAATCCCTATTATTTCATCATGCTCGATGCGTTGCGCCGCCGCGCGCACGAGTTCGACGTGCTGCATTTTCACATCGACTATTTTCATTATCCGCTGTTTCGCGAGATCGCGAACAAGACGCTGACGACGCTGCACGGACGGCAGGATACGCACGATCTCCAGCCGCTGCACAAAGCGTTTCCCGACATGCCGCTCGCGACGATTTCGAATTCACAGGCAAGTTTCATTCGCGGCCGCAACGTTGCCGGCACTGTACTGCACGGGCTGCCGGAAAATCTGTTCGCGCCCAATTACAATCCGAAGGGCGGCTATCTCGCTTTCCTCGGCCGCATGGCGCCGGACAAGCGACCCGATCGCGCGATTGAGATCGCCCGCAAACTCGGCGTGCCGCTGAAGATGGCGGCGAAGGTCGATGACGTCGATCGCGAATATTTCGAGCAGAAGATCAAGCCGATGCTCGAAGGAGACGGCGTCGAGTTCATCGGCGAGATCGGCGAAAAAGAAAAGCAGGCGTTTCTCGGCAATGCGCTGGCACTCTTGTTTCCAATCGACTGGCCGGAGCCGTTCGGTTTGGTGATGATCGAGGCCATGGCTTGCGGCACGCCGGTGCTGGCTTTTGCCGAAGGCTCGGTGCCGGAAGTGATCGACGATGGCGTGTCCGGCCTGATCGTCAATTCGGTCGCCGAAGCGGTCGCTGCTTATCCGGAGCTGATCGCGCTGGACCGCAAGCAAGTGCGCCGCACCTTCGATCAGCGTTTTACGGTCAAACGCATGGCCGAGGATTATGTCGCGCTCTACCGGAGCCTCCTCGCGAAGCAAGGCGAGAAAGCCGTGAATGGCAAGCCCTTGCGCCGTGGCGGCGGCGCGGAACGGCAAACCGGAATTGCGCTGACGCGCGAGGGTTAGAGCATGATCCCGAAAAGTGTGAAGCGGTTTTCGGGAAAGATCATGCGCAATCAATGCGCTAAAGCAGGATGATAATTCGAAGAAAAGTCATCCTGCTTTAGCCACCCATCCTTGCCGAAACTGCCTGGCCTCGCTACATAGCCGCCGAACTCCCATCAACCCGAGAACGGAGCGCGGCGGCTCATGGCCTCCTGGCAATATGTCTATCAGATGATCGGTCTGTCGAAGGCCTATCCCGGCGGGAAAAAGGTCCTCGACAACGTTTATCTATCGTTTTACCCGAACGCGAAAATCGGCGTGCTCGGCGTCAACGGCGCGGGCAAGTCCACGCTCCTGCGCATCATGGCGGGTACTGACAAGGAGTATAGCGGCGAGGCTTTCGCCGCCGAGGGCGCGAAGATCGGCTATCTGGCGCAGGAGCCGCAGCTCGATCCTTCAAAGAACGTCCGCCAGAACGTGATGATCGGTGTCGCGCACAAGCAGGCGCTCTTGGACCGCTACAACGAAATCGCCGCGAACTATTCCGACGAAACCGCGGACGAAATGGCGAAGTTGCAGGACGAGATCGAAGCCAAGGGCTTGTGGGATCTCGATGCGCAGGTCGATCTCGCGATGGATGCGCTGCGTTGCCCGGACGACAATGCCGACGTCAACAATCTTTCCGGCGGTGAGAAGCGCCGCGTGGCGCTCTGCCAGTTGCTGCTCTCCGAGCCCGACATCCTGCTACTCGACGAGCCGACCAACCATCTCGACGCCGAAACCGTGAACTGGCTCGAACAGTATCTGCGCAACTTCAAGGGTGCGGTGCTGATCGTGACGCACGATCGCTACTTCCTCGACAACGTGACGGGCTGGATTCTCGAACTCGACCGCGGCCGCGGCATTCCCTACGAGGGCAACTATTCCTCGTGGCTCGTGCAGAAGCAGAAGCGGCTCGAACAGGAAGGCCGCGAAGAAGAAGCGCGCCAGCGCGCGATCGAGCGCGAACGCGAATGGATTTCCTCCTCGCCGAAAGCGCGGCAGGCCAAGAGCAAGGCACGCTTCCAGCGCTACGATGAACTGGTCGCGAAGCAGAACGACAAGGCGCCGACGACCGCGCAGATCATCATTCCGGTTGCGGAGCGTCTCGGCCAGAACGTGGTGGATGCCGAAAACCTCACCAAGGGCTTCGGTGATTCATTGCTGATCGATAACCTGAACTTCAAGCTGCCGCCCGGCGGCATCGTCGGCGTGATCGGTCCGAACGGTGCCGGCAAGACCACGCTGTTTCGCATGATCACGGGCCAGGAAAAGCCCGACAGCGGCGAGATCCGGATCGGCGAGAGCGTGAAGCTCGGTTACGTCGATCAGAGCCGCGACTCGCTCGACGGCAACAAGAACGTCTGGGAGGAAATCTCCGGTGGCGACGAGATCATCAAGTTAGGCGCGCGCGAAATGCACAGCCGCGCCTATGTCTCGGCGTTCAACTTCAAGGGCGGCGACCAGCAGAAAAAGGTCGGCTCGCTCTCGGGCGGTGAACGCAACCGCGTTCACCTTGCGAAGATGCTGCGCTCGCACGCCAACGTGCTGTTGCTCGACGAACCGACCAACGACCTCGACGTCGATACGCTGCGCGCGCTCGAGGAAGCGATCGAGAATTTCGCCGGCTGCGCCGTCATCATCAGCCACGATCGCTTCTTCCTCGATCGTATCGCGACGCATATCCTCGCGTTCGAAGGCGACAGCCATGTCGAATGGTTCGAAGGCAACTTCCAGGATTACGAGGCGGACAAGAAGCGCCGCCTGGGCGCGGCTGCGGAAATTCCGCACCGGATCAAATACAAGAAGTTCGCGCGATAAGAAAAAGCCCCGGTCTTCCGGGGCTTTATTCTTGGAATGTAGTTCGCTTGATAAATTCATGCGCTTACTAAACTTGTCATGCCCGCGCTTGTCGCGGGCATCTCGCTTAGGGACGCAGTGCCTTATAAATCGAGATGGCCGGGACGAGCCCGGCCATGACGAATGTCGTAGGTGATTGTTCACCGCCGAACGGGCTGGCCCGCGAAGTGATAGTTCGGCTGCGTCGCCGTCCAGGCGATCGCGCCGGAAAGCGCTTCCGCCCAGCAGGCGTAGCTCCAGTCGTTCATGTGAAAGAGGTCCTGCGAGAGGAACGTCTCGAACGGGAGCTTGCGCTGTTCGCGCCAGTCTTTCATCTGCGCCCAGCGGCGGAACACCGGCACGCCTTCCTCACGCGCGATCATGCGGATCAGTTCGACCATCGGCTCGGCGTCAGGATCCTTCAGCACCTTCGGCGCATATTGCGGATCGATGAGCACGACATCGGCGCCGATCGCGCGGAGGCGGCGCAGGCCGTCCCGCATCACGTCGCCTTCCTTGGTGATGCCGTCGGAGTTCAAAAGCGCGTTGGTGCCGACCTGCCAGAGCACGAGGTCCGGTTTTACCGCCTTAATGTCCTGCTCGAAGCGGGCGAGCATCTGGCTATCGACCGCGCCGCTCATGCCGCGGTTGATCATGCGGAATTCGATGCCGGGGAAGCGTGTCTTGAGCTGCTTCAAGAGCTGGTTCGGGTAATTGTGATCGGCGGTGGTTGCGCCGACGCCGGCGGTCGAGGACGAGCCCATCGCGACGATCGTCACGGGCTCGCGGTTCGCGATGCGCTCGGTAACGCGGGACAGCGGTCCGGACAGGCGGGTGTATTCCGCGCTTGGCGAGCAGGGGATCGGCGGCACAGGATCGGCATTGGCGGCGGGTGCAAAGCCGAGCAGCATGCCCGCCACGATCAGGAGTTTGCGTGTGTTCATTTGGGCAGCTTCGCAAGCTCCGAGAAAGAGGCCGCGCGCGAGACGAATTCGGCGAGCAGGCGGCCGAGGCAGCGGTGGACGGCTTCATAGGTGCCGTTGTTCTTGATCGCGTTGAAGTCGAACACTTCGTTCTCGCTCCAGTGCCGCATGATATCGTAGCGGTTGAACAGCGGCGTGTCGGAGTAGGAGGCAACGCGGCGAATGCGGTCGTTCAGCGCGCCGGCATTGGCGGCGAAGGAAAAGCGCGGGCTGTATTGCGGGTTGATCAGGATGACGTCCGCGCCGGATTTGCGAACGGTCTCGATGAAGGCTTCCAGCTTGCGCTCGTATTTGTCCGGATCGACGCCGGCAATCGCTTCCACGGTGCCGGTCTGGAAGATCACGAGACCGGGCTTATGCTTTTCCAGCGCGCGCGGAATTCCGGCCAGGATTTCCTTCAGCGTCTTGCGCGTTTCGGAATGCACGGCGACGTTGATGTTGTAGCCGGGAAGCTGTTCTTTCAGCGCGGTTTCGAGAAACAGCGGATAGGTCTTCAGCTTGTCGCCGAGGCGGGTCTGCGACGGCGCGCTCGAGACAACGAGAATGTCGAGCGCTTTCGACGAGCGTAGCTTCAGCGCGGCGTGCGCGACCTTGAAATAGGGTTCGACATAGGCGTCCGGAGCCTCGCAGCTCACCGGCTGCGCGGATGCCATTCCGGCAGAGAGAAGGAGCGGGACAAGCACCGCTCCAATGGCCATGGCCCGCATTGGGCCCCCCTGAGAGACGCACTGTGACGACATTAGGTTGCCAAGGTCTTAGGCGCCCGGCTTTGCAGCCTTTTATACCACGTCATGACGGCTGCAAGCGCCACCATCGCCAGAATACCCCCAAGGCTAACGATGACCTGGAACCCGACCCGGGTCGAAACCTCGATCATCAGGATATGGGCGGTAAACGACAAAAAGACGCCTAAGCAAAAGATTTCAAGGGAATGCTCCCCGCAAATGATCAGCGGCTTGGCCCAGCGGTGCCGCAGAAAGGCGGCGTCGGCCGGGACGAAGCGAACCACCACGGCGGTCAGCAACAGAAAGTGAAGAAGGCGGAGCGGGCTCAGGTGGGTCTTGTCCAGCGGGAAGATCAGGAGCCAGTCCGGCCAGTCGAGGTTAATGGAGAGGTTCGCGGTCAGGTTGGTCGTCAGCTGGAGGCCGGCCGCCAGCAGCAGATAGAGCCCGGCCAGAATCATGAACCAGTTCGACCGCAGTATCTTGTCGATCTGGTGGACGCAGCCAATGCCGCACCAGGCCCCGATCACGAACAGGAATTGCCAGGCGAAGGGACTGAAAAACCAGACCTTGTCCTCGGGGTAGCCGGGCAGGTTCCAACCCTGCAGATAAGCGGCAACGTAGAAAATGAAGGAGAGGCCGAGCGTGATGTTCGGCGCCCGCAGCATCATCCAGAGGATCAGCGGGAAGAACAGCATCAGCACGATGTAGAGCGGAAGCACGTCCACGTTCGCCGGCAGGAAGCGCAGAATCATGGCTTCCACGATCACGATTTCCGGCCGCTGCAGGAAGTGCAGCAGGTTCATTTCCTCGATGTAGAGCGGGTTTTCGAAGCGCGATGCGACCCAGGAAATCTGCGCCAGATAGATCATGAAGAGGAAGATGAAGGCGACGTAGATCTGCCAGGCCCGCTTCAGGATGCGCGCGCTGCCGACCGTGAAGCCGCGATCGATCATCACGCGGCCATAGACGAAGGCGGCGGTATAGCCCGAGATGAAGACGAACATTTCGGCCGCGTCCGAGAAGCCGAAATTGCGCGTCGTGAACCAGCCGACGAAATTCGAGGGGATGTGGTTGAGGAAGATCAGCCACAGCGCGAGGCCGCGAAAGAAGTCGAGCCGCAGGTCACGGGCCTTCGGCGGTAGCGAGACACTGTCGGCTGGAATCGTCAGGCTCGGGACTGTGGTCATGGATGAAACTTGCACTGGCCGCCGGAGCCGGAAAATACAGGACTCAGCGCACCTTACGCCAGCCCGGGGCGGTGCGCTTGCACAGCCGTATTTAATGACATAAAGATATCCTTATGTGATGGGCAATGGGCTCGGTCCCATGCTTTCCGAAAGGCTATCCCTCTTGGTCCGCAAGAAGACGCCGTCGAATTTCAACGCGCTGCTGGGCGGCCTCAAGGCGGTCGCCGAGGACACCCGGCTGCGCCTGCTTGCGCTCCTCGACCAGGCGGAACTTACGGTCTCGGACCTCACCGACATTCTCGGCCAGTCGCAGCCCCGCATCTCGCGGCACCTGCGGTTGCTGGCCGAGGCGGGAATCGTCGAGCGGTTTCGCGAGGCAAGCTGGGCGTTCTATCGCCGCGCAAGCGATGGCGCAGGCGCGCCGCTGGCGGATGCGATCCTTGCGCTGGCCGATCCCGCCGATCCGATCTTCGAGCGCGACCGCGAACGGCTCGCGCAGGTACGGGCGGCCCGCCAGTCGGCGGCGCAGAATTATTTCCGCAAGCACGCGGCGCGCTGGAACGAGTTGCGCAAGCTCCATGCCTCCGAGAGCGCGGTCGAGGCGGCGGTGCGCGAGGCTTTGGCAGGCAAGCCGATCGATGCGCTCCTTGATCTCGGCACCGGCACGGGACGAATCCTCGAGCTGTTCGGCCCGGAAATCACGCGCGGCGTAGGCATCGATCTCAATCCGGAGATGCTGCAATTCGCGCGCGCCAATCTGGACAAGGCGGGCCTGAAGAACTGCTCGGTGCGGCAGGGCGATCTCTACAATCTGCCGTTTCCGCGCGACTCGTTCGATGCGATCGTGCTGCATCAGGTGCTGCATTATCTCGAAGACGGCGCGCGGGCGTTACGTGAAGCCGCGCGGGTGCTCCGCCCAGGCGGGCGTCTCGTCGTCGTCGATTTCGCGCCGCATCAGCTTGAATTCCTGCGCGACGAACACGCGCATCGCCGGCTTGGTTACGCGTCCGACACCGTCGAGCAATGGCTGAACGACGCCGGTCTCGAATTCGACCGGCACCGGACGCTCGTTCCCGAACAGAACAATGAAAACGCGCTCACCGTTTCGGTCTGGGTGGCGCGCGACCCGCGGATCCTGCTCGCGGGCGAAGGCAGAGAGGTTGCGTGATGCAAAACGATATTCAGGTCTCGTTCGAGTTCTTTCCGCCGAAGACGCCGGAGATGGAAAAGACGTTGTGGGCTTCGATCGCGCGGCTCGCGCCGTTGAAGCCGCGCTTCGTTTCCGTGACCTATGGCGCGGGCGGCTCCACGCGCGAGCGCACGCACGGCACGATCGCGCGCATGTTGCGCGAGACCGCGCTGGTGCCGGCCGCGCATCTGACCTGCGTCGGCGCCACGAAGGAAGAAACGGATTCGGTCGTGCGCGATTACTGGGATGCGGGCGTGCGCCATATCGTGGCCTTGCGCGGCGATCCGGTCACGGGTGCGGGTACGCGCTACGAGCCGCATCCGGGCGGCTACGAAGGCAGCCCCGAACTGATCGCGGGCATCAAGAAGGTCGGCAACTTCGAGATTTCAGTTTCGGCCTATCCCGAGAAGCATCCCGATAGCGCCTCGCTCGAAGCTGAACTCGACCTTCTGCAGCGCAAGGTCGATGCGGGCGCCACGCGCGCGATCACGCAGTTCTTCTTCGGCAACGATCTTTATTTCCGCTATCTCGACCGCGTGCGCGCACGCGGCATCGATATTCCGATCGTGCCCGGCATCATTCCGGTGCTGAACTTCGCGCAGGTGAAGAAGTTCGCGCAAATGTGCGGCTCGCACGTGCCGAACGCGCTCGCCGATCGCTTCGCGGGTCTCGATAACGACCCGCAGACGCGCCAGCTCGTCGCCGCGACCGTTGCCGCCGAGCAGGTGAACGACCTGCGCCAGCGCGGGGTCAGCGAGTTTCACTTCTACACGCTCAACCGCTCCGAGCTCGTGTTTGCGATCTGCCATCTCCTCGGCATCCGGCCCGAGACGAGCGCTGCCGCGGCGTAATGGAATCAAAAGTAATGAGTGCCAAGAAATTGCTGACGTCCGCTCTGGAAATCGAGCTTCGCGCGCTCGCGAAGGATCGTATCCTCGTGCTCGACGGCGCCTGGGGCACGATGATCCAGGCGCTCAGCCTCGACGAAGCCGGCTATCGCGGCGCGCGGTTCGATGCATGGAACCGCGAAGTGCGCGGCAACAACGATATTCTGAATATCTCAAAGCCCGATGCGATCCGCGATATCTCGCTCGCTTATTTCCGCGCGGGCGCGGACATCTGCTCGACCAATACGTTTTCTTCCACGCGCATCGCGCAGGCCGATTACGGCATGGAAGAGTTTGTCCATGAGCTCAACTTTCAGGGCGCGAAGCTCGCCAAGGAAGCGGCGCTGATCGTCGAGAAGGAAGATGGCCGCAGGCGCTACGTTGCCGGTGCGCTCGGACCGACCAATCGCACGGCCTCGATCTCGCCCGACGTTTCCAATCCGGGCTTCCGCGCGACGTCCTTCGACGAGCTTGCAGACGCCTATTACGAGCAGACCAACGCGCTGATCGAAGGCGGCGCGGACATCGTGCTGGTCGAAACCATCTTCGACACGCTGAACGCCAAGGCCGCGATCTTCGCGATCGAGAAACTCTTCGAGGAGCGCGGCGAGCGGCTGCCGGTCATGATTTCCGGCACCATCACGGATCGTTCGGGCCGCACGCTATCCGGCCAGACGCCGACCGCGTTCTGGAATTCGATTGCGCATGCGCAGCCGTTTTCGGTGGGCCTGAACTGCGCGCTCGGCGCCAAGGAAATGCGCGCGCATATCGCGGAGATCGCGAAGGTCGCGGATACGCTCGTCTGCGCTTATCCGAATGCGGGCCTGCCGAACGAGTTCGGCCTCTACGACGAGAGCCCGGAATTCATGGCCGGGATGCTGGAGGAGTTCGCGGCAAGCGGACTCGTCAACATTGTCGGCGGCTGCTGCGGCACGACGCCCGACCATATACGCGCAATCTGCACGGTGACGGCGAAGAAGACGCCGCGCGCGATCCCCGAACTGCCCGCACGCCTGCGGCTTGCGGGCCTGGAGCCGTTCGAGCTGACGCCGGAAATCCCGTTCGTGAACGTGGGTGAACGCACCAACGTCACGGGATCGGCGAAGTTCCGGAAGCTCATCACCGAAGGCAAATACGACGAGGCGCTCGCGGTCGCGCGCGAGCAGGTCGAAAGCGGCGCGCAGGTCATCGACGTCAACATGGACGAGGGCCTGCTCGATTCCGAAAAAGCGATGGTCGATTTTTTGAACCTGATCGCGTCGGAGCCCGACATCGCCAAAGTGCCGATCATGGTCGACTCTTCGAAATGGTCGGTGATCGAGGCTGGCCTGAAATGCGTGCAGGGCAAGGGCATCGTCAATTCGATCTCGATGAAGGAAGGCGAAGATGCCTTCCGGCATCAGGCGCGGCTCGTGCGCCGCTATGGCGCGGCTGTCGTCGTCATGGCGTTCGACGAGCAGGGGCAGGCTGATACGCGCGAGCGCAAGGTCGAGATCTGTTCACGTGCTTACAGAATTCTGGTCGATGAAGTCGGCTTTCCGCCGGAAGACATTATCTTCGATCCGAACATCTTCGCGGTGGCGACCGGCATCGAAGAACACGCGGGCTATGGTGTCGCTTTCATCGAGGCGACGCAGATCATCCGCCAGAAGCTGCCGCACGCGCATATTTCCGGCGGCGTTTCCAATCTTTCCTTCTCCTTCCGCGGCAACGAGACCGTACGGCAGGCGATGCATGCCGTCTTCCTCTATCACGCGATCAAGGTCGGCATGGACATGGGCATCGTCAACGCGGGCCAGCTCGCGCTCTATGACGATATTCCGGCCGAGTTGCGCGACGCCTGCGAGGACGTGGTGCTCAATCGCCGTGAAGACGCGACCGAGCGGTTGCTTGCGCTGGCGGAAAAATTCAAGAGCGGTGGCGGCGCCAAGAAGGAAGCCGATCTCACCTGGCGCACGTGGCCGGTGCAGAAACGGCTCGAACATGCGCTCGTTAACGGCATCACCGACTTCATCATCGAAGACACGGAAGAAACGCGTGCCGCCGCCGAGAAGCCGCTGCACGTCATCGAAGGTCCGCTGATGGACGGCATGAACGTCGTCGGCGACCTGTTCGGCGCCGGCAAGATGTTCCTGCCGCAGGTCGTCAAGTCGGCGCGCGTGATGAAGAAGGCCGTGGCCTGGCTGCTGCCGCACATCGAAGCCGAGAAGGCGCGCACGGGCGACGCCGGCAAGTCGAATGGCAAGATCATCATGGCCACGGTCAAGGGCGACGTGCACGACATCGGCAAGAACATCGTCGGCGTCGTGCTCCAGTGCAACAACTTCGAGG
>DAORMJ010000016.1:0-524 GCA_035440445.1 Xanthobacteraceae bacterium
GGCCGGCGAACCAGTCGCGGATCGGCGTGAAGGCGCCGGTATAGGTCGCCGGGTTCGAGCGCGGCGTGCGGCCGATCGGCGACTGGTCGATGTCGATGATCTTGTCGATGTGTTCGACACCCTCGATGGCCTTGTGCGGCGCGGGGTGTTCGGACGAATTGTTCAGCCGCCGCGACAGCGCCTTGTAAAGCGTGTCGATGAGCAACGTCGATTTTCCGCCACCGGAAACGCCGGTGATGCAGGTGAAGAGGCCGAGCGGAATTTCCGCCGTGACGTTCTTCAGGTTGTTGCCACTCGCATTCACGATCTTCAGCGAGCGGCGCTCGGGCTTGCGGCGCTCGAGCGGCGTCTCGACGTTGAGTTCGCCGGAGAGATATTTGCCGGTGATGCTTTCCGGCTCGTTGATGATGTCGTCCACGCTGCCGCGCGCGACGATCTTGCCGCCATGCACGCCCGCGCCGGGGCCGACGTCGATCAGGTAGTCGGCGGTCTTGATCGCGTCCTCGTCGTGTTCGACGACGATC
>DAORMJ010000016.1:540-2043 GCA_035440445.1 Xanthobacteraceae bacterium
CGCGAAGCCGCCGCAGCGTTTCCAGCAACCGCGCATTGTCGCGCTGGTGCAGGCCGATGCTTGGCTCGTCGAGCACATAAAGGACGCCGGTCAGCCCCGAGCCGATTTGGCTAGCGAGCCGGATGCGCTGGCTTTCGCCGCCCGAAAGCGTGCCGGAGGCGCGCGAGAGCGTGAGATAGTCGAGGCCGACATCGACGAGGAAGGTCAGCCGCTCACGGATTTCTTTCAGCACGCGGACCGCGATCTCGTTCTGCTTCTTGTTGAGCTTCGCGGGGAGCGCCTCGAACCATTCCTGCGCCGCGCGCACGGAAAGCTCGGTCACTTCGCCGATGTGCTTCTTCGAGATTTTCACCGCCAGCGCTTCGGGCTTGAGCCGGTTGCCGTGGCAGGCCTTGCAGGGGACGTTGGTGAAGAAGCGTTCGATGTCCTCGCGCGCCCAGTCGCTGTCGGTCTCGCGGTAGCGCCGCTCGAGATTGTTCACGACGCCTTCGAAGGGCTTGCGCGTTTCGAAGGTGCGCGAGCCGTCGTCATAGACGAACTTCACTTCGTCCTCGCCGGAACCGTAAAGCACGATGTCGCGGATCTTCTTCGGAAGTTCCTTCCAGGCGACCTGCTGCGAGAACTTGTATTTGCGCCCCAAGGCTTCCAGCGTCTGCGTGTAATAGGGCGAGGACGAGCGCGACCACGGCGCGATCGCGCCTTCGCGCAACGACTTCTTCGGGTCGGGCACCACGAGATCGGGATCGATCTGCTTTTCGACGCCGAGACCGTCGCATTCCGGACACGCGCCATGCGGCGAGTTGAAGGAGAACAGCCGCGGCTCGATTTCGGCGATGGTAAAGCCGGAAACCGGGCAGGCGAACTTCTCGGAAAACAGAATGCGGTTCGGATCGTCCTGCGTCCCGCGCTTCATGCCTTCGTCAGTCGCCTTTGTGACGGCGACCGGCTCCGCGAGTTCGGCGACCGCCAGACCTTCCGCGAGCTTCAGCGCGGTCTCGAAGGATTCAGCGAGCCGCTGCTTGATCTCGGCGCGGACGACCACGCGATCCACCACTACGTCGATGTCGTGGTTTAGCTTCTTGTCGAGCGCCGGCACTTCACTGATCTCGTAGAACTTGCCGTCCACCTTGACGCGCTGGAAGCCCTTCTTGAGATATTCGGCGAACTCTTTCTTGTATTCGCCCTTGCGGCCGCGCGCGACGGGAGCCAGCAGATAGAGCTTGGTGCCTTCGGGGAGTGCCAGCACGCGGTCCACCATCTGGCTGACGGTCTGGCTTTCGATCGGCAGGCCCGTCACCGGCGAATAGGGAATGCCGATGCGCGCCCACAACAGGCGCATGTAGTCGTAAATCTCGGTGACGGTACCGACGGTCGAGCGCGGGTTCTTGGAAGTCGTCTTCTGCTCGATGGAAATGGCAGGCGAGAGGCCATCGATCTGGTCGACATCCGGCTTCTGCATCATCTCGAGGAACTGGCGCGCGTAGGCCGAGAGCGACTCCACAT
>DAORMJ010000016.1:2114-62774 GCA_035440445.1 Xanthobacteraceae bacterium
GTGAACACCACGAGCTTGTCGCGCGGCAGTTCGAGGTCGACGTTCTTGAGGTTGTGCTCGCGCGCGCCGCGAATGGTGATGAAGCGGCTGTCGGGGCGCGCGGTTTTCTTGGTCGGACTGTCGGTCATGTACGGGCAAATATCAGGCTGGCGCGCTGCTTTTGCGGCGGCGCGAGGGATATGAATCTCGCTAAGGCTCCGCGCGAACATAGTGAGAACGGGGTCGTTTCGCTAGTGCGGTAACTGCATGACCTGTGTGTTCTGCACGAGCCCATGTAGGAGCGACATTTTCCGAGTGTTTGGAACGAAATAGCGGGAAGGGCGTTTCCTACCGGCGGGGGCATGTTTGGCAGTAACCGGAGTATTGAGATGCCCGCGCGCGCCTACTGGACCGGCCGTATCCGGCTTTCCCTGGTTTCGATTCCGGTTCAGCTCTATGGAGCAACCAAATCCGGCGCGCGGCTGTCCTTCAACCAGATCCATGAACCGAGCGGAAAGCGCATCCGCTACGAGAAGGTTGTGCCCGGTATCGGACCTGTCGAGGCCGACGAAATCGTAAAGGGCTACGAGGTCGAGAAGGGCAAATATGTCCTGCTGACGGACGCAGAGATCGATGACGTCAAGCTCGAAGCCAAGCGCACCATCGATCTCGTGCAGTTCGTCGGCGAGGACGAGATCGATCCAGTCTATTTCGAGGGCGCCTATTATATCGCGCCCGAAGACGACGAAGACGGGCAGGAAGCCTATGTCGTGCTTCGTGACGCGCTGAATAAGGAAAAGAAGATCGGCCTCGGCCAGATCGTGGTGCGCGGAAAGGCCGGCATCGTTGCGATCCGCGCCGCCGGCAAGGGGCTTTTGCTCCAGATGCTCCACTACGCCGACGAAGTGCAGAAGGCCGACAAGTTCTTCGAAGACGTGCCGGCGAAGAAGCCCGACAGCGAGATGGTGGCGCTCGCCTCCGAACTGATCGAGAAGAAGACCAAGAAATTCGATCCGGCAGCCTTCCACGACAAATACACCGATGCGCTCAAAGAGCTGATCGAAGCCAAGCAAGAGAAGCGCGCACCGCGCGCGATCGAAGAAGCCGAGCTTCCCTCGAACGTCATCAATCTGATGGAAGCGCTCAAACGCAGCGTCGGCAAGAAGGCATCCGGCGCGAAAGCAGAAGACAAAGAGAAGAAGCCTGCGAAGCGCTCGAAGCGTGCGGCAAAATCCGCGCGCGGAGCCGCGAAGCGCAGCAGAAAGGTAGCTTAGGAATGACGGCAGACCATCTGGACACGTACCGCGCGAAGCGGGACTTTTCGCGTACCAGCGAGCCGGAAGGCGCGCAGAAGTCTTTGCGGAAAGGCAAAGGCCATGCCTACCTCATCCAGAAGCATGAGGCACGCAACCTGCACTTCGATTTCCGCCTTGAGCATGAGGGTGTCTTGAAAAGCTGGGCGATCCCGCGCGGCCCCAGCATGGACCCCGGCGACAAGCGCCTTGCGGTCCGCACCGAGGATCACCCGATCGAATATGGCAGCTTTGAAGGCTCCATTCCGAAAGGCCAGTACGGCGGCGGCACAGTGATGCTGTGGGACGAAGGCACCTGGGAGCCGCTTGAAGATCCGGACGAAGGCTTCAAGGAAGGCAAACTGAAATTCATCGTGCATGGCAAGCGGCTGCACGGAGCTTTCGCGCTGGTGCGCCTGCGCTCCGATACGGGACGCAAGCAAGGCAAGGAGAACTGGCTTCTCATCAAGGAGAAGGACGAGTTCGCGCGGCCGGGCGAGGGCGGCAACCTCGTCGAAAGCCAGCTCACCAGCGTTCGATCCGAGCGGGAGATGGAAGAGATTTCGCTCAGCCCCGCCGAGTGGCACTCGAACGAGTCCGTCGAGAGCAATGTGAAGCGCCTGAAAGGCGTGAAGCGTGCGACTTCGGCGAGGCGCGCACCGCGCGCACGGGCGTCCTCGCCGCGGGCATCCGCGAAGAAAACGGTGACGGCGAAGAAGAAAAGGAAGCGCAAAAGTTCTTCCTGAGTTCGTCGCTCCCCAGCTCGCAACGCTTGTCGACGCGCCGCCCGCCGGCGCTGAATGGCTGCATGAGATCAAGTTCGACGGCTACCGTGCGATTGCCGCGGTAGCGGGCGATCAGGTGCGTATTTTCACGCGCAACGGCCTCGACTGGAGCGGACGCTTTGCACCGCTCATTCCTGCGCTGCAAGCGCTCGATGTTGAGAGCGCACTGTTGGATGGCGAGATCGCCGTCGCCGATAAGAGCGGCCATACCGATTTCGGCGCATTGCAGGATGCGCTAGCGCAGGGCCGTGGCGGCTTTGCTTACTACCTGTTCGACTTGCTCGAACTCGATGGCGAAGACCTACGCAAACAGCCGTTGCTGGAGCGCAAGAAACGCCTCGAAAAAATTCTCGCTCCGCTTCGCGGCAAAGGTCCGCTTTCTCTTTCCGAGCACATCAAAGGCGCTGGCGGAAACGTCTTTGCTCGCGCCTGCGATCTGAAACTCGAAGGGATCATCTCCAAGCGCGCGGACGCGCCCTATCGATCCGGCCGGCAGGCGAGCTGGCTCAAGTCGAAATGCGGCATGGAGCAGGAGTTCGTCATCATCGGCTGGCGTCCGTCGGACAAGAAGGGCCGCGCCTTTTCTTCGCTCCTCTTGGCGCTCCGCGAGGAAGGCAAGCTGCGCTATGCCGGCCGCGTCGGCAGCGGCTATTCCGGTGCGCGGCTTGAGTCGCTCGAAACGGAATTCAAAAGGCTTTCGTGCCGCAGGCCCGCGGTGGAGGATGTTCCGCCCGTCATCGCGCGAAATGCGAAATTCGTCGAACCGAAGCTGGTTGCCGAAATCGAATTTCGCGGCTGGACGCGCGAAGGCCTGATCCGGCAAGGCGCGTTCAAAGGATTGCGGGAAGACAAGCCGGCGCAGGAAATCGTTCGGGAGATGCCGATGGCGAAGAAGGTGGCGACGAAGAAAGCGGCCGCTTCATCGAGAGGACCGGCTGCGGGCGCGTCGGCAAGGAAATCATCGAAGGACGAGGAAATCATCGAGGGCGTGCGCGTCACGCATCCCGACAAGGTGCTGTTTGCCGATCAGGGCATCACCAAGCGCGAGTTGATCGCGCACTACATTGCGGTTGCCGATCGAATGTTACCGCATATTGCGAACCGCCCGATCAGCCTCGTGCGTTGCCCGGACGGCGAGGGCGGCGAATGTTTCTTCCAGAAACATGCGTCGAAGGGCTTTCCGGAGGAGTTTCACGCCGTTCCGATCCGAGAAAGCGCGGGCGAGAAAGACTATCTCTACATCGACAGCCTGCAGGGCCTGATCGCCGCAGTGCAGATGGGCGCGCTCGAACTGCATCTGTGGGGCGCGCATGTCGATAGCGTCGAGAAGCCGGACCGGATGGTGTTCGACTTCGATCCCGACGAAGACGTTTCCTTCGCGAAGGTGAAGGAAGCGGCCAAGAAGATGCGCGGGAGGCTGAAGGCGCTGAGGCTCGAGTCATTCGCCATGGCGACGGGCGGGAAGGGCCTGCACGTCGTGGTGCCGCTTGAGCCCGGACACTCGTGGGAAGAGCATCGCAACTTCGCCGAGGCGATGGCGCGGCTCATGGCCGAAGAGGAACCCGAGCGCTTCGTCGCCACCATGTCGAAGGCGAAACGGAAGGGGAAAATCTTCGTGGACTATCTGCGCAACACGCGGGGCGCGACCGCGATTGCTCCGTACTCGTCGCGGGCCCGAAAGGGCGCACCTTACGCGGTGCCGGTCGCTTGGACGTCGCTCGCGAAGCTCGCGAATGCCCATCCGTTCTCCATCGGCGAGAAGCCGCGGGGCGATCCCTGGAAAGGCTATGCGAAGGTCTCGCAGCGGCTGCCGAACCCCGGCAAGAGGGCGCGCTAAGTTGTTGTCGGACCGTCACAAAGGTTAATTCCGCGCCTTGGAAAAGGCCGGAACCTTTCGCGAACATTCGCGCTCCAGATGAACTTCAAGGCGCAACGGCCCCGCCAGCGGAAAACCCGACTTGTCCCCTTGCGGCACGGCTTTGCAGTCGATAGAACATAACAAGAACGGCGCAGTTTACCCCGCTGGGGTCCGCGCCTGTGGATAAACTCTTAACGCTGGTGGCCATGCGCGCGCGAGAGTGTGGAAAAGCCGCGAACAGCGCGGGTCGCGTGGGGAATAACGGCTAGGGTGCCGGGCCGCCGGTAGCGGCAGTATTCGGAAGCGGAGCAAGTGTGATGGCAGGCAGTGTCAACAAAGTAATTCTCGTAGGTAATCTTGGCGCTGATCCTGAAATCCGCCGCACCAATGACGGCAGGCCGATCGCCAATCTGCGCGTCGCGACCTCTGAGTCCTGGAAGGACAAGGCGACCGGCGAGCGCCGCGAGAAGACCGAGTGGCATCGCGTCGTGATCTTCAACGAAGGGCTTTGCCGGATCGCCGAGCAATACCTGAAGAAGGGCTCGAAGATTTACATCGAGGGCCAGTTGCAGACCCGCAAATGGCAGGACAAGGACGGCCAGGATCGCTATTCGACCGAGGTCGTACTGCAGGGCTTCAACTCGCAGCTGACCATGCTCGATGGACGTGGCGGCAGTGCCGGTTTGTCGGACGAAGGCGGTTCGGACTTCGGTTCGAGCGGGCCGATCTCCAAGCCGCGTTCGGTCAGCGGCAACAAGCGCAACGAACTCGACGACGATATTCCGTTCTAAAAATCCATGCGCGTTCTCGTCACCGGCGCCTACGGCTTCATCGGGTCGGCGGTGGTGGCGGAGCTTGTCGCCTCCGGTCACGAGGTGACCGGGGCGGGGCGTAATGTCGTTCGCGCCGCGCGTTCGCGGCCGGATGTGCGCTGGGTCGCGTTCGATATGGCGGCTGCAACTCGCCCGGAAGACTGGGCTCCATATCTGCGAGACATTGATGCGGTGGTGAACTGCGCCGGACTGTTGCAGGACGGCCCAGCCGACGATGTTGCGGCCGTGCAGCGCGACGCGATGCGGGCTTTGTTTTCTGCCTGCGCGAAGCAGGGCGTTCGCCGCGTCGTCCATATTTCCGCGATCGGCCTCGACGCCGATACGGCCTTCGCGCGCACCAAGCGTGATGCGGATGCAGCGTTGATGGCATCGAAGCTCGACTGGATCGTGTTGCGTCCGTCGATCGTGGTCGGACGCAATGTCTATGGCGGCACCGCGCTGATCCGCGCGCTCGCGGCCTTGCCGGTCTTCCCGGCGACGTCGCGGGATGCGCTGCTGCAGCCCGTACAGGTGACGGACCTCGCCAAAGCGGTCGCCTATTTCCTGCGGCCCGAAGCACCGGTGAAGAACCTGCTTGAAGTCGCGGGCCCCGAGCGTTTGCGGCTTTCGCAACTGGTCGCGCGGTATCGGCAATGGCTCGGCTATGCGCCTGCACGCAGCATACGCATACCCGGCTGGCTGCAGGCCGGTGTTTTCCGTCTGGGCGACGCCATAAGCTGGCTCGGCTGGCGGCCGCCGGTCCGGACCACCGCGCTCAAACAACTCGAGCGCGACATTGTCGGCGATGATCGCGGCTGGACCTCGGTGACCGGGATCGCCGCCGAAACCACGCGCGATCAACTCGCGCGCGAACCGGCCTCCG
Organism: Xanthobacteraceae bacterium; assembly: GCA_035440445.1. Taxonomy (GTDB): domain Bacteria; phylum Pseudomonadota; class Alphaproteobacteria; order Rhizobiales; family Xanthobacteraceae. Next base: position 7,724 of record DAORMJ010000016.1, read on the forward strand.
TGCAGGAGCGCTGGTTCGGCGCGATGTTCCTCCTGAAGCCGATCCTGTTCGGCGGCCTCGCGCTGTTCTGGATTGCGACCGGTGTGATGACGCTCGGCCCCGCACGCGACGCCGGCGTGCAATATCTGCAGCAGGCAGGCCTCGGTTCGTGGAGTCTTGCTGTCGCCATAGCCGGCGCATTTGCGGACATTGTTATCGGCATGGGGATTGCGCTCCGCCGTACCGCGCGCGGCGCATTGTTCGCCTCGATCCTGCTTTCGGTCAGCTATCTCGTTCTGGGCGGCGTAATGCTCCCGGTACTTTGGTCCGATCCGCTCGGGCCGTTGTTCAAGATCGTTCCGGTTCTGCTGGCATCCTTCGCGGCACTCGCGATCCTGGACGATCGCTGATGGGCTATTTCGATCTGAAGTTTCTGCACATCATCGGCGCAGCCGTTTTGCTCGGCACGGGTGCCGGCATCGCCTTCTTCATGGTGATGGCCCATGCCTCGAAAGACGTCCGCCTGATCGCCGGCGTTGCGCGGATCGTGGTGATCGCGGATTTCCTGTTCACGGCGACCGCAGTGGTGCTGCAACCGGTGACCGGGCTTTCGCTTGCCTATGTGCAGAACTATCCGCTCACGTCGAGCTGGATCGTGGCGTCGGTTGCGCTCTACCTCGTCATCGGCGCGTTCTGGCTGCCGGTGGTCTATTTCCAGATGCGTATGCGCGCACTTTCGGCAGAGGCGCTTCGCAGCAATGCGCCGCTGCCTCCGGATTACTATTGGTATTATCGCATCTGGTTCGCCTTCGGCTTTCCTGCTTTCTTCGCGATCGTGATTATCTTCTGGCTCATGATCGCGCGTCCGCAGCTTTGGTGAGGTGGCTCTTGCGCGCCCGGTAAAGTTGGCGTTGCATGGCGGTAACGCCGCACCATAGCGGCGGCCCGGAGGACGCCATGAAATTCGTTATACGATTTGCAGCACTCGCTGCATTCGCGCTGCTTCCTGCGACGGCTTTTTTGCAGGACCTGATCGTCGAGAAAAAGACGTTCGAGATGCCGAGCTACACGACCGTCGGGGGACAGACGATCAAGAACGTAAAGATCGGCTGGCAGGCGGCGGGAACGCTGAACGCGGACCGCTCCAACGTCATCCTGATCACGCACTTTTTCTCCGGCACCAGCCACGCCTTCGGCAAGTACAAGGCCGACGACAAGGCCGCGGGCTACTGGGATCCCATCATCGGCCCCGGCAAGGCGATCGACACCAACAAGTATTACGTGATCTCTTCCGACACGCTCGTGAACTTGAGCCCGAACGCACTCGGCGTCGTCACGACCGGCCCCGCGAGCATCAATCCGGACACGGGCAAGCCCTACGGCATGAGCTTTCCGGTCGTGACCATGCGCGACTTCGTCAATGTGCAGAAGGCGCTGCTCGAGAGCCTCGGGATCAAGAAGCTGAAAGTCGTCGCCGGAGCCTCGATGGGCGGCTTGCAGGTCTATGAATGGGCGGCCGGCTATCCCGACATGGTCGAGAAGATCATTCCGGTGATCGCCGCCGCCGAGCCCGGTCCCTATCTCATGGGCTGGCTCAATGTCTGGGCGGCCCCCATCATGCTCGATCCGAAGTGGAACGGCGGCGACTATTACGGCAAGGAAGCGCCCATCGAGGGTCTCGCGCAGTCGTTGAAGATCGTGACGCTGCAAGCGAACCAGTGGCAGTGGGCGGAGAAAGCCTTCGGGATGGCGCTCGCCAAGGAAGGCGACGATCCGGCCAAGAACTGGGGAGCGAAATACAAGATCGAGGCGACGCTGGACGCGGCAGGCAAGGCGCGCGCCGCCGTCTCCGACGCCAATCACTTCCTGTATCTCGTGAAGGCGAACCACACCTATTCCGCCGACGTTACGAAGATCAAGGCGCCGACCCTGATGATCTACGCGCCGAGCGATCTCGTGTTCACGGCGGAAATCGTGGAGCAGGGTGCGAAGAAGATCGCGGCGAACGGAACGCCGGTGCAGACCGTGAAGCTCGAAGGACCGAACGGCCATCTGCTCGGCGTCGTTGCGATCGCCCAGGCAAAGGACCAGATCGCGGCCTTCATCGAGAAGTAATGTCTCCGAGGCGGCGAGGGCAAAAGGACACTCTCGCCGCCTCGTGACAACCCGGGAACTGCCGCTCCGGCATATTCGTACAGGACGGCTTCCAAGTGATTGATTTCATTGGAAAACGTGTCGCCTGTTGTGGCCGGTAAAACTGGCTTTGGCGGCAGGAATCGGCTAGTAAACAAGCACTGTTCCATTCGGATAATTTGCACGCGTGGCTGACGAAAAGACACCCAATCCGGGGGATTTGCCGCCTTCGGACATCAAGCCCGTTTCGATCACCGACGAGCTGAGCCGCTCCTATCTCGATTACGCAATGAGCGTGATCGTGGCGCGTGCGCTCCCCGACGTGCGCGACGGCTTGAAGCCCGTGCATCGGCGCATCCTCTATTCGATGCACGAGAACGGCTACGAGTGGAACAAGCCGTATCGTAAGTCCGCCCGCGTCGTCGGCGACGTCATCGGTAAATATCACCCGCATGGCGATCAGTCGGTTTACGACGCCTTGGTTCGCATGGCGCAGGACTTTTCCATGCGCGTCGAACTGGTCGACGGACAGGGCAACTTCGGCTCCGTCGATGGCGATCCGCCGGCGGCCATGCGCTATACCGAGGTGCGTCTGCGCAAGATCGCGGACAGCCTCGTCGATGATCTCGACAAGCAGACCGTCGATTTTCAGGACAATTATGACGGCTCCGAACGCGAGCCGGTCGTGCTGCCCGCGAAGTTTCCGAACCTTCTCGTCAACGGTGCGGGCGGCATCGCCGTCGGCATGGCGACCAATATCCCGCCGCATAACCTCGGCGAAGTGATCGACGCCTGCATTGCGCTGATCGACAAGCCCGACCTCACACTCGACGAGCTTGCCGAGATCGTGCCCGGCCCGGACTTCCCGACCGGCGGCATCATTCTCGGCAAGAACGGCATCCGCCAGGCCTATCACCTCGGCCGCGGCTCGATCATGGTGCGGGGCCGCGTCGCGATCGAAACCGACAAGCGCGAGCGCGAGTCCATCATCATTACGGAAATTCCGTATCAGGTGAACAAGGCCTCGATGATCGAGCGCATCGCCGAACTCGTTCGCGACAAGCGGATCGACGGCATCAGCGACATTCGCGACGAGTCGAGCCGCGACGGCATGCGCGTCGTGATCGAACTACGCCGTGAAGCGGTCTCCGAGATCGTATTGAACCAGCTCTATCGCTTCACCGCGCTACAGTCCTCATTCCCGGCAAACATGGTCGCGCTGACCGGCGGACGCCCGGCGACGCTGAACCTGCACGACCTCGTCTCGGCCTTCGTCGCGTTCCGCGAAGAAGTCATCGGCCGCCGCACCAAATATCTTTTGAACAAGGCGCGCGACCGCGCCCATATCCTCGTCGGCCTTGCGATCGCGGTCGCCAATATCGACGAAGTGATCAAGCTGATCCGGTCGGCGAAAGACCCGCAGACCGCGCGCGACCAGTTGATGGCGCGCGATTGGCCCGCGAAAGACGTGCGCGCGCTGGTCGAGCTGATCGACGATCCGCGCCACAAGGTGACGGCGCAGGAGACCTACCGGCTTTCGGAAGAGCAGGCCCGCGCCATTCTCGACCTGCGCCTGCAGCGCCTGACCGCGCTCGGCCGGGATGAGATCGAGGCCGAACTCGACGCACTCGGCAAGGAGATCGGGGAGTATCTCGATATTCTGCGCAGCCGCGCCCGCATTCAGTCGATCATCAAGACCGAGCTTTCCGAGATCAAAAAGGAATTCGCGACGCCGCGCAAAACCGAAATCTCCGGCGAGGAAGTCGGCGAGATCGACGAAGAAGCGCTGATCACGCCCGAAGACATGGTCGTGACCGTGTCGCATGCGGGCTACGTGAAGCGCGTTCCGCTCTCGACCTATCGTGCGCAGCGCCGCGGCGGTAAGGGCCGCGCCGGCATGCAGACGCGCGAAGAAGACTTCGTGAGCCGCCTGTTCGTCGCTTCCACGCATGACGAGGTGTTGTTCTTCTCGTCGCGCGGACGCGCTTACACGCTGAAGGTCTGGAAGCTGCCGCTCGCGGCACCGCAGGCGCGCGGCAAGGCTTTCATCAATCTGCTGCCGATCCAGACCGACGAGACCATCACCTCGATCATCACGATGCCGTCGGACACCGCCGAGCGCGAAAAGCTGAACATCATGTTCGCGACGACCGCGGGCGGCATCCGCAGGAACGCGCTGTCGGACTTCGTCGATATCCGCCGCTCGGGCATCATCGCCATGAAGCTCGATGAAGGCGAGGCCATTGCCGACGTCGCGGTCTGTACCGACGCCGACGACATCGTGCTTTCGACCGCGGGCGGGCAGTGCATTCGCTTCCCGGTCGGAGACGTGCGCGTGTTCAAGGGCCGGGACTCCACCGGCGTGCGCGGCATCAGGCTCGACGCCGACGACAAGGTCATCTCGATGCTGATCATTCGCCACGTCGAGGCGACCAGCGAAGAGCGGATTGCGTACCTGAAGATCGCGAACGCCGTCCGCAGGGGCGACGAATCCGACGCCGAAGCGGACGACGAGGAGAAGGTCGGTTCGATCGAGCTGTCGCAGCAGCGCTATGCCGAAATGGGCGCGGCCGAGCAATTCATCCTGACGCTCACCGAGCGCGGTTACGGCAAGCGGACCTCGTCTTACGAGTACCGGATCACCGGCCGCGGCGGCAAAGGCATCGTCGCCATGTCGCTGAGCAAGAAGAACGGCCGCATCGCCGGCTCATTCCCGGTCGAGGAAACCGACCAGATCATGCTCGTGACCGACGGCGGCAAGCTGATCCGCACGCCCGTTTCCGGCATCCGCATCGCTGGACGTTCCACGCAAGGCGTCATCGTGTTCGATACGGCCGACGACGAGAAGGTGGTTTCGGTCGAGCGTATCCGCGAAGACGAAGACAACGGCGCAAACTGACGCCGCCTTGCCGGGCGGAACGGAGAAGGATAACCAGTCGGCATGGAACGCATAGGCCTCTACGCGGGCACCTTCGATCCGATCACGAACGGCCATCTCGACGTATTGGAGGCGGCCGCGCGCATGTGCGACCGCGTCGTAGTCGCCATCGGCATCCACCCGGGCAAGAAACCGTTGTTCGATGCCGACGAGCGCATGGCGATGATCGAGCAGGCGAGTGCGTCGATTGCGCGGGCCTACGGTGTCACGATCACCACCATGACTTTCGATGGTCTCGTCATTACTGCTGCCAGAGACACGAAAGCGACGCTGCTGATCCGCGGCCTGCGGGACGGTACCGATTTCGACTACGAAATGCAGATGAGCGGCATGAACGGCGAGATGGCGCCGAAGGTGCAAACCGTGTTCATTCCGGCGAAGCCGGAAGCCCGTCACGTGACCGGAACGCTGGTCCGGCAGATCGCGGCCATGGGCGGCGATATCTCCAAGTTTGTGCCGGAATTTGTCGCCAAGAAGCTGACCGCGCAGTTCGCCAAGAAGTAAGCGAGTGAGGGAAAGATGCGTATATTCCAACTGATTGCTTTGCTCTGTGCGCTCGCGTTTCCGCTGAGCGCGAACGCGCAGCAGAATTTCGATCCCTGGCGGGGCACTTCGCCCGAAGCCAAGGCGAAAGAGAAGCCGGATGCGAAGGCCGAGCGAAAGACCGCACAGGTCAAGGCCAAAAACAAGACCGGCGGTGCGGATACGCTGACGCTTGAAACCACCAAGGGCAAGATCGTGATCCGGCTGCGGACCGACCTCGCGCCGAACCACGCCAAGCGCCTGCAGCAGCTTGCGAGTGAAGGCTTCTACAACAATGTGCCGTTCCACCGCGTGATCGACGGCTTCATGGCGCAGACCGGCGACGGCCAGCATGGCAACGGCACCGGCGGCTCGACCCATCCGGACCTGCGCGCGGAGTTCTCGTCCGTGCCGTTCCGCCGGGGTATTGTCGGCATGGCGCGCAAAGGCGGCAACAACAATTCCGCGAATAGTCAGTTCTTCATCATGTTTGCCGAGCAGTCTTCGCTGAACGGGCAATACACCGTCATCGGCGAGGTGGTTTCCGGCATGGACGTCGTCGACAAGATCAACAAGGGCGAACCGCCCCGCAATCCCGATCGCATTCTTCGCGCGATCGCAGGTCAATAAGGAATAGAGCAATGGCTGACGAAAACACGCTTCTTCTGGAAACGACGCAAGGTCCGGTCACGATCAAGATGCGCCCCGATCTCGCGCCGGGTCATGTCGCGCGGATCAAGGAACTGGTGAAGGACGGCTTCTATGACGGCATCGTCTTCCATCGCGTGATCGATGGCTTCATGGCGCAGACCGGCTGCCCGCATGGCACCGGCACCGGCGGTTCCGGCAAGAAGCTCAAGGCCGAGTTCAACGAAGCACCGCATGTGCGCGGCACGGTTTCCATGGCGCGCGCCGCCAACCCGGATTCGGGCGACAGCCAGTTCTTCATCTGCTTCGGCGATGCCCGCTTCCTCGACGGCCAATATACGGTCTGGGGTGAAGTCACTTCGGGCATGGAGAACGTCGACAAGATCAAGCGCGGCGAGCCGGTGACGAACCCCGACAAGATCGTCTCCGCCAAGATGGCGGCGTAAGCCGCGCGCGGGCTTGCCCGCTCCCGTGAATGCGCACCGCTGACTTCGACTTCGATCTGCCGCCGGAGACCATCGCGCTCCGGCCGGCGGAGCCGCGCGACTCCGCAAAGCTGCTCGTTGTGTCGCCGCGGGGGACCGCCGAGTTCGAAGATCGCGTGGTCCGCGAACTGCCGTCGCTGCTGCGGGCGGGCGATGTTCTCGTCGTCAACGACACCAAAGTGATCCCCGCGCGTCTGCACGGCGTGCGGGAGCGTAACGGCGTCAATGTCGAAGTCGAGGCGACGCTGATCAAGCGGACCGGCCCCGAACGCTGGCAGGCGCTTGCGAAGCCCGCCAAGCGGCTCGAGCCTGGCGACCGCATCCGCTTCGGCCACGAGTCGCGTGTTTGCATGCTCGGCGCGCTCGACGCGACGGTCGAAGCAAAAGGCGAGGCGGGCGAGATCACGCTTCGCTTCGATTTCCACGGCGCGATCCTCGACGACGCGATCGATGCACTGGGCCATATCCCGTTGCCGCCTTATATCGCCTCGAAGCGCGACGACGACGAGCGCGACCGCAGCGATTACCAGACGATGTTCGCGAAGCACGAAGGATCGGTAGCCGCGCCGACGGCGGGACTGCATTTCACCGATAGTCTGCTTGCTGCCTTGAAGACGGCGGGAGTGGCGATTGCCAAAGTCACGCTGCATGTCGGCGCAGGTACGTTCCTGCCGGTGAAGACCGACGACGTCTCCGGCCACAAGATGCATGCCGAATACGGCGAGATCGGTGCCGATGCGGCGGCGCAAATCAATGCGGCGCGCGCACAAGGGGGCCGGATCATTCCGGTTGGCACCACCGCGCTGCGGCTGCTGGAATCCGCTGCGACGCCGGAAGGCGAAGTGAAGCCCTTCAAGGCGGAAACCGATATCTTCATCACGCCGGGCTACCGGTTCCGCGCGGCGGACGCGCTCCTGACGAACTTCCACCTGCCGCGCTCGACGCTGTTCATGCTGGTCAGCGCCTTCGCAGGGACCGAGCGCATGAAGCGCGCTTACGCGCATGCGATTGCGAATGGCTACCGCTTTTACTCGTACGGTGACGCGAGTTTGCTGTTTCCGGAAGCGCCGCGCTAGAACCCCGTTATGGAATTCCAGATTCACGAAAAGGACGGCGCCGCGCGCCGCGGCACGCTCACGACTGCGCGCGGGGAAATTCGCACGCCCGCCTTCATGCCGGTCGGCACCGCTGCGACGGTGAAGGCGATGTTGCCTGAAACCGTGCGCGCGACAGGCGCCGATATCGTGCTCGGCAACGTCTATCATCTGATGTTGCGGCCCGGTGCCGAGCGGATCGCGAGCCTCGGCGGCTTGCACAAGTTCATGAATTGGAGCCGCCCGATCCTGACCGACTCCGGCGGCTTTCAGGTGATGTCGCTCGCAAAGCTCCGCACGCTGAACGAGCAGGGCGTGAAATTCCGCAGTCACATCGATGGCAGCGCCTACGAATTGACGCCGGAGCGCGCGATGGAAATTCAGGCGCTGCTCGGCTCGGACATTTCGATGCAGCTAGACGAATGTGTGCGGCTGCCGTGCAGCGAAGAGGAAGCCGAGCGCGCGATGCGGCTGTCGCTGCGCTGGGCGGAACGCTCGAAAGAGGCGTTTGGAACGCCGCAAGGCCGCGCCATCTTCGGCATCGTGCAGGGCGGCGCATCGGTGCCGCTGCGGCTGGAATCCGCACGAGCGCTGACGGAAATCGGCTTCGATGGTTATGCAATTGGCGGGCTCGCGGTCGGCGAGCCGCAGGACGTCATGCTCGCGATGATCGAGGCGACGATGCCCGCACTTCCGGCGGACCGCCCGCGCTATCTGATGGGCGTCGGCACGCCGGACGATCTTGTCAAAGCCGTCATGCGCGGGATCGACATGTTCGATTGCGTGATGCCGACCCGGGCGGGCCGTCATGCGCTCGCCTATACGCGCTTCGGCCAGTTCAACCTGAAGAATGCGCGCCATGCGGACGATCCCCGTCCGATCGACGAGCAAAGCGACTGCCCGGCCGCGCGCGATTACTCGCGCGCGTACCTGCATCATCTCGTCAAAGCGAATGAGATTCTCGGCTCGATGCTGCTGACCTGGATCAACGTAGCCTATTACCAGAGCCTGATGGCCGGCATGCGCGAGGCGATTTCACAGGGACGCCTCGCGGACTTTGCGGCGGAAACGGCCGAGGGCTGGGCGCGCGGCGCAGACGCTGCGTAGAGCGCCGGCCGCCAGTCGCGCGGCCAGAAATCAATCCGGCCGCGAGTTCCCCAGAGCGATCAGGCGGCTTTGTCGCCCATCCGTTCGGTCAGCACCGGCTCGAAACCTTCGAACTCCGGGTGACCAAGATACATGGGCACCGCAGGCTTGTGCTCGCCGGCGCGGGCGTGGGCCGCGCGGAATCCCTCGGAGTTCGTCCAGTTTTCGAAGTCTTTCTTCGTCGCCCAGGTCGTGTGCGAAGAATACAGCGAGTGATCTTCCTTCTTCGGACCCTTCAGAAGATGGAATTCGACGAAACCCGGCATGGTGTTCAGGTAGGACTTGCGCTCGCGCCAAATGCGCTCGAATTCGCCTTCCTGGCCGGGGGTGACTTTAAACCGGTTCATCGCAATGAACATGACGTGTCCTTTCTTTGCCTTGCGGCTGCTGGGCGGTCTCTTGTTACCGGCAGTTTCCCGGAAACGCGAAGCAGGCCGCTTTCACTATAGCGAAAGCGGCCCCTTCGTTCTTGTTTCTTTGCTCCTCTCGCGAGGAATTCGGACGGGGGCAGACGCCCCCGCTTCGTTCAGCGTGCGGCGAGCAGGGCCGGCGAGATGGCATTCACGCCATCCCCGAACCGCACCTTCAGCGCGCCCTTGAACGTGATTCCCGGTGCCGCGCTAGCCCAGAGCGAGTCGTTCTGGTTGTCGGTCGGCGTCGTGCGAACCACGGGATACTGGTGGTAGAACTCGTTCAACAAGTTATCGACGCTGAAGCTCAAGGTCGCCATCTCGCTCAGCTTGTAGCCGATGTAGAGGTTGACGAGATTGTAGCTCTCGGTCGGCGTGAAGGTCGCGGGCAGGTCGGTCTTTGCCGATACCGCGGCCCAGCGGATCATCGCCGTCAGCCTGCGGTCGAGGAGCCGCACGCCGAAGGTCGATACGACCTTGTCGGGCTGAATGTTGGCGAGACCGACATTCGTCGCCGTGTTCTTGCCGCGCTGGTGTTGAGCCGCAAGACCGGCAAACCAGTCGCCGGTGTCATAGGTGCTCTCCAGTTCGACACCCTGGATCCGTGCTTCGGAGATGTTCTGATACTGATAGAAGTTGAAGGTCTGATAGATCGGGTTGAACGGGCCCGTGCCGGTCAGCTCGATGAAGTCGCTGATGTCGTTGCGGAATACGTTCAGCTTGGCGCGGAACGCATCGCCCTGGCGATAGACGTTGTCGAACTTGAAGTTGACGCCGATCTCCTTGTTCTTGCCGACCTCGGGCCGCAGGTTGAAATTCTGCTGGAAGCAGAAGAAGCCCGGAGTGCCACCTGGGCAGACGAATGCGCCCGGTCCGCCGCCGGTCGGATGCGCGCCGACCACGAGCGTTTCGGTAAGCGTCGGCGAGCGATAGCCTTCCGCATAGCTCACATAAGGCGTGATCTGCGAAGAGGGCCACAGGCCGATCGTCAGCTTCGGCGAAAAGCGGGACTGATCGTTCTCGAAGCCGCCGGCATTGAAGTGATAGGCATCGTAGCGGCCCGCGGCGACGACCTGCAGCAGGTTTCCGTAGTCAGCTTTCCACTGCAGGAATGCGCCGAACACCGAGCGGCGGCCGCCGGGCGTCGTCAGATCGCCAGTGCCGCGCGGGTCGATGGTCTCGACCGAGTCCGTGAAGAAGTCGCCGCCGATCGTGATGGCGTTCTGCCAACCGGCAAAGTCGAAGCGCGACGTGTTGTTGATGTCGAAGCCCACGGTATCGAGCAGGAAGCTGCGCCTGTCGCCGACGCAGCCTGTGATGTTGTTGCCCGGAGCGATGCCGCCGCAATAGGCCGAGTTAGTCGTGGTGGTATGCGCAATCTTCAACTGGTTGGTGTCGGTGCGATTCCAATAGACGTTCGCATCGATATTGAAGATGCGGTCCTCCGGCCTGTCATAGCGCCAACGCGCGTTCAGCGTCATGTTGGTCGTGTCGGTCGCGTAGATCGACGTGCCGCCTGCAGGCGGACGCGGCGGCTGACCGAAATTGTATTCGCTGTAATAGAACAGGCCGCCGAGGGTGATCTTGTGGCCATCGGCGGGCATCAGGTTGGTCTTGATGAGACCGCTCGTGACCTGCTGCCAGCTATTGGCGATCAGGAAGTTGCTGCCGTCCTTGTAGTTCGATTGATCGCGATGCGAGACGCCGACGATGAAATCGGCGTTCTGCTGGCGCGCAGCGGCGAAAGCAGAGATCTGGCCGCTTCCGGTGTTGCTGCCGGCTGCGATGTTCGTCTCGACCGCCCAGCGCTGGTTCGGCGCGAGAATGTCGGACGCTTCCTTGGTGCGGAATGCGACGACGCCGCCGATCGCGCCGGTGCCGTAGATGTTCGCGGTCGGACCGCGGACGACATCGACGCCGGCAATCATTTCCTTATCGAGATAGAAGAAGCCGTTCGCGAAGTGACCGGTGCGCTGCGCATTCTGGCGCGCACCATCGATCAGGACGGCGACGCGGCCGAAGTCCTGCAGACCGCGAATGTTGATGGCTCCCGCCGGCTCGTCTGCGCGATCCTGAAACGTCACGCCCGGAGTCGCGATAAAGATTTCCGAGATGCGCTTCGGCTGGATGAGTTCGATCTGATCCGCGCGGATAACGCTCACCGGCGCGAGTGCGTTGATCGCAAGCTCTTCGGTTCGGGTTGCGACGATCGTGATCGCATCGAGCGCCGTCACTTGTGCAGCAACCGGCGTGAGTAAAGCAGTAGAGAGAAGTGTGAAGGCGGATACGCCGCCCAACAGCGCAGCAGTGCGCTTGGTGATCCCAGCCATTATTGAAGCCCCACTCGTTTTGTTTTTTTGTATTTCGCGCCGGTGCTTGCGGGCTGCAGCGGACTGCTAGCTAGCTGGCTGGCTTTGCAAGACCATCCCAGTCCCGCAAACTAGTTGATATGGGTAACAATCCAGCGTACTAGGGTCAAGTGGTTGAAATCACTAGATAAAAATAGTTCTAAACTGGCTTAGTTCAGAACTGTTCAAAAGAAATAACCGAGTTTGATGGATAGTTTCTCAATGCCGAAGACCGATCCGGTCGAAACCAGCCCGAATGCAAGCAGCGTCAGCGCCTCGCGCCGGCCGATCGATATCGTAAACAATCGCATCGAAAGCCGCGATCTGTTTGTCGGCACGAAGGAAATCACCATTGGCCACGAGGGCGAGGCCTATCGGTTGCGCCTGACCGCTCTGAACAAGCTGATCCTGACAAAATGAACCGCAGAGTTTCCCTGTTAGCGCTCGGTGCGATGCTGCTCGCCGCAGCATCGGCAACGAATGCGGTCGCCTGGACCGTGAAAGACGCGGCCGGACAGACGATCGAAGTATCCGACGCCTCGCGCATCGTGACCATCGGCGGCGCCGTCACCGAGATCGTCTTTGCGCTCGGCTTTGGCGACAAGGTGATCGCAATCGACATCACCAGCACCTATCCGGCCGAGATCAAGAAGCTGCCGACCATCGGCTATATGCGTGCGCTCGCACCCGAAGGCGTGATCTCCCTTGGACCGAGCCTTGTGCTGGCCATCGAAGGTTCCGGCCCGGCCGAAGCGATCGATGTGCTGTCGCGGGCGACGATTCCTTTCGTGCTGATCCCCGAAGGTACCGACGAAGAAGCGGTGCTTAAGAAAATCCGCGCCGTGGCGCAGGCGCTCGGCGTTCCCGAAAAGGGCGAGCAACTCGCCAAAGCAGTCGGCGAAGACATGGCCGCCGCCAAAGCGATGATCGCGAAGGCGGTGACGGCAGAGCGCAACGCGATGTTCGTGCTCTCGACCGGCAACGGTACGCCGACGGTTGCCGGCAAAGGCACCAGCGTCGACGGTATTTTCAAGCTGGCGAAGGTCGCGAACGCCATGGCGGCGGTGCATGGATTCAAGCCGGCCACGCCGGAAGCCACCCTCGCAGCGCAGCCTCAGAACATAGTGATGCTGCTCGAACGCACGCACGCGCTCGACGAGAACGCTTTGTTCGGAATGCCCGCTTTCGCAGGCACGCCGGCCGCGAAAGACAAGCGCCTGATTCTGATCCCGTCCTACTTCCTGTCGTTCGGCCCGCGCACGGGTCACGCGATGCGCGACCTTGCCGCGCAAATTTATCCTGAAGCCAACCTGCCGAAGCTGCCGCCACGGCCCTGGACCGAAGCGGCCTCTACGCATAGCAAATGACAAGCGGTGACGCCGTGCTTGGCGTAAGTTCGCGCAGGATGACCCTGCCGCGGTTGGTGCTCGTAATCAGTGCAGCCGTGCTCGTGGCTGCGATGATCGGATCGCTGGCGATCGGGCCAGTCGTGATTCCTTCGGGCAAGGTGATCGGCATCCTGTGGGACGCGCTGTGGGGAATCCGCGCGAATACCGGCCTCGATATGCGCGACGCAATCGTCGTGCTCGACATCCGCATGCCGAGGACGCTGCTTGCGGCAGGCGTGGGTGCGACGCTCGCCGTGTCTGGCGCGGTGATGCAGGGGATTTTCCGGAATCCGCTGGCGGATCCGGGTATTGTCGGCGTTTCTTCCGGCGCTGCACTCGCAGCCGTCGCATGGATCGTGTTCGGCGGGCTTGTCGCGGGCTACGTGCCGCGCTGGCTGATCAACTACTCGCTGCCGGTTGCCGCTTTCGGCGGAGGACTGACTGCGACGATCCTCCTGCATCGCATGGCGACCAGGAACGGGCGCACGGCAGTCGCAAGCCTGCTGTTTGCGGGCATTGCGCTGGGCTCGCTGACGGGTGCTGCGACCGGACTGATTATTTTCGTCGCCAGCGATCAGCAACTGCGTGAGTTTACGTTCTGGTCTTTGGGAAGCCTCGGCGGCGCGACCTGGCCGCGCGTCGGCATCCTGATTCCGTTCGTGATCGTATTGATTTCGGGCTCGCTATGGCTGGCGCGTGGGCTCGATGCGCTCGCGCTCGGCGAAGCGGAGGCGTTTCATATCGGCGTCAATGTCGAGCGGCTGAAGCGCGTCGCGATCGTCGTCGTCGCGGCCGGCGTGGGTGCCGCGGTCGCGGTGAGCGGCATCATCGGCTTTGTCGGTCTCGTCGTGCCGCATCTGTTGCGGTTGAGTGCAGGCCCTGCGCATCGCACGCTCGTCATCGGCAGCGCGTTGTTAGGGGCAGGATTGCTCACGGCCTCCGATATTTTCGCCCGCGTTGTCGCAGCTCCTGCAGAATTGCCGCTCGGCGTCGTGACCGCGCTGATCGGCGCGCCGTTCTTCCTGTGGCTCTTGCGGCGTCATCGCGCCTCGCTGGGGGCATGACGATGTATGCCGCGCGCGACATTTCGTTTTTCGTCGGGTCCAAGGCGATCCTCGATTCAGCATCCGTCGCTGTCGCGCCGGGGAAGGTGGTTGCGATCGTCGGACCGAACGGCGCCGGGAAGTCCACGCTCCTGAAAGTGCTCGCGGGCGAGGAGCGGCATTTCAAGGGTTCGGTGACGCTCGAGGATAGCGACCTGAAAAACTGGGATCCGGTCTCGCTCGCGCGCAAGCGCGCGGTGCTTCCGCAGGCGGTAGTCGTGGCGTTCCCGTTTCTCTCGCGCGAAATCGTCGCGCTCGGGCTGCCGCAGTATTTTTCGCGCAGCGAAGGCGAGAAGCTGATCGCACGCGCGCTGCAGGCCGTCGATCTCCTGCAGTTCAGCGAGCGGGTTTACGAGACGCTTTCGGGTGGCGAGCGGCAGCGCGTGCAACTCGCGCGCGTGCTCGTGCAACTCTGGGCCAATGGCGGGAAGGGCTATTTGCTGCTCGACGAGCCGACATCTGCGCTCGACCTTCCGCATCAGCTGGCAACGCTGCGAATCGCGCGGCAACACGCCGATGCGGGCGGCGGGGTGCTCGCGATCCTGCACGACATCAATCTGGCGGCGATGGCTGCAGACGAGATCGTCGCCATGCGGGACGGGCGCGTCATCGCGTCAGGACCTCCCGCGGAAGTCGTAACCGACGGGCTTATTCGGGCACTTTATGGGGTCGCGGCGCGTGTTCGCGGCGTTCCCGACGGGCCATTTCTGCTGCCGCAGACGGTCATTTCGTAAAACGCACGAGCCGCGCCTTGACGTGCGTGGCCCCGGTCCGTACCAGTCCGCCCGGCGGGCCCGTAGCTCAGTGGTAGAGCACCTGACTTTTAATCAGGGTGTCGATGGTTCGATCCCATCCGGGCTCACCAGTATTTCCAAGGACTTATTCGCCCTCGCGGTTCCGAGCCGAAGCAGTAGCTACCGCCAAGCTACCACGCCACGCTGAATCAGGTCGAGAGTCCACCTGAAATCCCGCACCCCTTTCGCAGAAAATTGCTCCTGACAGTTCGATCCGCGTTCGATGCCCGGGGCAGGAAAGTAGACCGGGGGAGCGCTGTAAAGAAGTATCACCGCGTCTATGGAGACGCAGAGTCAGAGGCGCGCTTACCGTGACGGCGAGACGGCATCACTATCTTCCGCAGTGCTACCTGCGCGGGTTCAGTCAGCCTCGTAAGGGCGGGAGGACGCACCAAGTCCACGTCTATGATCGGAGCGGCAAAGCGTTTACGGCCAATATCGCGAACATCGCTGTCGAGCGCGATTTCAATCGAGTCGAAGTCCCCGGTCAGAATCCCGACATCCTAGAGAATGGGCTGGCGGAATTTGAAAGCGAACTCGCTGTCTCGTTAGGGAGGATCGCAGCACAAAGGACTCTCGACGACGCCGACGACAAAGCGAACCTCTTGAATTTTATTGCGCTGGCATCGGTAAGGAATCCCCGGCTCCGTGGCACGTTCTCGGAATTTGAAGATCGCGTGATGAAATCGATTTTAGAGCTGTCCACAGCTAACAAGGAACGCTGGCAGAGCCTTGAAACGCGCGCCCGCGAAGCTGGGTACTTCGAAGGAAAGCAGAACGTTTCCTACGAGGACATTCGGGATTTCGTGAAGCGCGGTGAATTCAAGATGGAATTGCCGCGCGAGCAGCACATCGTCAACGAGTTCAAGGGCTTTGATGCCGTTCTTCCGCATCTATTCCGCAGGCGTTGGGGGTTATTGCGAGCCCCGCAGGGCTCTTCGGGATTCGTAACCTGCGACCATCCCGTTTTTCTTTACTTTTCTGATCCCAAGCTGCGGGGCGGTCTTTACGGACCAGGTCACGGTATGAACGGCACGGAACTCGTTTTTCCCGTGACCCGAATGCTCGCTGTTGTTGGCACCTTCGAAGGCGTCGATGTAGTTCGCGATTTAGATGAAGACGGGGTCGCCAGGGTGAACGGCGCCGCCACCGCATTCGCTAAACAGCAAGTGTATGCGCGCGACCCAAATCCGCTTTACTCGCGACAGTACGCGGAGAAGGCTCGTCGCGTTGCTGAACTTCCAAACGATACCATTTTCGTAGTGACAAGGGGGGAAATCTAAGACGCGGTTGATCGCGTAGGGCGATTCCGACAAAGTCGCTGCGGGCACAACCGGCGGGGAAACCGGATGCGAAATGGAAGACCCGCGCGGGACGTTGCGCCGATACCCTTACGTCGTCGTGCGCGTTCGCTGCGATTGCTGCGAGCGCAGCGGCGGTTACAGGCTCACTCGTTGAGAAGCTCGGAGCGGGGTTCCCGCTAGAACGTCTAGTCGAACGCCTATGTTATCCGACGTGCGGGCGCAATCCGGCGAACAGGCAGAAGCACCGCCTGAGTGGGCCGAAGTACTGCGAGGCTTACCTGTGCGATCTTCGCTCCGACATGGAAGATGCGGACTTGCCGCCGGGACGCGATCCACATCGCCCGCAACTGCCGTATGCGCGCGGTAATGAAGTCGATCCCGACAGGCCGTATTGGCGGCCAACGTCAGCGCAGCGGCGCGAGACCGTGGAGACAATCAAGCGGACAGGCTCGACGATAATCCGGGCGCGCTGCCTTCACTGCAAGCGCGAACAATTTCTTGGAATTGATCGTTTTCCACCGACATTGAAGCTCGACGCGATAGAACAGCGTCTCGTTTGCACGAAGTGTAAGTGCCGCAAGGTCGAACTACTCGTGCCCGGGAAGCCGTCGATTGAAGACGGGCACTCGCACTAGGTAATCATTGCCTCGGGCGTTGGAATAGGGGCATCGTCGGGTTGCTGCTGTCGCAGTTTCCAAGCAGTCTCGACCGCATTCTTGTCGAAGCGCGAGGCGTTCTTCTTCACAGCCTCGACGCGCTCTCGAGCGAACGTAAAAAACTTGGTGTTTAATATTTCGAGCGGTGGCTTATCGCAAAACGAGAACAAGTGTCGCGCCGTCATTATAGTTTGCCACAACATTAATCGATCCTCGGCCGAAAGCTCGCGTGCAAGTTCTTGCAGTATTTCGAGTCTTTGAAAGGGTGAGTTCGCCTCGATCAGGCGCTGAATGTTCGCTTTGATGCGCGCTGCCACCGAGTCGTGAGGAGTCGATAATCCCGCCTCCGACATAACGTCCACCGTAAGAACGAGCGTCAGAAGCTCGTAAACGGCGAACACCGCAACTTCCTTGGCGTCGGCTTGCGCTTTTCGGGCAGTCGCGGCGATCTCATGGCCCGACTGCTTCACCGATAGCCACGCGAGATAGCCTGCGAAGATCGTCCCGGCACTGCCTATGACACCACCGGCGAGGTCAGCCTGTGAGCGCAGGAGGCAACTAATGTGGGACAGATCGTAAAATAAAATGCACGGATTCTGCTTGCCGTAATCCGCGACCCACAGAATAAGCAGCGTCGATGTCGTCAGGATCACGGCCATCATGGTCGCGCGCAATGGTACGTTCATTTTAAGTCTCTCTAAAGTTGTTCGATCAGTGTGGCGTCATTCTCGTCCGCCTTGGAAGAGTTCACGCGCATCGATACGGCGTGCTCCTGGAGCACGCCGTTGTCAGCAGCGCGCAGCATATCCGTGCCCGCGTCACCCGTGAGCCACGATGCAATCTGATCGCGTTCGAGGATGATCGGCATGCGGTCGTGCAGCGGTGAGACGAAGTCGTTAGCGGCTCCGATAATCATGGTGCAAGATCGCAGCGGCTTGCCCGTCTCGGGATTTTTCCATTCCTCATAAAGCCCGGCGATAGAAATGATCTCACCGTCACGTCGAGTAAAGTAGTGCGGCTGTTTCTTCTTCTCGGCGGTGGCGGTCCATTCGAAATAGCCGGAGGCCGGAATGATGCAGCGGTTGCGCTTGAACGCCGAGCGAAACATCGGCTTCTCCGCGACGGTCTCCGCGCGGGCGTTGAACGTAGCGGGAAGTTCTTTCAGCGTTTTCTTCCACCACGACGGGACGAGGCCCCACCGCATAGGCTCGACCGCGCGCTTGCCGTCGCGCTCGACCACCGCGTCTATCGTCGTCGTCGGGCAGATGTTGTAGCGCGGCTGCAAATTCGAGCGTTCGTTCTCGAATCCGACGGAGAGCATGTAGAGCGCGTGCAATTCCGCCCATGTGTATTGCCGTGTGAAGCGTCCGCACATGGGTGTAGATTAGCGGAGAGTGCAGCGAAGAGGTAGCTACTGCGCCTCGACGAGCGAGGCGAGCGGGGCCTCGATTGTGCAGATAACTCCGCTTTCGGCGTAATCAATCTTCACGATACCGCCGAACGGCCCGGTTAGCGTCGAGTTGATGAGGGTCGTGCCGAAACTCTTCCGGGTTGGAACGGTGACGAGCGGGCCGCCGGTTTCGCGCCATACGAGGTCGAATACCCCGTTGTCGGCCGTCCACGAAATTGAAACATTTCCGTTTAACGTCGATAGCGCGCCGTATTTCGTCGCGTTCGTAGAGAGTTCGTTGATCGCCAACGCAAGGAAAACGCTCGGGCGCGAGCTCATCGTAACTTCCGGACCTGAGACGACGATGCGGCTCTTCTGCTCGTCGAAGGCTTCGATGGCAGCGCAGACGGTGTCCTCTACGGTTGTCAGGGCCACCACGTCATTTACGAGCAGAGTATTTGCGCGACCAAGCGCGCGGATGCGACCGGCCATGGCCGTGTTCGCGTCTACCATTGTCGCCGATGTCCGCATCGTTTGCGAAATGATCGCGCTGACCACGGCGAGCGTGTTATTAACGCGGTGATGAAGCTCGCGGGCCAAGGTCTTCTGCTGTTCTTGCATCGCGTAGCGGTATGATACGTCGCGAGAGATCGACAGGATTGACTCTACCGCGCCGTCTTCGTTGAAGATCGGCGACACCATCACTTCCCAATGTTTCATCGTCCCCTTGGCAGTCGGCGCAGGACCGTCAAAGCGGAATGATTTCCCCGAGCGGGCGGCTTCGATTGCTTGCTGCGCCTTTCCGGTTCCGTCTCCCGGCCAAAATGTCGGCCACTGACATCCCCGAATAACCTCGAAGTCATTGACTTCCATGACGCGCTGACCACCACCGCTCATGAATAGGAGTTCGCCGTCGAGCGAGATCACCTTGATGCAATCATCGCTACTTTCGAGAATGCCGTTGATGAAGGCGTTGTTCTTTGCAAGGTTGGCGTTGCTCATAGCAAGCGTTCGGGAGCGGTTATCCGCCACATCGGCTCGAAACGACTGCGTCAGCATCTCAGAGCGGAGTTGCGTTGCGACCTCGCTCGTTGCCTGCGCTGCGGCCGTCGCGGCGCTGATCTGGTTACGCAAGCGCTCGCGCAATTCCGCGTTCTCGCGCTCAAGCTCGGCTATGCGGGTGAGGGAGGGTTCGTTAGGGCCCATGGTGAAACAGCGATTTCAAGACTGCTTTCACTACCACAGAATCGGCCATGCATACGTCGGCTTCCCGAATGGAACCCGGTGAGAGTCATGTCGTTAAATCAGCCGAAAGCCGGCTCTTCTGACCGGAGTTATCCCGAAAGACTTAAAGCCCCGGTGGCGATGCCTCGCCTGCCGGGGCTTATTGTTTCAAGCGTCGCAGACGCCGAAAACGGTAGAGGACGCAAAAGGCAAGGAACCGCCCACGGTGCCGTCGACTTCCTACGTAGGACCGGGCGGCGTGTCGGCTTTGCATGCCCTTTTGCAAAGGCGCAGCCCATTAGGGTGACCGTGAAACCGACGTCGCATTGGACGGGTTCTTACGAATAGGAATTTAATAAGATGAAGAAAACCTACAAGGGCTCATGCCACTGTGGTGCGGTGAAGTTCACCGCCGACATCGACTTCGTTAAGGGGACGCAACGTTGCAACTGTTCTATCTGCACGAAGGCACGCACATGGTTCGCCGGTGTCGGAGAGCATGACCTTAAGGTTGTAGAAGGCGAAAACAATTTATCAGATTACAGTTGGACGCCACCGGGCGGCTCAAAGAGCAACCTGCATTATAGGTTCTGCAAAACGTGCGGGATTCGCACATTCGCAAAAGGTTTTCAGGAGAGCCTTGGGGGCGTGTTCTACGCGGTTGCTATCGGTGCGCTCGATAATGTTGCGAACGCCGATGACATCGACGCGCTCGCGACTACGATCAAATTCGTCGATGGCAGGCATGATGAATACAGCAAGCCACCGAAGGACACGCGTTTGATGTGATATATTTTCGTGTCGGGCTCGGGGCTACGACTGCGGCGTTGCTTCTGCCTGCCTGCGGCGCCGTCCGCAGTGTATCGCGACGCTGCGATAGCTATTTTCCTGGAAAACCCTGCCATTTGCTCGTGACGAGTTGCTGAAACGCAACCGGATATTCGATAGCGGGCTCGTAGGCGCCCTCCGGTGGCAGGACGGGCCCGCTTAGGACCATTTGCGCGCTAGGCGTTCAGCGAACGCCGTAGGCCGAAACAAGCGCATTCCTAGAGTTGCGAATATCCTAGCTAGATGCCGTTTAAATTGGGTAGTGCATGTATTTGCTCGAGACTGGCGCACCGAAGGTGAACTTTGCACAGTCATGCGCGCGCGTTGCGCAAGCGTGTCCGACGATGGGCGCAAAAGACACTTACGCTCGTTGGCTCATTCTACTTTAAATCAGAATTCGGGGCCATTGTTGCGGAAGAGCCCTCGGTCACTGAGGTGCGCTCCCGCAACAACTCTATACATCTCGGGTTCTAGGGCGGCTATGCCGCGTCAGTGTATCTTTCCCGTAGGCTGCGGCGCTTGCGATATTTCTTTCTGATCAGCGCAAGTCGTGCTTCCACGTATTGCGGCATGATCCGTTGCCAGTCGTTCGTCGGCTCGTAACCATCGACCGAATAGAAAGTCAGCGTGTAACGGCTGGAACGGCGGCGTTCAGGTGACGCGAATGAACCTGTGTCGACCAGAGCCAGTCCGGTTGCAACGAGTTCATCGATCGCCTGCCGTATGCTCTGACGGCGCGCCCCAGCGCGGACAAAGTCTGCGTACGTAACGATAAGATGTCCGTTCATGTAACAGCGATGCCTGTAATGCTCCTCGATCAGTCGGTCTAAGACTAGTCTCGCAGTCCGCGAAAGTGACCGCATGTTCGGTGAAGATAAGCAGTCGATTGTCATCCAGAACCACGTTTCCTGTGGCGGTCCCATGAATTTGCGGCGGCGCGTTTTCGAAACGCGCACGGCGGCAGGTGAATTTTGGTCACGGACGACGTTGTCGTTGTCGGGGCGCATCCTACCCATGACGCACCGCCTTCAGTCTCGCGAGAAAATTATCGTTGCAGGCAACCAGGTCACTGGTCGAACGGGCCGCGCGCTCTTCGAGCCATGCGTCTAAATGTTTCGAGGCGTAGACTACGCGTTTCCCGACCTTGATGTAGGGCGGGCCATCGCCGCGCACGCGCGCTTTTTCGAAAAAGGAGACCGATAGGCCCGTTACGAATGCGACCTGTTCGGTATTCAGATAGTTCAGACCTTGAGCTGGCTCGTGCGACGATCTCGGCAGTCTCTCGGTCTTTGTCATGTCGTAGAACTTCATAGTAGTGCTCCCTCATTTAAGAGCGCGACAGACTGGGCATGGATGGCGCATTCGCAATATGATTATTTATTGCGAGTCCAATTTTCGGCACTTTCGTATTTGATTTCCGCGAGGTAGACCCCTGTGGAAAGCGAAATCGAATGTGCAAAAGGTTTGCACTCGCGACCGAACGCGCGGCTGAATTTCGTCAGCAGCGCGTCCGGTAGGCACCCTGCAAATGCGTCAGGTATTCTACGCCGCAGTATTCAGCGCAGCCCGGATGCGGAGGGCGACGACGTTCGACGCATCTTGTAGCGGCTTGGTCTGCATGTGCGCGTACCGTTGCGTGGTTACCGCGTGCTTGTGGCCAAGTAGTTTACCGATGACCGGTAGCGACAAGCCGATTTCAACGGCCTTGCTCGCATGAGTGTGGCGGAGGTCGTGAATGCGTACGCCGTCTAGGCCCGCATGCTTGCGAACTGCTCGCCACGGGCCTTTAAGGTCTGCGCGGGGATTCTTCGACCCCGGGCTCGCGATAACGAACTCGTTCAGGCGCGTCAGTGAAGCGAGGATTTCGACGGCGGGCTGGTTCAACGCGATTGTTTTCGCGCCCGTCTTGGAATCCGGAAGGCGGATAACGGCGTTAGCGATATCAACGTCGATCCACCGCAGGTGCAGAATCTCGCGAAGCCGCGCGCCGGTGAACATCAAAAGCCGAATAGCGGCGGCCCCGTAGGGATCAAGTTTCGAAACCTGACGGTCGCTGCGCGCTCGGTGTTTCGCTTTTGCGCTTTCGTTCAACGTCCAAGGAAAGCCGGTGGCTTCGCCGGTCCGCAGCGCTTCGCCGAGTCGCGACAGTTCGTCGTCGCTTAAATGCCGCTCGCGCGCGACCTCACGGTACTTTTCGATCCCGCGCGCCGGGTTGTAGCTCGTCGGAACCATCGAGCGACGCTGCCCGAAAACGTACATTGCGCCCACAACAGCGAGCATGCGGTTGGCCTGATAAGTTACCTCGCGAAGCGAGTAATGCAGGGCCGCGATGTCGGCAGTCGTCACGGCTGCCGCTTTCCATGCGCCGTATTTGGGGAGCACGAGGCGGGTGAGAATGTCGCGGTAATGATCGCCGGTCGATTTCTTCCGTTTCACTTCGACGTGCTGCAAGAGGTATGCGTCGGCGAGTTCGCGCAGGGTAGGGGCAGCGCGGGCCGCCGCTTTCGCCGCACCCGGGTCCATGCCGTGTGCGATAGCTGCGCGCAGCCGCAGGGCTTCCTTCCGGGCGGTATCAGGCGTCCACGGCGAGCCGTGCTTGCCTATGGTGTCGAACGTCTGCCGCCCCGCTACGCGGCTCTTGAGGATATAGGACGCGCCGCCCGCCTGTCGGCGGACGCCGAAGCCTCGGACCTCGGTGTCCCAAAGCGTGGTGCCGGGTTTGAGGGAGTCCACGACCGTTTTCGTGATCTTCTGTTTAGCCATTCTATGTCCCTTCGGGTTGTAGCTACCGTTTAGCTACCGCCCGGCGGGAAATGAGGGGCGGGGGTGTGCAACCCCGTACGGACTAACCCTGTGGAAATGAAAGGCTATCCAACCCCGTCCAAGGCCTTGCCATCAACCCCGTAAAACTTTTAATCAGGGTGTCGATGGTTCGATCCCATCCGGGCTCACCAATTCAATCGAAAGTTCAGAGAATTGGTGGCGATCGTTCAAGTAACGCTCGCGATATAGGCGCGCCAGCCGCCGAAGCGGGAAATGTCTTCGGCACCCTTGATGCCTTCCGCCTCGACGATGAAGCCTTTGGGCGTGGTGCCGTCCGCAAGGCGCGCGGTGCCGATGCCGAGCGGCGAGGGCACGCCCGCAACGAATGTGCCGAATGCCTCTGCTGAAAGCGCCCATACCTCGGCCTCGATGGCGAAGCCTTCACTCGCTGCCACGCGCATCAGGCCCGGGCGTTTCGGCGGGCCGCCTGCAAGCGCATAGAGCCGGTATTCCGGCAAGGTTTTCACCGCACGGACGAGACGCGCGCCGCGCGTCGTGAGCTCGTGATTGAGCGGCATGCCGGAGAGATGCGCACCCACGACCGCGAGTTCGATTTCCTGAGTCATGGGCGACGGCTTCTCTTTCTCTAAGCGGCCTTGATCGAAAGCAGCGGATCGCCGGGACCGACCTGCTTGCCGGGCTTGCAGAAGATCGCGGAGACTTTGCCGGCCGAGGGTGCGGGCACCGGAAATTCCATCTTCATCGCTTCCACGATTGCGACCGGAGCGCCAGCTTCGACCGATTGGCCGACTTCGACAAGCAGCTTCCAGATATTGCCGCTGATGTCGCTGGAAATCAGTTCGCCGTCGATCTCGCCGACTTCGTTCTTCGGTTCGGCAAGGGCCGCCGCGGTCGCGGCGGTTGCTTCCTCGGCCTGCCAGACCGCGACTTCCTTGTTGAAGGCGATCTGTTGTTGCTCCTTGAAAGCGGCAATGCTCGCGGCATTGTCCTTCAGGAACTTCTCGTGGGCCGCGAGATCGAAGACTTCGTGCTCGATCTTGATGCTGGCGCGGCCCTCGCGGAACGCGATGCGCTGTTCAGTGAGTTCTTCCTCGCTGACCGGATAGAAGCGCACCTGATCGAAAAACTTCAACAGCCACGGCTCGCCGTTCGTAAACGTCGGATTCTGGAGAAACTTGTTCCAGATCGGAAGCGTGCGGCCGATGAGTTGATAGCCGCCGGGCGAATCCATCCCGTAGATGCACATATAGACGCCGCCGATGCCGACCGTGCCTTCGGCGGTGAAGGTGCGGGCCGGATTGTATTTGGAAGTGAGCAGACGGTGACGTGGATCGACCGGCACCGCGCAGGGCGCGCCGAGATAGACGTCGCCGAGCCCAAGCACCATGTAGCTCGTCTTGAAGACGATATCGCGCACCTCATCGCGGGATTGCAGGCCGTTCAGCCGTTGGATGAAATCGACGTTATTGGGCAGCCAAGGCGCGGTGTCGCGGACCGATTGCCGGTACTTCGCGACCGCGTCGAGTGTAGCCGAATCCTCGAAAGCCATCGGCAGATGCATGACGCGCGTATCCACCTTCATGGTATCGACGGGCGGCAGGATTTCCTCGATGCCGAGCAGCGTTTCGATGAGTTTGTGTTGCGTGATGATACGGCTGTCGTAGTTGATCTGGAGCGAGCGCACGCCCGGCGAAAGTTCGAGAATGCCGGCGACCGGATTTTTCTTCAGTTCCTCCATCAGCGCATGCACGCGAAAGCGGAAGCGCAGGTCCAGCTCCATCGGACCATATTCGAGGAGAATGTATTTATCGCCAGCTTGCCGGTAGGCGACCGCGGGCCGCGATCCTTCTGCAGCGAGTTCGGCGAGCACGGTTGCCGAAACCGTCTTGCTCGCTTGCAGCGCGGGCATTTTACGCGGCGGCAGTTCAGCGAGCGGCTCCAGCGCCGCAATCGCCGCGTCCTGCGCTTTCTCCAGCGCCAGCGCGTCGTCGAATGTCATGGGGACGAAGCGAATGCTGTCGCCGGGCTTGATCTGCCCGACCTTCCAGAGTTCGCCCTTGGCGATCGTGACCGGACATACGAAGCCGCCGAGGCTCGGCCCGTCGCGCGTGAGGATGACAGGCAGGTCGCCAGTGAAGTTGACGCTGCCGATCGCATATTCGCAGTCATGCACGTTGGAGGGGTGCAGGCCGGCTTCGCCGCCGTCGCTGCGCGTCCATTCCGGCTTCGGGCCGTTCAGCCGGATGCCAAGGCGGTTGGAGTTGTAGTGAACCTGATAGGTCGAGGCGAAGAAGGTTTCGATCGCCTTGTAAGTGAAGAAGTCCGGTGCACCGTGCGGACCATAGAGACAACCAATTTCCCATTCCTGCACGTCATAAGACGGGATGAGCGCAGCAGGCGTTGCCTTGGGCTCGTACTTTGCAGGCGGCGACTTGCAGGCCGGAATCTCCGGGTTGCTGATCAGCAACATATCGCCCGCGCGAAGCGTGCGTCCGGCGTGGCCGCCGAATTGACCGAGCGCGAAGGTAGAACGGCTGCCAAGATAAACCGGCACGTCGAATCCGTTACGGATCGCGAGATAGATGCGGCAGCCGGTTTTGACCCGGCCCATCTTCAGCACCTGGCCGGCCTTGACCTGAACTGGCTTCCAGAAATCCAAAGGCTGGTCGTCTAGCGTGGCATTGCTCTCGGCACCCGTGAGCGCAATCAGCACGTCGCTATGGAAGCGGAGCGTCGCCCCCATGATGGTGCATTCGAGACCGGCGGCAAGTTCGTCGTTGCCGACGATCCGGTTCGCGATCCGGAAGGCGTAGTCGTCCATGGGACCGGACGGCGAAACGCCGATCGACCAGTAACCGACGCGGCCCGGATAATCCTGAATCGTCGAATAGGTGCCGGGCTCGACCACCTCGATCACCGGCGGCACATAGTGGAAGCGCGAGAGCGCACTGGTCGATACGTTGCCGGCGGCAAAGTCGGGCCAGGCCACCACCTGCCGCAGGTAATCGACGTTGGTCGCGATGCCCGCGAGCGAAGTCGCGTTCAGCGCGGCGATCATTTTGGCGATAGCATCGGCGCGGTCGCTGCCATGGACGATGATCTTGGCGATCATCGGGTCGTAATAGGCGGAGACCTCGGTGCCTGTCGCGACCCAGGTATCGACGCGCGCGTCCGCGGGGAAGACGACTTCGGTCAAGGTGCCGGGTGACGGCTGAAAATTCTTCACCGGATCTTCGGCATAAACGCGGACCTCGATCGCGGCACCGTTCGGCTCGTAGTGCTTTGCGAACACCGGCGGCTCGCCAGCCGCGATCCTGATCATCCATTCGACGAGATCGAGGCCTAGCACGGCTTCAGTGACCGGATGCTCGACCTGCAGGCGGGTATTCACTTCGAGGAAGTAGAACTCGTCGCGCTTGCGGTCGTAGATATATTCGATCGTGCCGGCGGAACGGTAGTTGACGGCCTTCGCAAGCTGCTCGGAAGCGGCAAGGAGTTTCGCGCGCGTTTGCGGCGGAAGGTCGGGGGCAGGTGTTTCTTCAACGACCTTCTGGTTTCGCCGCTGCAATGAGCAGTCGCGCTCGCCAAGCGCGACGACGTTGCCGTTGCCGTCGCCGAAGATCTGGACTTCGACGTGCCGGGCGCCATCGACATAGCGCTCCAGAAACACGCCGGTGTCCTTGAAGAAATTCTGCGCCATGCGCTTCACGCCGTCGAAGGCAGCGACAAGCTCTGCTTCGTCGGCGCAGCGCATCATGCCGATGCCGCCGCCGCCCGCGGTGCTTTTCAGCATCAGCGGAAATCCGATACGGGTTGCCTCGGCCCGCGCTTCGTCGATCGAGGAAAGGAGGCCCGTGCCCGGGGTGAGCGGCACGCCCGCCTTCTCTGCGATTTCGCGGGACGTATGCTTCATCCCGAAAGAGCGGATCTGCTCCGGAGTCGGTCCGACGAATGCGATTCCGGCCTGCTCGCATTCCTCGGCGAACCCCGCGTTCTCCGAGAGAAAGCCGTAACCGGGAATGATCGCTTCAGCCCCGGATGCTTTCGCGGCGGCGAGGATCTTGTCGCTGCGCAGATAGGTGTCGGCGGCGCTCGCTCCATCAAGCGGGATCGCAACATCGGCGGCCGTCACGTGCCGGCTCGCGCGATCGGGGTCCGAATAAACCGCAACGCTCTTGATCCCCATCTTCTTCAAGGTGGCGGCGATGCGAACGGCGATTTCGCCGCGATTGGCGATCAGAACGGTCTTGAACACGAAATGCAGCCCCCGGAAGTTGCGGTCCCCTGAAGAACTGCAACGCCGATGCCAGACGAAGGCGGGCCCGGTGACGCTGAAAGCAACGCTATTTTGCTCGCGCGGCGAGCGGCATTGCCTATTCGCTAGGCGAACGCAGCCGTTTTGTGCACACGCGCAGCCGATGCACCGAGCGGCAACGCCGTAGCGAGATGCAGTGCCTTGCCGAGTGAGAGCAGGCTGGGGTCGCCGCCTTCTGGTGCGAGCAGGGTCGCGCCATAGGGCATGCCGCCTGCGCTGATGCTGGTCGGGATCGCGAGCCCGCAGAGATCGAGCAGGTTCACGAAGTTCGTATAGGTCCCAAGGTTGGAATTGTATTGGATCGGCTCGGCCTCGAGATCGGAGAGGCGATACACTCGCGGAACGGTCGGCACCAGAAGCGCATCAACGGAAGCCAGCAGCGGCGCGCTCGCGACTTTCAGATCCTGCAATCGATAGAAGGCCGGAAACGCATCTTTGGTTTTCAGGTTCTCGCCGCCTTCGATGATCTTGCGCGTGATCGGATGCACCGCATCCCCATTCTTCGCGATAAAGCCGCCGACGGCCGCCGTGCGCTCGGCGACCCACGGGCCTTCGTAGAGAAGCCGCGCGGTCTCGAGCAGCGGGGAGAAATCGAGTTCGACAATCGCGCCGCCTAGCGATTGGAGCAACCCAATGGAATGCGCGAAGGCCGCCTCCGAATGCTCGTCTCCGAAGAAGTGGCGATCCTGCCCGCGCGGCACGCCGATCGTAAATGCGACCGGCGCGGGAGCCGGTTCTCCCAGATCGTAGGTGCGCGAATAGGAGTCTCGCTCGTCTCTGCCGGCCATGACGCGCAGTGCTTGCCACGCATCGTCCGGTGTCAGCGCGAAGATGGAGACGCAATCGAGCGACCTGCAGGCCGGTACTACGCCGGTCGTCGGTAGTAGTCCGAGCGATGGTTTGAGGCCGACAAGATTGTTGAGACCCGCCGGCACGCGGCCCGATCCTGCGGTATCCGTCCCGAGTGAAAGCGGCACCAGCCCGGCGGAGACCGAAACCGCCGACCCCGAACTCGATCCGCCGGGAATAACATCCGCATCAAAAGGGTTCTTCGGGATGCCATAGGGCGACCGCACGCCCACGAGCCCGGTCGCGAACTGGTCGAGATTGGTCTTGCCGATGATGATGGCGCCGGCAGACCTCAGCCGCGCTACCACGGTCGCGTCTTCGGCAGGCATATAGGAGTACGCCGGGCAGGCGGCGGTCGTCGGCATTCCCGCGACATCGATGTTGTCTTTGACCGCCACGGGTACGCCAAAAAGCGGGAGGCCGGTCTGGTTGCCGAGCCCGCGAGCTTCCGCGATGGCCTCGGCCTCGTCCCGTAGGGATATGAACACGGCGGGATCGCCATGCGCTCGAACCCTTGCGTAGGTCTCCGCAACGGTGTGCGCGGGAGATCCGCCGCTGCGATGGTTCTCGAGTATCTGGCTTATCGTTCTCACTGTCGGCTCCGGGTGCTTGCGGGCAGGAGGGTATGCGAAAGCTATGCCAGCCAATCCGGTGCGGGAAACCGGAGAACCCGGTTGTTTCTGGGCGTCCGCAGAGCCCCGGAACGAGCGGTCTGGAACAAGGGGGCTAAGACGCCTTGCCGACATCGTTGCCGACCCCTCCAGCCGAATTCTCACGGGATGGCGAATCGGGATGGAACTTCACTATATGGATCGGTGTTTCGCCGCTGCTCTATCCAAATTCAGGATTTAGCTCATAATGAGTGTGGCTAAAGGGGTTTAGCCGGAAGCAGCAGGGGCAAGCGTGATCCTTCTATGGCTGGTATTGCGCGTATGCGATCACCGAATTGTGTTTCGGCGGTGTGCACGCGCATGACCGGATTGCCCGAAATTCACATCGCATTCAGTTCGGAAGGCGCATCACGGGTGCCATGAACGGCCGCGAACGCGAAGAACGCGACCGGAAGGTTTACAAAGGTAAGACAGAGATGAAAGAGCCAGCGGCCCATCTGAAGAAGCGGCGCGTTCTCGTTACGGGAGGCGCGGGCTTTATCGGTTCTCATCTCTGCGAGCGCCTGTTGGCGCGCGGAGACACCGTGTTGTGTCTCGACAACTTCTTTACGGGAGACCGGCAGAACGTCGCCCACCTGAGCGACTACGCCGAGTTCGAGGTGATACGCCACGACATCTGCAATCCGGTCTATGTCGAAGTGGACCAGATTTATAACCTGGCCTGTCCCGCGTCTCCGGTTCACTACCAGCACGATCCGATCAAGACTGCCAAGACCAGCATGCTGGGCGCGTTGAACGTGCTCGGTCTCGCAAAGCGGCTGCATGCGCCGGTACTGCAGGCATCGACCTCCGAAGTTTACGGCGATCCGGAAATCCATCCGCAGGTTGAGGAATACTGGGGCAACGTGAACCCGATCGGCCCGCGCGCCTGCTACGACGAAGGCAAGCGCGTCGCGGAAACGCTCTTCTTCGACTATCGCAGGCAGCACAATCTCAGCACCAAGGTCGTGCGCATCTTCAACACTTACGGCCCGCGCATGCACCCGAACGACGGCCGCGTCGTTTCCAACTTCATCGTGCAGGCGCTGCAGAATCGCGACATTACCATCTATGGCGATGGCAGCCGTACGCGCTCATTCTGCTATGTCGACGATCTCGTGACGGGTCTCGTGAAGTTCATGGACTCGCCGGACCAGATCACGGGTCCGCTGAACCTCGGCAATCCGCATGAGATCACCGTGCGCGAACTCGCGGACATCGTGATTTCGATGACGGGATCCTCGTCCAAGCTCGCATTCCACGCGGTGCCGGTGGATGACCCGCGGCAGCGCCGCCCCGACATCAGCCGCGCCAACGAACAGCTCGACTGGAATCCGGTAACGCCGCTGATGCAGGGTCTGCAACGGACGATCGAGTATTTCGAGGCCGCACTCTCCGCGAACAAAGTGCCGGTTTCTCCGGTCTAGCGCTTGACCCAGTAGCCGCCAAAATGATCGATCCGCTGAATCGGGTCAGTGATGCCGTGCGCGTCCCTGTATTCGTCTATCGCCCGCCGCTGCCCGTCGAACAGATAATAGTCGTCCGCAATGAGCGCGCCGCCGGGCGAGAGCTTCGGATAGAGCACGAGCCCGTCGCGCGTGCTTTCGTAAAGGTCGCCGTCGAGGCGAAGCACCGCGATCCGCTCGATCTCGGCATCGGGCAGGGTGTCGCCGAACAGCCCTTTCAGAAAAACAACCTGCGCATCGAGCAAGCCGTAGCGCTCGAAATTGGATTTCACTTCTTCGAGCGAGACGGCGAACTCCGGAATTCCGCCGACGGTGAAGTTGCTGTCGGCATCCGACTGCGCCGGGAACCCCTCAAAAGAGTCGGCGGCAAAGACGCGGCGGTCGGCGATGTCGTAAGCCGCCAGCACCGCACGCATCATGATCGCGGCACCGCCACGCCAGACGCCAGTCTCGACGAAATCGCCGGGCACGTTTTCTGCGATCACGCGCTCGCATTCGCTGCGCACGTTCTGCATCCGCAGCGTGCCGATCATGGAGGGCGCCTTTGATGGCCAGTCCCATCCTTGCTCGCGGTAACCGGGCCGATATTCGCCGCCGTTCGACGCCGCCAAAGGGGGGTCTTCGTTCAGCCGCCCGGTCAGGCTGTCCCGCATCAGGTCGAGATATGCCGTTCGCAAACGGCGGATATATTCGCTATCGGCCATTCGCCTGTTTCGCATATACCTGCACCGCAACTCAACGGAAGGCTTCATGAGCACCAAGCACGTTCTGATTACCGGGGGCGCCGGCTTCGTCGGCTGCAATGCGGCGCGCTATTTCGGGCAGCGGAACTGGCAGGTGACCGTGCTGGATAATCTCTCGCGTGTGGGCACCGAGAGCAATCTCGAATGGCTGCGGGACGAGACCGCCTTCGAGTTCGCCAAGGTGGATGTTCGCGATACCGCATCCGTCAATAAGGTGATCTCGGAGAGCAAGCCCGACGCGGTCATTCATCTGGCAGCGCAGGTCGCGGTCACGACATCGGTGACCGATCCCCGCACGGACTTCGAGGTGAATGCGCTCGGCACCTTCAACCTGCTCGATGCCGTCCGCCGCTTCCGGCCGGACGCCGCGTTTCTGTTCGCCTCGACCAACAAGGTGTACGGCAAGATCACCGGAGCGACTTCCGCGTTGCAGGGCAACCGCTACGCTTATACCAACCGGCCGGAAGGGATTCCCGAAAGCGAGCCGCTGGACTTCCTGTCGCCCTATGGCTGCTCGAAGGGTGCGGCCGATCAATACGTGCTCGACTTCGCGCGCATCTACGGCATCCCGGCAGCATCGTTCCGGCAGTCGTGCATCTACGGGCCGCGCCAGTTCGGCGTGGAAGATCAGGGCTGGGTCGCGTGGTTCGCGATCGCAACGCTTTTGCAGAAGAACATTACGATTTACGGCGACGGCAAGCAGGTGCGCGACGTCCTGCATGTCGACGATCTCGTGCGCGCCTATGAAGCCGCGATCCGTTCGCCGGATGAAATCCGCGGGCAGGCGTTCAATATCGGCGGCGGCACGCAGCAGACGCTTTCGCTGCTCGAACTGATCGACATGCTGGAAAAGCACTACAAGCGGAAGATCCCGCTGAAATTCGACAAGTGGCGTCCGGGCGATCAGGAAGTTTATGTGAGCGACGTGCGCAAGCTCGAAAAGACGCTCGGCTGGAAGCCATCGATCGACGCCAAAGAGGGTGTCGGCAAACTGATCGAATGGGTCGAACGCAATCGCGACGCGTTCTAATAATCAAGATGCCGCTGGAGGCGGATGAATGAAAGTTCTGGTTACGGGCGGCGCCGGCTTCATCGGCATCCATCTGACGAAGCGTCTGCTTGCCGATGGTCACGACGTTTTCGTCGTCGATAACGAGTCGAACGGCGATCCTTCGCTCGTTCCGGCTGCTGCAAAATACACGCGCGGCGACGTGACGAAGCCGGAGGAAGTGGAGCCGATCTTTGCCGCCGGGATCGATGCAGTTTGCCATATCGCCGGGCAGGTCTCGATCATCAAGGCGTTCTCCGATCCGGTCGCGGACCTCCGCACGAACACCGAAGGCACCGTGCAAATTCTGAAGCTCTGCGTGAAGCACAAGGTACCGCGCCTGCTTTATGCGAGCTCCATGACGCTCTATGGCGACTGCAAGGTCGTGCCGACGCCGGAAAGCGAACCCTGCGTGCCGGACTCTTATTACGGCATCACCAAATTCGCTGCCGAACGCTATGTGCATTCGACCGCCGAACGGCCCGATCTCGGCTTCGACTTCTCGGTGACCTCGTTGCGCATGTTCAGCGTGTTCGGTCCGGGACAGTCATATAACAACCCGTATCAGGGCGTGCTCGGCATCTTCAGCGGTAACATTCTGCGCGGCGAGCCCATCACCATCTTCGGCGACGGCGAGCAGACGCGGGATTTCATTTTCGTCGAAGACATCGTCGATGGCTGGTCGCGCGCGCTGGTCGCGCCCAAGGCCAAGGGCCAGATCATCAATCTGGGCGGCGGCCGCTCGACCTCGATCAACCAGCTTGCAGATGCGGTAGTTGGCGCATTCGGCTTTGCCAAAGGCGGGTACGAAATCCGCCACGCACCGGGCAGGCCTGGTGAGCAGCGCGCGGTGCAGGCAGACATTCGCAAGGCGAACGAACTGATCGGCTGGTCGCCACGAACGAGTTTCGAAGAAGGGCTGAAGAAGACCGTGGCCTGGGCGAAATCAGAATTTGAAAAGAGCGGCGCCGTGCCGGGAGGACGTAAATGAGACTGCTTCTCGTCACCTCGGTCGATGCCTGGACGCGCAGCGTCTCTACGATTCACAAATGGATCGCTGCTGGCCAAAAGCTCGGCCACGACATCGCGATCTATGGCGAGCCGAACCCGGAGCTTCCCGGCCTTCGCTTCACGGCTGACCTGAGCAATCTCGATCTCGCGCTGTTCGTGCTGCAGGTGCCGTCGGACCTTCCGGACATGCCCTATCTTGCGCGCGTTCTCGACGGCGTGCCGCGTGAAAAGCGCGCGCTGGTCGATCTGTGGGGCCGCTACAACGACACGATCCGCGTGGACCACGACTTCAATCATCTGGAAAAGATGGACGGCCATCAGGCATGGGAATGGCAGGACGCGATCGCCGCTGTCTCGGACGTCATCCTGCAGCCCACGCTCTCGCCGAGACGCGCGAACGTGAAATCATTCCTGTTTCATGGCTTCGATGAAACCTCTGTCGAGAAGCCATACAGGAACGCAGCCGAAGCCGCCGCAGCCTGGGCGAAGAAGCCTTATGGCGCGATGTATGTCGGCAGCAACTGGCAGCGCTGGCATCAGGTCCGCGATTTCCTCGAAGGCTTCGCGCCGGTTCGAAAAGAGGCGGGGCCAGCCTGCCTGATTGGTTGGGACTGGCATGCGCGTCCGGACTGGGCCGAGCAGATGGCGATCATGGGCGTCGATACCGATCCGGCGCTACTGAAAAGCCTCGACGTCGAAGTCCGTGACGGCACGCGCTTCGACGAGATCGTGGGCCTGCTCGGGCACGCAAAGTTTGCGCCTGTCATCCATCGCCCATTGTTTCGGCAACTCGGCTTCGTCACCAACCGGAGTTTCGAGACCTTCTACGCCGATACGATCCCGGTGCTGATGCTGTCGCGCGACTTCGTCGGGCAGATCTACGGACCGGCGGCGCCGAAGCTCGTGCCGGAGCAGGGCGTTGCCGCCTGGGTCTCCGACGCGCTGAAGAATCCGGAAGCCTACTGGGACGCCGTGCTGAAAACGCGCGCACATCTCGCAGCCACGCACTCTTACGCCAAGCGGATCGAAGAACTGACGAAGGCGACGGCGCGGTGAATATCCTCTTCGTCATGAAGCATCGCGGCAACGCGGGGAACACCCACGCGGTCGCGAACTATATCCGTGTTGCGCCGAAATACGGGCACAATGTCGCGATGTATGGCGATGCGCTGGACTATATGCCCGAGATCAAGTTCTCGCGCGACGTGCGCGCATTCGACCGCATCGCCTACCTGTTCGAATCCGAGATTTACCGGCTCGGCCGGTTAGACGAAACGCGCATGCTCGGGATCGTTCCGAAGCGTCACCGCATGATCTTCGACATGGACGGCATGTATCATCCCGTGACCAAAGTCGATGACTACGATTTCAACCACGCCACGCAAGCGGAGCAGGAGCGCTGGAAGGAATATTACGACGCACTCTCCGATGTCGTGATGAAGCCGACGCTTGCGACGTCGAACGATCCGCATGTTCGCCCGATGATCTTCTACGGCTACGACCCGGCGCTCGAGATACCGTTGGGCTCGGTTAGCGCCAAAGAATACGACATCATGCACCTCGGCCATAACTGGTGGCGCTGGCGCGATGTCGGCCGCAAATTCCTTCCCGCGATCGAGCCGGTGCGTGAGCGGATCGGGAAGATCGGCTTCATTGGTCTCTGGTGGGATGGCCCGCCGGCGGAGGGCAAGGATGCCGGACCGGAAGCGGCGTTCGAGAGCGATCCAGCCCTGATCAAACGGCTCCGCGTAACGCCCGAAGACTCGGTCATGTACACCGACGTGATCCGTAAGATGGGCACGGCAAAGATCAATATCTTCACGCAGCGTCCCGTGCTGCATCACATGAAGCACATCACGCTGAAATACTTCGAAGTGTTCTACGCCGACACCATCCCGCTTCTGATGCTCGACGAAGATATCGCGCTGCACGTGTACGGGCCGGCGGCGCGCGAATTGATGCTACGGGAGAACATCGCGGACAAGGTGATCGATGCGCTGGAGCGGCCCGCGCATTATCGCGACGTTGTCGGCACCGTCCGGAAGTATCTCGCGGCCCACAACTCTTACGACAAGCGCATGGCGGAGCTTGTCTCCGCGCTGCCGGAGTAGCCGATGAAAATCGTATTCGTCTACTGGGGTTACGAGAACGCGGGCAGCATGCTCGATCTGCGCGGCTATGCGCGCGCGGGCAAAGCGCTCGGTCACGAGATCACGGTTTATGGCCCTCCGAACGCCGCATTCATGCTCGATTACTCGAAGGAGCTCGAGGGCGCGGATGCGGTCGTGTTCGTGTTCGAGTGGACCACTGATCTGCAGTTCGGCGACAGGCTCGACTGGGCGCGGCTGCTGGAGTCGGTCCCGCGCAGCCGCCGCATCGTGATGGATTGCGACGGTGCTTACAACGAGCCGATGGAATTTCGCGGCGACTACAACCACAAGACGCCGGAGAAGAGCCGCCGCTGGATCGAAGTCTGCGACAGTATCAGCGACAAGGTTCTGCAGCCGACCTTGCGGCCGAAGCGGCCGAACGTGCGGCCGTTCCTGTTTCACATCTACGATCCGACCTGGGAGTCGCCGCTGGATTTCTCCGACAAGGAATTCAGCATGATCTATGTCGGCCATACCAAGTTCCGGTGGCATGGCATGTCGCAGGTCTTGCAGGCGATCGAGCCGGTCCGCGAAAAGGTCGGCCGCGTCGGACTGGTCGGCGAGGGCTGGGACGCGCCGCTCGAATGGACTGAATATCAGGAGATCAAGGCCGACTATTTCGTCGATCGCGAGTGGCTTCGAAAGAACCACTTCGAGGCGCTGCCTGCCGTGCCGTTTCCGAAAGTCACGGAGACGATGAACATGGGCGTGTTCAATCCGGTGATCTATCGTCCGCTGTTCGAGCACCTCGATTTCGTGACCTGCCGCACCTTCGAAACGCCCGCCGCCGGAACCATTCCGCTCTTTCTGCTAGACCCGCGCTACGTGGAAGACATCTACGGCAAGCGCGCGCTCGAACTCACCTTTGCCGAGGGCAACCGCTCCGAGAAAATTCTCGATGTCCTCGCGCGGCCAGAACACTACGCCGGAATCGTGCAGGACATCCGCAGCGACTTCGCCGTCCGGCATAGTCCCGAGGCGCGGCTGAAGCGGCTGATCGAAATCATCGAGGAGTGACGGGGCTTTGCGCGAGCACGACCCTCACGGATCTGCCAGTTCTGCGGTGAGCAATTCGCGGATGAAGCTGCGCTACGGCTTCAACGAGATTTACGGCTGGTACCATCTTTCGCAAGGCGCGCACCGCGAGGAAGTCCAGCGCCGGATGAGGCTGATGGGCACGAAGGTCGTGCGCCTCTTCGTGTTCGATCAGCCGGTGCCGGATCCCTTCAAGGACTGGCGCAATTTCGAAGGCGTCGTGCAGGCTGTGCTCGACATTGGCGCGAAGCCCATGATCACCTTCGCCAAGTTTCCCGAGCCTTACGATCGGCCGAAGAACATCAACGACTTCGTGTTGCGTTCTGCCGAAGTGCTATGGAGCATGATCGAACGCTGGGGCGGCGAGGAAGTCAGCCAGTGGTACTTCGGCATCTGGAACGAGCCGAATAACCTGATTGTCGGCGGCGATCTGAACTTCAAGCAATATCTTCGCATCTATCAGGCGCTGTCGGCTGAGATATACCGGCAATTGTCGCCTTATCTCGGCACCCGCAAGGCATTGATCGGCGGCCCCGCGATCGACGGCACGCATCGCGCCTACTGGCTCGACTGGATTTGCCGTCTGCTGGACGAAGTCGATGACCGGCAACTCGGTTTTGTGTCCTGGCATTGCTACGGCGACTGGCGCCCTGCAGTGCCGAGCAAGTCGCTTGGACTGGAAATGTGGGGCTCGCCGGATTCCCCGAATGGAGATGCCTTCGAGAAGCTGTTGCTTGCGCGGACGCCGACCTACGAGGCGAAGGCGCGAAGCGTCGCGCGATTGCTGGTCGGTAGAAACGTGCTGAACGTCTGCGGCGAACTCAACACCATGTCGCATCACGAGTATTATTACACGCTCGGCCACAATCAGAACCAACTCGGCGCTGCTTACTATGCATCCGCCCTGATCCATCTGATCCGCGGGGGCGCGGAGATGGAACTGCGCTGGACGGCGACCGCGCACACGGACGCCTATGGTCTGGTCTATATGGATGGAAAGCCGAGCCCGGCGGCGCTCGCCAAGCAAGTCTTCGCACAGCACGTCCAGTTCGGCGACGAACTGCGGTTCCCGGAAAACAGACTCGCACTTCCGCAGCTCGATGCGATCGTCAGCGTATCGCCGCGCGGCACGAGCGGGGTCTTCGTCAATACATCGCGGGAGCCGGTGAGCTTCATGCCAGCGGAATGGGATGCCGCGCTCGGCTCATGCAATCGGTTGTTCCGTCTGGACCTGACGACGGAGGACCGCGTGGTCGCGGAACCCTGCGGCGAGCGGATCACCTTGAACGGCTACGGCGTCGGCGTGATAAGTACCGGCGGCGCCGACACAGCAATCGATTAGAGCAAAAGGTCATGCTCGATCAGACAGGTACGCGACGGTTCGGTTTCAACATACTCGAACCAGACAACAGATAACGGGAGTGCTTCGTGGATAAGGCATTTGGTTGGCTTGGCGAAATTTTTCAGACGCTGCTCCGGGTTATACCGTGGCTTGTCATCGTGCCGGCGACCCATCGCGGCGTGGCGTTCGTGCGCGGGCACAAAGTGAAGGAATGGGGACCCGGGCTGCACTGGTTCTGGCCGGTTGTGACGACCTACAAACTGTTGATCGTGGTCCGGCAAACGGTGCGCATCCAGTCCAAGGTCATCATGACCAGGGATTTGAAGACCGTTACCGTGGGCTCGCTCGTCACCTATCATATCGATGATGTGGTCGCGGCCGGCGTGCATATCGCCGACCTTGCATCGGACGTGATCGAGCGCTCGCAGGCCGCGATCCTCGCGGCGGTCTCGAAGCACACGATCGAGTCCATTCAGGCCGACCGCCTCGGCTTCAACAAGGAACTGACCGAACGGGTCGGCGAGGTGCTGAACGGCTACGGCGTCCAGATCCATCAGGCGCAGCTCACCGAGTTCGCGCCTTGCACGGCGCTTGCGATCAACGGCAACGCCGCGGTCGGCAGCTATTCGCTCTGGACCGGGTTCTAGTTCTTGTTCGGCGACGACACAGGAGCGGGCGCTGCGGCCGGCTCCTTGCGGGGCGGATAGCGGAGCCCTGTGAGATTGTTGAAGATAAAAGCGCAGAGCAGGAGCAGCACCGAATTCACGCCGACCGGCCAGAGCACGAAGAGATAGCCAAGGTCGTGCACGGCTGCGCCACCGAGGACTGCGGTCAGCGCGACGGCTCCGCTCGGCGGATGCAGGCAGCCGAACAGCGACATCAAGGCGATCGATGCCGCGAGCGCCACGCCAGAAGCGGCGATCGGATCCTTCAGCCACATATAGGTGAACACGCCGACGAGTGCCGCGATGGTGTTGCCGCCGAGGATCGACCAGGGCTGCGCCAGCGGACTGTGGGAGGCCGCGAACAGGAGCACCGCGGACGCTCCCATCGGCGCGATCAGGAGGGGCAGGCCCATCCCCATGCCAAGTGCTGCCTCGGTCACGTAGCCGGTCACCAGAATTCCCACGAGCGCGCCGATCGAAGCGCGAATGTGGACGCGATAATCGCGATAATTGATCTTGGACTTGCCCCAGACCTTGATACGCGTTTTCGGACCCATTTCCCTGCCTTGCCTAAATTTGCGGCACTTGCACCTCAACACCGATTTGGGCGGCTTTTCCAGCCCGGCGCGTGTAATTTTCCGGGGTTCAGGTCTGTTCTGGCGCCTCTGCCGCGCAAAATGTCGTGATCCTGCGCCGCGGTTGACCCTCGCGAAGCGGTCCGGTTGAATCGCCTTTTACGGAGTCTCTGAAAAATGCCCGTCTTGAACCGCATCGCCGATCAGGCTGGCGAAGTCGCCGAATGGCGCCGCCACCTGCATCAATATCCTGAGCTTCTCTACGAGGTGCACGAGACCGCCAAAACGGTCGCCGAGAAACTCCGGGCATTCGGCTGCGACGAGGTGGTGACCGGTATCGGCCGGACCGGCGTGGTCGGCGTCATCAAGGGCAATAAGCCGGGCGACAAGGTCATCGGTATGCGCGCGGACATGGATGCGCTGCCGCTCGACGAGATTACCGGCCTGCCTTACGCGTCCAGGATTCCCGGAAAGATGCATGCCTGCGGTCATGACGGCCACACCGCCATGCTGCTCGGCGCTGCGCGGCACCTCTGCGAGACAAGAAACTTCGCAGGGACCGCGGTCGTGATCTTCCAGCCGGCGGAAGAAGGCGGAGCCGGCGCGAAGGCCATGATCGACGATGGCCTCATGACCCGCTTCAAGATCGGCGAGGTGTACGGCATGCACAACATGCCCGGCCTTCCGGTCGGCAAGTTCGCGATGCGGCAGGGCCCGATCATGGCGGCGGCGGATCGCCTGACCATCGAGATCGAGGGCGTCGGCGGACACGCAGCGCGGCCTCATTTCGGCGTGGACACGGTGCTGGTCGGTGCGCAGATCATAAACACGCTGCAAAGCATTGTGTCGCGCAATGTCGATCCGCTCGAGAGCGCGGTCGTTTCGATCACGCTGTTTCAGGCGGGCCATACCGACAACGTCATTCCGCAGACCGCGCTCCTGCGCGGCACGGCACGCACGCTGCGCGCCCCGGTTCGCGATCTTCTCGAGAAGCGGATCGTGGAGATCGTGGAAGGCGTCGCCAAGCTGCACGGCGCCAAGGCGAAGGTGAATTACTCGCGCGACTATCCGGTCGTCGTGAACGACAACCGCGCTACGGATTTTGCGGCTTCCATCGCGCGTGAAATTGCGGGCGAGCCGAATGTGGACACGCGGACGCCGCCGGTCATGGGCGGCGAGGATTTCGCCTTCATGCTCGAGGCGCGTCCGGGTGCGTTCATCTTCATGGGTAACGGCAACAGCGCGAACCTTCATCACCCGGCCTACGACTTCGATGACACCGCGATCCCGTACGGCACTTCATATTGGGTGCGGCTGGTCGAAAGCGCGATGCCTGCTTAGCCCGCTGTTGCGGGGCGTTTCTTGAAAGGCTCGGTGGCAAGCGCAATGCCGCCGAGCACCAGCGCAAGCCCGATCGCGTGATAGGCGTAGAGCTGTTCGCCGAGCGTGGATACGGCGAGCGCAACGCCGTAAACGGGCAACAGATAGAGCGACATTCCGGTCAGCGAAGGCCCGGCGTACTTCACAAGGATCTGGTAGAGCCCGAAGGCGATTACCGACGGAAAAAGCGCCAGCGCGACAATCGCCATCCACTGCTGCTGGCCGCGCGGGAACGCACCATGCGCGAATAATTCGTACAGCATGATTGGGGCGACCGTGATCGCACCGGCGAGGGTAATGGCGAAGAACAGCGGCAGCGTCGGCAACGCGCGCAGCTTCTCGCGTTTCAGAATGAGCGAATAGATCGCCCAAGCGGCCGCGCAGATCGCAATCCCGATGTCGCCGATGTTGAAATGCCAGGTTTGCAACCGGCTCAGTTCGCCATGCAGGATGATGACCGCGACACCGCAGAAGCCAATGAGCGCGCCCACGAACCGCGTCATTGAAAGACGCTCGCGGAAAAACAGCGCTTCGAGCACGACGATGAGAATGCTCGACGATGTATAGATCAGCGCGGCGTTGCTCGCGGTCGTATAGCGCAGCGAGAGATAGACGCCGGCACCGCAGATCACCATACCGAGCACGCCGAGCCAGAAAAGCTCGTTGGCCGCCGCCTTGAACCGGTCGAGCTGCGAAAAGAACCCGCGCCAGGCGAACGGCAGCAACATCAGGCACGCAAGAAACCAGCGCCAGAACGCGAGCGTCCCCGGCTCGACCGCGTGCGTTACCGCGCGGCCGATAATGAGATTCGAAACGAAGAATAGCGGCATCGCGAAAAGAAGCGCGTAGATGCCGAGACGGGAGGGAGACTGCATCGCGGGAGCGGCTTTACCGCGCTCGAAGGCGCAAAGCCATTGCGCCCCACGCAGAGCTCAGCGAAGCGATAAGCGCTGTCCGTCGAAGACGGTGGGACTGCACGGCACCCCGCTGGTCTGCAATTTGGCGCAGAGGCGGGCCGCCGTCGCGGCGTTCGGGATCGGCCCCGCGACCAGCCGCAGTTCGACGGTTCCGGGTTTCTGACCATCCTTCACATGAATGACCGGCCGAATTCCATCCAGCGCCGTGCCGTGATTGCCGCGGAGCGTCGCCCATCGTGCGCGGAGACCATCGACCGTCTTCTCGCCCCCGAGGTCCACGGCGAATTCTGTTCGAGTCGCCGCGGGGACCTCCGCGGGTTGGGCGGCAGGCGAGTTCTGCGGTGCTGCCGATACGACCTGCGTTGTCGTTCGCGGGTTCGGTTCGGCCGTTTCAGGACGCGGCTCCGGCGATGGGGGAGCGGCGACGAGCGCCTCCGGGTTCGAAGGCGGCGAAGGCGGCTGGAAGGTTGCCGGATCCGGCGTCTGCTTGGTGATCGAGGCTGTGATATCACCCACCGAGCGCTCGATGTGATCGAGGCGCGTGGCCAGACGATCCCGCTCCGAAGCCAGCACCCGAACCACTTCTTTCAGGCGGTTGATCTCGCGCTCGGTGTTGGGATTTACGACAAGCTGCGGTGCAACGGGTGACCGCGGAATAGGGCTCATGGCGACCGGCGCCTTGCCGTCGCGCCACACGAATACCGATCCGGCCGCGCCGAGCGCGGCCAAAGCCGCGACACCCCAGAAGGCATAGGCAAGGGCGAGGCTTGCCGCGCCTCTTTTCTTGGGCTTGCGGTCCTTGCGCGGCTCAACTTTCGGCGTCACCGTCATTCCCGGTTCCGGCTGGCGAATCAATTGCTGCAGAATTTAGCAGAGTCGGCCTGATCTCCCGCTGGCTTCATGCAGCCGCCAGCTTCGGCTAAACCGCATCCCTTGTCCAACGGAACAGTGACCTTGCCGACAACTTCAATTCTCATTCTCGCAGCAGGTGAAGGTACCCGGATGCGCTCAGCATTGCCGAAAGTGCTGCACCGGGTCGGCGGCACCTCGTTGATCGGCCATGTGCTGTTGAGTGCTGCGCAAAGCGGCGCCGATCGCGTCGATGTCGTCATTGGCCCGGAGCGCGACGATGTCGCTGCGGAGGTGAGGCGGACCGCGCCGGGTGCGAGGGTCTATGTGCAGCGCGAAAGGCTCGGCACCGCGCATGCGGTGCTTGCCGCAAAGGAAGCGCTTGCAAGCGGCCACGATCTGATCGTCGCCTTCGGCGACACGCCGCTGGTGCGCTCCGAGACTTTCACCATGCTCGCCGATGCGCTGCGCGAAGCTACCGTCGCGGTGCTCGGCTTCCGTCCCAAAAATCCGCATGGCTACGGAAGACTCGTGATGGAAGGCGATCAACTCGTTGCCATTCGCGAGGAAAAGGATGCGAGCGAAGCCGAGCGAAAGATCGGATTGTGCAACGCCGGCATCATGGCCTTCGCGGGCAAGCACACGCTCGCGCTGATCGAGGCGATCGGGAATAGCAACGCAAAAGGCGAATATTATCTGACCGATGCTGTTGCGCTCGCGCGGTCGCGCAATCTGAAGGTTGCCGTGCGCGAAGCGGACGAGGAGGAAGTCATGGGCATCAATGACCGCGCACAGCTCGCGGAAGCCGAAGCCGAGTTGCAGAAGCGCCTGCGCAAAGCCGCGCTTGACAGCGGTGTCACGCTGATCGCGCCGGACACGGTATTCCTGAGCGCCGATACCCAGTTCGGCAAGGATGTAACCATCGAGCCGAACGTCATCTTCGGGGCAGGCGTCGTGGTGAAAGACGGCGCCACCATCAAAGCCTTCTCGCATCTGGAAGGTGCCGAAGTGGGCGAAGGCGCGTCCGTCGGTCCCTTCGCGCGGCTGCGTCCCGGCACGAAGCTCGGTGCCAAGACGCGGATCGGAAACTTCGTCGAAGTGAAAGCCGCAGTCCTTGGCGAAGGCGCGAAGGCAAACCACTTGTCCTATGTTGGTGACGCCAGCGTCGGCGCCAATGCCAATATCGGCGCGGGCACCATCACCTGCAATTACGATGGCTACGCCAAGAGCAAGACCGAGATCGGCGAGGGCGCTTTCATCGGCTCGAATTCGGCGCTGGTGGCCCCGGTCAAGATCGGTGCCGGGGCTTATGTCGGATCCGGCTCTGTCATCACCGCGGATGTGCCTGCCGATGCGCTCGCGCTCGGCCGCGGCCGACAGGCGGTCAAGGAAGGCTGGGCGGCAGCCGAGCGAAAACGCCGCG
Source organism: Xanthobacteraceae bacterium (assembly GCA_035440445.1). Taxonomy (GTDB): domain Bacteria; phylum Pseudomonadota; class Alphaproteobacteria; order Rhizobiales; family Xanthobacteraceae. The sequence goes on from DAORMJ010000016.1 coordinate 51,316, forward strand.
ACAAGGGGGGGAAACACGATTAACGGCCCCGCGACACCTGCCGAAATGCTTTGTGATTTCATCGCATTGCGCAACGGCTCTTAAACCAGTCTCGCGCTAGAATCTCGCGTCTTACAAAGGTCGGTTGGTCGTATGTGCGGCATTGTCGGAATTCTCGGTAAGTCTCCAGTCGCGCCACAACTCGTGGAAGCGCTGAAGCTGCTCGAATATCGCGGCTACGATTCCGCAGGTGTGGCGACGCTGGAGGGTGGCGCGCTGACGCGCCGCCGTGCGGAAGGAAAGCTGCGCGAACTCGAAGACCGGCTGCATCGCGATCCCTTGAAAGGTCTGATCGGCATCGGTCATACGCGCTGGGCGACGCACGGCGCACCGAACGAGACCAACGCCCACCCGCACGCGACGGAAAGGCTCGCCGTCGTCCACAACGGTATCATCGAAAATTTTCGCGAACTCCGCGAGGAGCTTGAAGCCGGTGGCGCCAAGTTCCTGACCGAGACCGATACCGAGGTCGTTGCGCATCTTGTGACGAGCGCGATGAACAAGGGCAAAGGCCCGGTAGAAGCGGTCTCGGAATCGCTCCCGCGCCTTCGCGGCGCTTTCGCACTCGGCTTTCTCTTCAAGGGCGAAGACAACCTGCTCATCGGCGCGCGACGCGGCAGCCCGTTAGCGGTGGGCTATGGCTCCGGCGAAATGTACCTCGGCTCCGATGCGATCGCGCTCGCGCCGATGACCAACAGGATCGCTTATCTCGAAGAGGGCGATATCGTAATTCTGACGCGCGACACGATCGAGGTTCGCGACGAGAAAGGCGTGAAGGTCGAACGGCCGGTGCAGATAGTCGCGGCCGGGTCTTTCATTGTCGATAAGGGGAATCATCGCCACTTCATGGCGAAGGAAATTCACGAGCAACCCGAGGTCGTCGGCCATACGCTCGCGCATTACATCGACATGGCGCGTGCGGAAGTCCGGCTGCCGAAGCTCGATTTCGATTTCAAGAATGTCGAGCGGATCACGATCTCGGCCTGCGGTACGGCATTCTATGCGGGGCTGGTTGCCAAATACTGGTTCGAGCGCTTTGCGCGGATCACGGTGGACGTCGATATCGCGTCGGAGTTTCGCTATCGCGATGCGCCGCTGCCGAAGAACGGGCTCGCGATTTTCGTTTCGCAGTCCGGCGAGACCGCCGATACGCTGGCCTCGCTACGCTATGCCAAGGACCACGGGCAGCATACGCTTTCGATCGTGAACGTGCCGACCTCGACGATTGCGCGCGAGAGCGGCGCGATCATACCGACGCTGGCGGGCCCCGAGATCGGCGTCGCTTCGACCAAGGCCTTTACCTGCCAGCTTGCCGCTCTTGCGGTGCTTGCCATCGGTGCGGGGCGTGCGCGCGGAAACCTTTCGGCGGATGACGAGCACAAGCTCGTGAACGCGCTGATCGAAGTACCGCGTCACATGGCCGAAGCCCTGAAGCTCGAACACGACATCGAGCGCCTCGCGAAGGAACTGATGAACGCGAAAGACGTGCTCTATCTCGGCCGCGGCACCAACTATCCGCTGGCGCTGGAAGGCGCGCTGAAGCTGAAGGAAATTTCCTACATCCATGCGGAAGGCTATGCCGCCGGCGAACTGAAGCATGGCCCCATCGCGCTCATCGACGAGCAGATGCCGGTCGTTGTGATCGCGCCGCATGATCTTGTTTTCGAAAAGACCGCGTCGAACATGCAGGAAGTCTTGGCGCGCGGCGGACGCATCGTGCTCGTGACGGACCGCAAGGGTGCTGCGTCCGCGGGCGTGAAGGCGGAGGCCGTACTGACGCTGCCCGATATGCCTGCCACCGTGACACCGCTGGTCTTTTCGATCCCGGTGCAGTTGCTCGCCTATCACGTCGCGGTTCTGCGCGGGACCGACGTGGACCAGCCGCGAAACCTCGCCAAATCCGTTACGGTCGAATGAGCGGGCGCACGGCGCGGGATCTGGCAGTGATCCCGCCGTTGTGAACGGAAATCGCCTCGAAATACTTCCATTTTCTCGTCTCGCCGCTAATCTGCCACCCGACAGTTTTGCGGGGAAAGACAATGGGCTTCGGGGAAGCAATCGGCGAAGGGTTCTTCAATTTCATGAATTTTCGCGACCGTGCCGTGCGGGCGGAATACTGGTGGTGGGTGCTTTTCGCCATCATCGTCGCGGTCGTGGCGGGCATTCTGGACGCGGTGATCTTCTGGGGCTGGGAGAACGGCCCATTCGGTCTCGTCACATCGCTTGCGTTGTTCTTCCCCGGCCTTTCGGTGACGGTCCGCCGTCTGCATGACACCAATCGCTCCGGCTGGTGGATTCTCCTGCCGGTGATCCCGATGATCCTGACCGTCGTGGGCTTCATCGCGGCACTCACGCTCGATCCGTTCAACTGGTATCGGGGACCGGGCCTGATCTATATCGGCGCGCCGGCGCTGCTGTTCCTCGCGGCCTTCGTCATCCTGACGGTGTTCATGTTCCTGCCGAGCAATCCGGGGAATAACCGCTTCGGACCCAATCGCTACGCCGGATCGTAGCGCTTGCGGATCGTGCGCTAACCGGCGTCGAGCAACCGCACGGCGTCTTCGCGTTCGAAGAGATGCAGGAGAAGCCGCAAGGCTTCTCCGCGCTTGCCTTTCAAAAGCGGGTCTTGCGCGACGATCAGCGCCGCGTCCTGCCGTGCAGCTTCCAGCAAGTCCTTGTGCACGCTCGCGTCGGCGAGCTTGAAGCCCGGCATGCCGCTCTGACGCGTGCCGAGAATTTCGCCTTCGCCGCGTAGCGCGAGATCTTCTTCGGCGATCCGGAAGCCGTCTTCGGTCGCGCGCATGGTTTCGATGCGCCGCTTCGCGGTCGGCCCGAGCGGGGCGCGATAGAGCAGAAGGCAGGTGGATTTACCGCCGCCGCGGCCGACGCGGCCGCGCAACTGGTGAAGCTGCGCGAGTCCGAAGCGCTCGGCGTGTTCGATAACGATGACGGTGGCTTCGGGCACGTCCACGCCGACTTCCACCACGGTCGTCGCAACGAGGAGGGGCGTCGAGCCGCTCGCGAAACGCGCCATGGCTTCGTCTTTCTCGGCGGCCTTCATCCTGCCGTGGACGAGGCCGGCGCGGGTGCCGAAGATGCCCTGCAAATGCGCGAAGCGAGCTTCCGCATCCGCGAGGTCCACTTCCTCCGACTCTTCGACCAGTGGACAGATCCAATATGCGCGCGCACCGCTCTCGATTGCCCGCTGTACGGCCTCGACGACCTCGTGAAGGCGTTCCAGCGCGATCGACACGGTTTCGATCGGCTGCCGGCCCGCGGGCTTCTCGCGGAGCTCGGATACGTCCATGTCGCCGAAATAAGTCAGCACCAGCGTGCGCGGAATAGGCGTTGCCGTCATCACCAGAACGTCGGTGGCATTGCCTTTCCCGGCGAGCGCCAGACGCTGATGCACGCCGAAGCGATGCTGCTCATCCACGACGGCAAGCGCGAGATCATCGAACACGACATCATCCTGAAAGACGGCATGGGTGCCGATCAGGAGATGCACGTCGCCGGCACCAAGATCCGCGAGGAGTTGCTTGCGCGACGTGCCGCGCTCGCGCCCTGTCAGAATCTCGGCGCGAATTCCGGCGGCCGCGGCGAGCGGAGCGATCTTTTGCAAATGTTGCCGCGCCAGCACTTCCGTCGGCGCCATGATCGCTGCTTGTTTGCCGCCCTCGATCACATGGGCGGCCGCAAGGAGCGCGACCAGCGTCTTGCCGGAGCCGACGTCGCCCTGCAGTAGCCGCAGCATCCGCTCGCTTGAAGTCAGGTCGGCCTTGATCTCCTCGATTGCCTTTCGTTGCGAGCCCGTGAGTGAGAACGGCAGAGCCGCTTCGATTTTCGCCTGTAACTCGCCCGCCGCACTATGGCTTCGGCCGGGCTCGCGCCGCATGTCGCTGCGAACCAGCGCCAGCGCAAGCTGATGCGCGAGCAGTTCGTCATAGCCGAGCCGTGACCGGGATTGCGAAGCGGGTTCTACGTCCTGTGGCTCCGCGGGAATATGCGCGCGGCGGATCGAAACGCCGAAGCCATCGTATTTTCGCGCGCGCAGGAATGCCTCATCGATCCACTCCGGCAGCGGCGGCACTTTGCCGAGTGCGCCGTTACAGGCGCGGCGCACCATCGCGTTGGAAAGCCCTTGCGTGAGTGGATAGACCGGCTCAACCGCCGCGACTCTCGCCAACCCGGCCTCGTCGGTGATGTGATCGGGATGCGTCATCTGCAGGCGGCCGTCATAAAGCACGGCCTTGCCCGACACGTAGCGCTTCTCGCCGGCCGGAAGCATGCGCTCGATGCGCTCGCGGGGCATGCCGAAGAAAACGAGCTCGATGTCGTTGGTGTCGTCATGCGCGAACACGCGATGCGGCGCGCGGCCGCGCGGAGGCGCGGGCTTATGCTTGTCGATGTGAATTTCCACCGTCACGATCGTCTCCGGCACGACGTCGCGGAGTTTCGGCCGTTCGCGCCGGTCGATCGCGCTATGTGGCAAATGAAACAGCGCGTCGAGCAGACGCGGCTCGTTCCGGCCCAAGAGCTTCCCGAACAGCGTCAGAAATTTCGGTCCGATGCCGGTAAGCTTGCCGAGACCGGCGAAGAGCGGAATCAGGACGGGCGGGCGCATGCTTTGGCCAAAGTGGCGGAACGCCCGGCGCGGCGCAACCATGCATCCGCCGCGCTTGAAATGAGCGCCGCGGCTTCGCTATAGAAGCGCGCCCGGCACGTCCGGGCTTTTGGCGTTGGAGCAATTCGTGAGCACGGACTTCGGAACTCTGGACGACCGCAGAAAGCGGCTGCGCTTTCATGCGTGGCATCGCGGCACGCGGGAGATGGATCTCATTCTCGGCCGCTTCGTTGACGCGAAAATTTCGGACCTCAGCGACGAGGAAATCTCCATGCTCGAGGCGCTGATGGAGGCGCCCGATCCGGAGCTCTATCTCTGGATCGCGGGAACGGCGGACGTACCGTCGAACTTCGATTCGCCGCTGTTCCGGAAGATCGTCGCGTTTCATCAGGATGGGCCCCGTTGAGCGACAAGAATGCAACGACCCGCGCGGCCCTGTTGCCGCAGCAGCCGCTGACGATCGCCTCGGTGCCCGAAGGGGCAAACGGGCTCGTCATCGCGGATATTGCGCGCGCGCACTTCGCGAGGGCAGGTGCGGCGAAGCAGTTGATCGTGGTGTGCCGCGACGCGGAGCGCATGAATGCGCTCGCGGCCTCGTTGCAATTCTTCGGCCCTGAAATTCCGACGCTTTCTTTGCCTGCTTGGGACTGTCTGCCGTTCGATAGGGTTTCGCCGATTGCGGAGATCACGGCACGGCGGATGGCCGCGCTGACCCTGCTTGCGACGGAGCAGGAAAATCCGCGGATCGTGCTCACCACCGTGAACGCGATCCTGCAGCGCGTGCCGCCGCGTGAATTCGTCCGCGCGGCCTCGCTTCGCCTGAAGCCGAACCAGAATGTCGTTTTCAACGACGTGGTGTCGTGGCTCGAGCAGAACGGCTACATGCGCGCCTCGACCGTACGCGATTCCGGCGACTACGCCGTGCGCGGCGGGATCATCGATCTCTTCGCGCCGGGCGGCATCGGCGCGGTGCGCCTCGATTTCTTCGGCGACAGCATCGAGAGCATCCGCAGTTTCGATCCGCAGACGCAGCGCTCGGCCGAGGCGCTCAAGGCGCTCGAACTGATCGCGAATACCGAATTCAAGCTCGATCCGGCATCGATCTCGCGCTTCCGGACCGAATATACCCGCACCTTCGGCGGCAATACGCGCGGCGATCTGCTCTACGAAGCGGTGAGCGAAGGCCGCCGCTATCCGGGCATGGAGCACTGGCTTCCGCTATTCCACGAAAAGCTGGAGACGGTTTTCGATTTTGTGCCGAAAGCGCCGATCCTGTTCGAGCCGCTGGTCGAGGAAGCGGCGAACGAACGGCTGTCGCAAATCCAGGACTATTACGACGCGCGCAAGGAAGCGCTCGATGGCGGCCAGTCACCGATCTACAAGCCGCTTCCACCCGGCCAGCTTTATCTGACCGGAAAGGAATGGTCGAAGCAGTTGCAGGAAGCGGCAGTAGGCCGGGTCACGGCTTTTGCCGTGCCTGACGGCGGTCGCGTCTATGATCCCGGCATCCGCGCGGGCCGAAGCTTCGCGCCCGAGCGCACCAGCCAGAGCGAGAACCTGTTCGAAGCCGTCATCGCGCACATCCGCGCGACGGAGGCCGAAGGCAAGCGCGCCGTCATCGCAAGCTGGAGCGAAGGTTCGCGCGAGCGCCTGCAACAGGTGCTCGGCGATCATGGCCTTGCCAGCGCGGCGAGCGTCGCGCGCTGGACCGACGTGCAGGCGATGCCGGCAGGCCGCGCTGCCTTCGCAATCCTTGGTCTCGAATCCGGTTTCGATACGGCGAACACCGTGGTTATCGCCGAGCAGGATATTCTCGGAGACCGTCTGGCCCGCCCGCAACGCAAGCAGCGGCGCGCGCAGGACTTCATCGCCGAACTGACCAGCCTGAACGCAGGCGACCTCGTGGTGCACGTCGATCACGGCATCGGCCGCTTCGTTGGCTTGAAAACCATCGAAGCGCTCGGCACGCCGCACGATTGTCTGGAAATCCACTACGCCGATAACAACCGTCTCTTCCTGCCGGTCGAAAATCTCGAACTGCTGTCCCGCTACGGTTCGGAAGACACCGGCGCGGTGCTGGACCGTCTCGGGGGCGTCGGCTGGCAAAGCCGCAAGGCCCGGCTGAAGCAGCGTATCCGCGAGATGGCGGCTGCACTTGTGAAGGTTGCCGCTGCCCGAAGCCTTCATGACGCCCTGAAGTTCACGCTGCAGGAAGGGGTCTACGAGGAGTTCTGCGCGCGCTTCCCGTTTGACGAAACCGATGACCAGCGTGCCGCCATCGATGCCGTGATCGAAGACCTCGGCGCCGGCAGGCCGATGGACCGGCTCGTTTGCGGCGACGTTGGCTTCGGTAAAACCGAAGTGGCGCTGCGCGCGGCCTTTCTCGCTGCGAGCAATGGCGCGCAGGTCGCGGTGGTGGTGCCGACGACCTTGCTGGCGAGGCAGCACTATAAGACGTTCTCGGAACGCTTTCGCGGCTTTCCGATGCGGATTGCTCAGGCGAGCCGTCTCGTTTCGTCCGCCGAGATCGCGAAGACGCGCGCGGGTCTTGCGGATGGCTCGGTCGATATCGTGATCGGCACGCACGCGCTGCTTGCGAAGTCGATCAAGTTCAAGAACATCGGTCTCGTCATCGTGGACGAGGAGCAGCATTTCGGCGTCGCGCACAAGGAGCGGCTGAAAGAGCTGCGCACCGAAGTGCACGTGCTGACGCTCACCGCGACCCCGATCCCGCGCACGCTGCAGCTTGCGCTGACCGGCGTGCGCGAGCTTTCGTTGATCGCTTCGCCCCCGGTTGACCGTCTGGCGGTGCGCACGTTCGTCTCGCCGTTTGACCCAATCACGCTGCGCGAAGCGCTGTTGCGCGAGAAGTATAGGGGCGGGCAGGCGTTCTATGTCTGTCCGCGGATCGAGGACCTCGACGGCCGCAAGGCGTTTCTTGACGAGTACATTCCGGAAATCCGCTCCGTGGTGGCGCATGGCCGGATGCCGGCGACCGAACTCGAACGCATCATGACGGATTTCTATGAAGGGAAATTCGACGTCCTGCTCTCGACGACCATCGTGGAATCCGGGCTCGATATTCCGACCGCCAACACGCTCGTGGTGCATCGCGCCGACCGCTTCGGTCTCGCACAACTCTATCAGCTTCGCGGCCGTGTCGGCCGTTCGAAGCTGCGCGCTTATGCACTCCTGACGGTGCCCGCCGACAAGCCGATCACGGAGCAGGCGGAGCGGCGGCTGAAGGTGCTGCAATCCCTTGATCAGTTGGGTGCCGGCTTCGAACTTGCGTCCCACGATCTTGATCTGCGCGGTGCCGGCAATCTGCTCGGCGACGAGCAGTCGGGACATATTCGCGAAGTCGGCTACGAGCTCTATCAGGAAATGCTCGAGGAAGCGGTCATGATGTTGAAGGCGGGCGTGGATGCACCCGCGAGCGACAAGTGGTCGCCGCAGATCAACATCGGCACACCGGTCATGCTTCCGGACTCTTACGTGCCGGATCTCGCGGTCCGCCTCGGTCTTTATCGCCGCCTTGCCGAACTCGATACCGCGAGCGAGATCGATCAGATCGCGGCCGAGATCGTCGATCGCTTCGGGCCGATGCCGGACGAAGTGAAGATGCTGCTCGAGATCGTCACGATCAAGGCGCTATGCCGTGCCGCGAATATTTCCAAGTTCGAGGCGGGCGCGAAGGGCGCGGTGATCGCGTTCCGCGACAACCGCTTCGACAATCCGGACGGCTTGATCTCCTGGATCGCGAAGGAAGGCTCGACGGCGCGCGTGAGGCCCGATCAGTCGCTGGTCGTGCTGCGCGGCTGGGATCGCATGGAGCAGCGCCTGAAAGGCGCGAAGCGTCTTCTGGAAAGTCTGGTGACGATCGCGACTGCCAAAAAAGCGGCTTGAGCCTATCCAAGTGCTTCCAGCGCCTGATCGATGGCGCTGGAAATCACTTCCGCTTCCTGCGCACCAGACAGCGCGATCTTGCCGCCGAAGACGAAGAAGGGCACGCCGCCGATCCCGCTTGCAGATGCGGCCTGCGCCTGCTTGGCGACGAGTTCTTCGTCCTTTTCGGACGCAAGGTCGGCGCTCACCTGCGCGCGATCCATTCCGCCGCGAGCGGCAGCGTCCGCCAGTGTTGCGTATTTCGATAAATCCGCGCCGTTCACGAAGAAGTCGGCAAAGATGTTTTCGACGACCGCCGCGGCTTTTCCTTCGGCCATGGCCCAGCCGATCAGCCGGTGCGCGTCGAGCGTATTCGGCTGCGTCTGGATTTCGCTGAAGTGGAAATCGATTCCCAAAGCGCTGCCGAGACCTGTCAGCCGCTCGTGCGCCGCCTTGACGCGCTCGAGCGAGCCGAACTTACCGGTGATGTAGTCCATCCGCGGCTTGCCGGCTCGCGGGACAGTCGGGTCGAGAAAGAACGGACGCCAGCGGATTTCGGCAGCGATATCCGGCCGAGCAGAGAGGGCCGCCTCGAGCCGCTTTTTCCCGACATAGCACCAGGGACAAACAACATCCGACACGACATCGATGGTGATCGTCTTCGGCATTTCTCGTTCCCTTTCTACGCCAGCGCCTTGTGCGGATTGGTTTTGCGCACGGCGTTGGCAATGACGCGCGGCAGTCCGGCATCGATCAGCGCACGCACCGTTACTTCCGGCCGGTCGCTTTCGATGACGAGTTTCTGGCCAAGCACCGCGTCGTTCATCATGGAGACGCGCGATACCAGCGCGGCCGCAAGAATCCGCCGCTCCAGGTCGGCGAACGAGAAACGCAGCGCGCCGATCGCGACAATTCCGGTAGGGAGCTGCGGCAGAAACGCATTCGTACCGAGACGCCGCGCCGTATAGCCGGTATCGATCCAGCCGCCTGCACCCAGGCGTTCCTGCGGAACCATCGTGCCACACAGGAACAGCGCCCCGCTTTCGTCGAACCGCGTTTCCAGCACCGGCGCGGCATTCGGCATGCCGGAGTGGATCGCTCCGCACGGAATGGCCTGCGCTGCCGTCACCAGTGCCATACGGCGCGTCGCGACCACCGCAAACTCGCCAATTGGATAGGCGTCGACGATCCGTCGCGCGTCGATCGTCGAAAAGTCGATTGCGTATTGTGTTGCGCCGAAATGAACCGCGGTGACCGATGCAAGCGGCGAAGAAAGAACCTCATAAAGTGCAAGCACGGCTCCGGCGCTGGCGATCAGGTGCGTGCGCGGCCCGGCGGAAGTCACCAGTTCTTCGGTGTCGGCCAGCAGTGTCAGCGCGCCGCCGCTCAATAGCCACGGCACGAGCACAGTGACGATGCCTCCGAAGCTTGCCGGAGAAATCGCGGAGACAATTTTGTCCGAAGACTGAACGTCGGCCGCGAGCATCGCCGAAAGCCCGCCCGCGATTATTTCCTGATCGCGATGAAGCACGAAGGAAACGCCCCCGGTCTCGATATGCATTGTCCCGATGCCGGGCGCGGTCGCTGCAGATATTTCGTCCAGCGCGGAGCCCTTCGGTGACAGTGACAGGGGCGTGACACCATCCGGCAGCGGCACGCCGAAGGCGCAGGGAAAACTCAGCTCGAACGCCTCGATCGCGACATCGGCAGCAAGCTGGGGCAGGTTCTCGGCGCTGTAATGCGCGGTGGTGATCAGCGCCGCCGCTTCTGCCTCGCGGCAGGCGCGAACCAGATCGGACTTGCGCCAAGCAACCGGAACAGGGACCGGCACATGCCCGGCACGCAACACGGCAAGCAGGGTCAGCACCAGTTCGGCACCGTTAGGAAACAACAGCACGACCGCGCTTTGCTGCGGAAGGTTCAGGGCCGCGATCTGCGCGGCTACGTGATCGGAGATATGAAGCGCTTCGGCGTAGGTGTAACGCTTGCCGCCGGTATCGATCAGCGCATGCGCATCGCCGCGCGTCACGGCATTGCGCCGGAACAGCGCGTCGAGCGTGATCTCCGGATTGAAGCCGGTGCGGCCGGATACTGCGTTCACTTGTGCCACCATGTTTCAGGCAGTGCGCCATAGAGCGAAAGGTTCTTCGGGCGTTCGATTTGCGGCCAGCGCGCGACCCACTGCCGGGGCAGGTGATAGAGCGGAATGACATACTGGCCGGACATCAATACGCGGTCGAGCGCACGCGCGGCCGCGATCAGTTCCTCCGGTGTCTGCGCCCGAAGCAAGGCTGCGATCATTGCGTCTGCAGCCGGGCTTTTCATGCCCATGTAATTTCGCGTGGCCGTTTGCGCGGCACTTGTCGAGCCGAAATAGAAATACTGCTCGTTGCCGGGTGAAAGTGATTGCTGCCAGGCCGCCGGAATCATGTCGTAGTCGTATTGTTGGCGACGCGCCTCGAACTGCCCGCCCTCGACCATACGCACGTTCGCCAATATGCCCGCGCGTTTGAGCATGGTCGCGTAAATCGTGGCGACGCGCTCGTCCTCGCGTTTGGTGACGAGAATTTCAAACTGGAAGGGCGCCCCGGTCTCGCTCCGCACCATGACGCCATTTCTGAGCATCCATCCGGCCTCTGCAAACAACGTCAGCGCACGGCGTATGCGCTGACGATCATGGCCGGTGCCGTCGGACACCGGGGGCTGGTAGCTTCCGTCGAACACGTCTGGGCGAAGTTCGTTAGCAAAAGGTGCGAGCAGCGTTTGCTCGGCGGCACTTGCAGGATTGCCGCGCGCAGAGAGTTGCGATCCTTCGAAGAAGCTTGCGGTTCTTGCGTAGGCCGCGTGAAACAGCTTGGCGTTCATCCATGTGAAGTCGAACAGCTCGATCAGCGCTTCGCGAACGCGGCGA
>DAORMJ010000016.1:62793-81505 GCA_035440445.1 Xanthobacteraceae bacterium
CGTGTATTGAACACCAGTGCCTGCATGGCCTTCGGCGTTCCGGTAACAAGCTCTTCGCGGATAAGGCCATCGCTGCGCGCGGCGGGAAAGTCATAGTCCAGCGCCCAGCGGCCCGGATCATCCTCGATGCGGAAGTCGTAGAGTTTTCGCTTGAACGCTTCGAACCATGTCGTGGTGTCGCGATAAAACTCGAAGCGCAACTCGTCGAAATTGTAATGGCCTCGATTGACAGGCAGGTCCCGCGCCCAATAGTCCGCGTTCCGCTTCAAGACCACGTGACTGCCCGCGCGGACATCAGCGACAATATAAGGACCGCTCCCGGTCAGGAACGACAGCGACGGCTCGTCGAAACGATCCGCGTCGGTTTTGTGCGCGGAAAGCACCGGCATCAAAGCGAGGATCAGCGGCAATTCGCGGTCCTGCGCGTCTCCGAAATCGAACCGCACTTTGTCGGGTGCGATCTTCGCCGCCTTCGTCACCTTGCCGTAATAGAGCCGGAGATTGGGGCGACCTTTTTCACGCAACAGCCGCCACGAGAACAGCACGTCGTCTGCAGTGACCGGCATTCCATCCGAGAATCGCGCCCGCGGGTCGATGGTGAAGGTCACGAAACTGCGCGTGGCGTCCGTCTCCACTTCGCGGGCGATCAGGCCGTAAAGCGTGAAGGGCTCGTCCTGCGAACGGACCATCAGGCTTTCGACCACGTAGCCGCGAACCTGCTGGAACGGGTTACCGCGCAGTACGAACGGATTGATGCTGTCGAACGAGCCGGCGATGCCTTGCGTCAGCCTGCCTCCTTTTAGAGCATCCGGGTTCGCATAGCGGAAATGCTGGAAATCCGGCCCGTAGGCAGGCTCTCCATGCATGGCAATCGCATGGCGCGGCCCTGCTGCAAGGGCCCCGCCGGAGAGGGCGCAAACACAAAAGAGCGTTACCGCGCAGGCATAACGCCAGCCGGTCGATTCGTGCGCTGATGCCGGGATCGGCACGGTTGACGGCGCTCCTCTGGGCTCTGTTACGAATCGTGTTCCCTGTATTTGAAGGTTATCACGCCGACCGCAGGAAGCCCTTGCGCTGCGCCTCCTTGTAGCCTTATTTGCCCCCGACACGGAGCAGAACTATTGAGCACAGCACGGGCCAGGGCTCGATTTTTGAAGCCACCGCTCGGCTCGTGAACCGGCCGAATTACAGGGGAATTTGCATGAAGTTTCGTACGTTGACCGCGCTCACTTGCGCGTTCGCCTTGGCCGGTTTCGCAACCGCCGGCATCTTCGGCGGCACGACCGTCGCGGTCGCGCAGGAGAAGAAGAAGCAGGAGCAGAAGAAGAACGAAGCTCCGAAGCAGAACACGCAGCAGCCACAGCAGCAGCAACAGCCCCAGCAGCAGCAGGTGCTCGCGACCAAGTGGACCAAGATCTGCCAGGCCAACGAACAGACCAAGAAGGAAACCTGCGTCGTCACGCAGAACCTTCACGCCGAAACCGGCCAGATGCTCGCGGCCGTTACCGTGATCGAGGAGAAGGGCGCACAGAAACTTTTCCGTATCGCGGTGCCGCTCGGCATGATGCTGGAGCCGGGCCTGCGCGTCGTCATCGACCAGAACGCGCCGCTCGAAGCGAAATACGCGATCTGCGTACCGGATGGCTGCTTCGCCGATCTTCAGATCAACGACGATTTCGTCGGCAACCTCAAGAAGGGCAAGGCGCTGATCGTCCAGACGATCAATCACGTCGGCCGCACCGTGAACATCACGTTCCCGCTCGGCGATTTCGGCAAGTCCTATGATGGCGCGCCGATCGATCCGAAAGAAATCCAGGCGCAGAAGCAGAAGCTCGACGAAGCCGTGAAGAACCAGGCCAAGGAAGCGCTCAAGCGCCGCCTCGAAGAGCAGAAGAAGAACTGATCTTCTGAACCCGAATACGAAAAACGGCGCGTCTTTGGACGCGCCGTTTTCTTTTGAGAAATTCCAGAATTAGTTGGCGCGTCCGCGCGCGCGATAATTGCCTTCGCCATCCACCTCGAACCGCTCTTCGAGTTCGGGATGGCGCAGCGGCTCGCCGGAATCGTCGGGCAGCAGGTTCTGCTCCGAAACATAGGCCGAGTATTCCGTCTCCGCGTTCTCGGCGAGCAGGTGATAAAACGGCTGATCCTTGGAGGGGCGCATGGCTTCGGGAATCGACAGCCACCACTCCTCGGTATTGTTGAAGGTCGGATCGACGTCGTAGATCACCCCGCGAAACGGGTACAGCCGGTGCCGGACGACCTGTCCGATCCGATACTTCGCTTCCAGGGATTTCATGACTTCTCGCGGCATGGTGCAAGCATACCCCATGCGTACAATCCGGCAAAACGCGGGCGAAATCGCCCGGGCCGTGCGCCATATACAATCAAAACCGGGAGAGATCAGACACGAATCCTGAGCGCCTTGGAAACGACCTCGAAGGTCGCAGGCAGCATTCCCGGCGCTTCGCCCTCCACATCCAGGAATATGGGCGCGTTCGAGAGCGGCCGGGCTTCGATCTTCCGTCCCCGGTAAACCGAGACATTCGGATGATCGAGATGCGTGCCGGAATAAAGCAGGCGCATATCCAGAATACTGAGCGGCGGATTCTGACGGACCACGATCACGTCAAGAATGCCGTCGTCGAGTGTGGCATCGGGCGCCATTTTCATCCCGCCGCCAAAGAAGCGACCGTTGCAGATCGCGACCGTGCAGACGTCCTGCGTGACCGTGTTTCCGTCGATGACAAGGTCGATCTTGCAGCCCTGATATTTTCGTAGCTCGAGAAAGCTGTTCCAGAGGAAGGAAAACTTCCCGCCGAAGAGTTTGCTGATGCGCGCCGCGTTGACTGCGCGAACGACTTCGCCCGAGAAGCCAAAGCTCGCGATGTTGTTGAACCAGCGCTTGGACAAAGAGCCGTCATTGCCAGTATAGCGCAAACGCCCGAGATCGATGACGCGGCTCTCGCCGTTCTTCATCCGATCGATCGCGGCAGCGACGCCTTTGGGGATATCGAACGAGCGGCGGAAATCTCCGCCCGTGCCAAACATCACGAACCCGAGCGTGACGTCGTCGTGCGGCGGCTGATCTCCGTCGCAAATACCATTGACCGCATCGTTGACGGTGCCGTCGCCACCGACTGCGATGATCGTCTTTGCGCCGCTGAGGATCGCATCGCGAACAAGCGTTACCGCTTCACCGGCTTTCGTGGTCAGCGCAAAGTCGAAAGGCCCGATCGCGTCTTTCAACTCGCGCGAAATCCGTGGCCAATGCCGGCCCGCGCGGCCGCCGCCAGCGACAGGATTGACCACGACGAACGTCTTCAGCACCGGCTTGCCCCCGTTGAAGGCGAGGGTAGAGCATGATCCGGAAAAGCGCGAAGCGGTTTTCTCGCGGGATCACACCCAATCAACCGGAACCCGGCGTCAGAGACTGTAGAGGCTGGCCCGCGCGGGATCTTTCTCTGCCACGAGCTTTGCGAGGTCCACCATGACCTTGGCCTGCTTCCAGGTCGCGTCGTCCAGCATCTTGCCGTCGACCAGCGCGACACCCATGCCGTCCGGCATCGCATCGATCGCTTTCTTGGCGAAGGCTACTTCCTGCGGATCGGGACTGAAGACTTTCTTGGCGATTTCGATCTGGCTTGGGTGCAGCGACCACGCGCCCAGGCAGCCCTGCAGGAAGGCGTTGCGGAATTGCGCCTCGCAGGCTTCGGGGTCTGCAAAGTCGCCGAACGGACCATAGAACGGCTTGATGCCGTTCGCGGCGCAGGCATCGACCATCTTGCCGATGGAGTAATGCCAGAGATCCTGCTGGTAGCGCCCACGCTCGATCTTGCCGGCTTCCGCATCGGCGACGACCTGATAGCCGGGATGACCGCCCCCCACGCGCGTCGTCTTCATGCCGCGCGAAGCGGCAAGGTCGGCGGGGCCGAAGCTCATGCCGTGCATGCGGGGCGAGGCGCTCGCAATCGCATCAACATTCATAACGCCTTCGGCGGTCTCAAGGATCGCATGGATGAGGATCGGCTTGCCAACCCGGTATTTGGCCTCGAGCTGCGCAAGCAGCTGATCGAGATAATGGACGTCCCACGAGCCATCGACCTTCGGCAGCATGACGACGTCGAGCTTGTTGCCGACTTCCGCGACGATTTCCACGAGATCGTCGAAGGCCCAGGGGCTCGCGAGCGAATTGCAGCGGATCCAGAAACCGGTCGAGCCGAAATCGACGTTCTTGCCCACGTTGATGACACCCTTGCGTGCGGCGTCTTTCGCATCGGCAGGGATCGCGTCTTCCAGATTGACCAGCACCACATCGACCTGCTTCGCAAGGTCTGGGACTTTCGAGAGTACCTTCTCGTTGTGGCCGGGGACGAATTGAATGACCCGCTCGAGCCGGACGGGGAGTTCGCGCAGCGGCTGCGGCGCCCCGATCGCGAGTGGCTTATAGAAATTTCGCGGCAGCTTCGAAACGCTCATCTTCGCCCCCATGATGATCTCCGACCTTTAGCCGAGCCGCAGGCGTTGGGCTAGTGCGCTGCAGCATGAGGTTGACCGCAAGGCACCGAAGCCGATAGGTGCAGCCGCGGAACGCTCGCCGGTACCCTTTTTCAATGGCCGATATTCTAAGTCTCGCTTTGCCGTTCTTCGGCCTGATCGCGCTCGGTTTCGCGAGCGGAAAGCTCGCCCGCATCCCGGAAGACGGGATGGCCTGGCTGAACTTCCTCGTCATCTACATGGCGCTGCCGGCGCTGTTCTTTCAGACCATGTCCCGGACACCGATCGAGGAGCTTGCAAACGCGCGTTTCATCGCGGCGACCGTCTCCTGCACGTTCCTGTCTTTCGTGCTGGCGCTCCTGTTCGGGGTGTGGATGCGCAGAGGCAACTGGCGCGAGGCCACCATTGCCGGCGTTGTCGGCGGATATGCGAACGTGGGCTACATGGGCCCCGGACTTACTCTCGCCGCGCTCGGCCCCCAGGCCACGGTTCCGACGGCACTGATCTTTGTCTTCGATTCAACACTGTTCTTCGCGCTGGTGCCGATCCTGATGGCCGTCACCGGCTCCGAAAAGAAGGGCGTGCTCAACACCGTTCTTTTCATCCTGCACCGTGTTTTCACGCATCCGTTTATCGTCGCGACGCTGTTGGGAGTGTTCGCGGCATGGATGCACTGGACACCTCCGGCGGCAATCGACCGGACGCTCGAGTTCCTGAAAAACGCCGCCGCACCCTGCGCACTTTTCGCGCTCGGCGTGACCGTGGCTCTACGGCCTTTCACCGAAACACCGCGCGAAGTACCGATGCTCATTGCCATCAAGCTGCTGCTGCATCCGCTCCTGATCTGGGCGCTTCTGGTTGCGCTTGGCGGGTTCAATCCGGTCTGGGTTTACACCGCCGTCCTCATGGCGGCGTTACCTCCGGCGCTGAATGCCTTCGTGATGGCGCGTCAGTATGGTGTCTACGTGCAGCCGGCCTCCAATGCCGTACTAATCGGCACCATTGCTTCCGTGTTGACCGTGACCGCGTTGCTCTATCTGATTGAGCGAAAGCTCCTGCCGGTCACGTTTTTCCAATGAACCAGAACACACCAGAACCGCCGCTCAAAGGTCTTCTCGTCGCGGACTTCACGACCCTGCTGCCGGGGCCCGTCGCGACGCTCATGCTTGCGGAAGCGGGTGCCGAAGTCATCAAGGTCGAAAAGCCGGGTGGCGAAGACATGCGCCGTTACCCGCCGCAGTGGGACGGGATCTCCGCCGCTTTCGCGATGCTCAATCGCGGCAAGAAAAGTCTCGTCGTCGATCTGCGCAGCGAGGAGGGCCGCAAGGCTGCGAGCGAACTCGCGGCCCGCGCCGACATTCTTGTCGAACAGTTTCGTCCGGGCGTGATGCAGAAGCACGGGCTCGGCTATGACGAGCTTTCCAAGATCAATCCGAAGCTCATCTACTGCTCCATCACGGGCTACGGGCAGGAAGGCCCGAAGCGCGACGAAGCCGGCCACGACCTGAACTATATCGCCTCGACGGGCTTGCTTTCCCTGGCACCCGGACCCGCCAGCGATCCCGTTGTGCCGCCTGCGCTTGTCGCGGATATCGGCGGCGGCACTTTTCCGGCCGTCACCAACATCCTGCTCGCGCTGATTGCGCGCGGCAAAAGCGGGAAGGGCAGCTATATCGATATCGCCATGGCGGACGCCATGTTCACCTTCGCATGGATGGCGCTCGCGACATTGCACGCGACTGGCAAGGAACCCGCGCCGACATCACTCAGCACCACGGGCGGCTCGCCGCGCTATCAGATTTATCCGACCAAAGACGGCAAGTTTGTCTGCTGTGGCGCGCTGGAGCAGAAATTCTGGACCGCGTTTTGCGCCACCATCGGGTTACAAGGCGAACTCGCGAACGACTTCAAGGATCCCGCCGCGACGAAGAAGGCGGTCCGGGAGTTGATCGCAAAAGAAACCGCGGCGCACTGGAAGCCGAAATTCGCCGCCGCCGATTGCTGCACGACGATCATGGCGACGCTCGAAGAAGCGCTCGCGGACGAACACTTCGTCAAGCGGGGACTGTTTCAGCATCAGTTGGTTTCATCGAACGGCGAGAAGCAAATTCCCGCGCTGCCGGTACCGATCGCGCCCGTCTTCCGGACGACAAAGTCGCGCACCTATCCCCGCATCAAGTAGTCAGCGCGCATCCAGCAAAGCGACTGCAAAGGGAAACGCTTCGTCCGCCCATAGTGTGCGGACGCTCCAGCCGGACGCTTGCGATAGTTCTTCGATCCGATCCGGTGTGAACTTGTAGGAATTTTCGGTGTGAATCGTTTCGCCCTTGCGGAAGCGAAACACATTCCCGTTCACGGAAACGCTCTGGGCCTCATCGCTGACGAGATGCATTTCGATCCGGCTCTCCAGCCGATTCCAAATCGCGGTATGATGGAAAGCGCGCGCATCGAAATTTGCGCCGAGTTCTCGGTTGATGCGCGCCAGAAGATTTAGGTTGAAATCCGCCGTGACACCCGCTCGGTCGTTATAGGCCGTGCGCAACACGTCCTCGTCTTTCACCAGGTCCGCGCCCAGCAGAAAGGCGGCGTCATCGCCGAGCGTGCGGCGGGCCTGCCGCAGGAACTCCCGGCCGCCTTCAGGCCCGAGATTTCCGATCGTAGAGCCGGGAAAGAAGCCGATTTTCTTTCCGTGCCGCACCTCGCGCGGCAGGACCACGTCGCTTGTGAAGTCACCAACCAGCGGCACCACATCAAGATGCGGATAGTCGGCATTCAGAATTTCCGCGACGCCGAGCAGGAACTCCTCGCTGATATCCATCGGCACATAAGTGTTCAACGAGGTCAGGGCATCGAGCACGATACGCGTCTTCTTGCTGGCACCGCTCCCGTACTCGATCAGGTGATCGTAGCCATGGAGTGCAGCGGCAAGCTCCGGCGCGATGCGGGATAACAATGCCGCTTCTGTGCGCGTCGGATAGTACTCCGGCAGTTCGCAGATCGCCTCGAACAGCTGCGAGCCGCGCTCGTCATAGAAATACTTCGGCGGCAAGGCCTTCTGCGGAAGCGAAAGCCCGGCCACGACATCGCGATAGAAGGAGTTGTTCTGCGTCTTGTCGAGCATGGCTTATCCTTCCATGTCTTGCGCGAGACGCAGGCCGGAAAACTGCCAGCGCTGATGCGGATAGAAAAAATTGCGATAGGTGGGGCGGATATGCCCTTCCGGCGTGGCGCAGGACCCGCCGCGCAGCACGAACTGGTTCACCATGAACTTGCCGTTGTATTCGCCGACCGCGCCGGGCACCGCGCGAAAGCCGGGATAAGGCTGATAGGGGCTTGCGGTCCACTCCCAGACGTCGCCGAACATTTGATGGAGCGCGACACCGTTCAGTTTAGCAGGCAGCGGACGAAGCGCGCCGCTGCCGACCGTGTTGCCTTTGACCGGCAAGCCTGCCGAAGCGAGTTCCCATTCGGCCTCAAGTGGCAGGCGTTTGCCTGCCCAACGCGCGAACGCATAGGCCTCATAATAGCTGACATGCGTGACCGGAGCCGCCGGATTGACCGGCTGCAATCCGCCGAGCGTCATCGATAACCATTCGCCGTCGCGCTCTTCCCAATAGAGCGGCGCGCGCCAGCCTTCTTCGCCACACTTGTACCAGCCGTCGGAGAACCACAGCGTGACGTTCTCGTAGCCGCCATCGCGCATGAATTCGAGCCACTCGCCATTGGTGACTGCGCGGTCGGCGATTGCGAAGGGACGGAGATAGGTTTTGTGACGCGGGCCTTCGTTGTCGTAGAAAAATCCGTCGCCATCATAACCGGTATCGACCAGGCCTCCCGCGAAGGAAACGAACTTCGTCGGCGCGGCCACACCCGGCGCATCGGCTTCCCGTTCGCGATAAGCCGGCTTGATCGAGTTGCAGGAAAGGTGATGCAGCACATCGGTCAGCAGTAGTTCCTGATGCTGCTGCTCGTGATGGCATCCGAGCACGATCAGTGACGCGAGCTCACTCTGCTTGTTGCCATGCGAACGCTCGATCAGCCGCGCCATGGCCTCGTCGACATGCGCGCGATAGCGTCCGACTTCCTCGACCGAGGGCCTGCTGAGCAGGCCGCGTTGCGGCCGCGGATGCCGCGCACCCATCGCCTCGTAATATGAATTGTAGAGAAAGTTGAAGCGCTCATCGAAGGGGCGGTAGTCGGGATCGTACTGCTTCAGCACGAATGCTTCGAAGAACCACGTCGTATGCGCGCGATGCCACTTCACGGGGCTGGCATCCGGCATCGACTGCAGGATCTGGTCCTCCGGCGACAACGGCTCCGCAAGCCGCTCGGTATCGCCGCGCACGCGGCGGAATTCGTTCAGGAGCGTCTCGGTCGCCGCGGTGGCAGCAGGCACATGCATCGATAGACCTTCGCGTTGCCGTGGATGTCAGGCGAGAGTGAGCAGCAATCTTGCCGCTTTGGCCATCATTTCGGAATCACAATTTCCGGAGATGCCCCCTAAGACGGCTCAATGGGCAGACTCGCAGCGGCGAAGAATGTTCCTCGGTCGCGCAGCTTACGGAAAAATTACGCGCTTTCCGCCGTGTTCTGACCGCCGTCATCGTGTCCGAGCCCGCTCCGCATCAAATTCCGGCGCAGGAACGGCACGCGCGACGCGATTTCGAGGCCAAACCCTCTGGCGATATGGATCGGCAGAAAACCGCTCAGGAGCGAGCGGCCCAGCATTTCGACGGCAACTGCGCGCGAGCGCACATCCGCGCGGCGTTCGACATCATAGGCCGAAAGCACGTCATCCGCGCCCGGATCGCGCCCTTCGCGGACCGCGTCGCCCGCAAGCCGTGCAATCGCATCGGCATCACGAACTCCAAGATTCAGTCCCTGCGCGCCGATCGGCGGAATGACATGGCCGGCTTCTCCGACCAGCGCAACGCGGCTCACCGCGAAACGCTCCGCCACTTCGACGCCGAGCGGAAATACGCCGCGCGGCCCATCGATCCGGACACTGCCGACGATGTAGTGCGACTTGCGCGCGATCTCTTCGGAGAGTTCCGCATCGTCCGTCATGCGGATGCGTTCTGCTTCCTTGGCCGTGCATACCCAGACGAGGCTCGATCGCAGTCCCGGGAGCGGCACCAGCGTGAAAGGCCCGCTCTCGGTGTGAAACTCGGTCGAAACGTCGTGATGGGGCCGGGTATGCGCGAAATTGAGCGCAACGGCGAACTGGGGTAGCGCACGCTTCGCCATTTTTATGCTCGCGGCCGCCCGGCTGATCGAATGACGCCCATCGGCCGCGACAACAAGTTTTCCGAACATCGACCGGCCATCGGGCAGCGCAACTGACACGATCTCGTCGTTCAGCGTAACGGCACTTGCCGCTTGCGAAATTACCTCGAGGTCTGGTTGGCCCGCGGCTGCTCCGCGAAGGATCGCAAGCAGTGCTTCGTTCGCGATGTTGTAGCCGAATGCATCGCGGCCAATCTCCCGGCAATCGAAGAGAACTTCGGGCGTGCGCACGAGCCGGCGGGTGCCGTCCGCAAGACGCAACTGGCGCAACGGGGCGGCCTTGGCGGCTATAGCCTCCCACACCCCGAGCGCTGAAAGAATATCGACGGAGCTGCCGAGCAGGGCCGTGGTGCGGCGATCTTCGTGCTCGGCGGCAGGCGCAAGCAGAACGGTCCGCAATCCACGCCGGGCAAGCGCGATCGCCGCAATGAGCCCAGCAGGACCGCCGCCGACGACGATGCTGTCGAATGTGCTCCGCTCCTGATCCATCAAACCAACATACCCGCTAAAACCGCTACCGCACCGGCATAGCGGAAAGCGGCCCGCATTGCGAATGTGCGGGCATCTTTCCGCGGGTTGTGTCTGGACCTGACCGGGCGTGATAGCGTTCAATCCGTCCACTGCGGGATTCACCGGAAACACAAAGAGATGAGCCTGCCGCTATTTAGCTGGATCACCGATCCATCAGCATGGGTCGCACTGGTCACGCTGACCGTCCTCGAGATCGTTCTCGGCATCGACAACGTGATCTTTATCTCGTTGCTCGTGTCGCGTCTGAGCAAGCAGACCGCGAAGCGCGCGCGCCAGATCGGGCTCAGCCTCGCACTCGTTTTCCGTATTGCGCTCCTGTTTTTGTTGACCTGGATCATCGCGCTCAAAGAGCCGGTATTCTCGCTCTTCGGCCATGGATTTTCATGGCGAGATATTGTGCTTTTTGCCGGTGGTGTCTTCCTGATCGTTAAGGCCACGCAGGAACTGCATTCGACGGTAGAGGGAGAAAGCGCGGACAAGAGCGCTTCGGCAGCGAACAAGGCGTTCTGGGCGATCATTCTGCAGATCGTCGCGATCGACCTCGTCTTTTCGGTCGACTCTATCATCACCGCGATTGGGCTCGCCGACGACATCGAAATCATGGTGATCGCGGTGCTGATCGCGATCACGATCATGTATGCGGCCTCGGGTTACATCTCCGACTTCATCTCGCGTCATCCGACCACCAAGGTGCTGGCGCTGGCATTTCTGCTGCTGATCGGGGTCGCGCTGGTGGCCGATGGCCTCGGCTTCAAGATACCGCGCGGCTACATCTACTTCTCGATGGCCTTTGCGGCGCTGGTCGAGGGCGTCAACATCGCCATGCGGCGGAATGCAAAGAAGGCGAAGGCAGGCGTCAAAGCAGACGCCAACGACGGAAAGAAGACGGGATAGTGATGGAAAAGAAGCTCTTACTCATTACCGGCGGAAGCCGCGGCATAGGTGCCGCGACAGCACGGTTAGCAGCGCGGCAGGGCTATGACGTCGCGATTAACTATCTCGGCAATGAAAAGGCAGCGGCTGAAGTCGTGGCCGACGTCGAGAAGAGCAACGCTCGCGCAATCGCGATACAGGGCGACATGGCGAACGAAGCCGACATCCGGCGAATGTTCGAGGAAGTCGACAAGTTCGGCAAGCTGACGCATCTCGTGAACAACGCCGGCATCGTCGGCGATAGCGGGCGCGTCGCCGATGCCGATCCGGCAATGATGCGCCGGGTGATCGACGTGAACGTCACCGGCGCGATTTTGGTCGCGCGTGAAGCGGTGCGGCGCATCTCGATAAAGCATGGCGGAAAGGGCGGCGCGATCGTCAACCTCGGCTCCATGGCCTCGACGCTCGGCGCTCCGGGCGAATATGTCTGGTACGCGGCCTCCAAGGGCGCGATCGATGCGCTCACCATCGGCCTGTCCCGCGAAGTCGCTGCGGAAGGAATCCGCGTTAACGCCGTCGCGCCGGGCCTGATCGATACCGACATTCACGCGAGCGGCGGCCAGCCGGACCGTGTCGAGCGTCTTCGTTCCATGATCCCCGCCGGCCGCGAGGGAAAAGCAGAGGAGGTCGCCGAGACGATCCTCTATCTGCTCTCGGAGCAGGCGTCCTACGTGGTCGGAACGACCGTGCGGGTGTCCGGCGGGCGCTGACGTCTCTGCATCAGGCGCTCTCGATTGTGACAGGCAAAAGCGTTACAACGCTGCCCGCTGATGGCGGCACTTTTGGAGGATGAAATGGCGTTTGCGGTTCGGATCTATGAGCACGGCGGTCCTGAGGTCATGAAGTATGAGGAAGTCTCGTTGCCCGATCCGGGGCCGGGCGAGATCCGCATCAAACAGACTGCGATCGGCCTGAACTTCATCGACACCTATTTCCGGACTGGCCTTTACAAGCCTGCGAATTATCCTTTCTCGCCCGGCAACGAAGGTGCTGGCGTCGTGCTTGCCCTCGGTAAGGGCGTCAGGGGCCTCAAGAAGGGCGACCGCGTCGCTTACGGCACGCTGCAGGGCGCTTACGCTACCGAGCGCAATGTCCCGGCGGACCGGGTCATCAAGCTCCCGAAAAAAGTCAGCGATAAAACCGCAGCCGCGATGATGTTGAAGGGCCTCACCGCGCAATACCTCCTGCGCTCGCTATTTCGCGTGAAGAAAGGCCACACCGTGCTCGTCCACGCGGCGGCGGGGGGAGTCGGGCAGATCCTGACGCAGTGGGCCAACGCACTGGGTGCCACCGTCATCGGCACGGTCGGCTCCAAGGACAAGGCGAAGATCGCGAAGAAGAACGGTTGCCACCACGTCATCCTGTATCGCGACGAGGACGTCGCGAAGCGCGTGGCCGAGA
This sequence comes from Xanthobacteraceae bacterium, assembly GCA_035440445.1. GTDB lineage: Bacteria > Pseudomonadota > Alphaproteobacteria > Rhizobiales > Xanthobacteraceae. The sequence continues at coordinate 75,442 of DAORMJ010000016.1, forward strand.
TCACCAAGGGCAAGAAATGCGACGTGGTCTATGACGGTGTCGGCAAGTCGACCTTCATGAGCTCGCTCGACAGCCTGAAGCCCCGCGGCATGCTGGCCTCCTATGGCAACGCGTCCGGGCCGGTCGAAGGCGTGAACCTCGGCATCCTCGCGACGAAGGGGTCGCTGTTTCTGACCCGGCCGACCATGATCCACTATTTCGCGACCCGCAAAGAACTGGAGGCGGGTGCCAAGGACCTCTTCAAGGTAATCGAGAAGGGCAAGGTCAAGCTGCAGATCAACCAGACCTATCCGCTGAAGGAAGTCGAGCGGGCCCATCGGGATATCGAGGCCCGCAATACGACCGGCCAGACCGTCCTGCTTCCCTGATCGAACGACCGCCCGCGCATCGGACCTAAATACCGGAGCGCGGGCAGAGAATCAGCCTATCTTCGGCCGGGGACAGGGAAATCGGCCAATCCATGGTTCAGTTCTTTCGAAGAAAGAGCGCCGTGACGGAGCTTGCCGCCGGTATCGAGCCGGTGGTGGTTTCGGCCGCGCCTGAGCCCGCGACCGAAAGCCAGGCCAGCTCCTTGCGTCATGCTCGGGAGTCGCTCGATCTGCTCGAGGCGGATCTTGCCGTTCTTATCGACAAGGTCGGGGGCGCCGCGCACACCGTTCATGACGGGATAGCGAATGCGTCTCATTCCCTGGAGTCGATCCGGAACTCGACCGCAAACCTCTCCGAGCAGGTCGGGATAGCCGAAGCGAATGTCCATGCCTTCGCGACGGCAACCGAACAGCTCGCCCAGTCTTCGACGCTGATCAGCTCGCAAATTCACAAGGCCAACGATCTGGCGATCGAAGCCGGAGAGGTCACAAGCACCACGGGCAGGCAGGTGGAGCGCCTGCAGTCGTCCTCGGCGGAGATCGGAAAGGTCGTGACGTTCATTTCGAACGTCGCGAAGCAAACCCATCTTCTTGCACTCAATGCCTCGATCGAGGCCGCGCGCGCGGGTGACGCGGGCCGCGGCTTCGCAGTCGTCGCCAATGAGGTCAAGGCGCTATCGGCCGAAACGCAACAAGCCATCACCGAGATCACGTCGAAGATCGACGCGCTGCGCAAGGATGCGAGCGAATCCATGACCATGCTCGCGCGGATCGCAAGCGTGATCGCGGAAATCCGTCCGCTGTTCGCGAGTGTTTCGTCTTCCGTAGAGGAGCAGGTCGCAACGACAGCGGAGCTCTCGATCAACGCATCCGAGAATTCCAATTTCATCGGCACCGTGGCGCAGAGCGTTTCGCGCATTCGGGATGCGACGAGCCATGCGCGTCAGGAGAGCGCGCATATCGATACATCGGCCAATCTCGCGGCCGACCTTGCGGCGACGCTGCGCAAGCGTCTCAGCATCTTCCTGCGCGCGACCGAAATTGGCGACCGCAGGCAAAGCGATCGTCTGCCGTGCGAATGGGCCGTGACCGTAAAGGGTGCCGGCGTTACCGCGAAAACCCTCACCGTGGATGCGAGCGAAGGCGGGGTACTCCTGAAGTCAGCCGACGAGCTGGTGCTCCGCGTCGGCGAAAGCATTTATCTCGACATCTCCGGCGTGGGTAGCGTGCCGGCGCAGGTGGTCAATCAAACCGATCTCGGTATTCATTGTGCGTTCTTCAACATCACGCCCGACTCTGCCGCCATGCTGAAGGAAAGGCTCGACCGCGTGCGAGCGGAAAATCGGGATATCATCGAGCTCGCGGTCGGGACGGCGCAAAAGATAGGCGCTGCGATCGAAGACCTGATCCGCTCGGGACAGGTGAGTGCCGAAATGATGTTCGACAATTACTACGAGCCGATCCCGGGCACGAACCCGGTGCAGTACCATAAGCCCTATGTCGAGAAGCTCGAGCCCGTGCTCTGGCCGATCCAGGAGCCGCTCCTTGAAGCCGATTCAAGAATGGTTTTCTGCGGGGCGGTCGATCGCAACGCTTACCTTCCGGTGCACAACAAGAAATACTCCCATCCGCAGAGACCGGACGATGTCGAATGGAATACGGCGAACAGCCGCAACAAGCGCATCTTCGACGACCGCGCGGGCCTGTCGGCCGCGCGAAACACACGGCCTTATCTGATCCAGTACTATCCGCGCGACATGGGTGGCGGAAACATCTTCATGATGTGGGAGATCGATGCGCCGATCCGGGTTCTCGGCCGCCATTGGGGCGGCTTCCGCGCGGGGTACATGATCTGATCGCGGCAGCGAACCGGACAGTTGCCGGGAGCGGATCGGTGGATCAGAAGCCGGTGACGCTCCCGCGCAGGTCGTAGGCATCGGCGCTATCGATTTTGACGGTCGCGATCTCGCCGACTTTTAGCGGACGGCGGCTCGTGATGTGCACGACGCCGTCGATCTCCGGTGCGTCACCTCGGGTGCGGCCGACCGCGCCGCCGGGCGTTACGCTATCGATGATCACAGGCTCGCGCTTTCCGACCTTTGCGCGCAGGCGCTTGGCGCTGATCTTCTGCTGCGTTTCCATGAAACGCGCATAGCGCTGCGACTTCACTTCCTCCGGGACCGGGTTCTCCAGTTCGTTCGCGGGCGCGCCGCGCACGGGCTCGAACTTGAAGCAACCGACGCGGTCGAGCTGCGCTTCTTCCAGAAATGCGAGCAGTTCTGAGAACTCTTCTTCCGTTTCTCCCGGAAAGCCGACGATGAAAGTTGAGCGCAACGTCAGGTTCGGCACCGCTTCTCGCCATTTCATGATACGAGCAAGTTGCTTCTCCTGCGACGCGGGCCGGCGCATGCGCTTCAACACGCTCGGGCTGCCATGCTGCATCGGAATGTCGAGATAAGGCAGCACCGTTCCTTCGGCCATCAACGGCATCACGTCATCGACATGCGGGTAGGGATAGACGTAGTGCAGCCGCACCCAGGCGCCGAGCTCGCCAAGTTCGCGCGCAAGATCGACGAACTTCGCGCGCACGTCGCGGTCCCGGAATTTGCTGTCGGCAAACTTCAGATCGATTCCGTACGCGGATGTATCCTGCGAAATGACCAGCAGCTCTTTCACGCCCGCTTTCACGAGGCGCTCGGCCTCGCGCAGCACATCCGCCGCCGGGCGGCTGACGAGATCGCCGCGCAGCTTCGGGATGATGCAGAACGTGCAGCGATTGTTGCAGCCTTCGGAAATCTTCAGATACGCGTAATGACGCGGCGTGAGCTTGATGCCCTGTTCAGGGACAAGATCGAGAAACGGATCGTGCTTCGGCGGCACCGCTTCATGCACGGCCGAGACCACCGCCTCATATTGCTGCGGCCCGGTGACCGCGAGCACCGAGGGATGCACCGAGCGGATGCTTTCCGGCTCTGCGCCCATGCAGCCCGTGACGATGACCTTGCCGTTCTTGGCCAGCGCATCACCGATCGCGGCAAGGCTCTCCGCCTTCGCGCTGTCGAGAAAGCCGCAGGTATTGACGAGCACGACATCCGCGCCGGCGTGGTCGCGCGCGAGCTCGTAGCCTTCGGCCCGGAGTCGGGTGACGATCCGCTCGGAATCGACCAGCGCCTTGGGGCAGCCAAGCGACACGAAGCTCACGCGGGGAGAGAGGTTTTCTGTCATATTTCAAGGGTTTCGGCGCCGCTCGCCACTTCGGCCGGGCGCGGGTTTCACATGAGGGCGCTTTGTGGCCTATTCGGGCCGGGAAATGCAAATTCCGGGTGAAGTTTGAACGGGAAAGAGGCTGACTACGACGCCGTCATCGTCGGCGGAGGCCACAATGGCCTCGTCTGCGCGGCTTATCTCGCCAAGGCGGGGCTCAAGGTCGTGGTGCTGGAGCGCCGCGCCGTCGCCGGCGGCGCCGCGGTAACGGAAGAATTCCACCCCGGCTTCCGGAACTCCGTCGCGGCCTACACGGTATCCTTGCTCAATCCCAAGGTCATCCGCGACCTCGAACTCGCCGCATACGGCCTGAAAGTCGTTGAGCGAAAGGTCTCGAACTTCCTGCCGTTGCCGGACGGGCGCTACCTGAAAACCGGCGCAGGCCGGACCGAGGAAGAGGTCGCGAAGTTCTCCGTGAAGGACGCGGCGAAGCTTGACGCCTATTCCGCTGAACTCGATCTCGTGGCGGATGTGCTGCGGGAATTGGTTCTGGAGACCCCGCCGAACATCGCCGCGGGAAGTCCACTCTCCGCAATTCCCGAACTGATCCGCACCGGCGCGCTCGCGAACCGCCTTCGCAAACTGGGGCTGAGCGGACAGCGATCACTGCTCGATCTCTTCACGAACTCCGCCGGTGACTATCTCGATGGCTGGTTCGAAAGCGATCCCATCAAGGCCGTCTATGGCTTCGACGGCATCGTCGGCAACTACGCGAGCCCATACACGCCAGGCTCCGCCTATGTGCTCCTGCATCACTGCTTCGGCGAAGTGAACGGCAAGAAGGGCGTCTGGGGCCACGCCATCGGCGGGATGGGAGCGATCACGCAAGCGATGGCGAAATCCGCCGCTGCAAGCGGCGCGGAAATTCTGCTGTCCTCGCCGGTAAAAGAAATTCTCGTGGAGAAAAGCAGGGCCGTCGGTGCGGTGACGGAAGGCGGCAAGGTCTTCCGCGGCCGGGCAGTAGTCTCCAATCTCAATCCGAAACTGCTCTATCTGAAACTGATGGAGCCGAATGTGCTCCCGGCCGATTTTCGCCGCCACATGGAAAACTGGCGCGTCGGCTCCGGCACGTTTCGCATGAACGTGGCGCTATCCGAGCTTCCGGACTTTCCGGCCCTGCCGGGAAAAGAGCTGGCCGAGCACCACACCGCGGGCATTATTCTGGCGCCGAGCCTGCGCTACATGGAGCAGGCCTATTTCGATGCGCGCACGAACGGATGGTCGAAACAGCCCATCGTCGAACTCGTCATATCCTCAACGCTCGACGAAACCCTCGCGCCGAAAGGACAGCATGTGGCGAGTCTTTTTTGCCAGCACGTTGCGCCGCAGCTTCCGGACGGAAGGTCCTGGGACGATCATAAAGAAGTAGTCGCGGAGCTGATGATCGACACGGTCAATCAATATGCGCCGAACTTCAAAAGCTCCGTGCTCGGGCGGCAGATCATGTCTCCGCTCGACTTGGAACGTACGTTCGGCCTTGTCGGCGGCGACATCTTTCACGGCGCACTCGATCTTGGGCAAATGTTTTCCGCGCGGCCCGCACTCGGGAATGCTAATTATCGCGGCCCGCTGCCGGGGCTTTATATGTGCGGTTCGGGAACGCATCCCGGCGGTGGCGTAACCGGCGCACCCGGACACAATGCAGCACGCGAGATCATCAAAGACCTGGGCAGGAAAATCCGGAATTAAATGGCAGGCGCAAGCATGAGCGACTTTATCGAGATCGGCGGCATCAAGCTGGAGTGTGCGTGGTTCGGCGACGCGCCGGAGAGCGCGCCGACGCTGGTGCTGCTGCATGAAGGATTAGGCTCGGTCTCCATCTGGCGCGATTTTCCGGAAGCCCTTGCGCATGCCACCGGCACGCGCGTCTTCGCCTATTCACGCGCAGGCTACGGGAAGTCCGATCTCGTCTCGCTTCCGCGTCCACTCGACTTCATGCAGCGCGAAGCGAAGGAAGTGCTGCCAGCGCTGCTCGACAAGATCGGATTCCGGCGGGGGATTCTTGTCGGCCACAGCGACGGTGGCACGATCGCGGCGGCCTATGCCGGAAGCGTGCAGGACCACCGGGTGCGCGGGCTCGTCCTGATAGAGCCGCACTTCTTCGTGGAGGAGCTCAATCTGAACATGATCCGCAAGGTCACCGCAGAATACGAAACGAGTGGCCTGCGAGAAAAGCTCGCGCGTCAGCACCGCGATCCCGACAATACGTTTCGCGGCTGGAGCGGAGCGTGGCTGGATCCGGGCTTTCGGCGCGTGATGGATTTACATGCCGAGCTCACGCATATTCGCGTGCCGGTCTTGATCGTCAAAGGCGAACACGATCCTTACGCCAGCATGGAGCAAGTTCATTTTGCGGAACGCGAGTGCTATTGCCCCGTCGACCACGTCGTCATCGAGGGCGCCGCGCACGCGCCACATCGCGAAGAACCGGA